>JAMCTX010000011.1 GCA_023381255.1 Nitrososphaerota archaeon
AAAGCCGACGAAATAATCATTGATGAGGCGAAGAAACAATGAATTTCGATTACCAGCGTTATTCCCCATACGTATTATTCTTGATAGTTGCGGCTTTCGCTTACGCCTTTGTGACGGGGAAGCTGACGTTCTTTATACACAGCTACACAGTGCCGGCGGCGATAGCTTTCATCGGCTTCATAGTCTTTATATTCTGGATATGGAGCAACATAAAGCCAGGCTGGCCCGGCAAGGTCATTGACAACCTGGTGTTCTATGGCTTGCAGGGAGGGATGTACAGGCGTTTCGACGGCCTTTTTGTGGACATATCCGACCTTGTCAACGACACAAGCCTTGGCAGGCTGAAAGAGCTAATCCTTTCCGACCTGAACACGCAGCTTGTATCAGAGAAAAGCGAAGCAAAAAAAGGCGAAATACAGAAAACGATTGAGCAGATAAGCAAGCTTGCCGCGGCCGACCTGCGAAAGCATTTCCAGGTTTACGGAACGCGCCGGGATTTCTCAAGGTACATATGGATATGGCTTGCGGACACGCCGGTAGATGAATGGGCGTTCTCAAGCTACTATACTTCATTTTCGCTGCCCTATGGCTATGTCAGGAGGAGGGCGATTTTTGGCGTGCAGATGCATCTTCCCCACTCAATCAAGATGAGCGGCTATGGTAAGGTCAATGTGAGGGTCTTTGTGCCATTGGTGAACCCTGGGAATGTGACTGACATTCAGCACAAAATCGATGAAGAGTTCGTTGAGAATGTGGGCCTGCTTGGCTCGGCAATAAGGACCGCAATCACGATACACGCAAAGGTAAAGGAATTCGAGAAAAGGGCAAAGGCGTACGAGAAAGCAAACGCCGAAAAGGACAAGAAGATAGCGGAGCTGACGATAGAAAGGGATGAAGCAAGGAGCGGCGCGGCTGCAAAGAATCTCTACGAGCCGACAGAGGACGAAAAGAAGCCGCTGGGCTTCGGGCAAAGGAACAGCCCCATCGCGTTGCTTCTTGCATCTGTGTTCGGCACACTGATATTCGGAGACCTTTTACCAAAATACGTGAAGGGCCTTGACCCCGTCAGTGCCTCGATGATAGGCGCGCTTACCTTCGGCGTGCTGTACTTGGCGTTCAGCAACAGGTGAGCGCAATGAGCGATTACAGGGCATCAGAAGCAACCGATTTTCTTGAATATATCAGGGAGGACATGAACCTGCTAAAAAAGGAAATGGAGGAAAGCCAGAAGGCCGTCAAGGACGCGCTCGACTACCTGACGGGAAAGACGGACCCAAAAAAGGACATATTCGAGGAGCCTGACGTATTCGTATCAAAAATCAACGAGGCACATGAAGTCCTTCACAGGTACGTCAAGCTGCAAATGCGAATAGACACACAGCTCAAGTCCGCCATGGCTGAACAGCAGCCGCAACAGCAGCAATCCCAGGGAGGATGGAGGGAAAAGCTCAGTTCAGTATTCGGCACAAAGAAGCCCGCGGAGCAATATGAACACATGTCGCCGTCAACCAACACCATCGACATGGAAAGCGAAATACTCAGGTTGCGCAGGCAGTACGAATCGTACCTGAACCTGCTCAAGTTCCAGAATACAGAAGCGAGAAAGGCCCTGATTTTGCTTCACTGGAGGAATGCGGCTTCGCATATTTTCGTAAACATCCTGAACTACGTGAGGGCGAGCTACGAGAATGAAATAGACATGTACATGCAGGTCAGGGAGTCGCTTACAAGGTCCATGCTTGCGCAGGGGGCGCACGCGGAAACAGGCGATAAGAAATGACCATCGGCATTGAAAGCGTTTACGGGCTTGAAAGGATCATCGCCCAGGTAACTGAAGGGAAGGTTGAGCAGGCGTTCGCCAGCTCTTCCGCTCTTGCCGGGGCCCTCGAGCTTGCAGACCCGTATATTTCGTTCACCAGGTACCAGCAAATCAAGCACCAATGCGACGGCTCGGTTCCCAAGGGCATAGCCCTGTCAAACCTGAAAAAGCTCGGGGTTGAAATAGTCGGCAACATGAGATACATGATGCATGACGACGTGCTCATAATGCTTGCAAACGAAAAGAGAAATGCGAACGTCGACCTTTTCGAGTTCCTGTATGAAGCTGCGCGCAAGATTGAGGACGCTTACGGCATTTCGGTTATACAACTGATGACGGGGCAGGTATTGCAGCCCGTCCTTGTCTCGCTTTCCGGCGTGACCACCATACCTGAAGGCGAATCGCCTTTCGTGTTCAAGGCTACAATGATGTACCTTATCTCGATCCTGACGGGAAAGGCCCACGACGAAGCTAGAGAGATGTACAGGCTCGCGCTTGGCGTTGAGCTTTTTGGCAATCTTGCGCGGAAGGGCTATACGTGGATGCAGGCGCCATATACGAACGAGCACCTGACATACCTCACCAATTTTAACGAAACGGAGGCCAGGGCGCGGAACATACTTGACCCTGCCATAAAGGACCTTGAAACCTATTCAGGCGAAAGGACTGTAAGGTATTCGTTCCCGCTGATGAAACAGTATTTCCCGTTCTACATAGTTGACCGCAACGCGTGGCAGACGGGAAACCCTCAGGCATCAGGAACCATCGCGCTTTACAGGCCAGAATTCCCGCACACCGCAACAGAAGGAAGGGCCTTGCTTGGCGCTGTCTATTCAAGCACCGGCTCTGGCAAGACCACCATGCTCAATTCCCTGACCTATTACTCCCTTGTCCACGGCAACTTTGCCGTAAGGCTTGAGATAGACATCAGGGACTCCATGTCGGGGCAATTGATGGCGCTGCCGCTGAGCCAGAGGCATCCGGCGTATCCGACGGTGAAAATGCAGGGCATAGAGCCGGTTGGCATAGGGATTGAAAACGTAATAAGCCTCATGGTGGTTGAAAGAAAATCAGACCTTGACATGGTCCCTGGCAAGCCGACGAAGGCCGACAGGCTGCTCTATGTAGAAAACCTCTACGCCTTTCACCTGCCATGGGAGCGGATAGCGGCCCCTGGGAAGATGCTTGCCCTCCGCTTTTCCGACCTGCGCAGCACCGCGAGGGCGTACAGGTCGATGGCGGAAAGCCTCAGGCTGTGGAGGATAAAGGACAAACGCGTGCCCACGATTGTCAGCATTGATGAAGCTTACCAGGGCGCGTCAAGCATGCCATCATATTCAAACGCGCCCGCGCTGGGCATGGCAGCCGAGAGCTCAACCAACCTGATGATGACGGCAAGGGGGCTTGGCGTGGCCCTGTATGTGGCGACGCAGAGGCCCAGGATGATCGCCCCAGGCGTAAGGACGCAGGTTTCTCATATCTTCGCGGCGGACGTGGGAGAGGAAAAGGACATGCAGGTAATACTTGACAGGGTCCCAAAGGGATCTAGAGACCGGCAGGCGGTGGAAATGATGTTCGAGCAAAGCCAGATAAGGGCAGACCCCTACCACTGGTTCATCTGGGCCAACCTTATGAATGCGCAAATAAACGTGGTGCGC
The DNA here is from genome assembly GCA_023381255.1 of Nitrososphaerota archaeon. GTDB lineage: Archaea > Thermoproteota > Nitrososphaeria > Conexivisphaerales > UBA164 > KM4347-05. The sequence goes on from JAMCTX010000011.1 coordinate 3,478, forward strand.
TCCGTGTTCCCGCCCACCGGATCGGAGATGCCGACAATGACCGCATGGGACCAATTTAATGAAGCCAAGCTTTCCTTTGAAAGCTGGAACCAGGTGCCAACACTGTTCAACGACATAGGCACCGAGGGCAGGCCGCTGCCGACATTTGACGCTTTCCTTCCTGAGAAGGAGATGAAATCACGAAAGAAACTCAACACCAAAAACAGGGCTGACAAGAATAAAGGCGACCAAGACAAAACGGAAAATGACACCGACTCAACCGCATCAAGCGACTTTGATAATTTGATCGGGTAAACCATCTAAGCTCCGTATTTTTTATTCGCTATATTTTTAGAAAATAATCTGTATATCTATCTATATGTTATGAGCAAGGTAAGAGTCGTTATCGGAAATCATATTCTATATGAGGCCAGGGACGAGCCGTCAGCAAGGAAATGGGTAAAGCGTTATCTCCCCGTGTCGGTGCAGAGGATGGTCAAGTATGTCAAGTGAACAGTTCACTTGCCTGGAAAATTCCACAATCGTGTCATTCATGGCGTTGATATTTGCAATAGCATGGGTTGTCTTTAAGCCGGCGCGGTGAAATAACATGGAAGCCAGGGATTTTATCGCATTTTACATGATCGCGCTTGGCGCGTACTTTGTCTCATATCTGGTCATGCAGTTGCTGTCGGCGATCCCGGAAACCGTATGGGTCCAGGCACTCGCCCAGTTCATGCCGACGCTGTTCCGTTTTATCCTGATCCTGCCATTGTTTGTGCTGTACGGGAAGGTGATTGATTTTGGCGAAAACGGGAAAACCACCAACCACCACTTGGTAATCGACATTGCCGTCAGCAGCGCGCTTTGCATCGGCATAACCTGGATGGTATTTCCGAACCTGTTTTAGGAACCGATAGACAGGACAATCTATATTATGGGGCTGCCAAAGCCGGTACTCACCTATCAATCAAGTTGGCTTGGCGGCTACCCCTTTTTTGTCAAAATACCTAGGTCTAACAGGGGCTAATATGACTGTCATGGTGGAGCAAGCTATGCCATGTCGTCCGGGTTCCACTTAATTTCCTTTGGGAACAGGTTGTTGACATCCAAAGGCGGAGGCACGCCCAGGTAAGTAACGTCCTTTGTCTCCAGGAATTTTCTGAGTTTCCAGTCATTCATTACCCGCCTGGAACAGTCTGTCGGGTTCTGGGGATTGGTGATATAAGCGATCATCCCTTCCCCGGTCGGAACCCCGTTAAGCGGCTTGATGCCTATTTCTTCGTAAAGGACGGTCAGCTTGTTGTGCTGCGCCAGGTCCTCCCTAAGCACAAACACCTTCATCAATTCGGGGATCCTGAGCCTTAGGTCTCGGAGTTTCCTTTCCAGAGATATGCGCGCAAGATAGACCATGTGTTCCATGTCGGCAAGGCAGCACGGCTCCGGGTAAACCCCGCCGTCTATGTTGTTATAAATGCCCCTTCCGTGATAATATGAAGTGTCCACCTTCAGCTTAAGCCTCGGTATTACCTTCATACATTATAGATGCGCCAGATAGAACGCCGCAATGAACATTATTATAAGCGCAGTTATCACAAACGCCCTCCTGAACCGTTCGCAATCATCCCCTTTCATGCAATATAGATTGAATTTAAAAAAATCCTCGGGGTGTTTTAAAAAAAGTGCGATTATCTACAACATAATCGCACAATTTACGCACCTGCCGCCGCCGCCCGCGCTAGTCAATAAGATACTAAGAAGTGGAAACAGGCATATAAGGGTATTACCGGCAATTTTTGGTGCAATTATACATGTCTATAATTATTTCATGCAAAAATAACATAATCGCACTTGTTGCGATTATTCGCATGCGCGTAATTACATAAAAAGCAGGTAATCGAACGGCACTATCTATATGGCATGGGGTCATATAGCAGGCCAAAAGCATTGGCGTGGATTGAAAAGCGGATAAATGAATATAATGAAGTGCACAACGTTGACAAGGAACTGGCAAAAAAGAACTGGACGAAAATATATACATATCTTACAAGCGTGGGGGACAGGACCGGAAACAGCACAAAAGTCCTTGGGACATGCTACGCTAATTATCTGTGGCCATATCTCTGCGAGCACGGCAAGGCAATAGAAGAGATGGACAGGCAGGCGGTGAACGACATGGTCCAGGAGCGTCTGGCTGGACATAAAGGGTCTACGATAGTTGATTACCTTGGCAAGATTTTGCAACTAATAAATTGGTACAGGGGAATGGCTGAACTGGGCGAAATTAAAATGAAATATATAGCCATACCCAGGCGGCCGGACGAGCCCGTCGGGTCCCTGCACAAAACAAACAAGGTCAAGGACAGGCTTACGGATGAAGATATAGCAAAAATAATGTCTCAAATAAAGAATCCTGAGCTAAAACTTTACGTCTTTCTGATGGACAAGCTCGGCCTCAGGCTGAAGGAAGCAAACGGCATAACCTGGAATGACATAAAAGGGAACCCTAACAGCCCGGAGCCGGAGAAACCGTCAATACACATAGTCTTTCGGGATGGCATACGCGGCGCAAAGGGGCCAAAAGGGGAAAGGATTATCAAGCTGAAAGAGCTGGTGGAGTACAAAACGCCAAAGGGCGAAACAGTAAGTGTCATGTCGAGAGACGACTTGCTTTATTTATATGACCAGCTGAGAACACTGTTTAGGCTGAAAAACATAACTAAAGACACGATGAACACGTGGATAATTCATCATTCCGACAGGGCAATGTCTAAAGCATTCAAGATTGCGTGCATAAATGCCGGGCTGAAGCCAGGGAGGGGAGGAGGAATAACTCCCCATTCGCTCCGTCATCATTTCGTCATAAGAGCTATACATAATAATGCGCCGGTTGACATACTCAGCAATTGGACTGGGGACACTCCAGAAACACTGATGCGTTATTACTATGAATCGGAATGATTTTGGCGGGTCATTCTATATAGCATGGACAGGCATGTGTATTTGGGAGAGAACGAGCATCTGCATTCCGAGGCGCAGGTCAAGAAAATATGCGACGGCATAATCCGCGATTACAGGTCAGGCAAAATTTCATACAAAACGGCGATGGACAGGCTAGTCGAAATGGAGAACCTCATAATACCCAGAACGGAAGCCCTGCGCGCAAAGGGGGCATCGGAGAGCTACGTTGAGATGTCTAAGCTAAAACTGGAAAAGATGTACGCGGCCAGGTTCATGAGGAGACACTGAATGAAATTTTACACAGATGACAAAGGCAGGAAAAGACCCATTGACGGCGAGATCAAGCATGCGGTTGATTCCCTTTCAACGCAGGAATACATGGAAGCGGATAGGCATTTCACTTTCACCGAGCAGGACAAGGCCGACATGATGATGGATATTGACAGGCTTTCAACCGAGGGAAAGCTCAAGCCTGAAGAGTACAGAGAAATGCTTTCCGACGTTGAACGGATAAACGTCATGCCGCTTGCGGACAGGGTCGCGGTGGTAAAGAAGATCAGGGATGCCGTGGAAAGCAATGACAAAGCTTGACATATCTATATAGCATGGCAACGAAATTTTATACTGACAAGGAAGGAAGGGCAAGGCCTATCGAGAAAAAACACAGCCTGGAACCAGACCTAATGCTGTCAAAACTTGAATACTTTACGGGTAGCGATAAATATTATCGTCCTGGCCCTAAGCATCGCATCACTGAAGGCGTGAAATATATTTCGCAAAATGGGTACGGATGGATGGTGAGGGATGCAGATTTTATAATCTCCATGAACCCAAAGGTCAAGGGGCAGGATTTTGTGGTGGTAAAGTTGAAGGTCAATAAGGATAATACCGGCATCATGATTTATGAGGATGGAAACAAGCATGTGCTGTACAAAGAAAAAATACCATTCACAGACGCAAAAAGAGATGTGAAACTGTATTATAGCAACGGCGTATTCATGCTGCCAAGTGAATACTGATGACAACGCTGCCCATTGACCTTTCGCAAATCCCGTATTTTCTTATTGTGTTCTATGCCGCGCTGCCGGCATTGGTGTTCTTTGTGATGGGCTCTTTCTGGGCGCGCATATACATGATTTTTTCCAGCTTGCTTGGCGCAATGGCCGCCTATGCGGCCCCCATTGGTTTCCTTCAGCTTTTGATACCGCCAGTGATCCCGTCATTTGTTACTAATCAGATAATGGGCATGGCGGCCGGGATATTGCAGTATGGGTTGCTCATATTTGCGGCAATCATATTCTTTGTGCTGGCTTTATTGCAGCACGCCATATTGAAACTGCTTGAATGGTCTCATTGGCGCGGCGAGCACAGGCATGACAGCTACGGGGAAAGGGACTGAACAAGTTGGATCCAGTTTTGTTTGATCTATATAATATGGAATCAACGTATAAAGAACCTCAGCTCGAAAGGATAGACAGCATGGAGTATATATTAAAGAAAAGCGGGATTGACGGGCTGACGCAGAAGGTGGTCCTGATGCATTATTTCCCGGACCATTTTATTTACGGCGGGCCAAAAATAAGGAAGAAGGAAGCAGAGCTTGCAAAGGACGGCAAGAAGGTAAGGGCCATCCTTGGCGACATGAAACCATTATTCTGAAAACAGCCTGCTTAAGTTTTTCAATGCGCGCCTGAACAGCCTGGAAAGATTACTTCTTGCTATATTGTGCCTGCCATATTTGAACTTCATGAACCATATATAGTCCCTTTTTGTAGCTGTTATATGAAATGAGGCCAGAAGCTGGCTTTTTGACATTGACATTGTCGTACCATCCGCGCAAACGATAGTTAGCCATAATATATAGATAACCCTGTTCCACTTGTGCCACTTGTGGCACTTATAACGTCTGTACCCCGGCACAAAAATTCCGGCTGCCCATCTATATATCATGAGCTTTGGTTGGGTAATCTGGCTGGTGCCGGTGCTGTTTGGGATACTTGGGCCTTACTTTAAGCTGCGAATAGGCTACGCGTCGTTCTTTGCGGGCGCGATATTTGCCCTGAGCGCGACTTTTGACCTGGTGGGCAACCCCATAGGCGCAATTGTCACTGCTGTCCTGCTCGGCCTTCCCTTGCTTCTGGTGGTTGTCTTTGGGTTCCTGATAGGCGCTGGAATAACGGCGATAATATACTACATCGCGGCAAAGTTCATGGACACGGGTGAGTTTGATTGACCAAGGCAAAGAAAGCGGCAAAGAACTGGCTGAAAGGGCAACATGACACAATATTCTACACGGACGAGAAAGGCAGGCGCAGGGCGATAAGGCATATAGACGAAGTCAATAAGGGCAGGCTTGAGGGCATCCTTGCGTCATTGCAGCCGCAGCTTGCGTCAGCGCAGCAGACTTTGCAGCAAAACGGGATAAAGCCTGCCGGCAACACAATGGACACGGAAGGCCATGTGATAGAGGTCAACAACAACGGGCAGATAGAGAAATACCAGTACGACCCCGACAAGGTGTCAAGGGAGCAGGCAAGACAGGACGTGCAGAATTACGTAAAGCTTGCCACGCAAGTAGCTGAATTAGCCGCGCTGCTTGCAGCATAAAATAAAAAATAATCGTCTATTTCATTTTTTAGGCAAAAATAATTTATTTTCTGCCATAATGAATGTAAATGGCTACTATTATCGAGCCTATGCCCGTCAGCGAGCATGTGGTTGATATGCCCGAAATGACCTGCCCTATATCATAACTGTTTGACATCGGGTAAACAAAAGTAAGGACAATCCCAGCCATGACAAGTATTATTCCCAGCATAAGAGGGTTTTTTGCGTTCATTGCATTACACCGCCTCAAAGACGGCAACCTTGAAATAGCCTTCTCGGGCCAAGCTGTGCGCAATCCTTTCCGCCGCATGCCTGTTTGCCGCGGGATGATGTTCTATTTTACTATAATACTTTCTTTGCGCGAGAATATCGTATTTGTATTTGCCAGGCCTTCTGTATGGCCATTTTACCCAACTTATTTCTGTCATTACAATATAGATAGCCCCACCAAAATTTTGCGTTCATATCTATATGTCATGGACAGCAAAATCGTTGGGGTTGGCGCGATAGCAATATTTCTTGTAGCGATGGTAGCCGTGCTTGGAACGGGAGAGATACCCGCGCCGCCAGGCACGGGCACGCAGGTGGCAAACGTAATCGTGTCGGTTGACGGCACATGGAACGGATACCTGAACATCCCCTTTGAGACCGCAACTGTTTCAATAACTCAGATAACGCCATCAATCACGGATTACCACAACGTGCTTTATTCGGTGATAACAACATCGGGAGGGCAGCAGCTCAGCACGGCGGACACGTCAAAGGCTAAAATAGAATACACGCTCGTGGCCGACGGGGAAACACAGGCATCGGGAACGGTGTATTTCACGCTTTCAAGCAACTGGAACGTGCAGTATATCATAAAGAACGTGCCCGTTGGAACATACACTCTTACCGTGATAGTTTTCGAGTACTGGACAAACGGCATCCTGGGTTCCGGATGGTCGCAGAGGACATCATCTGAAACAACCGTAACGGTCAACCCGAGTTCGTCGTCAGGGTGATCCCCAGTGAAAAGCTCAGTAGCTTTCGCCCTCATGGTCGGCTTAGTCATTTCAATAGTGGTAATCGGGAGCATGGCGGAAGTGCCTTATGAAAGCAACGGCGCGACATACAGCATAGGCGTAAAGAAAGTCACCCTGAACCTGAACGGATATACGCCATATTCGCAGACAATCGCCAAGCCGATTACCGACGGCGGCCTGCTTTCATACCTCGCTTATTCATGGTACACGGCCCCTCCAAGCTCCGGCGGAACTACCATTTCATCATTCAGCCTGACCCTTGACGGCATAAGCGCCTCAGGACAGTACGTGAAAGCAAACTCAGGCGCGGTTGACAACACCATAAACGTGCTGGCGCAGTTGTACAGCAAGCCATATAACAGCACATCGTGGGTTCTTGACGGCGAACAAAACTGGACAGATGAAAGCATACCGTTCTCTGTGTCATCGTGGACAAGCCCAAGCTATTCCCTGTCCCCGCTCAACCAGAGTTCAACGGTTGAAATACCGATAACCATCAGCAACGCGCAAAGCTCGGCAACGCCAAATCCGTTCCAGCAGATGATTTCAATCAACCCTTCGTTGTACACCTCGCTTGAAGCATCGAACCTCGGAAACCTGCGGTTTTACAATTCGTCAGGCGATGAACTTTACGCCTGGCTGGAAAATTATACGGGCAGCACAACACCGAATGAAGCCACAAACGCCACAATCTGGGTCAAGCTGACTGATTCAATCCCCGCCAATTCCCAAGCAATAATATACATGAAATTTGAGCCGACAACCACAAATTTTGACGGCGTGTACTGGGGAGAAGCTCCGCAGTTGAGCCCGACTTATGCCGAGTATGACAACGGCCAGAACGTGTTCATCGATTACTGGAACTTTAAGGGGACGACCCTGCCAAGCGGATGGACAGCCAGTACTCCTGGTGAAGCAACAGTAGCCGCAAACAACGGCCTTGAGGTACTGGAAATTGACTCAGGATATATAGCGTCGCTTCATTACGGAACGGCAATAAACAGCAATACCGAAGTAATTGACGTGTATGGACAATTTCTTGACCCGTACGACCAAGCTTTTAGTTCCATCGGCTATGAGCTGCAGAACAACAATTATTGGGCTGGATGGTATTATGTATATTCTCCAATGGGTGTTAATTTTATGACTGGGTCTGGTTCGTCTGGTACATATACGGCAAATATTCCAAAAGCTGATGACAAGCTGTGGGGCGTATATTCTTGGTGTACTACAAGTTCCGCAAATTATGCGACGTGGTATAATTACAAAAGTTATGGAACGGCCACCAACAGTAATGGAAATTCAAACGGCGAAATTTATATTCAATCAAATGGCGGACAGGTAAACGTATATTGGATAAGGGTCAGGAGTTACCCACCGAATGGCGTAATGCCGACTGCGGTCGTGGGTGCAACACCAGGTTCCCACCAGCAGTACGACTTCGCGATAAAGCTGACGGCCTTGGGCTTGAACGCGATAACCGGGTCGCAAATGAGCTATTCGACATGGCTCAACCTTTCAAGCGACTTATATTGGCAGGACAACATATTCAGGTCAAACATATTCAGCATTTCAGGCATGACCCCGGTGTTCACGCTGCCCATGACCGCAATATACGCGCTGATGACGCTCTGGATCGGTGTCGGCTTTGTGGTAATGCGGTTACGGCACGAGGACGACTGACCGGATTTTAGTCGGCATATCTATATGGCATGGGCGAGGAAGTCAGTTTTCCGTATGACGCGATTTTGTTCCTGGCAATATCGATGATTATCTTCCTTTACACCATGCTAGGCGACTACTTTGCGGCGCAGACCGCAGACCTTTTTGTGTATCTAATATACGGCATGATGGACGTGGTCAGCGTCGCCTTTGCCGCGTTCCTGACTACCATGTATGACAGGGAGGAAAAAGGAGGGGAGCCGTTCTAATGAGGAAGAACAATTACGGGCTTTTGCTGGTGCGGGGCTTTACTGCATCGCTGGCGGGATTGGTTTTCATTTCATACATGTTCAGCTCCAGCGGGGGCTTCAGCATGGCTTCAACCCTGAACAGCAACGCATTTTTCTATCTATTCGCGGTAGGGCCATCAGAGGAAATCATATTCAGGTATTTTATCCCGCTTGTAATCATGGTCTTTGCCGATGTTTCGTACATGGTTGGCGGGGTGATTGGCGGGGTCATGTTCGGCCTGGCGCATTACTGGGCATACGGCGGCTCGATAGCGAGCATGGTCATGGCGATGGTGGCAGGCATCTGGCAGGCCGTCGTGGTGTGGCAGTATTCCATGCGCAGGGACGGCAAGTTCACGTTCATGCCGGGGCTTGTATCCGTCATGCTTGGGCACGGTCTCTATGATTATTTCGTGACCACGGTGCCGGGGATAATGCTATATGTCGGTGCTGCATGCACGGCTGTATTTGTGCTGACGTTTGTCATAATCAAGGTAGAAGAGGAAGAGGCATAACCGCGTTTAAGGCACCATTTTTTGATCTGTATATCTATATATTGACAAGAAATGGAAATAGACAAAAAAGAGGTAATAATCATTGGCATAATAGTAGTGGCGGCATTTGTGGCAGCATATCCTTTCATCCCGTACTTTCACCAGAACAACACCGTAACAACATCAAGTTCTGGCAGCGGAGGCTCAACGGCGGGGGCTTCGGCGCAGCCTTACGTTGATTACATAACTTCAAGCGGCGAGGTCATAAGGGAATATCTCAACACCGGGCAGATATACATAGTCGAACCCGACGGGCAGCTTGAGCCTTACAGCAATTCGCTTACATTCGTGGCTCCCGGCACTACAACGGCAGTCACCGATGTCCAGTACGGCTTTACGCTGACATTGACAGGGCAGTACCTTGAGGGCACTTCAAGCGCGCAGAACATCACTGTTACCGTGACGGCAGACCTTGAAGGAAACGGAACAGGGCAGAGCTACACGATATTTAACGCAGCAAACTACCCATACAGCATTTCTGGGTCACCAACGTCAAAGGTGACAGGCACCGAGACGATAACTTCAAGCGCATATAACATGACAACGCTGGCACAGGATATTTGGGGAACGGGATTCAGCACGGCTTCAACCGCAACATATTGGCCGCAATACTACGTCTCAATAACGGCAAAGGCGACAAACGTGTTCGGGCAGCAGTTGCAGTCAACCGCAAGCACAACATATCCATATACTACAATTGGCGCATGGCAGTGGGCTGCGCCGCAGCTATCGGTAAGCCTGGGCAGCGCAAGCACAACATACAGCATAATTCCGGGAGTAAGCAACACAAACCTTGCAATAGGCATAGTCATCATAGCGGCAATAGTGCTGGCGATGTACATGTTCGTGCGGAGGGAGCGGTGATAAAAAAATGACTGACATATCTATATGGTGAGGACACAATGGAAAAATTCCAAATAATGGGAATACTGGCAATCGTCTTTATAGGAGCAGGAGCATACATGGCATACGTACCGGGTTCTTTCATGCCAATAGCAACACAGTCAAGCTCGCTTAACACGCTGAGCAAGCCGACCCAGATAGTGCTCAGCGCAACATCAATGACATCTTCAGTAGGAAAGGGAACATTGACCATCACCCCGTACAATGGCTACCTGATGAACGAGACTTTGTCCGTAGTGATAAAGCCAACATCATTGGGCGCAAGCGCGGCGACAGCAAACATAACAGCATATTCAACACTGCCTTTGACCCTGGTAAAGGGAGGCACTGACGGCAACGCAACATACATGCTGCCGATAACAAACCAGCCACTCAGCATAACCTTCATCAACTCATTCAGCAACACCACGGCAACTTACAGCATCACATACAGCGTTTCAGGGCCATTGAGTAACAGCACGGAGGTATCAGGGTGATAAAAAATGATGACACAGATTTCTAAACCAAAAGCAGCTTTCATTGGGGCATTCGTACTACTGATGGTACTCGGCATGGGCATGGGCGTGGCAACACACGCAGCTTCTTCAGGAACAACAATTCTCGTAACACCGTCAGGAGGGGCAACCTTCCAGAACACCGGATGGACACCGCAGTCATACACGGTCAACACCGCAAGCGTGCAGGGCGACCAGCAGGTAGTCATAACGGTAACGGGAACAACAAGCACCGATTCATACGCAAGATACCTGGTGGTAAGCGTCAACGGGCACGTGCTTAACGCGCAGGCACTCACAAAGGGGAGCTTCGGCGGCGGCATAGGCGGGTACTACTCCGACATAGTGTCGGGGTCGTTCTCGGTGACTTATGACATTACACCATACGTACAGGGCGTTTCATCAAGCACTGTGTTGATAGGGCTGACAACACAAAGCGGGTCATGGAACGTGCAGGGAGCAATAGTCGGCAACGGCGCAGGGCAGTCGGTGGTAATACCGTCAAGCCTGACAGGAACACAGTACGTATTCAGCACGGCAGAAGTATTGGCGGCACTTGGCGTGGTCTTTGCTGTCATAGCCGGAATACTGTACGAGACACAGAAGCATTCATAAAAGCAAAGTCTATATTTTTTATTTATTTTTTGGTTTTAAGTTTTTTAGCCAGACCTATCTATATGGTGAATTGAACAATTTCGAATTGGCAATAGGTCTAATATTGGTCATAGGGGCGATAGCTGGGCCTTCGGTGGCCACCAATCTTGTAGTGCTTCCGACATACATAACCTTCGTTGAAACGGGATTGCCTTCCGGCACGCTTTGGTCTGTTTCGGTGAACGAGGGCAGCGGCTGGCACCAGTTCACTTCGTCAACTAATACGATAACGGCAAGCTTTGACTTTAACGGAATTGAATACTACTATTCATGGACATCGCCTTCAATCACGGCAAATGGCGCGACATACTATCCTTCGCCTTCAAGCGGGTCCGCAGAGGTAAAGGGAACGGTCAGCATAGCGTTTTCCACAAGCCCGACGGCGACAACATATTCATACACGTTCAAGACGACGGGATGGCATATCAGCGATTCGGCAACGCTGACGGTTGACGGGCAGGCATATTCCATATCCGCAAACGTACCCGACGTGGAGGTCAATTCGCTGTCAGGAACGGTGACATGGAGCATATCAGATTCACAGGGCGGCGGCGTTCCTTCACCTTCAAGCGGGACAATCAGCGGGTCTGGCAGCGTGTCAATAGCATATACTTATCCAAGCTCAGGCTCCGGATCAGGCTCAGGTTCTGGGTCAGGGTCAGGCAGTTCATCCTATTCATACACGTGGCAGGAAATCGACATGAAAGCGGGAGACAGCGCAACATTGATAGTGAATGGTCAGTACTACTATCTCACGCCGTCATCGGCATCGGTAACGCTTAATTCATTGAGCGGGTCGGTGTCGTGGACGGTGGCGCAGTCCGACATGGGCGGCGTTCCAAGCACGTACGGCGGCACCGTAAGCAGTTCGGGAACCACGGTTATTGAATTTGTTTACGGTTCCGGCTCTTCGTCATCGCAGTACTATTCATACACGTGGCAGGAGAGCGGGCTTAAGTCAGGAGACACGGCGGTGCTTACGGTGAACGGGCAGCAATACACCATTTCGCCGGGAACCGCGGTTTCGGTGAACAGCCTTTCAGGAACGACGGCGTGGAGCGTTTCGTCATCGGCGCAGGGCGCAACGCCGTCACCGGCGCAGGGCAGCACATCAACATCGGGATACACCACGATAGACTTCACGTACGGCACTTCAATAGGCGGGCTTTCATTAAGCAACATGTCATGGATGCAGTACGCGGGAATAATCATAGGCATCGTCCTTATGGCTGACGGTGCAAGAAGAACCAATGAAAAGAGCTAAGATTATTTGATTTTTTTTCTTGATTTTTTGACAGACATATCTATATTGTAATGAATAAGCTGGAAATCATAATCGGAATAATTCTTGTAATAGGCGGGATAGTCGGGCCAGCCGCGGCTACCACATTTGGGCTTACGCAGACAACGGTGACCGTCACCGAAACTGGGCTGCCGGCGGGAACGGCATGGTCTGTGGAAATATACAACGGGCAGCAGTACCAGACATTCAGCTCCGCAACAAACACGATAGTGGCGACATTCTCCTACGACCCAATATCTACGCAGAACCTGCTCGCTTTCTACGTGCCGGGGTTCCAGGTGGGAGATACGCAATATGCGGCAAGCCCGGCAGCCGGCAATTTCGCTCCAGGCGGCTCTTATACCATAACGTTTTCCGCCAATACCCCGAAATACATGACATATTCATACACTTTTGAGGAGACCGGGTTGAAATCGGGAGACGGCGCAACGCTGACCGTGAACGGACAGGCATACACAATCTCGGCATCAACACCAAAAGTGGTCATCAACAATCTTCCCGACGGCAGCTACCAGTGGAGCATGTCAAGCTCGCAGGGTGGCGCAACGCCAAGCCCGGATTACGGAACAATCAGCTCAAGCGGAACATCGGTGATAGCTTTCACGTACACCTCAAGCCAACCTGCAATCGGCGTGGTGCTTTCGGCATCGGGGAACACGCTGACAGCTATTGCGAGCGAAAGCGTGACTGGAACGGGCTATGACGTGATAATATGGGATTTGACCACATCCGCATCGTTGGGCTACTTCAACCAGGGCAGCTCAATGTCAGTAACGGGCACCGCGGGCAACACCTACATAGCATTCGTGGCGACAGATGCGCTTGCCCTGCCATCGGCGGCGATAGTTTCGTCAAACCCGGTTTCGATCAGCGCGCCATCGAACACCTATTCGTACGTCTGGCAGGAGACGGGGCTTAAGCAGGGAGACTATGCGATATTGACGGTCAACGGGCAGCAATATGACCTTCCGAACGGAACAGAGGTGGCTGTCAGCGGACTTTCAGGGTCGGCGCAGTGGAGCATATCCAATTCGCAAGACGGCGCGGTGCCTTCCCCTTCAAGCGGCACGGTAACCGGGTCGGGCGTGACAACGGTGGGCTTCACGTACCATAGCATGGCCAACCCTCAGAACTATTCATTGGTTCAATACATAGCTATAATTGCCGGCGCAATATTCATTGCCGACGGCGCAAGAAGGGCTGAAAAGAATTAGGTATTTTTTAAAAAAAATGGTTATATTGGCTCAATGCATATTTCTGGCATGGACAAAAAGCAGGGCATTGTACCTTTTAGTAATGAGCCCCGAGCGGGACTTGAACCCGCGACCCACAGCTTACAAAGCTGTTGCTCTGCCGGCTGAGCTACCGGGGCATAAATACAACATCTATAAGTTCATATTTAAAAACTTGACTGAGCTCGTCATCTGAAAAGCTGTACACCTCGTAGCTTTTTTCCCGTATTGCCCTTCTCAGGGCCTGCATGTGCACGCAGCCCTCGGGCCTCTTCCTGAAGTTGAAGTCGTTGCAGGTGCAGAAATGCTCCGTAGTGAGGTGGTCGCCGGTGCTTCCAAGAACAACATAAAAGCTGCTGCCGGAAGGGTTGAACACATATTTTTTTACGTAAACCTGCTCATTTCTGGGCAAAGCCAATATACCACCTTTTTAGATTATAGCTGGGCGATGAATTAAGCTGGTATAAATGACCGGTGATTTTTGACACCAATTATGAGCCCCTCAATATGCCTGCACCGCTTTCCCGTAACCCTTGGCCATCATCCTGGCAAGCCTCAGGCTCCTTCTTATGGTCTTCATTATCAGCGGAAGCATGTACCTCCTTTTTGCCAGATACCCGAGCCTCAGATAGAAAACCCTGTAGGCATCTGTCAGCTTTTTCGCCACCAAGTTTGCCGAGTACCCAAATGCCTCGTACTTTATAAGCGGATGAAGCACGGTGTAAAGCGTCCAGTCCTTCGTTGCTATCAGGCCCTTTCTGTCCAGGTCATAGTAAATCGGCGTGCCGGGGAACGGCGTGAGTATGGAGAACTGGGCATAATCGGAATTGAGCTTGACCGAGAACTTGATTGTCTGGTCCATTTCTTCCGGCGTCTCGCCTGGGAAGCCCACTATGTACGAGCATAAGACCCCAACGTTGTACTTCTTTGCAAGGTTGACCGCGCTTGCAGCCTGTTCCAGCTTTATCCCCTTCTGCATCAGGTCAAGCACCCTCTGGGAGCCGGATTCAACCCCAAAGTACATATTAGCTGTCCCCCCTTTCTTCAGGTCCTGCATCAGATCCTCGTTTATCGTGTTCACCCTGCTGGAAAGGGCCAGCTTTACGTCGAGCTTTTCTTTTACAATTGACTTCATAACCTCGGAAGCCCTCTTCATGTTCAGCGTAAACGTGTCGTCTATGAACTCTATGTCCCTTACATGGTACTTCTCCTGCACGTCCCTGATTTCATCTATAACGTTCTGCACGCTCCTAGTTCTGTACCTCCTCCCCATCATCTCAGACGACGAGCAGTACTGGCAACGGAATGTGCATCCTCTGGTGGTCATTATCGGGGCCTCAAGAACCCCGTTCCACCTGTACCTCTCATAGGAAACCAGGTCCCTGGCAGGGAACGGCACCTCGTCCAGATTTTCAATCATCGGTCTGGGCTGATTGAGCTTCATGCTGCCGTCCCTCTTGTAGGCTATCCCCCTTACGCCGTCAAGCGGCTTCCCGCTTTCATAAGTGCCAATTAGGTCATCAAGCGTTGCCTCCCCCTCTCCCATAGCCGCGACATCGATTCCTTCCTGGGAGAGCGCTTCATCGGGCATGAACGTGACGTGCGGACCACCAATTACAGTTAACGCATTTGGCAATGCCCTTTTTATTTCAGCAAGCAGACTGTAGGCAACTTTGACCGTAGACGTGAAGGCCGTCATGCCCACAACTCTGGGAGACAGCGAACTTACATAGGATGTAACCTGCTCCTTTGTCATGTTCTCCATATCAAGGTCCAGTATCCTTGGTGTGTAACCTTTTGCCCTGGCGTAGCCAGCAAGGTACATTGAAGCCATAGGAGGACCATGAAGCTCAAGGAGGGTTCTCAGCTCTGCGTTCTGCGGGGGATTTATCAGCAGAACATCAACCGAATTCATAAAAGTTTTCCCACAAATAAGGAATAAAAGCTTTTCCCAAGACCCAACATTTGTCGACAAATTTGGTGGAAACGTGCGCATAATTCACAAAAAAATGGCACTCAAAATTCAAAAATATGCTGCAGAAACTTGCGATGGAAACAATGCCTTGGAGTCAAGGAAAAATTTACAAAGCCGCATTGCATGAAATGGTAAGACATAATGTACCAACTCTAAGATCCCCTTGGTTCTTCGTTCATCTGGTTGACCTGTTTTATGCTTTCGTGGTCAGTGAGGCATATGAGCCTGTCACCGCCCACAACCTTGAAGTCTGGCACATTGTACTTCAGCATCTCACCGCTCCTTATGACAAGCAGCACATCTACCGGGATATCCTTCAACTGCATCCCCTCAAGCCTTGACCCGTTTTTGACTTCAATCTGGACTATATGCCTGCCGGAAATTAAACTGTCTCCGCCCTGCATTGCACCGAGAACGCTTTCGGAAGCCACGGAATAGGCGGCAACGCTCCCAACCATAAAGTAGATCGGCAGCACAACATCAATGCCTGCCTTTTTCATTCCCTCCATGAGCTTGTGGTCATTATTAATTGCTATTATCCTTATCCCGTTCTTCATGAACTTGGCAGTGAGCGCATAAAGCATGTTTGTGTCATCGTCTTCAAGGGCAAGCACTATCGATGACGCGCTGGAAACGTTTGCCTGAGTAAGAACTTCAACGGGGGACTTCAGGTCTGACAGTATGAACGGCATGTTAAGCTCCTGCAATTCCTTTATGTTGCCCTTTTCTCTGGTGATGACGCAGAACCTGTAGTTCATTTCAACGAGCCTCTGCGCCACATACCTTCCTATGTGCGTATATCCTACAATTATAATGTGGTCCTTCATTCTCTGTATTCTCATCCTGTCCATGTCCTCTGTCCACAGTTCTTTTTTCACCACGCTGGTTACAACCCCCTGCACCATCGATGCGGCAGACCCCACGCTTACAATCATTATCACTATGAGAAGTATTTTCTCAAGGTTTGGCATCGCATTGAGAGGAGGGGCATAGAAACCTATGGTGGATATCGTGGACACTGACGCTACTATGGCAGTGAGCGGATCCAGTGCCTGATAGAAAATAAATATTGCTGCGCCAAATGAAACCATTGCCAACAGGAGAATCAACTGCTTCCATATGTGCTTTAACACGGAATAAGGCTGGAACAGCACACTCTCGATAAAGTTGTATAACCTGTCCGCTTTTGTGTCCCTATACCTGTTGTAATCGTTCAACAAAGCTGGCTCGTTTTTTTTAAACTATAAAGCTTTCTGCACCAAAAAAATGCCTTAAGCAACACTTATTAGTTTCTTTTAGTAATATTAATTTACTGATATAAAAATGAGTGATGAAAAACCTGTTGAAAAAGTTGTTTCTGACGTTCCGCCAAGACTTGACAGGGTTCCACTTACATCATGGCACTACTATATTCTGCTTATATTAGGAAGCGGTTTGTTTCTTGAAGGATTTAGCGTAAGTGTCGCCGGCACCCAACTGGGAGCAATAATAAAGGTTCTACACCTGACAACAATTCAAGCGCTTTCTGTGACGCCGATATTTCTGGTAGGTGAACTGTTCGGCGCAGTGATACTCGGTCACTTAGCAGATATAAGGGGTAGGAAGCTGCTTTTCATGACAAGCCTGGCAATAATAATGATCGGCGACGTGCTAGTTGGAATATTTTTCATAGTTCACGGTCTAAACTACTACAGTCTGGTCACCCTCAGGGCAGTAACTGGGTTTGGAGTTGGCGGTGAATTTGGTGCGTCAATTGCAGCTCTTCAGGAATTCACCCCTGCAAGGATCAGGGGACTCTTCACTGGAACAGGAAATGCGGTGCTGTTTGACCTTGGTGGTGTAATAGCTTCACTGGTAGCATCAGTTCTGCTTTCAGTACTTCCAGTTTCATCAGCAGTGGGAACAGCCTTCCTTGTAGGTGTAGTTATCGCGGTTGCAATTTATATAGGAAGAATAGGACTTCCCGAATCTCCAAGGTATCTTCTGTCAAAGGGAAAAACTGCGGAAGCTGACAAAATTGCCAGAACAGTTGAAGAGCGAGCCGAAAAGAAAGGCATCAAACTTGAACCTGTAAAGCCAATAGAACTGGATTTCAGCAAGGGTTCTGAAGCGGGCGGCTACAGGAGGCTTTTCACCACCTACAGAAATAGGTTAATACTGGCGTGGATCCTGAATTTTACGGAAACTTGGCCATACTATGCCGCATTTTCAGTTATATCCCTGATCCTAGTTAAGGTGTTCCTTTTCCCAAGCTCCAAGGTTGCTCTTCTGTTGGCGGCCATAACAGGCGCAGGCGTTGTTGGAGTGTTTGTTATGTCATGGGCTCTTGATATAATAGGAAGGAGGCCTGCTATAACCTTATCATACGGCGTTGGGGGTCTGCTTTCAATAATAATAGGACTGATAGTAAAATCAATACCATTTGCGGCATTCATGGTCCTGCTTATACTGCTGTATTTCTTTGTTTATGCCGCAGCGGGGGTGCTCTACCCACAAATAGGCGAAATGTTTCCCACTAAGGCCAGAGGATCAGCAATGGGTACAGCAGTTGGATTTGGAAGGCTTGGGGGAATAATAGCGCCATTTGCTCTCGCAGCTTATGTGGGCACGATATCAGGGCTGCTACCGGTGTTTGTGATAACAGGACTAGTTATGCTTGTTGGAGCTGTGGCTGAAATTCTGGTAGGGCCAGAACTTAAGAAGAAAAGTCTGGAAGACGCAGCAAAAGTTTAAATTATTTTTTTGAAAGCGATATCATCATTACTGCAGCTTCTACCAGCGAAATTACAAGCATTACAAGTGAAGGGTAAATGTAGCTGTGCATAAGGATATAAATAATTATAAATGCTCCCAGGGGTATCGCATCAATTATCAGCGTGACAATTCCGTACACTATCGTGTAAAGCGTTGAAAGGGCTCCACCCTCCTTCACAGTCTTTTCAAAGAAGATTGCCATGAACGCTGTGGAAGCAAAAAGCGGGCCAAATCCCAGCAGCAGGGGGACCAGAGAAAGCGCACTGGCCCTGTAAAATAAAAGCAATGCCATCATGGGCACTTCAGCAACATAATATACTGCCACTGCTATCACCTCCTTGCTCAGCAGGTTCCTTATGGGTGATATTGGCAGTATCCTGAAGGCTATTGCGCCCCTGATTTCGCTTAAATACAACGCATAAGGCAAAAAGGAAAGCATTATCCCAAGAATGAGCGGGTATGAAACTATGAACATGAAAGTGTTGCTTGATATATATGAGCCATTGGAAAATGCTGAAGCAATTGCCGCTATAAGGTAGCCGAACGGCAGCGCCCAGATGCCGGCTATCCTTGACCTGAAAGACTGCACCATGTCAACCCTCAGTAGGGCGCCAATGCTCCCCCTGATGTTAAAGCTTCGCGAAGCCTTCCTGCGCAACGTTACAAAGATTTCCTGGGTGGATAGGATGAGCCCGCTGGCCCTGAGGAATAACAGCAGGGCAAGCACAATAAATGCTGCCGTGTAGATCAGGGTTACAATGGCATAAATCATTCCTTCCCCGCCAAAGAATGTGCTGGTCACAGGCAGAAGCGAAAGGGCATGATTCATGCCGGCAGGGCTGATCTCCATTATGAAGCTGCTGAACATAACAACAACCATCAGCGGCAATATTGACACCACCCTGAAAATTGACCTTAACCTTGGCCTGCTGGAACCCTTGCTGCCAACAATCACAAATACGGATGATGTCGCGATGCCGATGGCTATGCCCTGAACCGAGCCCATAAATGAATACGGAAATCCCCCGAACAGCAGCGAAATTATTGCCGTAACAACTATTGCGCTGTATACCGGGAAGTCCATTGTCATGAAGAATGAAAGCGTTGCTATCCTTGAAAAGTCCCCTTCGTTTACTGACAAGGTAAGCAGAAGGTCCTTTATGTATCCCGACTGCTGCGTTGCAAATGATAAATTGAGGGATGAAATTGTAACCATAAAAAATGACCACACAAATGCTTCAAGGGAGCTTGAGTAAGGCCTGCCTATTATGTACGAGATCACGCTCATTGCGGCAAGTATGCCGCCGTACGTTACGCTGAGTATCACCTTGTTCCACTTTGATGCCCTGATGGCTGACCTTGAATTTGAAGGCCTCATTCCCGAAAGCCTGGAAGCCGTGTATCCCTGAAACAGGAGTTCCTTGTAAACTGTGGACGCGACCTTCCTTACGCTGTACATTGCTAAAGCCCTTCCAGCAATGACTTTATCTGTTCGTCAGCGTGTATAGTTTTCAGGAAAGCGTCTTCGAGATTCCCGGCGTTGGCCTGTTCCTCTATTTCCTGCAGCGTGCCCTCAGCCATTATCTTTCCTGCGTTTATTATGCCTATCCTGGTGCATATCTTCTCTGCAACCTCCATTATGTGAGTTGAGAACAGCACCGCCCCTCCATCGTCCACATGCTTCTGTATCAGCCCCTTCATTATCCTCACTGACTTGACATCCAGGGCATTGAACGGCTCGTCAAGCAGCAACAGCTTTGGCCTGTGCATCATTGCTGAAACAACTGCTACCTTCTGCTTGTTGCCCGCAGAAAGCGAAGCTATGGGCATGTCCATGTATTCCCCGAGCTCAAACGCTTCAACTAACGCTTCAACCCTTTTCTGGTCAAAAGAGCCCCTCACCGAACCCGCAAATTCAAAAAATTCCCTCGGCGTGAGAGCTTCAAGGAGCGCAGGAGTTTCCATGACAACGCCGATGCTGTTCATCACCCTGGAAGATGGTGGCCCCATCCCAAGTATGTCAATGCCCCCGGCATACTTTACAAGCCCCAGAACCGACTTGATTGTTGAGGACTTTCCTGCCCCGTTGGGGCCAAGCAGGCCGTATATTTCTCCACTCTTTATGCTGAAGCTTAGCTCGTTAACCGCAACCCTTTCCGCATATTTTACCGTGAGTTTGGTGACTTCCAGTGCGCTGTCAGCCATACGTTTCGCCAGGCTGCTTTTTCCTCATAAGGTCCTTTGGCACAGTTACAAGCCTTATCACGTTTGTGGCCTGCACGGCGTAAACCGGTATGCCCGTGTTTGGGTCATTTCCCATCCTCAGCACGCCGGCTATTTCCGTCTTCACCTTGATCACAGCTCCGTCCTTGAGCTTCAGGGTTATCCAGTGCTCGCCGCCTTCCTCTTCAAAATCAACCAGTTCGGGTGTTCCGTATGACATGAATATCACTTTTAACATGGCATATATTAAGCTTTAGTGAGTTCTCTTCCTGTACGAAGCAAATATTGATGCGTCATACAGCATCTTGGTGCCCCCACCTATGACGTATGGTATGTAAAGCAGCCCCGAGGATAGTGCCAGCCCCACAACGGGCGACCCTGGCAGCGAGCTTATGCTCCTGAAAGTGTTTGTAACTGCATTTGCAGAAACCCTTTCGCTTTCCCCAAATATCTGGGCCATAAAAGCCTGCCTAGTCGGGACATCCATCTGTGAGGTGCTCTGCCTGAGAAATAAAAACGCGAGGCTGCCAGCAAGCGACCCCGCAAACGGTATCATTATCAGGAACACGCTTGAAGTCAGATGGGTGAACACCATGGTCCTCAGGTTGCCTATCCTTTCAGCAATAAATGACGCGCCAAGTATTGACAGCGCCGTAATGATGTTCACGACCATAAATATGGCCCCCAGGTCTTTAAGCGACACGTGGTAGGCAAGGTAGAACCAGTACGACATTATTGACTGGGTCACGAACCCCCCTCCAAATGCGTCCATCGAAAAAAGCAGAGAAAGTTTTTTCATGTCTTTCAGGCCGTTCCTGGTCATGTGCCCTAGGCCTGTGCCCCTTTTTGAAGCTTCAATGTTATTAAGCGTGGTGTACACCATGAAGAGCAGCAGCCCCACAAGCGCGTAAGCAAGGTATATCCCTCTGAAAGCGAATATCGATTCCCTGAAATATGCCGGCAGCGAAGACGCAAGCGCTCCGACAGATGAAGCGCCATAACCTATCAGGTTATAGACCCCAAAGATCCTGCTCCGCCGCGACTCCGGGACCATTGAAGGCATGACGCCGGTTTCAATTGACTGGAACGGCCCGGCTTCAGTGCCCGTCGTGCTTATGTTGCCCAGGAAAAGCGCCAGGAAGATCATCCATATTGCCGTCGTGGAGAACAGCACCAGCCCTGAAAATACCATCAGGGCGCTGAAAACCAGCAGGAATTTCTTCCTTCCAAACATGTTCCCATACCATGTCAAGAGAAGGTTAGACATTACATTGCCCGCAACAACCGTAAAGAGGGCAAGCCCCACATAAAATGGCGAATACCCAAGCACTGAAAGGTAGATGGGGGTCATGACGCTCACGGCGCCAAAAATAAACGTCCTGAACCCCTTCGCAACCATTATGAAGTTGAGCTGATTCAACGATTCAAGTTATAACTTTAAGGTTTAAAAATATTCTATGAACAGGAATGTTAATATTTTTTAAGCCATAATCTATCTGCATTGGTTTTAAAGCTCAGGTATCAGGGGGGAACTGTGGTAATGAACGGGAGGGTTGACCTTCCCTTTGTAAAGTTCGACGAAAGGTCAGGTAACTACAGGTGTCTGGGCATTGAATACCGGGACCTGAAGGAGGGCCTGGAAAGGTCTGGCACTGAATACGTCGATGAAGTCCTGGACGCTTCTCCCCCCGATGCGATCCATTTTCATGGAGCGCTGAGAAAGTACCAGGGGGAAGCCCTGGAAAGGTGGAAGTCAGCAGGCATGAGAGGGGTAATAGTCCTGCCAACGGGAGGGGGAAAAACCATGATAGCGCTGAGGGCCATTTATGATCTTCGTGAACGGGCCCTGATACTTGTCCCCACAATCGACCTGATGAACCAGTGGACAAGGAACGTCAACGAGGTCCTCGGCATAAAGGCCGGCGAACTTGGCGGTGGCAGCCATGAAATACAGCCTGTAACGGTGTCAACATACGACTCAGCGCTCAGCAACATAATGTATGTGGGCAACAGGTTCAGTTTGCTTATAGCTGATGAATGCCACCACTTGCCTGCACCAAGTTATTCTGAGATAGCCCTTTACTCGGTGGCACCGCACAGGATGGGTCTTTCAGCAACCCCCGAGAGGGATGACGGCCTGCACAGGGAGCTGAAGAACCTGCTGGGGCCAGTTGTTTACAGGCTTTCACCCGGTGACCTGGCGGGAACTTACCTTTCAGAATTCAAACTCAGGAGGATAACCGTCGACCTAAATGAAGATGAGCTTCGGGAGTACAACAAAAACTACGGCGTATATTCCAGCTACCTGAAGAGCAGGGGAATAATAATGAGGTCACCAAGAAGTCTGCTCAGGCTTGTTATGCTGAGCACCAGAGACCCTGAGGCAAGGCGGGCGCTGCTGGCCAGGAACGAAGCGATAAGAATATCCCTTAACGCCAGAAGCAAGGTTGACGCGCTGATAACCATACTGGAAGAGTACAGGGGGAAGAGCGTGATAGTGTTCACCCAGAACAACGAGCTAGTATACAGGGTTTCGCAGATGTTGCTTGTGCCCGCAATAACCCATGTGACCCCCAAACCCGAAAGGGAATTCATATTAAAAAGCTTCAGGGAAGGAAGGTACAGAGTGATAATTACATCAAAGGTGCTTGACGAGGGCATAGACGTGCCAGATGCATCTGTGGGGGTTATTATGAGCGGAACCGGAAGCTCCAGAGAGTTTATCCAGAGGCTGGGTAGGATCCTCAGAAAGGTAAGCGGCAAGCAGGCCGAACTTATAGAAATCGTCACAAGGAACACAACCGAACCCAGGGCAAGCTACAGGCGTAAAAAATCAATGATGAGTGATGCAGATTGACTGGAAAATTCCATCCACATTATGCCAGCCAAGAGCACATTTATCTTGTAGATATGATTTCCGAGGTGCTGAGAAATTCCAAAGGAAGGAGAAGAGGAGAAATTGAAGAGCTATTGAAGGAGGTAGAAGCATATGGCGATTACAGGGTGGTAAGGGGCTTTTATGATGTCCTCTTGGCGCACTGCACGTTTGAGCAGGAAATTGGCCTGAACCCCAGGCCCCTTAGGGATTTTGCGTTCTCCAGAATGAGCGAAATTGGACACTATAACCTGAAAACTGCTGCGCAGGTGGTGAGCGAGGGCGCAATCAAGTTCGGAGTCAGCCCTGGTGATTTCAGGGATGCAATGTGGTCTGACCTGCCGCAGAATGCCGTGCTTAAGGATTTCAGGGAACCGAATCCATCTGAAGTGATACTTGAATACAACTTCCGCGCGGTCAGCTCCCTTCTGCTGAAATCAACATACCTGAAATTCTGGGTTTCTGACAGGTGGAAGGATGCGCTCTGGGCAGTTAAGAGGCTTGGCCTAATGTACCAGCTTGACGATTCGTCAATAACCGTGGACGGCCCGGCCTCACTTATGCGCAACACAAGGGCATATGGGCTCAGCATTTCCAGGCTGTTTTACTTCATTACAAAGGCAAAAAAGTGGTGGATTGAGGCCGGCATAGGTAGCAGGGTGCTTGTTGCAAGCAGCGACGACCCGATTTTATCAGGCAGCGGAGAAATAACCTTTGACAGCGATGTTGAAAGAAGGTTCTACCAGGATTTTGTGTCCCTTAAAACAGGCTGGGACATTAAGAGGGAACCTGAACCGCTCAGGGCCGGAAGCTACACCTTTATACCGGATTTTCTGTTTGAAAAAGGGGGAATTAGGGTTTACATGGAGATAGTCGGTTTCTGGACAGCAGAATACCTGGAAAGGAAGTTCAGGAAGCTTAAGGAGTTGAAAGTTGACAACATGATAGTTGCGATAGACTCATCAAGCTCTAAGGGCAAAGTGCCTGAAATTCACGGCAATGTATTCACGTACAAAAAAACACCTGATGTGTATAAGGTTCGCGGGATTCTCATGCAATTGGAGAAGCCTTTGAGGGATAAAATGTTAGAAATGGCCATGGCGCTTGAAGTTGATGGCGATGTTGTCAGCGTTAAAAAAATGGCTTTGGATAATGGCCTGCCAGAGGACATAATAAAGGAGGCAATAACAAAAAAGATGCCTGAAGGATACATCTTTGATGGCGCAAATCTCATAAGCCCGGGCAAGGCGGAAACGCTCAGGAATGAAATTACAGGGTTAAATAAAGCTGACGCTAACAGCGCGGTTGATTTTTTGATCAGGGCAGGAATCGATGCCAGTATTTCAACACTTATAGCACTAGGCTTTATTATTGAATGGCACGGGCTTGAGGCAAAAATTAAGTTTTGAAGATACACTTATAAATACCATTAGCATGACCCTAATTTATGTCGGTTAATACTAATATCACAAAAAAGGAAAGGGATTGCATAGTAAGCATCTGGCAGGGTTCTAGAAGCGGCTTTCCGGTTAGGGTTTCAACAATTGCAGAGGCAATGAAGGTTAAACCACCCACTGTGGAGGAGCTCCTTGAAAGGCTTGAAAGCAAAAAGCTCATAGAGAGAAGCAAGGGTATGGTGATACTCAGCGAAGATGGAAAAAGGGTATACAGGAGGATAATGCTGGGGCACCGCGCGCTTGAAACATTTCTGGTTCAGTGCGGCGATGACGCTGACAAGGCATGTGAAATGATAAGCAATTTTGATTATATGATTGACGAGCACACAGCTTCGCTCGTCCTTAACAGGCTCGGTAACCCGAGCGAATGCCCGCACGGCAGGCCCATCTTGGAAAATTAGGTGATGCAAAATGGCATATCTGAACCTCTGGAATCCTGAAAACGTGGGGCTTTTGACGGCCCTGGTCATATCTTACCTGCTTGGCATAGTTCATGGGATAACCCCCGACGAGCACACCTGGCCAATAACCTTTTCGTACTCCGTTGGCACATTCAGCACAAAGGGAGGCGCAAAGACCGGCCTTGTGTTTTCAAGCGGCTTCACTGCTCAGAGGGCAATACTGTCCGAATTGAGTTACTTTGCACTAGCTGGGATATTTATGACGGCTGCTGCGTTTGGAATGACTTACATTTTTGTCGGCCTTGCTATGGCGCTTGCCGGGCTTTACATCGCAAAAAAGGGCAAGTATCTCCACTGGCATTATTTAGAGGAAAAGCTTGGCGTGCTGTTCAGGATTCACAAGAGGGGAAGCGAAGTACAGAAGAAGGAGCTTGAGCACACAATAAACCCGGCACACGTTTCCAATGATGAGGTTGATACAAAACCTGTTCCGGTAAAACTTGCACTGATTCACGGGTTCATAGCAGGATTTGGATTCGGAGCGTTTGCGCTCATAATATACACAGTGCTTGCCCCCTCAATGCCTTCACCGTGGTTCGGGTTTCTGCCAGGGTTGCTGTTTGGGCTGGGCACAATGACAATGCAGATACTGTTTGGATCTGCCTTTGGCAAATGGCTCAGTTCAACTAAGAAGCTTAACCTGCAGGGAATCGCATTTGTAGGAAAGACCATAAGCACTTACGTGCTGGAATATGGCGGCATTGCATTTATAGTTGCCGGCGCGGCCATACTTTATGCGCCATGGCTTCTCAACGTCGCAATAGTGACGCCAATATATGTTCACAACCTGCACGACCTTGGAGTCGGCTTCTTCCTGGTAATTGCCGTAGTGGTAGTAATAGGACTTGCCGGATACAAGAGGGCAATGAGTTTGGCACAGCGTAATCCGCGGTTTATCAGAACAGAAAACAAAAATTCATAAATTAAGGACTTGGGGGAAGCGGTAATTTTTCAACCATTTAGGGCAGATAAGCACTGTCTTCTCGATTGAGGCAACACTTGAATATACTATTTGCATGTGGTAAGCATGGATTTACACCTTAGACTAAGACCGTTGAATCAAGAAACAGGTTATCTGACACTCTGCAGAGAAGCTCACAGCTTTAGCTATAAAGAATGCCAATTTAGAAATTTATGCTTTTTAGCTCAGATCCGTCCTTCTTTATTACTAGAATGTCAACACCGTCGCCACTTGCAGCATCCCTTTTCACGGCCGACTTGATTGCCCTGACCGCAAGGTCTACAGCTTCCTCAGATGAAATGTCATCCCTATAATCATTTTCTATTACGCCTATTGCAATTTCCTCGCCGCTGCCAATGGCAACATACTTGTCCGGCAAAACTGACCCCAGAGGGTCCAGGACATAAATTTCGGGTTTTTCAGAAACCCCCCCTACAACCACCTGGGTCAGAAGCGGGTACATCCTGTTTTCAAACATCAGGACAGACATAAGCTTGGCAACTGAATTTGGCTTGGATTTTTTTCCAGTTTCCATCTCCCTGAGCCTTATCAGTGACTGTATGTTCTTTACCAGCACCTGCATGTCCCCTACCATCCCTGCACATGCCGCGCCTACAGTTTCCGTTACTTTGAAAACTTTCTTGACGTTCTTGCTCACAACATAATTGCCGTAAGCGTACCTCCTTTCTGAAGCCAGAACTACTCCGTCCTTTGACGCTATTCCAATCACGGTAGCACCGGGCATATATTGCAACATCATATGGCTTTCTTACGCATCCAGCCCCTTATAAGCTTAAGGGAGAAATATTTCAGTGCAAAACTTGTTCACCCAGCAAAGATAGTGCAAAACTTTTGCACAAAACACCCCTTAATGATTTGCTATTTCACACATTGCTTTTAAATGCGCAGTTAAAAGCTAAAACATGGAAAACTGCATCGAGAAGCATGTTCAATCCATTGCGGCTAAAATTGACGTCAAAATGTATCCTGACAACCTTACGGAGTTCACTGTTCCGTACCTGCTTGAAACTCTGGATGTGCCAAAGGAGGAACTGATCAATCAGATAAATGGCCTAAGAGCGTCTGGAAATTTGATCTTAAAAGACCCTTACCAGACCATGGCATGCCCGTCGTGCGGCTCACCAGATCCATTCTCTAGGATGGTATGCCCAAAATGCGGGTCCGTTAAAATAGAAATTAAAGGAAATAACGTGGAATGCAAGGAATGTGGCCTTCGTGCTGGAATCCTGGAAGCGCTTAACTTTGTCTGCAAAACATGTGGAAAGAACTTTGGCGTTGGGAACGCAAAGTGGATTACCCTTGGATCCCTGCACGCTCTAAATGCCCCTGACATTGGATCTGTTGCAACTGCAATTAAAAGCCTTGGCATATACCCTAAAAGGTGTCATGCGGTAACAGGCGCATCTGGCATGATCCATCACTTTGACTTTGTATTTGAGCACAATGAATCGGCCAGTGTTGTTGATGTTGAGGTGGAACAAGATGCTGTAAACGTTAAGTACCTTATGGAGTTTCTTTCCAAAGTTTATGATTCTGGGATCAAGGAAGCCTACTTTATAGCAGTACCTAAACTTAATGTGCCAATTGATCCAGGAAAGAAGAACATAAAAGTGATTGAAGCATCAAGCATCGAAGGTGCCTCTGATAAGCTCAAACAAATTTTAATTGAGCACGGCATATCGTCAAAAATTGTTCATTAATTTTCGTAAATAATCAAACATTATTACAATAAACAGGCAATATTTATAAACTGGATTAATTATCTGGTCCAGCATGCCATACGATTTAATTGACGGAAAGGCCGTGCCACGGCAGGCTACACCAGAAGGCGTTCTGAAAAAGATAAGGGAAGAAAGCAGGTATGTTGACATGCAGTTTGTCGACATAAGGGGAAGGATGCAGCACTTTACTGTATCTTCACATACATTTGATGAAGGCTCCTTTAAAGCGGGTTTTCCAAAGGTTGACGGCTCAAGCATAAAGGGGTTCTCTGACATTCAGGAATCTGACCTTGTTTTTGTACCAGACCCGGTTACGTATGCCGTAATCCCCTGGAGGCCGGGAATATCCAGGCTGATCGGCAAAATTTACCGGAAGTCAGCCAGCGAAAGGCTGCCAAGCGATACCCGTGGCATAGCCGAAAGCCTTCAGGCCCACCTTTCAGATATGGGGATGACTGCGGTGTTCGGGCCTGAACTTGAATTTTTTGTATTTGATGAAGCCAAATGGGATGTTGACGGCGGAAATCACCAGATGTACATGGTGGCATCTAACGAAGCGCCCTACGGCGATAACCCCTACAGATTGAGAGAAAAGGAGGGCTACTATCCCGTGCCGCCAATGGACTCGCTGATGGATTACAGAACCCAGGTTTCCGATGTGCTGTTCGGGTTTGGGGTTCTGCCGGAGGTTCATCACCATGAAGTAGCTGCATCGGGGCAGATCGAGATTAACTTCTATATGGACACTCTTGTCGGAGCGTCTGATTCCATAGTTACTGTAAAAAACGTAGCAAGGGAAATTGCCAAGTCGGCCGGTAAGTATGCCACATTTATGCCAAAGCCAATTTTCGGCGACAACGGCAGCGGCATGCATGTTCATGTCAGCCTCTGGGACGGAAAAGGTTACGATTTGAAAAAGAACAGATTTTACGATTCGTCAGACAGTTATGCAGAGATAAGCCAGGAGGGCAGGTACTTTGCCGGGGGCCTTCTGGAGCATAGCAGGAGCCTGGCATCACTTGTAGCCCCAACAACTAACAGCTACAGGAGGCTTGTTCCTGGATATGAAGCCCCAACTTTTGTGGCATGGAGCAGGGGAAACAGGAGCGCCAACGTCAGGATACCAGTTTACAGGTCAGGGAATGAGAAGGAAAAGCGCATTGAATTCAGAACCCCGGATCCCAGCTGCAACCCATATGTGGCGCTTTCAGCTATTGTTCTGGCAGGGCTTGACGGGATAAAGAGAAAGGTTGACCCTGGAAACCCTGTTGACAGAAACCTCTATGAGCTTTCTGACGAAGAACTGGAGAAATTTGGGGTCAGGAGGCTGCCGGGAAGCCTGAAGGAGGCAGTTGAAGAACTGAAATCAGATAACGAATACCTCAAGCCGTTCTTCAGCATGGAAACTCTTAATATAATAGAGGAGATAGAACTCAATGAATTTAACATGATAAACGCAAGACCAAATCCATATGAATTCATGCTTTACTTTGATGCATGAAAGTTCTAATGAGTGCAGGTATTGATTACTTCTTCCTTCAGCATGTTGTTTTTTCTCATTAGCGTGCACAGCTCGCAGAATCCTGATGAAACGGTTTCTATTGGAACGCCGTCAAGCAGCCTTTTGGAATCTTCATGCGCCCTATCATTCAATATCTTAAGCTCCTCGTACCTTTTTACACCCTTGCCCCTCTTTGCCGTTATATAATAGCTGATCACCGCCTGAGATATTTTCATCGTCTTTGCAGCCTGTTCCTGAGTAAGCCCGTAGCTGTAAACAAGGTCCTTCGCAATGATGCTCCTGTACGCAGGCAAAACATACTTAACAACTTCTTCGCAGGCTGTTCTCAATTTGCGCTTAACACTGTTATACCACAAAATAAATGTTGCTGTTAAATCACAGCAAACATGCGGCGTTTCTCTTGCAGGCCGTTATTACACCGTTTTCTTGTTAAACAATGAAAGGTAGTGATACCTGAAATCCACGGTGCCCCTTTTTGAAAAGCCAGCACTAAATGCCACCTGGTCAAGCTGGTCCGCTGAAATTCTAGCATGAGGAGGTCCAAAGGGGGTGTCAGGCTTGAAATCCAGTACCGCAAGCCTTCCGCCCTCAGGCAAAATGCCGTACAGCGTGCCTATAAGATCCTTCCAGCACTCCATATCGTGCAGGCTGTTTGAAAAAAAGGCATAAGTAAAGTCCTTCACCGGAATCTGGTAACAGAGGTCTGCCGTAACTGGAAACACGTTTGCAACGCCCCTTGCCCCTATCAACTTTGCATTTTCCTCAATACCGTCTATGGCATACACTTTGCTTGCCAGCTTTGCAAACGCAAAGGAATAATACCCCGCCCCAGCCCCTAGGTCTGCAATTATATCTTCCTTCCTGATCGCCATTGCGCGCAGCAGCTCTTGAAGCGGAACCATCTCCTCCCTCATTGAAGCAGGAACGTCTGAATACCCGGACCCCCTGAATCTTCCATGCATGGATTGCATTATTTCATTGCGGTTATAAATCCTTTGTCAAGCTTTTATTTCTTTCAGCAGCTTAACAAGCCCTTCCCCCCTGTACTTTATCCCGTATTCCTGTGATATGTTTTCACAGAGGCTGGTCTCTATGACTAGGTTAAGGTCTCCATATATTTCAGCCAGCGCATCCAAAAACCTCCTGGGGTCGCTTTCAATATCGTCAAGCTTTAATCCCATTGTTTTTTCCAGGTGCCATATAACGACTTTTCTGGATGCCTCACCGTACTGCTCCAGAGTTTCTTCAAAAATCCTAGAAATGCTCTTTTTCATTAGTAACACCCGCACTATACTGCTCTACCTGCGACTGAAGCCGGCACATAGATATGACTATTAAAACAGGTTATATAAATATGCTGAAACGCCTTTTAAAAACTGCTACCATTGATCTAAACTTTCAATCAAACTTATAAGCGTTTGAAACTTCAGGAGTCACATGGATGACTTTCCCCACCTGTCAGAGGTGCTTAAGTCGCTGGTGATCGAAAAGGGCATAGATGCGGCCACGGAAATCCAGACAAAGGCGATACCCGCGATTTTGACCGGTAAAAATGCACTTCTGATTTCTCCAACGGGCTCAGGAAAAACCGAGGCTGTAATGCTGCCTATATTTGATATGATGCTGGGTGAAGGAAGGGGAAGCGGTGTGAGCACGCTGTACATAACCCCGCTGAGGGCGCTGAACAGGGACCTGCTTGACAGGCTTGGCTGGTGGGCAAGAAGGCTTGACTTCAGGATGGCGGTAAGGCACGGCGATACGCCAAAGGCTGACAGGAGGGGCCAGGCGCTTGCCCCCCCGGACATACTTATAACGACCCCTGAAACCCTGCAGATACTGCTGGTGGCTAGAAAGCTCAGGGAAATGCTGAGGTCAGTGAGGCATGTGGTTGTTGACGAAGTTCATGAACTTGCTGACGACAAGCGCGGGACGCAGCTTGCAATAAGCCTGAAGAGGCTTGAAGCCCTTACTGGAAGGCAGGTGCAAATTGTTGGCCTGTCAGCCACTGTAGGAAACGCTGAAGAAATCGCCAGCTTTCTGGTGGGTGAAGGAAGGGAATGTGAAATAATAAAGGCATTTCCTAAGAAGGCATTTGAATTCAGGGTGATTTACCAGAAAGCAAGAGAAGGAGAAGAGGGAGGCCCCCTTTTCCCCGATGTGGCTCACCGGCTCAGGCTCATAATGGAAAACATCAGGGACAGGAAGTCGCTTGTGTTCACAAACACCAGGAGCGAAGCCGAGTCGCTGGTCAGCAGGATCAGGTTAATTGACCCCAAGTTTCCAATAGCAATACACCATGGAAGTTTATCAATAAGTTCAAGAAGCTCGGCCGAAGAGGGCCTGAAGGCGGGCAGGGTAATGGGGGTCATATGCACCAGCAGCCTTGAGCTAGGAATAGATATAGGCGATCTTGATATAATTGTGCAGTACAATTCGCCAAGGCAGGCATCAAAACTGATTCAGCGGGTTGGGAGGTCTGGGCACAGCCTTAGCAAGGTCAGCAGGGGGATTATGATTGTTCAGGATTCAGACGATGCTCTTGAAGCTGCTGTTCTGGCAAACATGGCCATGGAGGGAAACGTGGAGTCCATAAACGTGCCCGTAGCCCCGTTGGACGTAATGCAGCAGCAGATAGCCGGGCTAATCATGGAAAGGACTGTAATAAAGGACAAAGAGGTTGTTTCCCTGTTGAATTCAACCTACCCGTACCATGCAACCACGCTTGATAGTGTTGTTTCTGTGATAAATTACATGTCTGAAAGGAGGCCGTCTCTGGTCAGGCACACGGAAGGAGCCATAATGAGGCCCCCCAGGGCCGGTCCCCTGTTTGACTATTATTTTTCAAACTTAACCATGATCCCTGAGGAGGTAACATACACAGTAATAGATGAAAGTGGTGACGGAGTTGGCCAGCTTGATGAATCGTTTATATCTGAATACGGCGAAATAGGGTCAAAGTTCATTTTGGCTGGCAGCGCCTGGGTGATAACGGACATAAACAGGAACAGGGTGTTTGTGAAGAGAGTTGAAGACCCCGCAGGGGCAATACCCAGCTGGATAGGTGAAGAGATACCTGTGGTTAAGGAAGTTGCCCAGGAAGTGGGCAGGGTCAGGGGGAAGATAGCGGGAATGAGCATAGAGGATGCTGTGAAATACCTGACAGAACATTTCCCCATGGACGAAGAATCTGCAGAAAACGCTGTAATGGAAATTGAGCTTCAGGTCAGGCGCGGACTGCCTGTTCCTTCTGACAGCGTGATAACCGTTGAGGGTGCTGGAACCTACGTTATAGTGCACACCCATTTAGGGCTTACCGAGAACAGGACCCTTTCAAGGATGCTTGCGTACCTTGTTTCCCAAGATACTGGAAACCCTGTAAAGGTAAAAAGCGACGCATACAGAATAATACTTGAATCCGCAGGCGCATCTCCGGAGCATGTAACAAAAACCATCATGCAGCTAATGAATGTCGACACAGCTTCACTTGCAAGACAGAGCTGTGAGGAAACAGGCATATTCAGGAGACGGCTGATACAGGCAGCCAGGAAGATGGGCGCAATTGAGGCTGGCAAAATGGTGACCATTGACGACGCCAAGCTGCTTGCAACTTCACTGAAGGGAACTGCAATATACGATGAAGCTATAAGGACAATGATGGAGGAAGACCTTGACTGGAAGGCAATAGCGGATCTAATGAAATCCATCAGGGATGGTACGGTCAAGGTTGTATCCCTGGGACAGCTGAAGGAACCCACGCCAATTGCCATGATTGGCCTTGAGGAAATGGCAAGGCAGGGGGAGGTTGTTGACCCTGCAAGGTTAAAGAGACTAATAATTGAAGGGGCCAAGGCTAGGGCCATGGGCTGCACAAGGACACTTTACTGCTACTCATGCAATTCCGTTTATCCTGTGGAAGTTTACTATCTTGGAGACCCGCCAAGCTGCAGCAAGTGCGGTTCGACCGACATATCGCTTCTTAACGCTGATGAAGGTTCTGTGATAGATATGCTGTCCGGAAAAAACGCAGAGCTTAAGGCCAGGGCCGAAAAGGTCAGGGCACTCGTCAGAGACCACGGAAAAAAGGCTGCGATAGCATTATGCTTTGATTTGCCGATTGCCAGGATACCAGAAACAATTTCAGGCAAGGAAGATGACCAGCTCTTCCTAGCACTGATGGACGCAGAAAGGAAAAGGATTATAAGAAGGCGCTAGGGAGCCAGATGCCTTGAATCGCGTGGATAAAGCACAACTTCTCTTATGTTTTCCCTGTTCATGAGCACCATCAGCAATCTGTCCAGACCCATCCCCCATCCTGAGTGGGGCGGCATGCCCCACCTGTAAGCCTTGAGATGTTCTGAAAAGCTTTCAGGGTCAAGCCCGCTGGCCTTAAGCCTTGAGTATAGCATTTCGTGCTGGTGAATCCTCTGGCCTCCTGAGGCAATTTCAAGCCCCCCATACATCAGGTCGAACGATTCGCTCAGCGCATCACCCTTTGGCATGGTGTAAAACGGCTTCAGGGAAATCGGCCAGTCGACGATAAAATAGTATCCCTTGCCCCTCCCAAAATCGTTTAGAACTTCGGATGAGAGGTCGTCACCGAACTTCAGCCCTGCATGGTTTACTATATCCTCATAAGTATAAACAGGAAATCTTTCGGGCATGGCATAATTGACTTCAAGCCCTCTATACATTTCCCTGACAAGGCCCTCTATGAGTTTCATTGCATCGTCCCTCATGGCCATGGCTGCCTCGATGTCAACGCTTGTAAATTCATTAAGGTGCTTTACGGTGTTTGATTTTTCTGCCCTGAAGTAGTGGGCAATTTCAAAGACCTTTCCCAGTGATAATACAAGTTCCTCCTTGTAAAGCTGCGGGCTCTGAGCCAAGTATGCTGGCCTGCCAAAATAATCAAACTTGAAAAGCTCTGCACCGCCCTCAGAAGCGGTTGCTATTATTTTTGGCGTATCAACCTCAACAAAGCCCGAACCTGTAAGAAATTCCCTTATAATTTGCATTGCCTTTGCGCGGGTTAGAAACACTGCCCTTTCCTCAGGAACGCGCAGGTCAAGCGGCCTGTTGTTAACCCTTGTTGTTAACTCACTATTTACCTTTGAAGCAGGGTCTATTGGAAGCACGGTATCAGCGCTGTTAATTACCTCAAAACCTTCTATTCTAACTTCAAAAGGGCTGGCCTTTCCCTGCCCCCTTGCCACAGGCCCCCATATCTTTATGTAACTTTGCCTTGGAACCTGCACTATCTTCCTTGCCATTTCTTCCCGTGCTACAGCCTGATAGTTTCCTTCAGGGTCACCCATTATCACAAATGTTATCTTTCCAAGCTGTCTGAAGCTATCTATCCAGCCGGTTAGGGTTACACTTTTTCCCTCAAGACCTTCCAAGTCCCTGGACTGCACTTCTCCTTGGCCTCCCCCTTTCAAATTTTCCTCTCTCAAATTCAAATATAACGTCATCTCCCTTTATTGCCTTGACTATTTTTGAAGCCCTGCCCAGGTCAACCGGAAAATTCATGCCCCGGGACCCTGATATGACTGCCTTTATCTGCCTGGTCCCGTCGGGTATCCATACCACGTTTACTGTAAGTATCCTCACAGGGTAAAGCAGATCCTCGATAAACTGCCTCATATCCGATGTCTGTTCAGCAATCCAGAAATTGCCCAGTGCTTCCTTAAGCTTGCCCATCAAAGGTCTGTTTGATAACACGGTCCTAGCTTCACCCTGGCTCAGCACCAAAACATAATCGCCATCAATAAGGTATGCCCTTTTAAGTGTAAGCCTGTCCAAGGCTGGAACCTGCGTCGCTAGCTTTGCAAGCACGAATGATGCCTTCACATCAGCGTCACTTATTTCGCCGTTCTTCAGCCTTTCCTCACACCTTGGGCATAAAACTCCTACCCTTGCATCAAAGGTGCATATTGGAAATTTCAAATGTCTACATATTGGTAAGTTTATAGGGTTTAAAAATCTATTCCCTTTATTATTTCAAGAAGTATTTACAACCTTATGGTAAGAAATTTCCGTTTTAATGGAAAAATTAAACGATTGAGAATATCATACAATTTTGAGGCTTGGCGCATGTAACTTGTTGTTTATTGCTACATTAAGCAGGAGAGGAGTTAGAGGCTCCAGATACCTTGATGTATAAAGCTTTCCAGCATAAATTGGCTTTAGCCCACTGATAGACCTGATTAGCTCGGCAGCCTTTTCATATGTAGCCTTTTCATCAGCTGCAACCATAACATCATAATCCAGTCCCTGCGTAAGATCAGCAAGCCTCATGGCTGGGACCGTGTGGAATCCAGACACTACGCTTTGGCTCCCGATCCTTGACCTGACAAGCTCTGCGGCAGAAAGCTGCTGCCCATTAACCTGATATGGCACGTATGAAAATCCCTCTTTTGTCTTTTTCATTGGCACCACCGGCACTATTACTGTTCGGGAAGCGTCTACCACCAATCCGTCCAGGAATTGCGGCAACACCTCAAACGGTATGCTAATTATTATATATTCCCCTCTAGATACCGCCTCACTGTTCTGCATTCCTACGATGTTTGGATTGCGCCCCCTGCTGGCCCTAAATTCAGAAATATACTGGTCTGCTATGGATTTGGCCTTTTCAGGGTCCCTTGATCCAATAATCACATCCGAGCTTTCTGCGAGCCTGAGCGCAAGTCCCTTCCCGAGATCTCCGGTGCCTCCAAGAATTGAAACCTTCATGCCAGATTGCTTGTCCGCAGATTTTAAAAGCTTACTGTTATTGCATTTACTATGTTTCACCATCGATAAAAATAATCTTAAACACTAAGCAAAGCTTTTAAGCTCAATTTATAAAATGTCCAAACATGGCAGATCAACTAACAAGTGTTTTCAAGATATCAGACCAGGTAAAATCTGAGAGGGGGGCCCTGGGTACCGTAGTTAATTTTGTAAACATCCAGGGAAAATCATACATAAAGGTGCAGTGGAAAAATGGCACCTATGGTATATATGGCAATGAAGAAATAAAGAGATATAAAATAAAAAGGATGACGTAAGCAGATGAGTGCAGGCTTTTCCCCGCTGTTTGGATTTATTCCTAATTCGCCGACAGAATATGTGCTTTATATGGTGATAATTTGGGTGCCATATATAATTTTGATAATTTATGGGCAGAGGCTTCAGGGATATGCGATAATGGCAGACGTGGGGAGATACCTGTCCAGGTTAAAAATTGATTCGGAAAAGTCCAAGGGAAACCTGCTTGGATACCTTCAGAGAAAAGGTGTTGCCGGGGATGGGCAGAAAACGATTGAAGGCATGATTCAAAGCGTTACAATATTTCCTGAGAATATGGACCCCGTGGGAATTGTGAATAAAATGGAACTCATTATTAGAACACAGGAGGAGCACGTGAAGTTAAGGGTCAGGGAAATAATGAAGTCAGCAAACGACCTTGAAAGGACGGCTGCGATAAACATGCTTGAAATAGCTTCTGCTTTGGACATGATATACAGGGTGGTCAGGCATTTTTACCTGACTACCAAAAAATCGCCTGATGGCATTTATCTGGCTGCGCAGCTTCAGATGATCCTGCCCAGCATAGTTAAGCAGGCAGATGCATACCTTAACGCGATGGATGCTCTGGAAAAGCTGCTTCCGCTGGGCGATGCTGCTGGCCCGCTAACTGTATCACGGTGGATGAAGGATTCTCAGAAGTTCGATTATGACGACGAAACCGTATATTCTGAAATGGATTACAAGGGAAGGAAAGTGGCGATAATCAAGGCGAAGGGTCCGGGGGCAAGCGTTGGAAAAGTTGATGACGCACTGGCCAACCTGCTTAAAGGGCCATATTCCGGGTCATCCGCGGTTGTTATGATTGATGCAGCTTTGAAACTTGAAGGCGAAAAATCGGGGGATG
Organism: Nitrososphaerota archaeon; assembly: GCA_023381255.1. Lineage (GTDB taxonomy): Archaea > Thermoproteota > Nitrososphaeria > Conexivisphaerales > UBA164 > KM4347-05. The sequence goes on from JAMCTX010000011.1 coordinate 41,030, forward strand.
TGGCTATGGGAATGGGGGCGGCAATAGGCGGGATAGGAACTGAAAAGTTCAAGATCGAAGAGATATCCACCAAACTTGGCATACCGGTGTACGCAGTTATAATAAAGGAGTCGCTGCTAGAAGCCATTTCTGTGATGACCAGGGACATTGCTGAGGCGGCGGACCAGGCAAGAAACACCATTCTTTCTCTTGTAGAAACTCAGGTTCCCGAAGGGGGAAAGGCTGTCATAATTGGAGTTGGAAATACTCTGGGGGTTGCTCAATAAATGATGTCAAGGCAGAAGAACCAGCAGCCGCCAAAGTACTATGCTGTGGAGGAGTGCCCCAAATGCGGTTACAAAATAAAGAGGGATTTTAAGGATGGGGATTATGTTCTGAAGATTTCCGGCGTTTGCCCCAAGGACAATTCGCCCATGTTTATTTCCATGATATATACCGAAGTGGAACAACCAAAAAAGTAATGAGTTTTTAGTAAGGCATAAAAATGGGTTGTTGAGAAAGTCTGTCATGACCATAGCCTGCCCCGACTGCGGGCAACCGATGATATATGAGCCTGCCACCAAGATGTATGTATGTAAAAGGTGTGGCCTTTATGTTACATATAACCAGCTAGTTAAACTGATTGACGAAAAAAAGTTAAAGGAAAGCAACGATATGAAGAAGGAATACCTGAAATGGTGGCTGGGCGACAAAAAGTAGGTCACTTAATTCCCCTTACGCTCTGAGCCAGCTTCTTGAGCAGTTGCTGCTTGGGGAGGGTGCGCTTTGCCTGTATGTAAAATGTCTTCTTATTGTTCCTTTTAGGGTGCCTGGCCTCAAACTGCTGCGCCTCGATGTTCATTTTTTTCAGCACATCCATAAATGGTTCGGGTCTTGGATTTGATATGGAAAGGCTCTTTGGCACCCTCCTGCCCTGAGCCCTGCTCAGAGACGAATCGAAGTAATCCAACCATATTACCTGCTTGTCTTCTTCCTTCATGCCAAATAAAATCAGTCCAGTGCTTAAAACGCTTGCGATTCAGAGATTTTCTTCAGGTTGTTTATCCTCTTAACTATGTTTGGATGGGTTGATAGCATCTCTTCTATCCTGTCAGTGAAGGTCGTCTTCCTGTTCATGATATATTCAAGGGCTTCGTCCGCACTCAGTGCCTTAAGGTCATCCGCGTTGATGGAAGATGGGTCAACTATAAACAGCGCTCTCATGGTTCCAGCCTGCTTTGATTCCTTGGGCTTCCTCTTTGAGGTTATTGAACTGTAAATGTATAGCTTTGCTAGCGCAGAGCTAAGCTTTCTTGCGCCGTTGTCAACAACCTGCGTTGAATGGAAGTCTGCGTAGCTTTCCCTCATTCTGCTGAAAGCAAGCATCAGCAGGCTCAGCACCATGTACCCCAGAAATGCGATTATGCCTATTATAACCATGACCCCGGCGTTGTTCCTCTGGTCAAAAAAAGAGTTTATCATGAAAATGTAGGCAATATAGTAAAGTATTGCAGGCAGTATCGATACCACCATCATGACCTGAACGTCTCTGTGCTTCAGATGCCCCAGCTCATGTCCCAGCACTGCCTCAACTTCGTCCGGGTTCAATATCCTGAGAAGCCCCCTCGTGACCGCAACTTTGCTTCCTGAAAGAGGCGAACCGTACGCAAATGCGTTGGGCATGTCTATGTCAGCCACCACAAGCTTTGGCTCCTTTATGCCGGCTTTCTGCGCTATTCTCTTGACCGCGCTGCTCACTTCCGGCAGCTCGCCTTCCTTGACTGGCCTTGTGTGGTACATCCTGTCGATCAGCTTGGGGCCGAAAAGCCACTCAACTATATTTATCAGCGCCACTATTGACACTACAAGCACAATGTTGGTGACGCCCACCAGGGCAAATATGCCGAATATCAGAAGAGTCGTAAAGCCTATTATAACCAGCAGGGTCACTATCATGTTTGCCCTCAGTTCAAAAAGAGAAAGGTTCAACCTCAATCACCATGGGTGAGCTCTGGGTTCTATCTTATAAAATTTTACTTAAAACTTCACTGTAAGACCCTGAATTTGTAGCCGTAATATACCAGCCCCCCTTTTCCGTCCTCCGTCCACTTCCTGACTGTTGCCTGCACCCTTGCACCAGCCTTGAGCTTCTCTTCATCGGCGTCTGCAATCATTGAAATTACGTTCACGCCATTGTCTAGCCTTATCAGGCCGAGGTAAATCGGAGCGTATTCCTTGAATTCCTGCGCGGGTTCACTGAGCTTTGTATAAGCAAGCAGCGACCCATTCTTTGGCATCTCCTTTTCCTCCAGGTTTCTGGACCCACATTTTTTACATACCCTGACAGGGGGGAAAAATTCCGCACCGCAGTCCTTGCACTTTGTACCAATCATCCTGGTGTAGACCTTCCTGTTCCTCCAGTAGGCTATTGGTATCACGTTCACTCAACCCTCCTTAACACGTGTATCACGGCAGTTGTATCCACTCCCCCCACATTGTGGGTCAGTCCCAATTTGGCTCCTTTCACCTGGTTCTGTCCTGCCGTGCCTGCAAGCTGCATGAAAGCTTCCGCGATCTGGTATGCCCCTGTAGCTCCAACCGGGTGCCCCCTTGCCTTCAACCCACCAAAGGTAAGTATTGGCAGCTCAGACCCCATGTTGAACCTGCCATCTGCAGCGTCCTGTGGAGCCTTTCCCCTTTTGGATATTCCCATTGCTTCAAGTGCTAGCGATGCAACAACCGGAAATGCGTCATGCACCTCCATGAAGTCTATGTCCTGGACATTAATGCCTGATTTTTGCATGGCCCTTTTAAATGCGAATTCAGTAGCAAGGAATCTCAGCGGCTCCTCCCTTTGCGCTACTATCAGGTCATTTGTTGCTATTTCTGACGATAAAATCTCGACTGGACCCTCCTTGGCGCTGAGAACCACTGCCGCTGCGCCATCTCCTGAAGGGGCGCTGCTGAGCAGCCTTATGGGGTCTGCTATCACCTGCGACCTCTTTACATCTTCAACCGTAACCGCCTTCCTGTACTGGGCATGTGGCGATGTAACGGCATTCTTGTGTGCAATAACGGGGAAGTAATCCATGAGCTCCTCCTCAACGTTGTACGAATTCATGTATAGCCTCATTAGCAGGGCGTTCAGTGATATGAACGATGCGCCTACAGCCTGAGTGAAGTCAGAGCTTTCTGCCATTGCAAGCGCCTTTGTTGTCTTTGGTGTGTCCATATCCTTCATTTTTTCTACTCCAACCACAAGCACATTTTCGTATTCGCCAGACTTTACAGAAAGGTAACCCTCATGAACCGCAGCTCCCCCTGAGCCGCATGCTGCCTCGACCTTCATGGCCTCCACACCCCTCATGCCAAGCGAACTGGCTAGAAGGGCGCCTAGGTGCTCCTGATGGTTGGCATATCCTGACATCATGTTTCCGACTATTATCTTGTCTATCTTCACCCCATTGGCAGCATCAATTGCCTTGCTTGCAACATCTGTCATCAGGTCCGCCAGGGACTTTGTCCAGTATTCACTTACGGGCAAAGCTGAAGCTGAGCTTATGAAAACCCTGCTCATTTCAGTATCTTGCCCCTCCACCTTGCATACGTTGCATAATCAACTTCCCTGTAGTTCCTTAGCCTTTCGCTGAATGGGACATATCCGTCGTCATCGTCCCTTGAATTAACTTCTATTACAAATGCGTCGCTGCCTGCTCCGCTGCCAAAGCTGGCCAGCATTATCATGTCTCCAGTATCGGCCATGTCAAGCACCTTTGCCAGCGCGATTATCGTGTTTGCTGAATAAGTGTTGCCTATGTCATCATTTAACAGCGCCGGCCTCAGCTGTTCATCGGTAAAGCCAAGCCTTTTTCCTACCTCAACCGGAAACCTTGGGTTTGGCTGGTGAAATATTGCGTATTTAAAATCTGATGGCTTCATGCCAGTTTCGGAAAACAGCATCTTGACGCTCGTGGTCGTGTGTGTGAAATATGCCGGTTCGCCTGTGAACCTTCCCAGGTGCATGGGATACTGGTCGTGAGGCCTCCTCCAAAAATCAGGGGTGTCTGTTACGTATGATACCGAGTGCTTTATTTTAGCCACTTCCCTGCCGTTTGGCCTGCCCAGCACAATCGCACCTGCGCCACTGCCCGCGGTAAATTCAAGCTCATCTGCCGGCCTGCCCTGTGCCGTATCAGCGCCAATTGCAAGACCATAATCGATTGTCCCGGCGGAAACCATTCCGCTTATCAGCTGCATAGCCTCTGTGCCAGCCTTGCAAGCAAACTCAAGGTCAACGCCAAGGGTGCTGTTGTACCCCAGTATGTCGCTCAGTATTGAGCCTGTGGGCTTAACCGCATAGGGCTTCGATTCTGAGCCAACAAGTATGGCTTGGATTTTAGGGTAATTTGCCATGCTCAGTGCCTGGGATGCTGATTCGTAGCTCATTGTCAGTATATCCTCATCGTACGATGCTATTGCCTTCATTCTGTTAGGTCCTGCCCCCCCTCCGTGCCAGACCCTCGCTATTTCTTCAGTCCTTATCCTGTAGATTGGCACATATGCGCCATATCCAAGAATAGCTGCGTTCAAGTTCATAGGCTGTCAAAAAATGCCGGCATATTTAAAGGCGCAAAAAAGCGGTGCCGAATTAGACTAGGGTCTAATAAACAGCTCCCTCTGCAGGTCATAACCAACTTTATTAAAGGAAGTTGTGCAGGCCCTTATGCCGGCCATTGATGGTATAAGGTAATCGTACACATAATCATCACCAAGGTGTAAAATCCTGTAAGGCATTTCACGCTCTCCCGCAATTAACATTTTCCAGAACCTTTCGTCCTTCTTTGGCGTTCCCATATCCACACATGAATAAACGGCATCAAATAATTTTAGGTTGACTGTCAGTTCAAGCACTTCCTTTGCAACGTTGGTGGTAAGTATTACCCTGTACTTTTCTTTGAGACGCTTTACCAACCCTTCGGCAACTTTCACGTTTATGCCCGATGCGGCCTTCTTGTATTCTGCCATATCAAGCGAAAGCTCGCTGATCCAGTGTGAAGGCTTGTACCACTCAATGCTTGAAGGCCCAACCAGGCTGTACCTTTCCCTAAGCTTTTTAACAGATTCATCAAAGCTCGTGCCCCGGCTTCTGGAATAAAGCCCGGGAATTATCCTGTACCACAGGTCATCGTATCCCCTGCAGTCAGCAATCGTGCCGCAAAGGTCTAAGGAAACAACACCGTAACTCAACCTGATTTATCGCCTTCATACATGACCTTCAGCTCGTCCAGGCTTACGGGCAGGCCTTCCTGGAGCTTTTTCCTTATTTCCTCCCTGATTTTTTCCATGTTAACCTGCCCCCCGAGGCTTACGGAGATCCCCGCCTTTTCCCTTTCCCTTTCCTTTTTTCTTTCCTCCCTTCTTTCCTCCTTCTCCTTCTCCTTATATTTCATCAGTTTCGACTTGATCCTGAGAACCTCTGCCTCCTTCTTGAGTTTTTCCCTTTCTTCTATCAAATTTCTGGCATCCTCCCTCAGGGGCTGTTCCATTGCGTCAAGCTCCTTTAGCCTGTCCACAAGCTTGCTCCTTTCATCACTTACCTTCTTTTTTGATTTCATGATTTCCAGCCTCTTTGCAAGTTCCTTTTCCCTTCCGTATTCCTTGTCCTCGTCTGCCTTTTTCATGACGGTTGTTTCTATCCGCTTTTCTATTTCATTGAGTTCCATCTGCGCTTCCAAAATGTCCCTCTCACTGTAAAAGCCATGGGGCTTTATTTCCCGGAGCCTGCTCCTAATTGATTCCTTTTCATCTCTTACCTGCCTTAACTTTTCAAGGATTTCCCTAAGCTTCAGGCCGCCTTCCTTTATTTTGTTTAACTTTTCATTTAGATCTTCATCCAGTTTGGACAAACTCCTTCACTCCTTTTGCAAGCTCTCTCCCAACCTCTTTGGTGGTGAGCCTGCCTCCAGCATCTGGAGTAAGGATGCCCCCCTTAATACTTTTTTCAACCACCGATGAAATTGCCGCTGAAGCGCGCATGGCTTCGTTGTCAGACCGAGAAATTCCGATGTGATTGAGCATCATTGACAGCGACATGACCATTGAATAAGGATTAGCAACCCCCTTTCCTGCTATGTCAGGCGCTGAACCGTGCACGGGTTCAAATAGCGAGCTTAAATCCCCAATGTTTGCTGAAGCGGCAAACCCGAGCCCGCCAGCTATCTGGGACGCTTCATCGCTCAGAATGTCTCCGTAAACGTTTGGCGTAAGTATTATATCAAACTGCTCCGGATTCCGGATGAGCGCCATGCTCATTGCATCAACGTACTTTTCATCAACCGTCAGGCCGCCACTTCCAAGTTCCTCCAGAGCCACCCGTCTGAACAGCCCGTCTGAAACCCTCAGGACGTTTGCCTTGTGAACCACTGTAACGTGCTTCCTTCTCTTAATAGCGTAGGTCGCTGCCACCTTTGCTATTCTGCGGGTTGCCTTTTCGCTGATTATTCTGAGTGATGTGGCAACCCCCTGCACCTCAAATTCAATCCCCTTATAGAGGTCCTCCGTGTTTTCCCTGACTATTATCGCGTCTATTTTTCCTGCGTGGGGGACCCCTTCGTATGACCTTGCCGGCCTGATGTTTGCATAAAGGTCCAGCTTCTGCCTAATTGCTACAATGCTTTCAAAGGCACTTTCCCCCACAGGGCCCTTTATTGATGCATCGGAAGATTTTATCCCTTCCACGGTCTCTTCTGGCAACGCGCTGCCCCTTTCAATCTTGCTCCTATCCCCCAAATCATAAAACTTTATATCGAAACTGATTGGTAAGCTTTCCTGGATCGAATTCAGCACTTCAATTGCCGCATCAGATATTTCCGGCCCTATTCCATCCCCCTTCATCCACGCTACCCTGTACCTCATAGAGAATTTCCCCTTTTCAACAGCAGCTTGTTTATGCCATCTATCATGGCCTCCACGCTGGACATCACGATGTCTGATCCTGTAAAAGTTGAGGATGCGACGTGGCCTGCTTCGTCCTCCACTTTCACGCTTACCTGCGCCAGAGAATCTGACCCTCCAGTGACCGCCTGTATGCTGTATTCTCGCAGATAAAGTGTCACTGTCCCTTCCAGCGCCTTCTGAATGGCCTTTAGCGAGGCGTCAACCGGGCCTATTCCTGTGCTTGAAGATTCAAGCACCTTCTCGTTGAAGGAAAGCCTTATGGATGTTGTTGGAAGCACGTTGACTCCTGTTACCGAAACCATTCCCCCAACGTCAACCAGCTTTTTCGGGGAACTGCCAGTTACCGAGCTGGCAATGGCATAAAGGTCTGCATCAGTAACCTGCTTGCCCTTGTCACCCAGGGCCTTCACCTGATTTACGATCTCGTTCAACTGCTTGTCGCTGAACTGCACGCCCATTTCTTTCAACATTGCTGCTATGCCGTGGCTGCCTGCGTGCTTGCCCGCCATAAACCATCTCTTTCTGCCTATGAGCTCTGGGCTTATTGGCTCGTAAGTCAGCGGGTTTGAAAGTATTCCATGAGTGTGTATTCCACTTTCATGGCCAAAGGCGTTGTCACCCACGAGTGGCTTGTTCTTTGAGACCTGAACGCCGGTGAGCTTCTCCACAAGCTTGCTGGTTTCATATATTTTTTCAAACTTGATGCCGGTTTCTATGCCGTAAAGCATTTTTAGCCCAACTGCAACCTCCTCAATGCTCACATTCCCTGCCCTCTCGCCTATGCCGTTTATCGTTCCATGGAACTGGTCAGCCCCGGCAACTATAGCAGAAAGGGTATTTGCCGTTGCCAGCCCAAAATCGTTGTGGCAGTGAACGCTTACCCCAACACCCGGGATCTCCTTTTTGATCTGTACCACCAGGTCAGCCATCAGCTGAGGCGAGGCGAAGCCAACTGTATCGGCTATGTCAAGCATTTTTGCCCCCGAACCTGCAGCCGCCTTAAAGGCCTGCATAAGGAACGCCCTGTCGCTCCTTGTTGAATCCTCAGCCGAAAATTCTACTTCCAATCCCCTGTCCCTGACATATGCGGCCCACTCGCTTATAGCATTCAGAACCTCTTCCCTTGTCATGTTGAGCTTGTATTTCATGTGAATATCTGATGTAGCAATGAAAAGGTGCACACGCTGAACGCCGGCTGAAACTGCCAGCTCAACATCCTTCCTGCTCGCCCTTGCTAGTGCAGCAACCTTTGAACCAAGTCCCAAGCTGGCTATTTTTTTAACTGCCTGATACTCCCCTTCACTGGAAATCGGGAACCCTGCCTCTATGACGTCAACCCCAAGTTCGCTTACTTTTTTTGCAATTTCTATCTTTTCCTCAGAGGTCAGACTCACCCCTGGAGTCTGCTCGCCATCCCTAAGAGTTGTGTCAAGCACATAAGCTCTTGGCAATTTTTCTTACTTCTCTAGCCCGGCCATTTTCCTTATCTTTTTGCCAACAGTTTCAATTTGAAGGCTTTCTATGTCTTGCATCATCTTTTCAAGCCTTTTTCTGCTTTCTGCTGGATTGCCGGTCCATTCCTTTGCGAATGAGCCATCCTTTATTGCTTTTAAAAGTTCTTGCATTCTCTCCTTTGTATCATCATTAACTATGTATGGCCCTTTGGTGATGCCGCCGTACTTTGCTGTATCGCTCACTGCCTTAAGCATTCCCGTAAGTCCTGACGAATAAACCAGGTCCACAATGAGCTTCATTTCATGCAGAACCTCAAAGTACGCAAGCTCGGGCGTATAACCGTTCTCAACAAGCGTCTCAAATCCAGTATTGATCAGGTACATCAGGCCGCCAACCAGCACGGCCTGTTCTCCAAACAGGTCCTCCTCCGTCTCCTCCGAAAACGTGGTTTCAAGAACCCCTACCTTCGTTGAGCCTATTGCCTTTGCATAGGAAAGCGCCAGCTGCCTTGTCTTGCCGGTGTAATCCTGCCCCACAGCTATAAGCGATGGCACTCCAAACCCCTGCTGGTAAGCCTCCCTAAGCTTTGGCCCCGGGGATTTAGGTGCCACCATAAAAACATCGACATCCTTTGGAGGATTGATGAGGCCAAACCTTATGCTATACCCATGAGCAAACATTAGCGCTTTTCCAGCCTTTAGATTAGGCGCGATACTTTCACTGTATACCGTTCCGTGTTCAGTATCCGGAATGAGCACGCATATCACATCTGCCGCCTTTGAAGCTTCAGCTATGCCTGCAGGCTTGAAGCCATCCCTTTTTGCTGCTTCCCATGATTTTCCGCCTTCCCTTACCCCAACCGTTACCTTGACGCCGGAGTCCCTCAGGTTCAGGGCGTGCGCCCTCCCCTGGCTTCCGTAACCAATTACGGCAACCGACTTTGATTTTATTAAAGACGCATCAGTGTCCGAATCGTAATATATCTTTACCACTTTCTTTCACCAATGCGGTTACTCCTGTCCTCGATATATCCTTTATCTTATATTTGCCAAGTTCCTTAAGAAGCATGTCGGAATTTTGAGGCTCGCCGCAGTACTCTATGTACACCCCCCCATTTACCGTAAGCTTTGCGCCGTAATTCTTGCAAACATTTTCCAGCCCTGCCTCGTTGCTTTCCATCCTTACTAGCGTGAGCTCCCTTAGCGTGCATGATTCCTGCGGAGCCTCAATCACTTCATAAACGTCTATGATTCTCTTTACAAGCCTGGCAAAGGCATCCGCCCCCTCTTCGTCAACATCAATTGATATTACAATCTTGGATTCACCGGGAATGTTGGCCTTGCCCACCGCTACGCTTTCTATATTAAAGTTTCTCCTCCTGAAAACCGAGGTTATCCTGAAAAGCACGCCCGGCCTGTCAGCTACACGAATAAAGAACATCCTTTTGTTGCTCATACTATCATTTCCCTCAGGCTCTTCCCGGAAGGAACAAATGGCAGCACATTTTCCTCTGGCGGTATTGGAACGTCGATTACTGTGGTAACTTCATTGTTAAGGGCTTCCTTGAATGCCCTTTCAAAGTCTTCGGTGCCGTTTACCTTAACGCCTTCAGCTCCATATGCCTTGGCCAGATATGAGAAGTCTGGCGATTCACCAAGCCATGAAGCAACCATCCTGTTGTCATAAACCATCCTCTGCCACTGCGCTATCATTCCCAGCGTGGAATTGTTAAATATGATAACAATCACCGGTATCCCCTCCTTTACGCTTGTTGCAAGGCTGTTGGACGTCATCTGGAAGCTGCCATCGCCGGCAAGGTCTACAACGTTTGAACCAAACCGGGCTACCTTTGCGCCCAATGCGGCTGGAAACCCGAACCCCATTGTGCCTAGCCCGCCACTTGTTATGAAAGTCCTTGGCTTTAGTGCCTTGTAAAACAGCTCCGCCCATGCCTGTGTTTGCCCAACCTCCGTTGTTACAATGTCATGGTCAGCTAACTGCTCCCTGACCTTCTTTATTATTACCGGAGAAACTGCCTGCCCCCCAAATACTTTGCCTTCAAACTGATCCTTGAGCTCCTTTAACCTCCTGTTCCACGGCGAATTTTCAGCATACGGCATCATGCTCTTTACAAACTGAAGCATCATTGCAAGTGATTCGTTTACATCCCCAGTAACTGCTAACTCGTTCTTGAGATTCTTTTTAGCCTCTGTGGGGTCAATGTCAAGGCCGATTATCATCTTTTCCCTCTCAAATTCTCCCGCGTCCATTGTTGTCCGGTCAGAGAACCTTGCCCCAATCCCTATTACCAGATCTGACTCCGTTATGAGCCTGTTGGCATGATAAGTTCCATGCATGCCTATTGGACCTACGCTCAGGAAGTGGTTTTCCGGCACTGCGCCCTTTCCCATCAAGGTGCTTGCGATTGGTGCCATTAGCGTTTCAGCAAGTTCAACCGCCATGGGGCCGGCATTGGCTTTGATTGCCCCGCCCCCGACCAGTATGATCGGCCTCTGAGCCTGAAGTATTAACTTTGCCGCCTCCCTTACCCTTGCCGGGTCCGGCTTGTAGGTTGTCTCATATCCTTTAAGGTCTGTGCCTCTTGAAAAGTCCATTTCATCTGACCCCGTTTGAACGTCTTTTGGAATGTCAACAAGGACTGGCCCCTGTCTTCCTGTGGAAGATATGAAAAATGCCATCTTTATTGATTCTGGAATTTCTCTGGGGGTCAGTGGTTGCATTGCATATTTTACCACCGGCATGTAAACGCCAACTGTATCAATTTCCTGAAACGCATCCTTGCCGATAAATGGCTTTGCAACTTGGCCAGTTATGGCTACAACAGGTGAAGAGTCCATGTACGCCGTGGCAACGCCCGTAAGCAGATTGGTTGCCCCTGGCCCTGAAGTAGCCGAGCATACGCCAACCCTTCCTGAAGCCCTTGCGTAGCCGTCAGCCATGTGCGATGCAGATTGCTCGTGCCTGGCTAGTATGTGCCTTATTTTACCATCCTTAAGCGCGTCATACAAGGGCAAGGTAGCGCCTCCCGGTATTCCGAAAATGACATCTACCCCCTCATTTTCCAGGGCCCTTACTATTGCCCTGGCCCCTGACATATAATTATCAGTTTGCATATTACAGCTGGTATGTAATGATGATTTTATAAATTTTAGGTATATAATACCTTTATCAAATGAAAATTTTTGATCTAACTTTTGCAATAAAAAACGCAAAAATTGAATTTTTATACATATTTTTACGGCAAAACATAGATAAAATCTGGCATAATTGCGTTAAATCAGCATAAAATTTTAATACTTTAAATCTTTACGATAATTTGTAAATATTTTTGATTTATACGGCAATTTTTACATGTTTTTTATAAGATCCTCAAGCCATTTTTGCAACGTGCTGACCCTTAGGGGAACAACATAAGCAGAAGCGGTTAATCCAGCCCCCTCAGCTCTGCTTATCAGGCCAAGCAAAATTCTTCTGGTTGCAGACCCTGGATCGTCAGAAGCAGCGACACTCTCTGGCACCAAAAAGCCCTTTTCTGATAGCTTAATGATGGTCCCTTTGTCATCAAACGCAGGCACTGAAATCATAACTTCGCCGGAAAAACCCAGCCTGCCAAGCATCAGAATATCATCTTCCCTAGGATACATCTGTGTTACGAAAAATCCGACCCCCGAAGCTATCCTTTCCCTTGTTTTGTTCTCACTGGAAATTGCTGTACCAACACGATCAGCGTACTTTACTGCATATGGCAACAGTTCAGACACCCTTGACGCGCGGGACGGCCCCTGAACCAGAAGCATCTCCCTTACCCCCAGAACTGACAGCCCCCTCATGTATGACCTGTTAGCTGGGATGTCCCTGTGGCCTACTGATATAGTTGAAATTAGCCTGCCTGTGTACGACCCCTTGATTCCCGATATAAATGCGCAGTTGTCAACCGTAACTCTGCCCAGAGGCATGTCCGTGAGGTTGAAACCGCTTACAAGATTTGAAAAATTGCTGATAAAATGATAAGAAGCGTCGATGGATTTTATATAATGTGGTGGAATTTCCGCAATTACGCTACGCATTTCAGTACAGCTGCACCCTTCCTTCCAATATGTCCTTCCAGGTTTGCGGCGCCTTCTCGAGAACTTCGTTTACTATTGGCTGCGAATGTTCCTTAACAGCTTCTGTGCTCATGTCAGATACCGCCTCTATGTAAACCGACTGGGGGTCGGTGATCGGCTTCCCGATCTGGCTCAACATGTAAACTGAGGCGCTGCTGATTTTCTTGTTTTCCTCAACCACCTTTTTAGCTATCCTTTGAGAAAGGATTGTGTAAAGTTTGCCAGTATGGCTTATGGGGTTCTTGCCAGCCGTTGCTTCAAGCGTCATCGGCCTCAGCGGCGTTATCAGCCCGTTGGCCCTGTTTCCCCTTCCAACCTGACCGTCATCCCCGCTTTCGGCACTTGTCCCGGTTACCGTCAGATAGTATATTCCCTTGTTTTGTTCATCTGCGTTGTTAAGCTTTATCTGCACGTCAAGTTTTGTGACATGCGAAGCTATTTCGCCGAGCTTGCCGGTAAGCCGATCCTTTATTTCAAGGTATTCCTTGCTGTCCTTTAAAAGTGACGATATCATTGCGGCTGCGACAGTAAGTGTTACTTTCTTTTCATTTCTGAATCCCATAACCTTGATGTCCTCCCCAACTGAGGGAAACTCTGACTTGCCCTTTTCCGAGTTGAGGTACTTTTCCGCTTCCAGCACCAGCCTCTCCGTATCAGTAAAAGGGTAGAAACCTACTCCGAAGCTTGTGTCATTTGATAGCGGTATCTCCTTTTCTGAGTTAAAATTCCCTACCAGGTCAGCGCTTCCCTGCTTTATCCTGTAATCGACAATTACATGGGATTCTGGGTCAAGGTACCGGAATGTGCGCTTAAGTTCATCCTTTACAACCTTCAACGCCATCGTTCCTATCGGAACTACCTCGTCTCCCCCAAGCCTGCTGATTGCCCTTCCCACCAGCATTATATAAATAGGTTCTAGCACTTCGCCGCCCCCAAACCAGGCCCTTGACTGTCCTCCCACCAGTATAGCCTTGTCAACGTTATGATGGAGTATTTTTCCGGTCTTTTTTATGTAGTAATTGCTCAATGCTACGCTCAACTTTTCACTCAGGTTGTCGCATACCGTATCCGGATGCCCCTTTCCCTTTCTTTCTACAAATTCCACTGAGGGTTCATTTTTATCGTACCTTTTGGCATTGATAATCATATTTAGGCTCTTAGTAGGTCAGAACGGGTTATTATACCTATCACTTTTCCCTTTTTCGTGACAAGCACGGCGCTGTAAAACGTCAATATCTTGGCCACAAGCTCTATAGGAGCAACCTCGTCTACAAGGGGAAATGGCGGCTCCATTACGTCGGAAACCTTCATCTGTTCCAGCTTCCTGATGTCCTTCCCCCTGCCCATTGCCTCCACCATTGACCTTTCGCTGATGCTCCCTACAACCCTCTGCTGCCTGTCAAATACCGGCATCTGACTTATTGAACTTTCATGCATCACCCTGACGGCTTCCTTTACGCTTGCGTCGCCGTATATCCATATCAACCCGTTGTTCATTATGGCTGACGCATTCTGCGGGCTGGTTGGCTTCATGGATTCAAGCGCCTTAAATATCTGCTGCACCTTGCTGTAACTTGGGTCAATGCTGCCGGATTCTATCTTGGCGATGTATGACTGGCTAAGGCCGGAAATTTTCGCAAGCTGGCGCTGTGTCAGCCTGAGAACCTTCCTCAGCTTTCTTATGTCATTTATGTCATAGTACATGTTCATTGAAAATCCTCGAAGCCACTATGACGGAATCCCACACAGGCGCAAAGGGCGGCGCGTATGGTATGCCAGAGAAAAACAGTTTTTCAGCATCTATTCCATACGACACTGCTAAGCTCAGCGCACTCAGCCGCCCGAAGATTTCGCCCCCAACAAGCTGGGCGCCCAGTGGCACCTTCCTCTTTTTATCAAATATCACCTTCATTTCAATTGATTCACTTGGCGGAAAGTAAGACGCCCTTGCGCCGTGCTTTATCTTTACCGCATAATAGTCTATTCCATTGGCCTTAGCCTCTTCCTCGTTTATTCCAACGCTGCCAATTCCCATATCATAGAATTTTGTTATCGCAGCTCCAGCACTTCCCGGAAATACCATGGACATTCCAGACAGGTTGGACCCGACGACATATCCTTCCTTGTTAGCTTCAGGCGCAAGTGGAACATACCTCTTTTTTCCCAGTACGGCGTCCTTAACCTCCACGCTGTCCCCAGCGGCAAACACCATTTCATTGCTGGTCATTAAATGTTCGTCAACCCAGATTGCGCCAGTTTCCCCAATTCTAAGCCCCATTGACCTTGCAAGTTCCACGTTTGGCCTGACACCAAGTGCAAGCACCACCGCATCAAACCTTTCTGCCGTTCTGCCGTCTGAAATTAAAACAGAGCCGGATGTATTTTCGATTGATTTGACCTCGAACCCCTCCCTGACTTTTACGCCCTTTGCCTTCATATAGCCAGATATCGTCGATGAAATTTCCTGGTCAAGGTTTGGCATTATCCTTTTCATTTCCAGCACCGTAACATCCTTTCCCTGCCTGCTGAGCGCTTCCGCCATCTCAACGCCTATATAGCCACCGCCCACAACCGCCACGCTGCCTGCCCTTGAAAGGTTTGCCTTTATCCTGTTCCCGTCTTCAAGGTGCCTCACCGTGTACACGTTATCGCCATCAAGCCACTTCTTCACCGGTACAAACGGCACGGCTCCGGTTGTCATCACCAGGTAATCGTACTTTGCACTTCCCTCCCCAGCTTCTGAAACAAATGAAACTTCTGAGGCGCCTGCATCCACTGATGTTACGCGAGTCCTAGTGTGTACGTCGATGTTCCTTTCTTTTATAAAGAATTCTGGGGTGTAAGTAACCAGTTGATTTATGTCCTTAACGGTGTCTTCAACATAGTATGGAACTCCGCACGGGGCATACGAAACGTACGATGACTCTTCAAAGACCTTAATTGATGAATCCGGGAGAAGCTTCCTTATTCTTGAAGCAGCGCTCATCCCTGCGGCCCCGCCCCCTATAATAACTATATTTTTCATGTCAAATCCTTCCGCGATCCTGCCTTTAAGTTTATGTGATTTTTGCATAATAATTTATTAACGGTTGTATCAACTGACACCCAATGCAAGACGAATGGAAAACCGTGGCTAAGAATTCAAGGGACATACAGTACGAAATGCCTGGATCCATGCTTAAAATAAAAAGCGTGGGCATAAACGGGTTCAGATTTCCTATATCAAATTTCTCAAACGGCAATATAAAGTACACTGGAGCCAGGGCTAGGGCGACAGTTGACATTCCTCAAAAAATGAGGGGAGCCAATATGTCAAGGACCACCATAGGGTTAACTGAATCTTTATCCGAGGTAAAAAGGATAGAAGACCTTGCCGGCGCCATGGCCGAGAAGATACTGCAGGCGCACGAATATTCGCTGAGCAGCAAAGTGACCATCAGGGGTGAGGGATTTATGTACACAGAATCGCCGGTGTCATACCTTGATTCTATAGAGCGCTTTATCATTTCAGAACGCTCTAGAAGAACACGAGATGGAAACGAAAACAACATGCTCGGCATCACAGTCACCGGAATTTCTACCTGTCCATGCGGGGCGGAGTTGATGAGAACAAAGCTTGAGTCGCACGAGGAGAAAATAACGCCAACTCACATGCAGAGAGCCAGGCTTAGCGTATTTATTGACTTTCATGGGAAGGTGTTGGCTGGCGTGGATGACCTGCTTGACTCTGCTTATAGGTCAATGAGCGGATCGGTCTACAGCACTCTCAAAAGGGCCGACGAGGCCTTTGTAATATATAATTCACTAAAAAATACGAAGTTTGTAGAAGATATTTATCGCTCTGCCATAAATGCCATCTATATGAAACTGGCTAGAGTCGGTGGGGTGAGAGCAGTCTATGCGCGGGCAGAGAGCTTTGAAAGCATCCATGGATACAATGCCATTGCGTCAGGCTGGCTTGATTGGAAAACCGTCGAGGATTCAATTAACCCTAAAAGATGACGCCATAGACACTTTATAATTTTGAGATATACTGTTTATATATCTCTTTTTGATACATATATTAAAATGGAGTTGTTTTCCAAAAACTGGCCCGTTCAGATACCCCTGAAGGCAGGTTATGTAAGCCTAGTTGAAGGAAATGCCGGAATTGGCAAAACCAGCTTTTCTCTGGCATGCTGCATTGAAAGCAAGAAAGACTGCACATATATATCATATGCCGAGCCCGAAACGTCAATCCTGTCAAAGGCAAGCCTCATATCGCCCAGTTCTAAAATAAAAATAGTTAGAATGATGACTGGGGATCCTTCAAGAGCCTTTTCCACAATCCTTAACGCCCTTGAGAATTCAGAGCTTGTAGTTCTTGATTCCCTGGATGCCATGTTCTATGGAATAAGGGATGAAAAGGATGTCAGGTCTTTTCTTCAACTTATATATAATTCGGTTAAGGGAAAATCAGGTTCCCTCCTAATAATTAGCGAAGGGACAAGCAGCGCTTCGGCACAGATAAGGTTTGTGAGCGACGCAATTATTCAGATGTCCGATGAAAAAATAATGGACGGTAAAGCAAGGTGCATAACCGTGCTTAAGGACAGGGACAGCCCTGTTCCGCCCGACCCATTTTATTTTACACTTTCTAATGGATTCATGATAAATGAGCCGCTGCCGCAGTATTTTTCATCGAGCATTAAGAACGTTAACGCGATAGCAAGGCCCCAGGAGGCCGGCATTGATATGCAGCTAACCAAGTGGAACAGGATACTTACGGTGTTTGGGGAGGGAGTTGGTCATGTTGTTGGTTCGTTATTCAGGGAGTGGGTTGCCGCCGATTACCTGCTTGCCGGGAAAAGGATCAACTATATTATTTCAAAAATTGAATATGGAGACGAAATTGCCTCCAACATTTATGAACTGGTTGGTTCAAAGACCGAAAATTTAAAGGTGATAACCGCAGATGCCAACAGCGTGGATTTTGACCCGCTAAGGTACAGTGCGGCCATGACCTCAGGGCACGCTGGCGATAACGTGGTGAATATGGTTGATGTCCTAGCTGATGAGGAATTCGCGGTCGTAAATCCCCAGGGATATGAAAAATTTGTAAGCCACATAACGCCAAGGAGCTCCTCCTCTAAAAATCTGACCCTGCTTTACGGCAGCGGCGACCTGAATGCCGCCAAGGTGCAACAGAAGTACGCGGATGTGGAAAGGCGCCTCATTTACAAATCAGGCCATCTATTCTGGAAAACCATGAAGCCACCCGGACCGCTCTATCACGTCGATGTCAATGCTGAAAAGAGGACGATGACATTCACACGGATGATGTAAAATGGAAGGGAGAAAAAATACAGTCGCCAAACTTATCTCTGATGCACTGGCAGAATACGGCGAAATAAACAAAAACGTGGTGCTTTGGCATCTGGAGCACACCTATAACCTGAAACCGGAAAATGTGCAAAGCAACCCCGAGCTTTTCATCAGGGCGCTACACACCATTTTTGGGGATTTTGAAAGCATAGTTGAAGACGCCATCTGCGAGAAAATAGCAGGAGAATACGGTTTAAATTATCACAATCAAGGCTTTGTAGCGTTGCTAAAAGAGCTAAATTTAGAGTGAACTGAAAAGCTACCAGCTTTTGATATATTTTAACTGCTCGCTGCTGAGTTTTTCGAGTTCCACGCCATTAATTTCAAGAAATTTCTTTACGACCCCCTCGTCAACCTCTGACGGCACTGGATAAACCCTGTTTTCCAGCATGCCATGGTTTTTGAGCAGGTACAGCGCGCTCAACAGCTGCAGCGAAAATGACAGGTCCATTATTTCTATTGGGTGCCCGTCGGCTGCCCCCAGGTTTACAAGCCTTCCTTCAGCAAGCAGGTATAGTCTTTTCCCGTTTTTTAACATGAATTCTGTTACATTTGGCCTGACATCGTTTGAGGATACGGCATTTGCCTTCAGCCATGCTACATCGACCTCTACGTCAAAGTGGCCCGCATTTGCCAGAAATGCACCGTCTTTCATTATGCTAAAATGCCTTTCCGAAATTACCCTTTTATCACCTGTGCACGTTATGAACACGTCACCGTACTGGGAAGCCCTATCCATGCTTGTAACAGTAAAACCGTCAAAGTAAGCCTCCAAAGCCCTGAACGGGTCACTCTCCACAACCGTGACCACTGCTCCCATTCCCCTGAGCCTTTCCGCCACCCCCCTGCCAACCCAGCCAAATCCAGCAACAACTGCGCTTTTCCCCCCAAGCATAATGTTTGTTGACCTGACAATGCCGTCAACAACGCTCTGCCCGCTTCCGAATCTGTTATCATAAAGGTATTTCCCCCTTGCGTCATTAACTGCAATTGCTGGAAACTTCAGGTTTGCACTGTCCTGCAGCGCCTTTAACCTTCTAACGCCAGTGGTGGTTTCCTCGCACACACCATATATCCCTGAACCATTCCCAGATGATGCCACCATTGCAGTTAGGTCAGCGCCGTCGTCCACTAAAATGTTGGGCCCATTTTCAAGAAGCTTCATGTGGTTGGCATTGTACTCGCTTTCGGTTTCTCCTCTCCATGCGTAAACGTGGCTTACATCATCAGTTAGCGCAGCCGCGACATCGTCCTGGCAGGTTATGGGGTTGCTGCTTGTTATGCTCACGGCAGCACCCAATTTCTGCAGGTACATTGCAAGCACAGCCGTCTTGGCTTCAAGGTGGAGGCTCATAGAAATATTAACGCCGTCAAACGGTTTCTCCTTTTCCAGGTCCCTGTAAATGCTGCCCAAAACCTTCATTCTATCCATTGCCCAATTCATTTTTTTTCTTCCAATTTCTTTCAGCTTAAGGTCCTTAACCATGTGCTGCATGTTGCTAATCTACACCATCCCATATTTAAATGGTCGGCAGTTAGCACACTTCATCAACTGTTTTCACTATTTGATTTCTGAAGCTTGACTTTGAGGTCAATTATATTAGTCAAAAACCCTTTTAATTGAAGTATGTGAATAAGTACATAAAATTGACAACATCGTTGGTTATATCGTTTAGCCCGCCCCTTGGTATGAACAGGGGGTTTATTAATGAAAGATTTAGTAAAATACTTAACGATTCAAACGTGGTTGACAGGTACTTTGATGCCAAGCTCACCAAGGAATTGTTCGAGGCCTATGCCAAGTTTTCTTACAAGCCACTGCTTAACGGAGTGCTGTCAATGACAAAACAGGGATATCCTGTTTACCTTGCCATCAGCGGGCTGTTTTTGGAAAATGCGGGAAAGTACTACCCAGAACTCCTGAACAAAATAAAGGATGCTTCCAACAGCGGCCAGCTCCAGATTGCAAACACCACGCTTTATAGCGGGCTTTATCCTCTGTGCAAAAACTCAGTAGAAGAAATGGCCGAACAGCTGAAAATGAATGGTGCAATATTAAACAAATTTGGCCTGAAAATTTCGGAAATTGCTGTTATGCCGTTCCTGATTTACAATGAACAGGTTGAAAAGGCAGCCAAGGCAAGTGGGGCAACCGCTGTTTTGACAGAAGAAATGGATGGTTTCAGCAACCACAAATTTGTCTATGGAACGCAATCCGGTGATATAAGGGTGATAATAAGAAACAGAAAGGCCTCAGAGGCAGCATACGACGGCGCGTTTGAAGGGCTAACAGATGTTGATGGTGTAATTTACCTGGAAGCTGAACAGCTGGTAAACAGGGGTGAGAAATTCATAGGCGTGCTCACTAACTATATGGCGCAGGGAGGCATATCCTTGGGCAGTGTGAGCGACTCTGTAAGCCCGGTAACCAATGGCACGCTTTATGTGCCTGATAACATGGCACTGCACGACGCGGACTACGGGGACGATGCGTTCAATTCTGATTTTGCCCAGAGAACATTGTTTGACAAGGCGTGCAGGCTTCTGGACTATACAAGAACCCTCGGAGACGCCAGACTAATTCAGGTCTGGAGGCTTTTGATGCAGGCAGATAATTATATCTGCATGGGCAATAGCCGGAGCCGGCGGCTCAAAACCGTTGCCGAACCAGATGAAGCTAAACTGCTAAATGCATATGTGCTGGCTGATTTTGAAGGCAAGGTTGCCAGCACGTACGTCAGAAAAAAGAGCCAAGTGAGCCATTGAGCTCATCCAAAATTTAATGTCAAAAATGGATTTTAGCTGTTGCATCATCCTTATATTTCCATACAAGAGAGGATAAATGATGAAAATAACGGAAATTACGCCAGATGAAGCGAAGACGCTGATTGCCCAGGACGGCATTTTGATACTGGATGCCAGAAGGCCGTCAAATTATGTCTTCTATGTTACAGAAAATGGCAAACCTGTAAAATTTCAAAAGGAAAATCTCGACAGGAACTATGCTGGAAGCTTTGAGAGAGCCCTGTGCTTCTGCTGGCCAGACCGCGGATATCGAGAAACTGCAATGATTCTTGCAAAGATGGGGGTCAAGGAAGTTTTTGCGGTCAGAGGAGCGCCCACATTTTAGATTGTCAAAAGGTCTTCTGCAATTTCAACGTTACTGAACTCTGATTTTGCCTGATTCAAAAGATCGTTCTCTTTATTTGAAACTGCAGGCGTTATGTGGGAAAGCAACAATTTTTCAACCTTTGCCCTTGATGCTGTCTGCGCGGCCTGCCTAGATGAACTGTGCCCAACTTCCTTCAGCATGCCCTCGTTTTCAGCAAGACCTGAAGCCTCGTGGATCAATAATTTGCTTCCAGCTGCCAGATTAACTATTGAATCTGATGGCGCTGTATCTCCGGTATAACAGATGTCCCCTATTCTATAAGCCACATCTTCTATAACGTGCTTTCCTGGCGCAGTCAACATAGTCATTCCATCAATGGTAAACCTATCATTGGGCCTTATTTCAATAAATTCCAGCCTGAATTTCATAAATGAATTGGGGGTGTTTGCTATGCTTAGCATGCTTTTTACCATTGCTGACGTTCCAGCAGGTCCAACTATGGTGAGCGGGTCTGTGCGCTGCATGAAAGACATGCCCCAGGTCAATGACCCTATGTCAAAAAAATGGTCACCATGAAGATGGGACAATAACAGCACTTTTATCTGCAATGGGTCACCGCCGGCTTTAAGCAGGTTCCTGTATGAACCGGGGCCTGCATCAATCAAAATTTTATCTCCAAGGAGATATGATGCGCATGCCCTTCTAACGGTTTGTGCACTTCCACCGCTCCCAAGAACTGTTAATTTCATTTTTTACCATCAGCGCTAAACGGCGGACGCCATTCTTTTATTCCTTTTGGAATTTGTTTTGAACCCCGAGAAAACCTGAGCGTGAAATCCGGTACCTGATAAACAGTGAAATACTTTTCTTCAAGCCCCTTACCATGTGTTCTGAGAAACTTTACAGCTATCACCGGAGTCCTGTTCTTGTAAGCCTTAAATATCGATAGAAATTCAAATAGTCTGAGCACCTGATCCCTTCTCACTATTATCCTGTCACCCATGCTGGATTTTGCCTCTATTGCTACCATTGCGTTTTCCTTGTTAGAAATCGCAAGGACGTCGGGCAAATGGATTGATGGCGAACCTAGCCTGATTGATATCCAGCCAGCTGCTTCAAAGTACTTGACCAGCTTGTCCTCCCAGTCGTATCCTCTTTTTTTATTGGTCATTTCCAACCTTTATTTTTTCTCTGACCATTGCCTGAGTTTGGGTTGAGAATGGATTTACCTTTCGTAAAATTGAAAGGTACACTGTTGAAAGGTCAAGCATAAAAATAACGCTCACTAGCTCATCCCTTTTTACCACGACGCTCCTGACCCTGTGCCCGAGCGCCCCCAAAGCCTGGGAAATCAGGTCAAATCTGCGCCTGGTAATGTCATCATCCAGGTCGCTCCTTATCATAAAAATCGGCAACCCGTAGGTCATTTCCCACGCTGTTATACCATTGTGAACCACTTCCATTATATTCTCAAAGATTGAATGAACCTTTGCGTTTTCACTTATGACATACCTGAGCCTGTAGGCGGCGCTTTCAGTGCTGTTTGAGAAATAAAGCCCAACATATGATGACCCGTTTTCAAACTCAGCCAGCGCTTTCGCCTCGGCACCAAGGGAGCTTACAGTTTTTGATAAATCTTCAAACATTTTTTGTAACCTTGATGTAAGGTTTGCGCCCAGCAGCTCATCAACTACAGGCGCAATTCCAGAAAGAAGATACGGCAAGCCCAGCCTGCTTGTGGGCGCTGTATTTATCTTGATAAATCCGATGCCCAGGTCCTTGGATTTCCTCTCAAGTATGCCCCCGCCTCCCACAGATACGCAATCATACCCCAGGCGCTTTGCGCTGACCAGGGCATTTACGGTTTCTATGGTGTCACCGGAATGGCTGACAGCCAGAAATGCGGTTTCGGGTTCAAGAGCCCTTGGCATTTCCCCCGGATGAAGTATTTTGATCAATCCTTCTTCTGACAGTTCGCTGAGCATCATCAGCGGAATCAGTGAAGCTCCATAGCCTGTTGCTATAATTTTTCTTACCCTTTTAACTTTAAATTCAGGCTTTACTGGCGAGAATAATCCCGGCCAGCTTTCATAAAAGTCAAGCATGCTGTCTGCGTCCATGTAATAACTATTGTATAAATGATTTATAAATACGTTACATATAATTTCTTCATTGTGTGCCATACATTACCGGCAATTTTCTTATCCTTTTACCGGTGATGCTTTCAACAGCCCTGGTGATTGAAGGCAAGCCGCCCACCGTGCCTGCTTCACCAACCCCCTTTGCACCGTGCAGGGTTCCCGATTTTCCCTCCTGCGCAATAATTACCCTGAACTTCGGGAGCTGGTGCGCATATGGCACTCCTGCTTCAGATATAGTCTGCGCCTCAGGCTTTCCTTTTTGGTCATAGGTCTGTGATTCAAACAGGACTTCAGAAACAGCCTGCGCAAGGCCTCCTGTAATCTGTCCCGTTATACTGGTTTTGGAGAGAGGCTCGCCTACATCATAGAATGCTGTGCAACTTTTAATTACTGGGTCACCAACCTCGTTTAAATTTGCTGATGTAACTGTCAGCAAAAATGAAATCATTGAGGGGTCCAGCGTCATGTTTTCCATGACGCTATAGTCATAAGAACCTGAAAGGACGTCTTTGCCCTCTTTTTCAGCCATTTCCCTGATTTTCAGGGCTGCCCGGTAAACTGCCTGCCCTGCTGCTATAGCGGATCTGCTGCCCCAAGTTCCAACCCCGTATCCAAGTTCTCCAGTGTTTCCCTTATTTAGCTCGATATATTCTTCGGGTACTCCCGTGACCTCGCTTACAATTTTTTTCACAAACAGTTCATGCCTTTGCCAGTGCGCATTCCCACCAAGCCAGATGTTTATTCTGCCATCCTTTACTGAAATTCTGGCACTTTCGCCTCCAAACACCGCAGGAATCAGCACAAAGAACGAAAGCCCCTTGCCTGCACCCATGTCCCAGTAGCCTGTTTCCCTGAGCCCCCTTTCCAGAAATTGCCTTGAGGCATTTACAACAAGTCCCAGTGGCGAGTTGAATGTCGATTCAGTTGCATTTTTTAGCCTGAGCTCTGCGGGGTCAATGCCCAGCTTATCGGCAAGGAGGTCAATCATTCTTTCCATAAAAAATGATGCCTCGGGCCTGCCTGCACCCCTATAAGGTCCAAGCGGTGCCTTGTTTGTGTATAACGCAGTTGCCTTCAAATATGCATTTGGTATTGCATAGGGGCCGGTCAACTGCCTGGCTATCCAAGCAGGTGAGTTCAGCCCAAGCATGTCTCCATATGCCCCTATATCTACAACAACTTCCCCTTTCAGTCCAACTATTTTTCCATCCTTTGTTGCCGAAAGCCTTAACCTGCCAAGCGCGCCCCTGCCAGGTCTGCTTGCCATCAGATGCTCTTCCCTTGATTCTGTCCACTTAACGGGCTTCCCAGTTTTCATGGAAATATATGATGCGATTACATATTCGGGATAAACTGCGCTCTTTGACCCAAAAGCCCCTCCTGTGTCTGCCTGCATTACCCTTAGTGCATCACGCGGCAGCCCAAGGGCTGCGCTCAGCCCATCCCTTATGCTGTAAACTGACTGTGTGGATATCCAGACATTAAGAACCCCATCTCTGTAAAGGGAAACTATGCCTCGCGTTTCAAGTGGATCAGTCACCACCCTTTCCAGATAAAGTTCATCCTCAACGCTAATATCCCCCTTTTCTGCGAACTCGCTTCCAAGGGTGAATTCCGATGCCCTGTTGCTGCCCATGGACGGGTGTATTGACGGAAGTTTTAATGCCTGGTCCAGCGTGACTACTGGCTCCAGCGGTTCGATCTTGATTTCAACTGATTCAGCAAGGTCCTTTGCGGCATATTTGCTGCTGCTGTAAACTGCCGCTACCGGCTGGCCGTAATAGCTGACATATTTTTCTGCAAAAGCCGGCTGCTTCACGCCCGCATTTCCTTCTCCATAACCCTCGCCAGAAGAGCCCAAATAAAAGTTTTTATCAGAGGCGCTTATGCCACCCTTTACTGAAACAATATTACCCCTTGCAACTTTGCTCCTTACAACCTCCATGTAGAGCATTTCCGGCAAAGCTATATCAGCCACATACTTTCCATGGCCCTTGATCAGCCTGTCTGTATATTCCAATTTATTTCACCTCTTTTGAAGCCTTGAGTACTGCATCAACAACTGGCTGATACCCCGTGCACCTGCATATATTTCCGGAAAGCGCTTCCCTTATTTCACCTTCATCCGGGTTTTCATTTTTGTCCAGAAACCATGAAGCTGTTATGACAATCCCTGGCGCGCAGAACCCGCACTGGAGCGCCTTGGATTCAGAGAGCGATTTCTGAACCCTGTTCATGCTCTCCCCCTTTGAAATTCCTTCTATGGTAATTATTCTGGACCCATCAGCCTGGGCTGCAAGCATAAGGCACGATTTAACCGGCCTTCCGTCAAGCAAAACTGTGCATGAACCGCAGCTGCCTGTTTCGCACCCTACATGGGTGCCTGTGAGCCCGGCTGTATCCCGCAAAAAGTCAACAAGCAGCAACCTTGGTTCCACATCGCTCGCAAAATCTTCCCCATTAACGTTAATTTTTACTTTCATAACGCATCCCCCATGACAGATAAAAGTGCCATTTGAGTTATTTTTTCTATCATGCGCTTCTTATATTCAGCCGACCCCTGCCTGTCGTCAGTGCACAGGCATTTTTCCGAGGCTGACTTGACAATCCTCGACAGTTCTTCATGGCTCGCATGTTTTCCCACTGCCCACGAAGTTTCAATGGGAGTTGGGACCCTCACGGACATGCCGCCTACTGCTATCCTTAAATCTGCAATTCTGCCGCCTATCACCTTTCCAAGCGCAGCAACATTAACTACCGAATGGTCAAGATGCCTTATGTAATGCTTGTAATAGAACCACCTGTATCCTTTTCCCGGTTCAGAAAAATTTATGGAATCAAGTATTTCATTTTTTGCAAGTGAGGTTCTGAAAGGACCTTTGTAAAAATCTGATATATTTAAATTTCTGGCACCAGCGTGGTTAACTACGTTGAGTTCCGCGCCAAGCACGAGAAGAGCTGGCGGCAGGTCATTGCTTGGGTCTCCCAGACAGACGTTCCCCCCCACGGTTCCCATGTTCCTGAGCAACGGATCCCCGACGCTGGAGGCTGCCTGCCTTAAAAGCGAAAAGCCAGGCCCCTCAAATCCAGATTCTGCTATTTCATAAATTTTAACGGCAGAACCTATCCTGTACCTTCCATCCCTGAAATCTATCCCCTTTAATTCATGCAGCCTTCCAATGTCAACCACCAACTCTGCGTTTACAGCCCTTTTTTTCAGGCTTAGCACGCTGATGGTACCACCTGCCATAATGAGAGACCATGGGTGATCATTGAGCAAGGATAGTGCTTCGCTGAGGCTTTCAGGCCTTTCATAATTTATCTGCGGAGGATAAAGCATGAAAATTCTTTATACAAGGTAGTATTAAAAATTTACCTGAAAAATTGCCTATGAACTAGTTAAATTTTAACACATATTTAAATATCACTATTGCTATTAAATATCAGCTGAATTAAAGGATGCAGTTCACCTTCAGGCTTGAGCTCACTGGGCTTGCACAAGAAGACAGGACAATGATAGATGAGCTTATGCTGCGCTACTGTTCCGCAAGGAGGTTCGCGTTCAACAGGCTGATTGAGGGCAATACAGTGAACCGGACGGTGCATCTGCTTCAGGATACAACGTTATCGCTCAACTGGAGGTACTTTGAACATGCAGCAAAGGATGCGGAGGCAACCATCGAGAGCCAGAAAGAGCTGCTGCCCCTGTACCTTTCTGACACATACGACAAAATTGAAAGCGTTAAAAAAGCATTAGAGAAAGCGAAAAATGGCAGCCAAAGGCTGCAATCAAGGCTTAAGGCTTTGGAAAAGAAAAAGGATATCCTGAAGGAGCACGTCATGAACGGCACACTGCCAAAGGTCATTTTTGGTGGCAGGAAGCTGTTTACCTAAAGGGCGGAGGGAAAAATTAGCAGGGAGGAATGGAAGAGAGAAAGGAACGACCAGGTTTATTCCATAGGGCAGGCAAACCAGAAGGGGAACGCAAACATGAGGCTGAGCATTGACAAAATAGGCATAAACTTCCCTCATAAGATTGATGAAAGGAAAACCGGCAAGGGGATAATCAGGGTAAAGAACGAAAGGAAGTGGTTCAGCGTAAAGGTGCCGGAGAAATATGTTACATATATTGAAAGCGTGATTTCATCTGGAAAGGCTTATTCCGTCAGACTTGTAAGGAAGGATGGAAGGTACTTTGCTCATGTTAGCTTTGAAATAAGTAATCCTCAATTGGAATCAATGCCCGAAAGAGTTTGGTCCTGTTCAATTGTGTGTTAATCATGTTATGGACACCATGGATTAGCTGATGGACAGATATAAGCATTGTAAA
The DNA here is from genome assembly GCA_023381255.1 of Nitrososphaerota archaeon. GTDB lineage: Archaea > Thermoproteota > Nitrososphaeria > Conexivisphaerales > UBA164 > KM4347-05. The sequence goes on from JAMCTX010000011.1 coordinate 68,495, forward strand.
ACAGCTCATAGATGTCATTTCTCATGTATCTGATCAGCACTATATGTAGAATGTTCTCCAATCCTTTTATGCTCCAGTGAGCCCATTTATGCTTGCACCTTTTGGACACTTCTCCCATTAGCCTTTCTATCATGTTTGATGTGTACGGAATATCCTTGCCCTGCACAGCAAGCTTTGCAAATGTCACCATGAACAGTGAATTTTCCCTTATGAATTCAGCCGCCTTCCTGTAATTCATCCCAGCAAGCTTGTCAGCAAGATCGTTTAACTCTTTAAGCGTATTGCTGACCCTTTCCTCTATTGCCCCTAAATTGCCGTCCTTCCTGTGCTTTTTCACTGAATTTACCAGCGTGAACAGTATCCTGCTCATCTCCTTTGACACTTCATCTCTCTGCTCCTTTGACATGCCTTCACCCCATAGCTTGAACATTGAATACCTTATTGCGTGAACCAGATCAATCTGCACATTGCCACACTTTAAGGCATCAACCAGGCTGTTTTCGTTGTCAGATACAAGGACATAGTTGCTGTCAGGCCTGCGCATCAGGTCCCACGGAACGTTTACCCTTACATCCACTAAAGACCTACTGTCTGCCCCTATTATGACCCTCACATTATTGTTTGTGCTGTATATGCTTCTCACTTCAGTGGCATCTCCCATTATGACTTTGGGCTTTTCCTCTCTCATTGTAATCATGTTGTTAACCTTCCTCAGCTTTGGACCAATTTCCTGAACAAAGGAGTGTATTGTCCTCTTTGGTATGCTCGTTGGTCTTCTTTACTTCCTCTGACGCATCACCGTATGATAGCCTTGAGGCAAGGTCCACACATAACATTCTCACATCCCTGGTGTACTTCTGATTTCTTATGTGAAGCTTATCAAGCAGCGGCGAATATGTTCCTCCATCAAGCTTCCCGAGCCTGACAACCCTGATTTTTAATGACCCTAGTGTTGTTACTATCATCTTCCAGTAACTTCCCGCTTTTCTATATCCTTCATCTAGCTTGTCCTTAACAAGCAATTTCTGATAGCTTTCTATCTCTTTCTTCAACGCATCAAGCCCTGCAGCACTTGCCGTATTGACAAGATCCGCAATGTCTATATTCACCACTGTATTATTATCCACCGGCTTATTCACCTCCTTTTTGTTGTGTCCATAACATTATGGAGGTGGTAAGCCTCGTTTAAATTAACACGCTATTGAACGGAACCAAGAGTTTGCGGTATTGACAGCAACCCTGACGGCTTTGCAGTTGCGATGGTGAAGAATGACGGGAACATCGTTGCGCACAAGTTCTTCAGGGACGACAGGCTTGTTTATGCTTCTGAGGAAAAGAGGGATAATGTAATAGGCACAATTGTTAAGGGGATAATTGAATATGCCAGGAATAATGATGCTGGAGCAATTGTTATTGAGAATTTGAACATGAGGGACAACAAGAGCTTTGGGAGGAAGGGGAACAGGATCATCCACGCGTTTGTGAGTAAGAAGTTTGCGGATAACGTAATGGAAAGGTCATGGAAGGAGGGCGTTCCCGTTTTCACGGTTAATCCAGCTTACACGTCAAAAATAGGTGACAGGAAGTACAGGGAGATGTATGGATTGTCAATACATGAATCCGCAGCTTTGTGCATAGGCAGGAGGTTTTACGGTTACGGCGAATGGTTGAACGAGCCGATTGCTGTCGGCAGGCCTAGGGAAAGGGTGCCCGTGCAGTATGTATGGACATCCCTCTATGGCTACGGCTTCCCAAAGGACCCATACATGGAGCCACCAGGAAGGAAAGGCAGTGTAGAGAAGAACTTGGGGGGCAATGGTCAAGCCGTCTTCACAGGACGCCCCACTGTATGGCCCCTGCTAAGAGATGAGGGGGAGCGAAAGGGTGGGGAGTGCGGTGGAAGTCCGCAGGCTACCGGCAATGGGGTTAAGCCGGCACCGCAAGGTGGGCAGGTGTGCGCTGCGTCATTGATACACAATGATATGCGTTATACCAACCCTATGAACTATTACCTGTAATACTGAACCGCGGTTTTTTCTATTGTCTTTCCTTCCCTTGAAGCCCTTACCTTCTTTATAGCTTCTTCAAAGTGCTTTTGACCTATGTAAACCTGTTCAAGTCCCTTATTGGCATCTTCTAGCGTTTTGTTCTTTTTCAAATGTTCTTGTAGCACTATGGATGTTGCTGTATTTACAACAGATTCAAGGTCAGCACCACTAAAGTCCTCAGTTTCATCAGCTATCCTCTCTAAGCTCACTTCGTCATCAATATTGCAAAGCCCTTCTGAAACACCCTTTGATGAACAAATAGGCACACCTCTTGTGTGTATCTTCAGTATTTCTAACCTTGACGGTTTGTCGGGCTTTGGCACATATATCAGCCTGTCAAATCTTCCAGCTCTCAGCAGTGCCGGATCGATCATATCAATCCTGTTCGTCGAACCAATTACCACAACGCCATGTAATGGCTCTATCCCATCAAGTTCCGTGAGCAACTGGGAAACAACTTTTTCCGTGACGCCACTGTCAGAAGCCATTCCCCTTACAGGTGCTAGTGCATCAAGCTCGTCAAAGAATATTATGCACGGAGCTGCCTGCCTCGCTTTCCTGAAAACTTCCCTTACCGCCTTTTCTGACTCACCGACCCATTTCGAAAGCAACTCCGGGCCTCTGACGCTTATAAAGTTTGCTTCACTCTCTGTGGCCACGGCCTTTGCAAGCATGGTTTTTCCTGTGCCAGGCGGTCCATAAATTAAGAGTCCCTTTGGTATTCTGTAGCTAAGCATCTTATAAAGATCAGGAATTTTTAGTGGTAATTCAACGGCCTCCTTAAGCTCATTCTTGACGTCTTCCAGCCCTCCTATGTCTTCCCACTTTACTTCAGGCGTTTCGAGGTAAACCTCCCTCATTGCCGATGGAGTGATTCCCTTGAGCGCATCCTCAAAATCCTGCATCTTTACATTAAGTTCTTCTAGAATCTCGGTTGGAATCCTTTCTTCCTCTAAATTTATTTTTGGCAGAACCCTTTTAAGAGCCTTTATTGCTGCTTCCTTGCACAGATATTCAAGGTCAGCCCCTACAAAACCGTGCGTCTGTGAAGCAAGCCTTTCGATAACCATCTTTGGGAGTATTTTCTCTATAGCTTCTATTGCCACCACTTTGCTGGCATCATTATGGCTGTTTTCATTTAATGCTAATACAAAATTTGCAGCATTAACCTTAATTTTATTCAGTATTTTCTCTATAGCTTCTATTGCCACCACTTTGCTGGCATCATTATGGCTGTTTTCATTTAATGCTAATACAAAATTTGCAGCATTAACCTTAATTTCTTTCGAATAATCTGATAAACCAGTTGTATTTGTATTAGGGAGATATTTTTTTAACGCATCCAAGCCAAGCTTTATGCTGTCTTCTGGAGCGTTGATTTCCGTTAGAGCTGACAGATAATCACCGATTTTTATTTCTAAATTTCCAAGATTAGGGAGATATTTTTTTAACGCATCCAAGCCAAGCTTTATGCTGTCTTCTGGAGCGTTGATTTCCGTTAGAGCTGACAGATAATCACCGATTTTTATTTCTAAATTTCCAAGAGTATTAATCGTCTCTGGTGTTAGCTTGTCTGAATTAATATCTATCCCAGGAAATGGCATATTTCTGGTATGTATCTGTAATATCTCCAGCCTGCCTGTTTTGTCCGGAACCTTTAGTTCAATTTCCCTATCAAACCTTCCAGGCCTCCTCAGCGCTGGGTCGATGGCATTTGGCCTATTTGTAGCACCGATAACTATCACCTTTCCCCTGGCTTCAAGCCCGTCCATCAGGGTTAGCAGCTGGCTTACAACCCTTCTTTCAACCTCCCCTGTAACTTCATCCCTCTTGGGTGCTATTGCATCAATTTCATCTATAAATATTATCGACGGCGCCTTCTCCTTTGCTTCCTGAAACTTCTCCCTCAACCTGGCCTCAGATTCCCCGTAGAATTTGCTCATGATTTCAGGGCCTGAAATATGTATAAATGTAGCGTTGGTTTCATTAGCAACGGCTTTGGCAAGCAGCGTTTTTCCTGTGCCGGGTGGGCCATAAAGGAGAACACCTTTGGGAGGCTCTATCCCCAGCCTTTCGAACAGTTCCGGATGCCTCAGCGGAAGCTCCACCATCTCCCTTATCTTTTGTATCTCATCTTTTAGACCGCCTATGTCTTCGTATGTTATCCTGGGCACACCCTTTAAGCCCTGCCCCTTTCCACTCCTTTCAATTGCCGTCTTCTGATTTATTATAACGGCTTCGGCATTTGCCGGCGAAGTTTGAACTACGTTGAATGTTATCCTGCCACCAAAATAAGGCACAATAATGTTGTCTCCTTTGACAACCGGAAGCCCTTCCAAGGCATCAGTTATGTACCTTTCATCTATGTACGGCACATCCTCAAGCGGCGAAATTATTATCTTTTCAGATGGCACGGCTTTCACTTTCCTTATTGATACATTATCACCGATTGCAACCCCGGAATTGCTCCTTATCAGGCCATCTATCCTTACTATTCCTCTCCCCTCGTCAGTTGGGTACAGAGGCAAGACCTTTGCCACTGTTTTCCTTTTACCTTTAATTTCAATTACGTCGCCGCTCTGCAGGTTCAGCACGTCCATAACTTCATAATCAACCCTAGCTACACCGCGGCCAACATCTCTAGTATAAGCCTCCATTACCTTCAAAGTAACAGAGTTAGATTCTGACATATCACAATACCTCAGTAGTCTTAAATCGTATTGGCTTTTATATTTTTCCGCATCTTTCCTCCATAGCTTTCATTTAAACACCGATAATATATCGAGGTTTTCGTGCACTGTATCCCTGAGCCGCCACAGCGTACTTTTCACGTGTCCCATGATAGCCGTATTTGCTAAAGCTTAATAATCTATAATTTTTATGATTTGCTGATGCGGGGGTCGCCTAGACTGGTCAATGGCGCGAGGCTCAGAACCTCGTCCCGTTGGGGTGCGTGGGTTCAAATCCCACTCCCCGCAAGTTTTTTACGAACGCTATGCAAATTTGGCGTTAATTTATGATGCAGATAAGCCCACAATTGCTGGATCACTTTAAAGATGACGCTCCGCCGTAAAGCCTGTTACATTCTTGTAGAGGGACAAGGAGGTTATTTTTATTTTCCCTGCAGCGCTTTTTTGGTCATTCGTTGGATATATTTTTACCCCTGCAACTGTTATAATTTATTTACCATGTTTTTTTATAAACATCAAGTCCGCGTGCTACCCTCGGAGAATTACAGCTTCCCAAGGCCCCAGACTTGATTTAAAACCTGCAGCTAAACTATTATATTGACGGCACAGTTATCATGCAACAATGAAAATTTTGGATGTGGATTATCGCCTAAAATTAATAAAATTAAGGCTTGATAATGAGGATGACCTGTGGGAATTTTATAATTTTTTGTATAAAGATGATGAACTGGTCGGGAGAACTACGCGGGAAATTAAGACTAACGACAGCAGCTATAGAAGAAGCATCACTGTCAGAATTAAAGTGGAATGGGCGGAGATGCAGCCAATGAGCAGCAGGCTAAGGGTGCACGGCATTATAACTGATTGCCCTGATGACATTGAAATTAAGGGCAAGCACCACACAATAAACATTGATCCAGGTTATATTGTTACAGTGGTGAAGGAACAGAGCTGGAATCAGCCGGACATAAACAGAATAAAGGAGGCTGAGAAAAGAACCAGAATAAATTTGATTATAATATCTGTGGATAATGAAGAAGTTGCCATAGCAAAGCTGACCAACAGCGGGATGTCAGTTTTGATGCAAAAGGGCATTGACGTAAAGGTTAAGGGCCATCCTGACTCAAATGAAAATAAGAAAAAAGAAGTTGTATCAGAAGTTACTGAAGAAATTGCCAAGATTGTTGAAGTACAGAGACCTGATTTTATTGCGTTTGCGGGCCCATCAATGTTAAAAAACGAATTTTTAGAACAGCTAAAGCCAAGGGTAAGAGGCAGGGAGATCATATCAGTGGATACATCATATGGAGGCATTGCTGGCATAAATGAGGCGCTTAAAAGGGATACATTGAACAAGGCAATTAAAAACTTGCAGGTTCTTGAAGAAATTGCCATAATGGAGGAATTTAATGCCAGGATAAGCAAAAATATGCCTGTTAGTTATGGAATCGACAACGTTGAAATGGCAGCAACCCTTGGGGCAATAGAATATCTGTTTGTTCTATCAGCTATGCTCAATGACCAGCTTGCAAGGGACAGAATTATAAAGATCATGGACAGCGTTGAAAAAAAGGGAGGGAGAGTTAAAATTTTTACCGCGGACGATAATGCCAAGACCTGGTTAAAGAGCTTCGGCGGAATTGCCGCTTTTCTGAGATTTGCGGTTCAGTAGTCCAGCACGTTATATATCTTGTAATTACTCAATTTTTCCTTTCCGTTCAGGTAGTTAAGCACGACCAAGTACGCAAGGGCGCTTACCCTGGCTCCTGCAGATTCTATGAGGTTAACCGCTGCAAGCGTGGTTCCACCGGTTGCCAGCAGGTCATCTACTAGCAGCACGTTTTCACCTCTTTGAAAAGCGTCTTCATGAACTTCTATTATTTCCTTCCCATATTCAAGCTCATATGTAACGCTCTTCTTTCTCCAGGGCAATTTGCCCCCTTTCCTTATAGGGACAAACCCAACCTTTAACATGGATGACAAAGGGGCGCCGACTATAAACCCCCTTGCCTCTATTGCTGCAACCTTGTCTATTTCTTCTGAAGACAATTTCGTGGCAAGAAAATTCAGCGCGAAATTGAATGCTTCATAATTTCCGAAGAGGGGCGTCAGGTCCCTGAATATCACGCCCTTGATTGGATAATCGTTGATGTCCCTGATATATTGTTTAAGATCGCTGCTTGACCTTATCACTCCTTTATTTTTAAAATGCGGCCTTATAAGCCTATATTATTTTCATTTCAAAAGTGATGGGAAAAAGTGCCCTTTGCCCTTCGCTTGTTTCAAATTATCCCACTCACTGAGGATTTTAACGGCTTCATTGCTTACCTTTATCATCTTATCAACGCCTGCATTTGGTGTAAAATCTCCAGAAGAGCGGTTGGCTATTGCAGCAAATATTGCACCCGCTCTAACGCCATATATTGAAGACAGCGTGAACAGAGTTGATGATTCCATCTCCATGTTGATTATCTTTAGCCCCCGCAGCGTATCTACTATTTTGGAAGAAAAACCGTTTGTAAAGCCCCCGTACCCTGGCCTGCCCTGCCCCAGGTAAAAGCTGTCTGTGGAATATGTTAGACCAGTCCAGTACCCAACGCCCACCGTTTCTGCGGCCTCAATGAGCGCTGATACCACCTCATAATTGGCTACAGCGGGGTATCCAAGAGGCGCATATGCGCGGGTTGCTCCATCAGCTCTGAAAGCACCGAGGGATATGATCAAGTCGCCGATTTGGACTTCATCGTTCATGGCGCCAGTTGTGCCTGTCCTTATCAGCGTATCAGCTCCTACTCTCAAAAGCTCCTCAATCGCAATTGCTATGGCTCCTGAACCTATGCCAGTAGATGTGCATGCAAGATCCACGCCGCTGTACTTTCCCTTATATGTTAAATACTCCCTTTCCTGCGCAACAAGCTGGCTGGTTTCCCAGCTTTCCGCGAACTTCTTTACTCTGTCCGGATCTCCTGGCAAAAATACAAATCTAGGTATAGAGCCCTTTTCAATCCTTATATGATAGAGCTTTTCGCCAACCTTTGGTTCCTCTGCTTTCTTCATGTCTTATGTTTTTACTTGTGATATATAAATACTTTAAAAATCGGCACACCCCTGGTTTGGCAGTTCAAGCATCAGCTCACTGTTAACGCATATGCTTCCTTCGTGCGCAAGAAGCAAAAGGGAAAGGAACATCCTGACAACATCAATGGCATCCATGCCTCTTACAAGTTCGTAGAATGCCATACTCCCACCCTTCAGCCTTTCAAGTATTGTCTTCTTATAATTCATTAATTCTTCAAGCATCAATGTTTCTGATATTATGGGGGCATCAATTGGTTCTATTGATTTTGGGCCTTCCATTCCCTTTTGGCTCAGAAGCTGGGACACCATCTCCCTGAAAGCTTCCATCAGCTCGTCCACGTCCCCCGCGCTCAATTCTACAGGATATGAGGGCTGTATATCTATCGCTGGCCCCTCCAGCAGGGGCACTTCTGGCCTTGATTCCCTTACCTTGTAAAATATCCTCCCTGCCTTCAGCTTGTAAATTATGCTGGATGTTGATACTGCAACACCGCTAAGTCTGAAGTCCACCATCTGCATCTTTGTTGCATAATCCCTGAATATTTCCAGCAATGCATATACCTTGAGGTCCCACGGATCATACCTGTGCAGGGAATCCGGGTTAAGCAGAATTCTGAGAGCTTTGTCTCTTTCCTCCTCCATCTACAATCCTCTCCATGTTTAACCTTGCTATGTAACTTGAGCCCTCTTTCTCATACACACCAATTATGTTATGCGCCTTTGATAGGACCGTGTCCCTCAGCGAAATCAAAATTATCTGGGATGCCTCACCCCATTTATTTAAAAATTCACCAAGGCGCTCTGCCTTCTCAGCATCCATGTTGGCGTCTATTTCATCAAACAGGTAAAATGGTGATGTGTATGCCGACTGTAAAGCCATGAGGAAGGCAACCGAAATTACTGCCTTTTCGCCACCGCTTAACGATGCTGATTCGCGAGGCATCTTATCCCCGAACTTGCCAAGCATAAACACACCACCAGAAAACGGGTTATCTGGGTATTCCAGCTCAAGCCATGCCTCCCCATCCGCAAGTTCCCTGAATACAGACCTGAGTTCCCTGTCTATCTTTTCGAATGCCTTTATGAACACTTCCCTCTTCTGCCTGTCTATTTCCTCTATAAAATTGACTATTGATTCCCTGTCCCTTTCCAGCTCGTTTCTCCTAACTGATGAATCCTTGTACGATGTGTAATATTCCTTATAATCGTGCACGGCCATCCTGTTGAGCCTGAGCTGGAGATCGTTTAGCTCTGCCTGTAGCTCGGTTACAACCTGCTCATAATCCCCGTACAGGTCATACTGCTCTACGCTGATTGACTGGTATTCAGCATTTAGCCTCTGCAAGTCTTCCGTGTTCCTCTCAATAACACTTCTTGCCTTTGACAGCTTCCTTTCGTTTTCTTTTAATTTTCTGAGTACCTCTGACCTTGCATCCTCTGCAGATTTTGCGTCGCTGCTCTTCTGCTTCATAAGCTCCCTTGTTGACGTGAGTTCCCTTTCCAGAGCCTGAATTCTTGTTTCCAGCTCCTTCTTTGCAGCTTCAATTGCTGTAATCCTCTGCGTTGCCTCAAGCTCCTCCGAACTGAGTTCTTTGATCCTTTGCTCCTGCTGGTTAAGCGATTCCTGCGTAACGCCAAGCCTTGCCCTTATTTCCTCGATTTTTGCTCCAAGCTCCATTCCCTTCCCGCTGAGCTTCATCAGGTCCTGATTCATTCCCATTATTTCTCCCTGAACTGACCTTATCTTGTCTTCCAGCACGCCAGGGTCTGTTGCCTTTATTTCCAAACTTATCTGGTTAAGCTTTGATTCCATTTCCTGCTGCTTCGATGTCAATGATGATAGTGCCTGGGCCAGCTTTTCTGTTTTTTTCCTCTTTTCCTCAATGCCGGTCTTCATGGATTCAAGCCTCTTGCTTAACCCATCCACAATCCTGCTCTCCATCTGAGATATCCTGTAAAGCGCTTCCGCCTGCTTTTTGCTTACATCCCTGTTTATGGACCTATTTCCAAGTTCGCTGTTTATCTGATGAATTTCTACCATAAGCTTCTTCAAAACACCGTTTTTCTCCTTAACCACCGCTGATAGCCTGTTTATGGTCTTCCTGATTTCCCTGAGCCGGTGCGCACTGAGCTTGTCTGAAAGTTTTAGACTTGTAATGTAGCCGAGCTCCACCATCCCCCTTCCAAAAATAGCACCATCTTCCCGAATCCATGAAGAGCAGCAGGCGGATTCCTTTATGCAAACATTGCCAAACAGGGTTGTGACCATCGGTTCCATCTTCTTTCCAAACTCCATTACACCAACTATGGAATCCTCGCAGGCTTTAGAACCGCTGAACATTGAAAGAAGCAATATCCTGCTTCTGGGCAGGCTCTTCATGGCATTTTCAAGGTTCTGGTCAAAGCTTTCAAACACAAATGGATTTCCCAAGGCTTCAATTGCTGCACTTACCTGAGCCTTGTACCCCTGCTTTGCGTGGATCAGGTCGCCAATTCTGCCCAGGTACCCCCTGAAAACACCCGAATCAAAAAGCTCTTCCGCCGCATCCGGTGACATCTTTGAAGTTAACCTGTTAAACGCCTCCTCCACGCTTACTTCCTTTATTGATTTTAGTATAACTTCGTTGGCTTCCCTCAATCCGTCAGCTACTGCCTCCCTGAATGTGGAAAGTTTCTGAAGCCTTGCCAGCAACTCCGCTACCTTTTCAGATTCTTCGGAGCTTACGCCCTTGAGCGCATTTATCCCGGATTCAAGTTCGCTTTGTACCCCGGTTACCGATTCAATGTTTTTTATCAGTTGATCCATTTTTTCCTGCTCATCCTTAAGTGAATCGCCCATCTTAGCAAGCTTGCTGCTTATTTCCTCTTTTCTTTCCCTCACTTTTCCAAGCAGACCAAGCATTTTCTCCTGTTCCTTCTGCAGGTCAGTCCTTCTGGCTCTGTTCTTTTCATACTCTGTGTTAATTGAATGCAGTTCCTTTTCCTTGCGCTCAATCTCCTTTGAAAGCTCCGCCTGCTGCCTGTCCATTCCCTCTTTTTCGCCTGAGGCCTTCTCCCTTTCAGCCTGCAACTGATTTTTCATTAAGTTCAAGTTTGATATTACGTTCTGCACTCTTGACTTTTCATCCTTTACCTGAAGCAGCCTTCTGGCGATGAACGAGCGTTCGCTTTCCTGAGAATCGTAGCTGGCTCGGGCATTCGAGAGTTCCGTTATCTTTGCTTCAGTTTCCTGGTCCATTGTGAGGGTTCCGGCACTTAGTAGTCTCTGGATCTCAGCTTCAAGCCTGCCATTTTCCTCTAAAAGTTTGCTTTCTTCCTTCTTAAACGATTCTAACTCGTTTGTTTTATTTCCTATCTTATCAGCAATCATGGATTTCCTGTATCTCTGCAACTCACGCTGCAAAGATTCATACCTGAGCTGATCGTTTCTCTCCCGTTCAAGCTTGATCATGCTTTCCCTTCTCTCGTCTAGTTTGGCAAATATTACAGCTAGCTGTGAGTCAGCTTCCCTGAGCCTTTGCACCGCCTCCCCCTTTCTGTCATCGTAAGCCTTTATGCCAACTATGTCCTCCAGAATAGCCCTCCTTTCAGCTGGCGTTGTTTCCGCTATCCTGTTTAGGGCACCCTGCGGCACAATATTTATTCCGTCAAATGATATCCTGGCTGAAAGCAGAAGGTCAATTATTGCATTTCTGGTGCTCCTTTTTCCGTTTAAAAAGTATTTCTGCGAACCGTCCTCAAACAGTTCCCTTGTTATGTTTACAGTTTCTTCCTGGACCGGAAGGGCATGGTTATCGTTTACGATCTGAATGGAGACCCTGCCCTGCTTTATTTTTGCCTTTTCGTTTATGAGGGAGCTCATCTTGCTTTCCCTCAGTGATTTGGGGCTGTTTTCACCGAGCACGAACCTTATTGCGTCAATTATATTGGATTTGCCGCTTCCGTTCTGACCAGAAACTGCGTTGAATCCGCGGGCAAGCTCAATCGTAACGTTTTTCTCGAACGATTTGAACCCCCTGATCTCAAGCTTAGATATGTAAACCACGCAACATATAACAAATTACTACAATTTATTCTTTTTCAAATATATACCAATAATTTTGTATATTACCAAAAAATTAATAAAGCAAAAAATTTTTGTAATTTTATGATGGAAAAGAAACGCCTCGCACTCATAACAACGGTTGTCGCTGCATCTGCTGTGCTGGAACTCCTGCCTCTGAAGCTTTTCTTTCCTTTGCTTCCATACCTGACGTTTGATATAGGGGAGGTGCCAATATTCTTCCTGACGCTCTATGACGGCATAACAGACGGCGCAATTGCATCAATTGCGCTTACAGTTCTGCTTTTCTTTTTTGGAACGTTTGTACCAATAGGGCCTTTGCTCAAGGGAGCTGCGGTGATTTCCGCAATTATCGGCGCATGGGCTGGCATAAAGATCAAGCGCTCACCCTACCTGTCTTTTATTTTATCCACACTTCTAAGGATAATCGCTATGACCGCCTTCAACTACGTGCTTATAGAATATTTTGTGCCAGGCTTCCTGACATTTTTGCCAAAATACGTCAGCTTCATGTCGCCAATGGTTGCGGTTCTCGTGCTCACTGCGCTTTTCAATATTTTACAGAACATCATATCATTCATTCCGGCCTATGCTGCCTGGATGAGGTTCAGAACATCCTGAGCGTCCCTGAAGCGCTTTTAATCCAGCTATTGTCTGAAAGCTTCCTGAGCATTTTTTTCTTGTAATCCTGGTCTATTGATGATCCTTCAATGATTTCCCCCAAGTATTTTATGGTAGATTCGTATGCGTTCCTATCCACAGGATAAGGTATACCGTCCTTGCCGCCGTGCGCAAACGAAAAAACTGCCGGGTCCTTCCAGGATGGTTCCGCCCCATATATCAGTGAAGCGGTAAGCGATAGTGCCCTTACGGCTACGGGACCCATTCCCTTTGTTAACAGCAGTTCTTCGTAGGAAGACGGTGACACGGAATTTATTGTGCGCAGCAACCTTTTATCGAAGAACCGTTCCAGATGCAGTGACGGCTTGCCTGAAACCCAGCTGTCGAGGCCGGAACCTGACCCAAAAAGCTCTAGCGTCGCCTTCCTGTTGTCAGCAGACTGGTCTGTCGCTAAATTTAACACGTACCTGCCAGGATCCAGTGCTGCTATCCCGTTGTTTGGGTCGCGCAGCATATTCTTGTTGCCTTCGCCCATTATATGATACCTTCTGGCATATCCGCTCTGGTAATTCATCCCCTGCTGAACCACGGCCCACTCCTTATTTTCGGATATGAGCATCCAGTGCTGATATATTGAATATCCGTCCTGTATTGCCGTCCCGTCCACCTTTGCCGACAGCGCGCTGTTATACCTGAAATAAGAAGGGTCCAAATTAAAATTGCTGGCTATTGAGCCCATTTCGTTCTGGATAATCCTGCTTTTTCCCTTGCCCCCAGCAATTTTGAGACCGATTTCCTGTTTTATCAATGCCTCCTTGAGGGCTGCCATGGTCACTGTTGTCAGGCCGCTGCTGTGCCAGTCAAACCCAAGCACGCTCCCAAATGCCTGAAACCAGAATGGATCTGAAATTCTTTTTATTACCTCACGCGTGCCACCCTCATCTACCATCAGTTTAACTATTTCTCCTGAAAGCACCACCATCCTCCGGTAAAGCCATTCAGGTGCCCTTCCCCAGTGCAGCGGAAGATCAGCTGTGCCGCTTAGCACCAACCCCCACCCATGACAATAGCATTGTAAAAAATAGAATTTTTGCAAATATTAAAGTTTTGGTGCACTCATGGTCTTGCAAACCGTTTATTTAACGGCGGCAATTTTTAAAAATGCGCGCCTTTCAGTATTTATAAGTTAAAGTATTTATATACCCCTTTTATAAATTATATACGTTGCCTAAGACATTAGCCACTATAAGTATTGAAAATGTAGTTACGTCAGCGTCGGTAAATCAACCAATAGAGTTGCTCCTTATAACGAAGCTTTTTCCGGATGTGGAATACCACCCCGAACAGTTCCCGGGGCTCGTGTTCAGATTAAAATCGCCAAAAACAGCCACTCTGATATTTAGCTCCGGGAAGATGGTTTGCACTGGAGCAAAAAGCGAAGCTCAGGCCAAAAAGGCCGTTGAAACTGTCGTTCAAAAGCTCAGGAAATCTGGCATTGAAATAAGGAATGAACCGATCATCGAAATACAGAACATTGTTGCCTCTGCTGCACTCGGCGGAAGGATAAATCTGGAGATGGCAGCGCAAACACTTGAGCACAATATGTATGAGCCTGAACAGTTCCCAGGCCTTATATACAGGATGGACGACCCCAAAACAGTAATTCTTCTATTTGCCAGTGGAAAGCTTGTGTGCACGGGGGCAAAAAAAGAAGATGAAGTATACAGGGCAGTTACAAAGCTCCATGAGCTGCTTGAAGAAAAGGAACTAATGGCCTATTGAACTAATGCAAATATATTTATAAAAGAGTTGTCAACAATAAAACGGGTTGTCATTTACAAGCTTATTTAAAAAGGGGGAAGACAGGCTGCTTGAACAGATCCTGCAGTATTACCTTACTTTGGAGTCATGCTATGATAATCTTCAGAAGTACCTTCTTGAAATAAAGGCGGGCAATGGGTCTGATGAAACATATAAAATAATAAGCGACCTGGAAAAGAAGGCTGATGAAAATCATGAAAAACTGGCTGAAAGCATAGCGTCTGGAAGTTTTTTCTCCTATATAAGGGACGATTTTCTTCAGCTACTTGAAAAGATGGATTATGTTGCAGATTACTCAAAGGATGTGGCAAAGATCTTCAAGGAATACAATATAGAACCGGTTTCAATCCAGTATCTCTTTGATAAAACACAATTCACGGATTTCACGGCGGCAATAAAGGAAACTCTCACCAGCTTTGAGGATGTTCTAAGGAGCGTTAAAAAATCTCCCCCCAATGCCCTATTGGTTAAGGTTAAAAATGTGGAAGGCAATGAAGAAAAGGCTGACTATATAAAGGACAAGGTGCAGATATCAATACATAACAACTGCAAGGATTTGCCAGTGCTTGACGTTATAACACTGAGGGACATAGTGAATTTGCTCGACAATGTGGCAGACAGTGCCGAAGATTCTTCCGATATAATAATACAGCTAATAGCAAAGGGATACAAATGACCCTTGACTTTATAATTGAAATTATTCTGCTTGTACTTTTAATTTACCTTTTCGGGCTTAATAACGGGTCCGTATTTGAAGGCGGTCTCGCCGGCAGCGGGCTTTACAACTATGCAAGCGCGGCAATTATAGTTGGGGTTGGAATATTTCTGGGCACATTGATTCAGGGCAGGTACACTGGAACATTCGCAGAGGAAATGGGGGGCGTGCTTTCAGGCAATGCCGCAATAATCCTGCTACTGGTCCAGCTGGCGTTGTTTCTGGCATTTACTTTCATAAATTTGCCGCTGAGCATTACGCAGTCCCTGGTTGGCGGGTGGTTGTCGGTTCTGCTTATACTTGGAATAATCATAAAGCCTGGGCCCATGGATTCGCTTTTTTTCTGGTGGGTTGTTTCGCCATTTATATCGATGGCATTTACCGCCGTTTTTTACAAGGCTGTAAGGCGCCTGTCATTTCATTTTCCGATATCTTCAGTTAGCTACACGTCACGCATATCTGCGCTTGTGCTGGTCTTTTACACTTCATTTGTGCTCGGGGCCAACAATGTGGGATTCATCATGGGGGCTTTTGGCCTCAATTATTTTATACTGATTTTGCTTGCAATAGCGGCATCAATAGGCGCCCTGGGAGCTTCCAGGATGTCGAAGGCAATTGGGGAAGACCTCATTGTGGCTGGACCGCTGGGAATAACATCGGCACTGCTGGGAGGGACCACGGTGCTGCTTTTCCTAACCTATCTTGGACTGCCGGCATCACTTACGACAACCATACTTGGCGCGCTGATAGGCGTTGGCATTGCCTCCAAGCCTAGGCTGTTTAACAAAAGGTACCTTGTGCTGGTGGTTTTGAGCTGGATCATGGCCTTTGTAATGGGGTTTGCCATAGTTTATGGCATCTTTGCCCCCCTAAGGGTGCTGCTTCATTTCTGATTGATTTGATCCCTTGTAATACTTTTTAACAAATTCAATCACCGCATTCCATATCTGATCCCCCTGCCTGTGAACGTTTCTTGCTACAACGCCCTTTTGCGCTGAAACTGCCTCGGCATAATCCATCATAGAAATCGCTATTGCAAGGCTTTCCTTATTGCCTGTTATGAGCGCCGGCCAGCCATTTTTGAGTTTGCTGTCAATATTGATTATACCAGGCCTCATTACATTTGCACCCTGCTTTATACGCTCAGAAGCACCGCTGTCAACTTCAAGCTGAGGCAACTGCCCAGAGATTTTGTCAGCCAAAAATGGGTAAAATGCGCTGTTTTTTTTATCGTAGATCATAAACCCGTCATCCACAAGCACCAATGCATTTTCCAGTTCCAGCGCCCTTTCCGGCTCAAAATGTATGCCTGTCCTTTCCATTATCTCCTTTGAATATTGCTTTATCTCCTTTTTACTAAGATAATTGATCTTCAATGACAGCAGTTTATCTAACCAAAATAAAAATATTAGTGGGCCGGGCCGGATTTGAACCGGCGACCTTTCGGTTATCAGCTTCGTCACATCTTTTTAAGATGTTCGAACGCTCTAACCATGCTGAGCTACCGGCCCATCATCACGCTGTTGCTGGTCCCTTAAGTGCCTGATTGACTTTTGCCTGCACTTCCTGCAGGCTCTGCCTGACTTTCTCTTCCTGCTTAGCCAGTATTGTCCTTCTTGTATTGGCAAGCTCCTTCCTCTCTCCAAGTTCCTTTAAAAGGTCCTGCTTTGTTGACCTGATCATTATGCTTCCTGATATTTTGTAAACCTGCGCGTCATCATTTTCCTTTGTTAACTCTTCGATTGCCCTTTCGGCATCAGCTAGCTCCAGATCAACCTGCTGCTTTTGCGCAAGGAGCGCCTGCAGCGTCTGTTGAAGCTGGTCGTACCTTGCCAGTTCTTCCTGCAACCATGGTGGTATGTTTGCTTCGCTCATTTTACCTTCTCCATACTTTCCAAAGCGGCATTTATAACTCTAAGGGTTGAATTCAGCCTTGCCCTCATGTCCCCCATATCACGCGCCGCATACTCAATTATAAACTCCCCATTCTTACATTTAGAATCATCTATTGCAGCACTAAGTGCTTTAGCTATAGCTTTGTTCCCACTTACAGTTATTTTTATTGTGCTGTCATTATGGCTCATAAGCGTCTCCAGTTACCCTGTAGCCGCATTTGCCGCACTCCCATATCCCATTATTTGACCTGGCAAAGGTCTTTGAGCCGCACTTTGGGCATGCGCGCTTCTTTTTCAGCTTTTTCCATGCCGCCAAGTACTTTCTCCTTACTGTCAGCCCATATTTAATTCCCAGATTTGGCATTTTCTACCGCCTCCACTATTTTTTTTCTAATATCTAAATACTTCGCTTTTCCCGCATCTACTACTTGAAACACGTCGTCAATCTTTAGCCCACCGCTTCCCCCTTTTTGCATGGCGCATAGCCTTCCATCACTGTCATAGACAGCTGTTAGCCTGGCATCCATTATGCCCTCCTCCTCCCATGTCGGGTCAATCACTAAGCTGCCTCCTATTTTTGCGAATGTTAGAGAAACAGCCAGGTCCGCAAGCGGCATTGCCATTTTATCTTCTGTCTTTACCGGAACGTCACCTTCCATTCTGTACACGTTAAAGCTGGAGGTCATAAGAGCTGCAACGGCAGCATATGATGAAGCATCGAAAAGGTTACCGTCCATGCTAAGCACGCTTATATCAACAAACACAGTATATACCTGCTTTGCCGGCTCGATTACCAGCTTTGAGAAGTCCACCATTTTGCTTTCCCTTATGCCGCGGTCAACAACCCTTGCGAGCTCAATTGAATCCTCGTCCGGCGGTCCCGGCTCCTGGTATTCACTTGCTGTAGGAAGCACTTCCGCATTTACTATCAATATCCCCTCACTGGGAGTGTCAGGAAACGGAGTGTCAACTTCAACTTTGACGCCTGCTATAACATGAGTGCCCCCAAGCTTGACCGAAGCCGACCCCTCAGCTTTTTCAATTATGCCTGGAGTAATTTCAAGCGGTCTCTGGCTCGTAAGATCGCGGCCATCGATGTGCCTGCCCTCTGAAAGCGACTTAAGTATCTGATCCTTCCTTAAATTGCTTATTATAGGGCCCTTCTTTGGCATCATTTTTCATCGACCTTTTCAAAATACTTTTTGCCAAGCGCTTCCTTCTGCTTTTCCTTTATTTTCATTGCAGCTTCCTTTGCCATATTAACAGCCTCCTTAAATTCTTCAACTGTCATTTTTCCATCCATCTGCAGAAGTGTTATCATATTTTCATTTAACAGGAAGGCTATTGGCAGGTCAACCTCTCCCTCCTTGTCCTCCTTGTCACTCAGGTCTACAACAAGTGTTCCATCAACCTTTCCCACCGCAACCGCTTCCACCAAGTCTTTCATTGGTATCCCAGCATCTGCAAGAGCAACAGAAGCTGCCGTAATGCTTGCGCTCCTGCTTCCGCCGTCGCTCTGCAACACTTCAACATATATGTCAAGAAGCGTCTTTGGAAATTCATCAAGAATTAACGACGATTCTAACGCATCCCTTATCACTTTAGAAATCTCTATTTCCCTCCTTGATGGAGCCGGTGATTTTCTCTCGTCTGTAGAAAATGGCGACATATGGTACCTGCACCTGATTACTGCCTTTTCCATACTGGTGCCGTACCTGTGGCTGTCCTTAGGGCCATAAACCGCAACATATATCTTGTTTTTGCCATGCTCAATGTAAGATGAACCGGCCGCATTTTTTATGGTTCCCGCTTCAAGCTTTAGCGGCCTTAAGTCTAGAAGCCCTCTTCCATCTGTCCTTTTTCCGTCAACAATCAAATTACCCATTTTAGCTCAAAACCCCCTTCAACACATCTTCAAGCCCATATAGCTCAACCTGGCTCTCAATAGCCTTTATAACTGCCGTTATTTTATCTATTGAATCCTTTTCGCCTTTAGCTACAATCAAACCGTTAATGCCCATAACAATGCCTGCCCCTGTATATGCCTTGATTTTGTTTATTATATTGCTTTTGCTCTTCAGCAAATAAGCTGCTTTTGCCGGCGATATATAGAATATGGCATCGCCATCAACCCTCCATTTCTGTTCAAGGGTAAGTGAAACATCCCTGCCCCTCTCAATCCTGTTTACCCTAGCACTTAGCAGGTCACCTATCCTCACCTTCTCGCTCAAATCTCGCTTTGATGGGTCTATTCTCTTTTTATAAAACGCGTTTGCCATTATAAAACCATTAATATATGAATTTATGTCGACCGTTGCGGCAAGTGGCTGAACGTCAGTAATCATGCCAATTACCTGATCACCTATCTTTGGTATGTACGGCCCAGAAAGCCTGGTTACCCTCACCTTGCCACCAGCGACCTCTGCGCTGCCCACAAATATTGAATAAAATTTGTCGTCGTTTTTTATTACATTGCTGTAAATTCTGTAATTTCCCTTGGCGACCAGGTCCCCCGGCACAACGCTCTTACTCAATAAGCTTCACCTCAGCTTCCCCATGAGTTACCGATGCCATTCTGTCCAGAAACGCTGACTGAGAAGCTATGGGCATAACTATCCTGCCGCTAAGGGAGCCGTCGCTGCCCCAGTTTTCCTCTTTCAGCTCTCCAAACTCCTTTAGCACCTTTATTGCCTGATAAGCGTACTTTGAAGTGATCTTAAATGACAGAGTTATGCTGCCAGTTTTAAGCGCAAGGTACGGCCTTAGCTTTTCAATTATTCCCTTTGCCTGCTCCTCTGCCGGCTTCATTGGGTCTATTGGAACCCCAACCATTTCCATTGCCTTTTCAATTCTTACAATCGGATGGGGCAAGCCGGTCTTGGGGTCAACAAAATTCTTGGAAATAAAGCTAACTATCTGCCTCCTCTTTTCCTCGGTCATTTTTCTCCTCTGGTCAGTCGTTAACGGCAATTCTCCCTTCAGAAGTATCTCCCTTTCAATTTCCCTTATATTTTCTGTGCCAAATGCCTTCTTTAACTTGTCACGGGGAGCCCGCTGCCCCTTTGAAGAGTCTGTATACACTTCGTCCACCACAAGCACCTTGTCAATATCCTTCGTCTTGTTCTGACGGTACTCAAAGGCGGCTTCGGAATTCACAAGAATTTCAAACTTTTCGGATCCCCTGGAGATTTTTACAACGACTGGCTTGGAGGACATTTTATAAGCTTACGCCTGCCACTCTTTTGCTAGATTTTCAACCTTTGCTGTCACTTCTTCCTTTGACAGCATCTTCATAGCCCTGCTTGCGCTGTCTATGGTTGCAACCTTCACATTTACCGGGTCAACCTTTCCTTCGTTTACCTTCAATATGCACTTTAGCGCAAGATCGACAGCTTCTTCAAACGGTGCATCACCCTTATAGTTCTGTTCAAGATATTCGTTAGCGGCGTCGCTTCCCCCTCCTATCGCAATTGCGTTATATTCCAGATAGGTGCCGCTTGGGTCAGTCGAATAAAGCGCCGGCGCTTCCTTGTCCACCCCCGCTATAATTAGCGAAACACCAAAAGGCCTTACTCCTGCATACTGAGTATACTGCTGCGCAAGGTCGCCCAGCTTCCTGGATATCGTCTCTACCTCCACTTCCTCATCATAGAGCAGCCGGTTGTTTTGCGCCAGCGTCCTTGCCGAATCAACCATGACCCTGGCGTCAGGAACATATCCAGCCGCAGCGATTCCTATATGATCATCAACCTGAAATATCTTCTGGCTAAGCCTTGAGCTCTGAAGCTTTTTTATTCTTTCTTCAACAGCCAGAACGACGCCGCCATTTACCTTAATTCCTATTGCAATTGTTCCCCTTCTTACGGTTTCTATGGCATATTCAACCTGATACAGCCTTCCATCAGGTGAAAATATGGTTAATGCTCTATCATACCCTGCTGATGGTGCAAACATTTTCTAAAATTCACCAATGTTGATTGACAGGCGCCCCTTTTTAAATTTTTTATAATAATTGTGGTCTATGCTAATCAGCCGTGCAGAAAGCCGTTTATTTTTTCCCTATTTTTCATTAAACTTGTGCCAATCAGGAACCCATCAGCCCCAAGCGACCTGAGCCTGATTATCCTTTCAGATGAGTCGATTCCGCTTTCTGCAATCTTCAGAACGTTTGCTGGCATTGCAGATATAATGCGCTCCTGCTGCTTATAGTCAATTTTTAGCGTATGAAGATTTCTTGCATTGACCCCAACTATCCTTGGCTTCAAGTCAAGAGCTATATTTAGGTCTTTTTCACTGTGAACCTCCACAAGCGCCTCCATGCCCATCGAATACGCAAGGCGGTAAAGCCTTCTCAGCGTTTCCTCCTCATCTATTATGCCCACAATCAAAAGCACCGCGTCCGCCCCAAGCACATATGCATCATGCACCTGACCTTCTGTAACCACAAAATCCTTCATTAAAACCGGGATATTAACTAAGGATGATGCCTCCTTCAAAAGGCCGTAAGACCCGTTAAATGCTACAGGTTCTGTAATGACACTCAATCCAGCCGCTCCAGCTGTCTCTATATATTTTACGTATTTGCCTGCATCCAGGTCCGACCGGAAACCGGATGGCGATGCCATCTTTAGCTCAGCTATTATGGGGTTTATTCCCCGCCTTTTGGCGCTCATTATTGACAGCGATAAACTGTGGTTTCCCCTTTCCCTGTTGCCGTGCGCCCTGCCCCTGTTTTTTGCAGCTTCCACCACGCTCTGAAGCCAATTCATGCTATACTCTCACCCTCATAAAGTTTGCCAAAACAGTTTTTCCATATGCGGTCCCTATGCTCTCAGGATGAAACTGCACTCCAAAAATTTTCTGTTCCCTGTGCCTTATTGCCATGACCTCGTTATCCTCTGCTGATATGGCTGTTACTTCTAACGGTTCATGGACTTTGCTGACCACAAGGCTATGGTATCTGGCAGCTATGAATTCATCCGGAATGTCAAAAAATATTTCGTTCCTTTTTGTAATCTGAATCTTGCTCGTCTTTCCGTGCATTATGCTGCTTGCCTGCCTCATTTTAGCCCCAAATGCGTAGCCTATAATTTGATGACCCAGGCATATGCCCATAATTGGGTACCTGCTGCCCAGCTCCCTTACTACATCAACCGATATACCAACATCTTCACGGTTTTCTGGCGTGCCGGGTCCTGGGGATATTATTATCCGGTCAGGCCTGACCCTGTCAATGCCGCCCACGCTGATCTCGTCATTCCTAACCACAACCGGCCTGCTTCCATTTTCCTCCACCAGCTGCGCTATGTTGTAAACAAAGCTGTCATAGTTATCAATTATAACCGTCAGGTCGCTCAATGTTTTAAACACCCATTGATGATTTTAGTGCCATCAGCTTGTGCTTGACCTCCTGCAGCTCGCTTTCAGGAACTGAATCGTAAACTATTCCAGCGCCTGCCTGAACCCTGACTGTGCTGCCGCTTATAAATGCCGACCTTATGGCAATGCTAAATTCAGCATTGCCTGCGGCTGAAAAATAGCCAACGGCCCCCGCGTATGGCCCCCTCCCCTTGCCTTCCTCCTGCGCTATTATTTTCATGGAAATCGGCTTTGGCGCACCGGTTACTGTGCCTGCCGGGAACGTTGCCCTTAACACATCAATGCAATCGTAACCATCTCTTAAAGACCCTATAACTCTGCTTACCATATGCTGCACGTGACTGTACTTTTCTACATACATGAATTCAGTGACCTTTACTGTGCCAGGCACGCAGACCTTTCCCATGTCGTTCCTTGCCAGGTCTACGAGCATGGTGTGCTCGGCCCTTTCCTTTTCTGAAGCCATAAGCTCTTTCTCTAGATCTAGGTCAGCTTCAGGTGATGGACCCCTTGGCCTGGTGCCAGCAATTGGAAAAGTTTCAACTAAACCAGAATCCACCCTAAAAAGCGTTTCCGGGCTTGAGCCGATCACCTGCCTGTCATCGAATTTTAAATAATACATGTAGGGAGATGGGTTTATTTTTCTGAGCCGTTCATAAATCAGCCCTGCATCGCCTTCCATTGCATAGCTGTAGCTCTTGGAAATTACTGTCTGGAATGTATAACCACCATCTATTAGCCTCTTTACCCTTTTTACGCTGTTCATGTACTCCTGGTCGTTCATGCTTTCATTTTTTAACGAAAATCTGGGATTACCTTTAACGTCAACTCCTCTGGCGCCACGGTCAGTTGTATAAACAGCGGAATTTACATTGTCATAAATAGCAATGTTTTCTGGCATAAAAAACTCAAATTGGGGCCAGCCTTCATCGTCAGCCGGCAACTTTAACTTTTCGAAGTTAGCCACAGTTTCATATGAAAAGTAGCCTATGTAACCGCCCTTAAACATGCCTGGAACTTTATGGGGTTTAACCCTCCTGAGCTTTTCCCTGAACAGCCCTTCATCAAGCTTCATGCCCTGCCCCAGCGAAAACCTGTCAGCTTCACCCCACGCAACGATGCTGAACCTTGCCCTGTTCTGAGGCCCTTCAGCGCTTTCGAGCAAAGCAGCGCATTTGCTTTTATCCCTAACCGCCATAAATAGTTCAAGAGGCCTTGGATAAGCGTTCATTGGAATCTCCTGCATCATTTTACCATCCCAGCAACCTGCCTGATTTTCCAGGGGGATTTTTTTCCAGGGCTGTCTTCAACGCCGCTGCTTATGTCTAAAAACGTGGCCCCGCTTCCCACAAACTGGTTCACATTGTCCACGCCTATTCCACCGGCTATTCCCGAATCAGATATATCACCAAACTTTACCAGGTCCCCGGGTTGAAGCCTGCCATTTACAGCGTGTATCAATGGTGTAAACCCGTGGATCCTGACGATTTTTATATAATTTGTTCCAAAATCATTGGCTGGAACGTAGGCTATTACTTTACCGTGCAATTTATCCATCATTTCCTCCTCAATTACAGCGTGCACCTGAACAAGGTCAAACGTTCCCATCATTGCTTCTGCGGCATCAACCGAATCTGTTACAAAAACCAGCCCTTCCTTTATACAGAGCCTTATCTTTGCCAGCTCCTCCGCACTGATGGCCCTGGGCGTCCCCTGTATGCCTATTACGCCTATCATATCAGCCCCAAGTGACTTGGCCGTTATAGCGTCTTCAACTGTTGTAATGCCACATATTTTAAGCTTCAAGCCCTGTTCACCCAGCTGGATTTTATTATACTTTTTAATCTAGGTTCAGCATCGGAAACCATCTGCCGAGCTATTTGCATGCCGTCAACAACGCTCCTTGAAACTCCGGCAACATACATTGCAACCGCGGCGTTTGCCAGGGTAAATTTAAGCACAGATTCGTCGTTTCCCCTCAATGCCCTTATGAATCTGGCCGCAGACTCGTTAGGACTGTTGACAACAATGTCCCTAATTTTTATCCCGGTTATGCCAAGGTCTTCAGCTTCAACAGTCATTTCTCTTACCCGACCATCATCTATTATCAGCATTTCAGTCCTGCCTATGGGGCTTACTTCATCAATTCCTGGTTCACCGTGAATTATTGCAGCCCTTTTAATGCCTATTGTCATTGCCGCATCTGCCATTTTATGCATTACAGCCGGTGAAAACACGCCGATTACACTGTATTTTACATTCCCTGGGTTAGTTAGTGGACCCAGCATGTTGAAAATCGTTCTAACGCCCAGCTGTTTTCTGATTGATGCCAAAGCTTTCATAGCAGGATGGTAAAGCTGGGCAAAGGCAAATGCAAAGCCGGTTTCTTTAAGAAGGCTGGCCGCAGACTCAGGACCCACGTTTATATTATATCCAAGCGCTTCAAGGAAATCTGCGCTGCCGGATGAACTGCTTACAGCTCTATTGCCATGCTTTAGCACTTTTAGCCTGCCTGCAAGAAAAAGTGATGCTGCGGTGCTGGCATTGAATGTCATTCCACCATCCCCGCCTGTGCCAGCTGTGTCGAGCTCTGCTTCTACGTTTATCCTCACAGCGTGTTCTTTCATGGTTGCCGCAAACCCGGCTATTTCTGCTGGCCTTTCGCCCCTTGCGCTCAGTGCAGCCAGAGCTGCAGCGGTCTGGGCCTCAGTAAGGGAACCGTCAAACATCATTCCGCATAGTTCAATTGACTCATCAAAGCTCAGTCCCGTGCCATCAATTATTTTTTTGAGCGTTTCTTTATAGGCTGCCGACATATTCCTTTAACCTCTTTATTTTTTCAATTGCTTCATGTTCTCCCTGAGCCTCAAGCACCTTCATAACTGAAGTTCCTACGGCCACGCCATCGGCTCCTCCATCTATGGCTTGGGCAATTTCTTTATCGTCCTTTAACCCAAATCCCACTATCAGCTTGCCATCCACCATCCCCCTCACTCTTTTTACTAAACCGGTTACATTTACCGGGGTAGATACACCGGTAGCAGGCCTGATTCCGAGGTATACAAAATCATCTGCAAACCTGGAAGCTGATTTTATTATCGCATCTGGTACCGAAGGAGAAATAAATATTACGTTTTTCAACGATCTGTCCCTAACCGTTTTTGTAACCTCCTCGAGTCTATCCAGGTGATCAATAAGCAGGTCTGGGAACAGAACGGCCTCCACGTTCCTTGCAGCATCTAGAAATTTTTCAAGGTCAAGACCGTCTAGATAGGTCAGCGCAACTGCCCTGCATCTGACCTTACCAATAAGGTTCATATAATCGGCGCCTGCTGCTATCGCATAGCTTCTCCTTATTGTAGGCCCATCGTATTTTGCAAACCTGGGGGGAATCCCCAGCTCCAGCGCATCCACGTAGGTGCATGCCTCATGGACAAAATTGATAAATGTTTCAGGGTCAGGAAAACCCACCGTGTTATAAATAACAAGCTCTGCCATCATTTATCACCATATATTTTCATGTAGTTGTCTAGCTCCAGCAGGCCATGGCCACTCATGTTAAACGCTATGACGCTGCTGGTTCCCGTCATGTCGGATGCCTTTGCTTCATCAATAGCTGCGGCAACAGCATGGGAGCTTTCCAGAGCTGGCACTATTCCCTGAGTTTCTGCAAACAGCTTCGCTGCTTCAGCTGATTTTTCTTCCCCATATTCTTTAGGACTAACCTTTCCATGCTTAATCAGCATGCTCAGGGTCGGTGCCACTCCGTGATATCTAAGGCCGCCTGAATATATCGGCGGCGGTTCGAAATCAGCTCCTAGCGTTATCATTTTTATCAGGGGAAGAATTCCGGCCGTGTCAGGGAAGTCATATCTGTAAGTCCCTGAGGAAAACTTGGGTACCTCCGCTGGCCCGACGGCTATAAATCTTTCCGCAGCTCCAGAGCCGATGAATGGATATGTGAAGCCGGCAAAATTGCTACCACCCCCAACACATCCTATCAGCGTTTCTGGTTCTTCTCCGATTTCATTGAATTGGCCGATGGCTTCAAGCCCTATTATGCTCTGATACATCAGAACAACCTCCAGCACACTTCCCACCAGGTATTTTGCCCCTGTTTTAAGGGCATATTCAATTGCTTCGCTCATTGCTATTCCAAGCGAGCCTGAGCTTCCTTCGGGAACTGAGCGGCCAAATGCCGTTTCCGTGCTTGGGCTTGGAATAACCCTGGCCCCATACATCTCCATCAAGCTCCTCCTCTGCTGTTTTTGGTCATAGCTAGACCTCACCATGAAAACAGTGGATTTTATGCCAGCCGCCCCGGCTGCCAGAGATACAGCTGCTCCCCATTGCCCGGCTCCAGTTTCAGTTATAACCCCCTCTATTCCCTCCTTTTTTGCATAATAGGCCTGTGGGATTGCAGCATTCAGCTTGTGAGAACCCGTGGGCAGGGCTCCCTCATACTTAAAGAAAATCTTTGATTTTGTGCCTATCCTTTCCTCCAGGCGTCTTGCCCTGAGAAGAGGAGTCGGCCTTCCAAAGTTTTCGTATGATTCTTTGATTTTTTCCGGTATATCTATCCACCTCTCAACGCTGAACTGCTGCCTGACAACTTCCGCAGGCAATATCTGGTTCAGTAATTCTATACTGGAGCCTTCCCTGTCAGGTGGGTCAACCGGCGGCGGCAACGGCAGCGGAAGGTCAGGTATTATATTGTACCATCTGGATGGAACTTGCATGCAATAGCAATAACATTAATGTATATATATTTTGCTCTATGTTATTTTAATAACATTACACTAATTAATAATCAAGTGGCCCCGGATTGCACTCCTGAAGGTAAGGACACCGCCGGCATTCCCACACCCTTCCATCCAAATATGCCTCAGCCGGAGGAGGGTGCGCCATGCTCATATGGTAGTCCAGCATCGCTGTCCTTTCATAAATTTTCCCCAGCCATCCGTTATCTTTACTTACGCTGAACGCCCTGACCTCGCCGCTCCTTTTGTTCCAGTAAAGCACAAACCCATCATTGACATTTAAAGAATGCAGGTAAATTTCAAGCTGAAGCAAGTGGCTCTCGTAAGGGGCATCCGGTATCCTGCTTGCAGATTTGACCTCTATCACGTACCTTTTGCCGTCCATATCAACTATGATTATGTCAACCCTTCCGCTCAGCCTTATCCTATCTGTAAAAATGAGCGTTATCTTTTCTTCAACGCTTTCGACTGTTGTGGATTCGCTGAATGCACTTGCAACAATTTCATGCACGCCCTGGCCTGTCATAAAAACAGCAAGATTCTCGGGAGTAGCTCTTTCACCAATTGTGTAAATATAAAACTGCTTTCTCAAGCAGGAACCCAAGTAAGATGGATAATAGGTTCCAGAATCTCTTGTATGGCCCTGGGCTTCCTTCTTCCACAACGAAATAAGCCCTGATTTTAACAGGTCCTCAACCCTTTGTTCATTTTCCTGACGCGAGTTGCTTGGCACAGCTAAATTTCCTGCTGCCTCAATATTACCTTTTCCTGATATTCGTTTTTCTTTATCCTGGATGCAGAATATTCAAGCGCTTCAAATAGCGGCAGAGGCTTGCCAGAAAGGTACTGTATCAGGGCGCCGCCAGCCGTGCTCACATGGTCTATCCAGTTTGCTATTTTTAGCCTCTGCATGGCTGTTGACAGGTGACCGCCGCTTACGATGCTTGTTGCAGAGCTCTTTGCAACAGAAAGAAGCAACTCTTCGGTTCCCAGTTCAAACCCCTTTATCTCAAAAGCGCTCGGCGGACCACTTATAAAGACGGTTCCGCTGCCCTTGATTATCCTTGAATACCTTTTGATTGTTTTATCTCCAATATCAAGCACCTTAACCCCCTTTGGCACGCTTTTTACTTCCGCCTCTTTTCTCTGGCCATCAGGGCCCATATAAGCAAGGTCGTGCGGCATTTCTATAACTGACGGATATTCATCCAGAAGGTACCTCGCTGCAGCCAAATACCTTGTTTCTTCATCTGAAAGCTGAGGGCTCAGCTTTCCTGCCGCGCTTAAAAAGAGCAGTCCCAACCTGCCGGTTGCAAGCACCTTGTCGGCCTTGCCATTTTTTATCAGCGCAGTCATTGCTTCTATTCTGTCACCGACCTTGGTCCCTCCCAAGACAGTAGTGTAGGGACCCTTTTCAAATCGCGTAACCCTAGTAAGACCCTTCAGTTCCCGTACTATCAACCTGCCTGCTATTGCAGGAATGTAATACGGAAATCCGACAATTGAAGGATGAGACCTGTGTGCTGTTGGAAAGGCATCCAGAACAAAAAGGTCAAACATGGAATAAAGCTTTTTTACAAATACAGTGTTGGCAGCTTCTTCCATGGATAGCTCAAGGTTTTCCTCAGACAGGAGCCTCAGGTTATCCAAAAGCAGTATTTCGCCCCTTTTCAGGCTTTTAATTTCATTGATTGCCTGAGGACCTATTATATCAGCAACGTACCTGACCTCCTTATTAAGTAATTGAGAAAGTATTGCGGCGTGCTTTTCCAACTCAATAAAATCTGGCCTGCCTACCCTTCCCTGATGAGAAATCACTACAGCTCTTGCATCTGCAAGGTCCCTTAGGGAAACTGTTGCCTCTTCAAGCCTCACCTTTTCGATCAGATTACCGCTTACATCAACCGGAGTGTTGAGGTCTGACCTCATCAAGACCAGTTTGTCCTCTGTTTCAACATCATCTAAAGTGTAATATTTAACCACGTTAAATCCAACCCAACGGATTGATTTAAACATTTTTTTTAACCAAAAAATATACTCGTCAAGGGATTTAACAAAGATGGGAATGTTTATTACCGTGGATTTCCAACCATTAAAAATCTTAAATGGTTGATAAAACATGCAGAACTTTGGATCATCTGGCAATGGACTGGTTGGCATATCTATAAATCAAAACAAGTTTGCCATTAACGTGCAGGGAGCGCTGTGCGCCATTAGGGAGTCAATTGAAAGCGGATCCCCAATACTTGACTTAAGGCAGAGCTGGCTCTATCCTGAAATAGCAAGCAGGGTGAAGAGCCTTTTAATAGAGGTTAAAAATAGAAATGTCATTATATCAGCTCAGGTAACAAGAATATATCCCGGGTTCGATGAGGTTATCAAGCAGGTTGAAACCATCAGGAACCGCCTCGGAATAAGGCAGCTGGATATTCTTGAAGTTGGCACACCTTCTGTCCTGGTTAACCTGAGGGAAACGCTGAAGGCTGTGGAGCGCCTTTATCTTGATGAAATAATAGGAGGATTTTCACTTGTTGAAATTAAAGCCAAACATATTAAATTGATCACTGAACTTAACCTGAACGCAAAGCTGCAATACATAAAGCTTGGCGTCAGTGCAAGGAGGCCTCTGATAAATCCTGATATACTTAAACAGGCAGTTCGCCTTAACGTTCCGATCTTTTCAACTGCGCCGCTAGATGGCGGCAGACTGACCGAAAATCACTTTAATGGCAGATTGTTCAGGCGCTTAAATGGAAAGCTGTACAGGGCACTGGATCAGATCTCAAAGAGCAGAAATATCTCATTTGCACAAATAAGCATTGCTTGGCTTAATTCAAAGGGCATAATTTCTGCGCCATCAACAACTTCTCCCAATCACGCATTTGAAGATATAAGCAGCAAACCCCTGAAACTAACGGAACATGAGCAGAAAATGATAGAAGAATCAAGTTCGTGAACTGCGCCGCGCTAAACCACTTCAGTTTCGTTGACTAGCTTTCACAAACGAAATACTCTTGTATCCCACACGACGGTTCTGTCATATTTTGGTAATAGCACTCTTTACTAATTTTTTGCAATTTATTGTTTGCTTTAATTGCGTTCTTGCCGCATAATGGATAAAGGCACAAAGCATAAATTAATGCTGGTCGATGCGATGGTAGTGGCCGCCATGGTGTAGTGGTCAGCACGGGAGCCTGTGGAGCTCCAGACCCGGGTTCGATAGCGCAAAAGCCGAAATTCCCGGTGGCGGCCTCCATTTACGCAACAAATGTGGCTGTGCTTAAGCGCCGGAGCTTTCTTGGAAGAAATTTCTGAACCCCTGAGGTGAACTTATATTGTAGCCTTGTCATAAACCATGACATGGTAGGGTTGCAGGATTCATTTAGGGATAGCAAAGGCTACTCATATCACATTAAAGTCAAAAAGGGGACACTCAGCGGATACACACTAAATGCAGGTAGCCCTGAAAGGGTTGAAATGGCGGCCAAGCTGCTTAATGGTTCCAAGCTTATAAGTTCCAATAGAGGTCTTCCAATTTACAGCGGAACATATGATAAAACGCCTGTAACGCTTTTTTGCACTGGAATGGGACCGGGTTCGGCAGAAATTGTTTATACGGAGGTGCTTACAAATATTGATCTGAAGATGTACAGGAGGCCAGTCGCAATAAGAGTTGGCACGGCCGGCAGCTGGAGCCCAATGGTAAATGTCGGTGACATTGTAGCGGAAACAGGAATAATAAGAAATGAGGGTGCTGGATTAAAAATAGCACCAGTTGAATGGCCTGCAAGGACTGACATGCTTACAGACCTGATAATAGCTGAAACTGCCAGCAAAATGGGACTAAATAAAAAAATATGGTTTGGGCCTGGAATTACGAAGGATACGCTGTATGCAGATGAAGAGCCTGAAAGTAGGTCAGCAATTCCCTGGCAAATTGAAGCAAAACAGAAATCATACGACAACATGGGGGCTTTAAGCACGTCGATGGAGTCTGCCCCAATGGCCCTCATCACGGAAATGTACAACAGGATGCTCTCTTCAAAGGGAATCAGGATTTCATTTTCCAGCCTGCTCCTGGTCGTTTCGCCATATTATGCAAAGGAAGAAAATGTTCAATTTAAGGTCACTGATGAAGACGAAATTTCTGCACTTAAACTGGGACTGGCGTCACTGAACAGAAAGAGGGAACTCGATGAGGCAATGGATCACGGGAAAAAGATAGATTTCGATGCACATGGTACTCTCAAGCTGCTTTATGAAAGGTTAACATATTAATGAAAAATTTTATCACAACAAGGTTTTTAACGCCGCAATATCAAGAGTGAAAAATTGTTTGAAAAACATGAGCAAAAAAATCTACTGGAATGAACTTAAACATAATGGCATCTATGTGCCAGAACCGTACCTAGCGAAGGGCATTCCGTTGATTATTGAGGGTAAAAGGGTGACCCTAGGCGACGAAGGAGAGCTTATGGCATTAAATTTTGCAGGAAAGGTTGATAAATATATTGACGATGATATTTTCATTAAAAATTTTGAACATGATTTTAAGAAGACCTTGCCCCCTGAGTTTCGCAAGTTTTCTGTAAAACAAATGGACTTTACTGAATTCAAAAATGAGATTGAAAGGCAGAAGGCAGCTAAAAAAACCATGACAAAGGAGGAAAAATTAATGATCAGGGCTGAAAATCAGAAGCTGAAGGAAAAGTACGGATATGCTGAGCTTGATGGCGAGAAGGTACCCCTGTCAACGTGGAGAATGGAGGTTCCTGGGCTGTTCATAGGCAGGGGAAACCATCCCCTGCGTGGAAGATGGAAGCCCCCCATTATGCAGAAAGATATAGTAATCAACCTGAGCAAAAATGCCCCAGTTCCACCAGGCAAATGGAAAGGCATAGTTCACCGACCCGACGTGCTCTGGGTAGCTTACTGGGATGACCCTCTTATTGGAAAAGAGAAATACGTCTGGTTTCACGAGAGCGTTAACCTAATGCAGGAACGAAATAGGGCAAAGTACGATTCTGCGCTTGAGCTTGGCAGGAAGATCGAACATATCAGGAAGCGCATAATGAAGGACATGAAGTCACGGGATCCTAAAATCAGAAAAACTGCTACTGTGGCTTACCTGATTGATTCGCTGTGCATGAGGGTTGGCGACGAAAAGGAAAAAGACGAAGCCGACACGGTGGGAGCTACAACACTCAGAAAGGAGCACGTAAAAATATTAGAAAATGAAATTAAATTCAGGTTTCTGGGAAAGGACAGTGTATTGTGGGAAAAATCACTGAACAATCCCCCGGATATCTTTCTTGAAAATTTCAGGTATTTTACCTTAAAGTCAACTACTGGGCAGGTGTTTGAAGGAATTAATTCTAGGATTGTAAACAGATACCTAGGTTCAATCGCCGGAGGGCTCACTGCGAAGGTTTTCAGGACGTACCACGGTTCACTGACCTATTTTAATTACCTAAACAGTGTAAAAACGCAGGAAATAAGTTACCCTGAAGACGCAGTTTACCATATAAAAATTGCAAACCTGATGACCGCTATCAGGTTAAACCATAAAAGAACCCCTCCTCCCACATACGAAAGCAGTCTCATGAAAAAGGAGGAAAGGCTGAAATATATTGTAGAAAATCCGCCAAAGAAAATTACGGATTCATACAGAAGGAGGGTGAAAAAGGCTGAGATGCAGGTGAAGCTGGCAAAGCTGATCAGAGATTATAACCTTAATACGTCGATGAAGAATTATATAGATCCCAGAATATCTGTCTCCTGGGCGTCAAAGACCAACCTGCCCATAGACAAAATATACAGCAAAACCCTTATTAAAAAATTTGAGTGGTCCAGAAGATCGAGGATTAAATGGGAAACGCTGGAAAGGCTGTTGAACCCGTCCGCGGGAATTATTTTAATAAGTGAACCGGTGATTGATTATAAATTGAGCATATCAGATAGAAATTGAAGTATTATCATCATAACCGCATTTTTGCCGGTTAGCATCCTGACACTAAACCTTAAAAATCAGAAAAATTTAGCCCATGACCAGCTATTTCACAAAAGCAGCCAAAAGTTTTTATTGGACCGCTGACAGAAATGCATTGTAAAATGAAAAAGAAGGGCATTGGTCCCCTTGAGTTGAAAGTGCTCTCGGCGGTTTCGGAGCTGGAAAATGGAAACATCAGGGATATCTATGCAAAACTGTCCTCCGAGGAGGATGTCGCTTTAACCACCGTAGCTACGGTCCTTGACAGGCTATACAGGAAGGGGTTGCTGTCGAGAAAGCTGGTTTCAGATGGAAGGCCATCATACATATACAGCATTTCTGGCAATGCATTTGAAGACAATATAATGCTGACGGATTTTATTAAGGCCTTTAAGCGGCCCTTGATGGCCTATTTTGCTTCAAACACCACAATGAGCGAAGAAGAGATAAAAAAACTGCTTAACAAGCTTGCCGGCGATTGACCAAATGAACCCTGTTTATGGTCATCTTATTGTAAACGTTTTTGGTTTTCCGATATTTATAAATTTCAGGGTTATTCTGTTGAGCACTGTCATTTCGCTGATAGGCGCAATGCTGGTTATTATATTGCAGGAAAACAGGAGGCTTGCAATAAATGTTGGCCTTATTACCGTTTTTGCATCTTTCATACCATACCTTATGGATTACATAAGAATAGTCATGGTGAGGCTGTTTAGAATACTTTTTTATCCGTTTGCATTGCCACATTTAAGATATGTTTTCTTAATACATAACCCCGAAACCTGGGGCATTGTTGCCGGAATCTCCTTGATTCTGGTAGGATATTATAGAACATCCCAAACCAATGGACTCAGGCCTCTGGACAATGATAAAATCCTGGGTTATGTTAAAACGATTGCTGAAGGGTTGAATGCAAAAGTGCCCAGAGTTTACTATTATGATGAGAGTTCACCAAACCTATATACAAACGGATCAAATAGCAATCCCTATATTGCCATTTCCATAGGCGCTCTGGAACTCTTTACAGATGAAGAAATGAAAGCTGCGCTGGCGCATGAATTTTCCCATATAAAAAACAACGAAAATGAAATTACATTGACAGCCATGGGGCTTTCTCTTGCAGCTCTGTCAAGCATTCCAAATTATCTGATAAATTACCTGATCAGGAGAAATTCAGAGTTTCTGGCTGATGAAAAGGCCGCCGCTATCACTGGGCCAAAACCAGTGATATCAGCGCTGCTGAAAGTTGCAAGCTTTAAATCATCTGCCCCCGGCCTCTCCTTTGGCTTTTCCCTGTCAGATTACCTGACCGGCAGGCCAAGCCTTAAAGCAAGAATTGAGCACTTGATGAAAATATACGGCTTAACCTGAATCAACCCTTTATTTTAAAGAAAAGCAAAAAAAGGGGTTCGCTAAAATTAGATTTATGATCGAGTCTGGAAAGATGAACTTTTCAATATCAGAGGATTTTGCAAGCATATATGATGCGCAGGATGGGTATCCTACATTCAGGTTCTTCATTGGGGGGGAATGGAAAAGCAGCAACGAGAAGGACAAATTGATTTCTCCCCTTGACCAGAATCTGATAGGTGCAGTTTACAGGACACCCACTGATCAGGTTGACCTTGCAATAAAGCTCGCAAAGGAAAGCCAGCAGAAGATAAGGTCGCTGGCAGGAATTGAGAGGATAGGGTTAATGAATGAAGCCAGAAACATCCTCATGGACCACAGGGAGGATTTTATAAAAGCCCTGATGGTTGAAGGTGGCAAGACAAGGGAGGGAGCTAGCGGGGAAATAGAATCCCTGTATTTAAGAATGGGGCTCACCATGGAAGATGCAAGAAAAATATTTGGCGAATATCTGCCTGGAGACTGGTCCAAGGATACTGCTTCAAAAATTGCGCTCGTGATAAGGGAACCTGTAGGGGTTGTCGCAGCAATAGGCCCATTTAATTATCCGCTGTTCATACCGGCGGCAAAAATCATACCGGCTTTGCTTGCAGGCAACAGTGTCGTTGTTAAACCTACGAAAGAAACCCCGGTTTCCACCATAATGTTTGTAGAAATCCTAAACATGGCAGGATTTCCAAAGGGCACCATTAGCGTCATCACAGGCCCGGGCTCGGTAATTGGAAACGCCATTGCCTCGCACAAGGATATTTCCATGTTGAGTTTCACGGGAAGCACTGAAACGGGGCGCAACATAGCATCT
This sequence comes from Nitrososphaerota archaeon, assembly GCA_023381255.1. GTDB lineage: Archaea > Thermoproteota > Nitrososphaeria > Conexivisphaerales > UBA164 > KM4347-05. Next base: position 103,766 of record JAMCTX010000011.1, read on the forward strand.
GTCGCCGGGATAAAGAAGCTGCACATGGAGCTTGGGGGGAAGGCATACGCCATTGTATTGAAGGATGCAGATCTGGGTCTTGCCGCAAAAAAAATAGTTTCCGGCAGCCTTTCAAATGCGGGGCAAAGGTGCGATGCGATAAGTGCTGTGCTTGCAGTTCAGGATATATCTGAAAAACTGGTTGAGCTGGTTGTAAATGAAGCTAAGGCGTTTAAGCTTGGCAATCCGATGCTTGATCCACAGGCAAAGGTGGGACCGGTGATAAACAGGGCAGCTGCCTTGCGTATAAAATCACTGATTGATGATGCAGTTTCAAATGGTGCCAGAGCACTATTGGGAGGAGGGGTGCACGATACATACGTTGAACCAACAGTGCTTTATGACGTGCCGGATAATGCAAAAATCCTGTGGGAAGAGATATTTGGGCCTGTTATACCCATCCATAAAGTAAAAGATGCTGATGAAGCAATATCTCTGGCAAGAAGAAGTGAATTTGGGCTTGATTCATGCATATTTACAAATAACTTTTATGATATGTGGAAGGTGGCCAAATCCCTTCAGGTGGGTGAAGTAAGCATCAATGACATGCCAAAGCACGGGCTTGGGTATTTCCCATTTGGCGGCACAAAGAATTCTGGCACCGGAAGAGAGGGCGTAGGGTTCAGCATTGATGAAATGACAAACATAAAAACCATAGTGTTCAATCTGGAACCTGGGTCAATGGGTAAAAAAATAATAGGCTGACCTATTCTACTAACCTGTCATAAGGCTTCATTACATACGGGTAAAATTTTATCATGTCGCTTGCTGTAAAGTGCAGGCCATAAGTTTCCAATGCCATATCACCCGCAAGTCCATTAAAGTATGCTGCCAGCGATGCTGCATATAGCGGTTCCAATTGCTTTGACATAAAGGCGGCTGCAAGCCCAGCCAGCGCATCACCTGTTCCTCCCGCTGTCATGCCAGCATTTCCTGTGCTGTTCAATAAAATTTCTCTACCGTCAGTTATGATGTCGGTGGGTCCCTTTAAAATCACTGTCACCCCTGTTTTGGCAGCGAATTCCTTTACCGCATCCATCTTTTCTTCAAGCCCTTTGCCAGTCAGGTCTGTGCCGCTCACTCTCCTGAACTCCCCTTCGTGCGGGGTCAGTATTGCCTTCTTATCACCCAAGTTTTCCACTGCAGCCCTATCAATGCCATCGGCATCTATGACGAGCCGCTCAACCCCGGTAAGCCTGACAAAAAGAGATATGGCCTCGGAATTTCCCTTTCCCATTCCATTACCAATAAGAACTGTCTCAACTTCTGGTGCCAGCTTTAATAGCTTTCTGGCACTGCCATTTGTAAATTTGTAGTCTGGCAGAGGCACCACAATCAAATCCGGGCTGAAAGCCCTTATAGGGTCGCATATGGGCTCTGGCACCGCAACGTAAACTAGGTCAACCCCGGCCTTAAGCGCTGCAAGAGAGGCGAGCAGAGGTGCGCCATGGTACATCCAGCCGCCGCCAACAATCAGAACCCTGCCGTTCTGCCCTTTGTGGGAGTCCTTCTTTCTGGGAGGGTAAATGCCCCTTATAAAAGCCTCGTCTATAATATTTTTCATTTTAAATTTATCATCCATTTTGTTGCCCATCCAAGTGCTTCTTCATCGCTTTTTGCCTGAACAGGTGGATGCTTGAAAAAGTACGATGAAGGTTCCACCAGCGGGCCCTTTAATCCGTGGTCAATGGCCACTTTCATAAACCTTATTGCGTCGCTCATTACAGCCGCAAACATCGACTTGTCATCAACAGAAAGTTTTACCTTAAGCTCTATGGGAAAGTCGGCAAAACTCTTCCCTTTCAGGTATATATAACATATTTTGTTGTTTCCCAGAAATGGCACGTAGTCGCTAGGCCCTATCCTGATTTTTCCCATTTGCTCAAGCTCTTTGCCATATGGCAGCACACTTGTAACAGCACCGGTCTTGCTAACCCTTTTGCTCTTTAGCCTTTCTTCAACAGTCATATTTAGAAAATCTGTGTTGCCACCTATGTTAACCTGATATGTTTCATCTACCATCACTCCCCGCATGTTGAACAGGCTCGCCAGCGTTCTGTGTAAAATTGTAGCTCCCACCTGCCCCTTGACATCATCCCCCATTACTGGGAGCCGCGCATTTTCAAATTTTTTCTGCCACTCTTCATTGCTTGCAATAAACACAGGTATGCCGTTAATGAATGCCTTGCCAGCCTTGATCGCCGCCCTGGCATAGCTCTTAGTTGCCTCCTCGCTGCCAACCGGAAGTAGGTTAATCAGCATGTCTGCCCCACTGTCCTTCAGCCTTTTTGTCACCTCATCCTCTGTACCCTCCCTGCTGACCGGGGAAAATGATTCTTTCATATGAGGCGCCACCCCATCGTAAATGGGTCCTGCAGTAACTTCAACACCCGTTTTTGGCACTTCTGCATATTTTGGAGTTAGGTTTGGGCTTTCAAATATTGCATCTGCAAGGTCCTTTCCCACCTTTCTGGAAGAAATATCGAAAGCTGCTACGAATTCAATGTCACTTATTTTATATCCGTTTATTTCTTCATTCATTACGCCTATGGCCTTCTTGCCGTCAGAATAGTAATGTGCGCCTTGAACAATTGCTGAGGCGGTGTTACCGATTCCAGCAAGCGCAACTTTTATCTTTTTTCCCATGACCCATTATCGTGCTATAAGTTAGATAAAGTTACCGCCCTGTTGTGTCACGCAAAAATTGTCTCAATATTCCCACCCTCGGCAAAGGCACTTCACCCGCGTCAGGGTCTATTGCTATTACATTTAGCTCATCTACATCAACAACAGATTTAAAATACGGAGAAAGCAACTCCTTCTTACCAATTGCATTAACTGCTACTCCTGAAGATATCGGTGATAGGGCCGGCAAACATATAAAGTTAATTTCTGAAACTGCCTTTCCATAAAGGATTGCCGGCATTTTAACACTGTCAAACCCCTTTCTCAGTAATATTGCCGGCTGTTCGTGCCCAATTACAAGCGTTCTAACGCCGTTTAATGAGGTCAATTTGTGACCGTGAACGAACTTGTAACCGGCTTCAAAATATTCATCACTTAAATTGAATCCAAGCAAAGTGGAAATGTTTGAAAGGTAATTATCGTGGTTGCCCCTTACAACTATTACATCCCTATATAGGGCCTTGGATTCCTCGTATACCTTCTGAACTTCCAGCCATTCCTGCCTCGACGCTCCGCTGAACCCGTGCTTAAAATCGCCATTAATTAGAAGCCTGCCCGCGCCAGTGAGTTCATGCATTTTCCTTATTTCTTCAATTACCAGTTTAATCTGGACCTCCGGCAAATATATTTTTGATTCTTCAGCAAGCACCCTCTCTTCTCCAAGCTGGAGGTCGGAAACAGCAAGCAGGTCCAAATCCCTGAAATATACTCCTCTGTGCCCAGGCACTGAAAAAACATTGCTAATTATTTCCAACCTGCCCACCCTGTAGATATTCAAGAAGTTCCTTGTGCAACTTCATTATCATTTTCCTCCTGTCTTCCATCAGTATGATATCAGGGGCCCCCATCGCGAGCATGCTGAATGAAAATGGGCTGGCCGTTTTGGATTCATCAAGCAAAATGTACCTGTATCTGCCGTCATCAACGTGCTCAAGAAAGTCAATGGCAGCATCAATATCCATATAATCCTCCTTTATTTCGCGATATACTTCCCTTGTTATTGGGAAACCAGGCACTTGGTCAATAACTTTTACAAGCCTGTCAGAATTAAACTGCTGCTTTCCGATACTTATTTCGTGTCCCTTATAATTTTTAAGTATCATAAAGCTTCTGACTGCTATCTGCCTGAACTTCCTCCTGTAAAGCTCTGTATTTTTTATAGCCCCATCGAGTATCGCACTTATGTTTTCACGGTTTACGCTTTTTAGCAGCGCCAAAGCGTCATATTCGGTATCTAGATCAAAAGAAAGCACGAAGCCATTATCAGAAACAAGAATTCCTATTGAAGACCCAATCATGCTGGACAGCTGATAGCCATATGCCCTCGATAGTGCGTCGTTTGCTTTCCTACCAATCATTGTATGAAAAATAATGTTAATGCGATCATTTACATACCTCTCCACAATATATTCTCCGGGATTAATGTTGCGCATTCCGCGCTTCTTTAAGAATTCAGATTGATAATTCATATATTCTGCTATTGCAGCTTTGGCATTTTGGTCCACAGGAAAACCGTTTAAAATTCTCAATATGCCAGTGCTGGTTCTCCCGATAAAGTTGTTTCTAAAGGCATTAACCATGTTTGCCGCATCATAACTCAAAGGTAACTCCTCTGAAAACCAAGCCGGCACGGTTGGCTTCTGATCATCTGCCCTCTTCACGTAAACTCTCATCCTGTAAGATTTTACAAACTGATATATCCTGCCAGCAAGCACAAACCTGTCGCCGGGAACAAGCTTTTCCACAAATTCCTCCTCCAAAGTGCCAACAGGTTTGTTGCCCTCATACACCCTGACCTTGGTTTCATCAGGTATGGTTCCCTGATTAAGGTAAAATATCATCCTTGCAGAACTTTTCCTGCCAAACACTGCGTCAAAGTCAGAATAATCGAGCCTGTCAGCCAGCTCTCCATTTTTGTATATTGAAATTTTAGCATATACCCTCTGGTCCTCAAGGCTGTGGTACGTGCCAGCTAGATAATTCAACATATCAATATAACTTTCCCATTTGAGGTCATTGTAACTGTAGCTTTTTGTGATCAATTCATAGGCTTCCCTTATGTTCCATTGCTTCTGCAATGAAAGTGATATAATAACCTGGGCCAGAACGTCAAGCGCATTTTTTATCAATTTGATGCGGTCCAGCTGCCTTTTTTTAGCATAATATGCTATTACTGTGTCTTCAACCAAGTCGTCATGGTCGCTGCATATAAGCACACCCTTAGAAGCGCTCTTGATGCTGTGCCCTGACCTTCCAATCCTTTGCAGCAGCCGCATTATGCTCTTTGGACTGCCCAGCTGTATTACCTGATCTATATATCCAATATCAATTCCCAGCTCGAGCGACGTAGAGCTGACTATGGCCCTCAGCTTGCCTCTCTTGAGTTTGTCCTCAATTTCAAGCCTAATATCTCTGCTTACAGATGAGTGATGAGCCCCTATCGAGTCATCAGTGAAAATGTTTGGAAACCTGCCCTTTAGATTTGCAACTACCCTTTCCGTCCCGCTTCTGGTATTGGTGAATATCAGGGTTGTCCTGCTGTTTTTCAGGTATTTCATTAACACCTCGTAAGTCCTTCTGCTGACTTCCCTTTCTGGAGACTTTATCAAGTCCCTGACAGGTGAAACCACCTTTATGTTGGTTCTTTTGTCAAACCTAGCATCCACAATTGTGCAATCCCTGCCTTTGCCAACCAAAAATTCTGCAATATCCTCGATGGGGGATATTGTGGCGCTCAGCCCTATTCTCTGGAAAGTTGCCATCCTGTTTAGCATCTCAAGACTCATAGAAAGATGAGCCCCCCTCTTTGATTCAGCCAGCGCATGAATCTCGTCTACAATCACCCACTTTACTGTCTTGAGATTTTCACTGAATTTTGGGGATGCCAGCGCGGTGGAAAGGCTCTCAGGCGTGGTACACAGTATGGACGGCGGTTTTCTAAGCTGTTTTGATTTTTCGTATGGCGGCGTGTCTCCTGTCCTGATGCCAACCGATACCGAACTGTGCCCCCTTGCGTTTGCTATCTGCTTTATGCCCTGCAGCGGCTCGAGAAGGCTTTTTTCTATATCATTTATGAGCGCCTTCAGAGGAGAAACGTATACAGCCTGAACGCCGTTCATGGGTTCATTTCTTTCTTCCATTTCGAAAAGGTCACTTATTATATCAAGGAAAGCTGCGAGAGTTTTGCCTGTGCCCGTGGGTGCTGAAACCAGCACATTTTTATTTTTATGGATGTTCTCAATTGCGCCAAGCTGTGGTTGTGTGAACTCCCTGTAGTTTCTGCTGAACCATTCAAAAACTAGCGGGTTTAGTAGCTTGCCAACCTCATCCTGCGTTGCTGGTCTCGCATATTCTATCAATGTTTGGAATCTTCGCCAACGATTTTAAAAATGGTTTGCAAAAATTAAGATAAATGCACAAGAAAAGGTTAAATCCTAAAGAAAGTACATATCAATTTAAATAGAATTGGGAGAACTGAACAACTCATTAGCAAAGTTAAACAGGATACTGTCTAGCGAACATTCTATTGCTATTCTAGAACTGCTGTCAAACGGGTTAAAGGTTGATGACGAAACCCTGAAAAAACTCGGCATGGAGAGAAGGACCTTTTATTATATACTGAAGGAATTCAGGGAAAATGGACTTGTAATTAAAAAGGGTAACAAATATATGCTTTCTCTTCTTGGATTTTACGTGTATAGCGTTGAAAATGAATTAAGTGGATGGCTAAAAAACAAAAATGAAATCAACCTGCTTAACGAATACATGAATAGCTCTGAAACGTTTAAAGTAACCAACGCCCTGCTAAAGAGCCTTGAAAATATAATCGGCATATCAAAATTTGAACCGGTTAGGGTATATGCAGACTGGTATTCTCTTGTCGAATCGCTTGTCATAATGATCAGAACCGCTAAAGAAAGCATTAACATGGCAAGCAGGTATGTTGATTCGAATGTGCTGAGGGTAATGTTGGAAGCTGCTCAGAAGGGTGTTACGATAAAATTAGTAACAGACAACACATACTCGGCAATAAGGGCAAAATATTATCTTGCCTTATTATCAAATGAAGAAAACAAGGCTATCGCAAGACAGCTTTTTACTTTTAATAATGTATTTGTAAAGACAACACACGTACCTTATAGCTTCATTATAACAGACCAAGAGGAGGTGGGAATGGAAATACCCGATGTTTTTGGCGAAAAAGCTTTTTTGCTTGGTATACAGTTCAGAAGCCCAACAATTGCAGAGAAAATGTCGACAATTATGGAAAAAATGTACCAAACCTCCGAACAGGATACCATAATACATGCACTGCTTCAGGAGGTTAAGGATTAATGATAAGCCCAAAAAATATGCTCATCCTCATAAAAAGCAGGTATGTAGCGGTATTACTTTACACATCTGGTATTATAGGTAATTTGATAGCACTTACTGATTTCAGAATATCCCCCTTAATTTTTCTAATGGCGGTTGGGTCTCTCTCCTTAGCTACCGTAAGTGCATACATCCTAAGTGACCTAATGGATTTAAATGAAGACAGGTTGAACAGCCCGAACAGACCCCTGCCATCTGGAAAAGTGTCGGTTAATGACGCAAGAACGCTCATAATTACAAGCCTAGCTCTTGGCGTTGTTATTGCATTAACGATAAATTATCTTACTGCTACATTGATATTTGTTACATTTATTCTCAGCTCTCTGTATTCCCTCCCGTTTATAAGGGCAAAAGACCGGTACTATTCAAAAAGTTTGATAAGCTGGATGGGGGGCTTTGTTGGAACATTTATAGCTTCTGCAGTTATTTTAAAATTTTCGCTCCTGAGCATATTGATCTCTTCACTTGACGGTTTCCTTATAATGCTTTTAGTGATGATAGGAGATGTAATAGATTATGAAGGAGATAAAAAAGCTGGAGTCAAATCATTGGCAGTAACGTTTGGCATTGAAAAGGCGACTTTGGCGATAGAAATTGTCCTGGCCCTGGTTATTGCGATAACAGCATCAATTTTGTATATTTCCTATAATGAAATAAGCCCGATGTTTTTCCTTATAAGCTCCGCTGCAACCTTCCTGGTTTACAAGTACATATATTCGTTGAAGAATTCGGGATTTAAAAGGGAAAGGGCAAAACTTGTAAAGCAGGCACTGAGGGCGCTTTACTTTTCAGTACAGATATCAATCATACTGGGATTCTTTATCTACTTTATTATATGACCTGCTGTTTCTAATTTGTAGGGCACATTTAATCATGCGCCATATCGCAGCAAATTGATTCCTAATGCAATTTTTATCAAGGCTGTATCATAAAATTTATCTGCAATGCAGCTTATTTGGACATGTGAAGATTATATCGCTGGACCCGGTTCCAGAAGGTTGCAGGAAATATGTAAAATATGAAGGCCTTAATGAAAATGACCTGAAAAGCGCTGAAGTGCTGCTTGCATGGCCATGGCAGATAAAGGACATTTCTTTAAAAAGCATGACCGGCCTCAGGGCCATCCAGACCTTTTCAGCCGGCGTTGATGGCGTTGATTTTTCATCAATCCCAGATAACGTGAAGGTATTTTCTAATGCGGGGGCCTTTTCGCTGCCGGTAGCCGAACAGGCATGGGGGCTTGCAATTGCGCTGGCAAAGGGAATTAATCTGAGGAAAAAGGTGGAAACATATCAAATTACAGACCGTAATGTGCTTATACTGGGAGCCGGCGGGATAGGATCTGAAATAGCCAGAATTGCAAAGCATGGATTTAATGACACTGTAACAGGCTTATCTAGAAGCTTCAAGGAGCAAAAAAATTTTGACCGCGCACTGCCCATGTCATATCTGGATAATGAAATTGGCGAGTCAGATTATATATTTGATGCTTTGCCGCTGAACAGGTCTACAGAGGGAATTTTAAATTACAGCGTTTTAAAACGCCTTAAGAAAAATGCAGTAATTGTCAACGTTGGTAGGGGAGAAACAGTAATTGAAGATGATATCTACAGAACATTGGTAGAAAGGCATGATGTAAGGTTCGGAACAGATGTATTCTGGAGGAAAGATGGGGTTGAAGTTTTTGATACAAAACTCTGGCAGCTTGAAAATTTTACTGGCACGCTGCATACAGGAGGTGCCTATGGCAATGAATATGCCCTGAACAGGGCTAAGGAAATTGCCTGCAAAAATGCTCTCAGGTTTGTTGAAGGATTGCTGGCTGAAAATGAAGTAAAAAGGGAAGACTATCAGATATAACCGCATCACTTGTTTAATTTCTTCAGATTATTTATCAGTATGTCCTCGTTGTTGGGTGCCTGAATGAACGCCGGCACATTTTTCTGCTTTGTCGCCTTGTACGACACAAACAGCCACTGGCCTGTTTCAAGTTCAGTCGTTTTCTCGATAATGTCTGTGCTCAACGAGAAAGCGTCGGCAATTACCATCCTGTCATAATATCTAGGAAGTGTGCTTACAAAGTAACTGTGAAGCTGCTGCAGCGCATTGGTATTCAGGTGAGCAACCCTCTGAGTGCTTATCCAGCAGTGGGCCCTGTATTTTCTGCCCTGCCTTAATAGCGACTCAACGGAACTGTTTGACTGGTCTGAATAATCATCAGACCTGGTCCTGTCAGGTATAAATTCCTGGGCTTCATCAAGCACCACGAGCACCTTCTTCCTTATACCCGATGTCTTTTTCAGGTACAGCAGCTCATTTATGAATGCTGATACGGCCTTTCTTGCCCTATCTGGATCTGGCACATAGTTTACAGTGACCTTCGGCGAATCTGGCTTCTTGAACCTCTCTGCAAGCGAGGATGGGCTTGTCAATGCTTCTTCCCCGCTGCTGGTTCCTTCATCCATATAGTTCACAATGCTGGAAAGCTGCTTGTATATGTTCGACTTGTCGCTTACGTTTTCCATTATTCCTGAAAGTATTGCCGTCAGCATGCGCTTTGCTTCCCCATCCAGGTCCTGTATTCCTGTGCTTTCATCATAGTTCCTGTTACCATAAAAGTACCCCGTAAATTCTCTTAACTGCCTCATTCCAGAAAGTCTGGTCTCTGGTTTGGAAGAAAGTGACCCCTCGAGCGTCTCAAACAACTGCCCCAGCGTAATTGCCTTCTGCACAGACAGGCTCAGCTTTTTTACCCTGCCTTCCTTGAACAGCAAGTCAACATACCCTTCTATAAATCCTGTCCCCTGCCTTTCTTCCAGCGTTTCCGGAATGGCCTGGGAATCCATAAAGCTTGCTGTCCCATTCCTGAAGTTTTCTGTCGAATATATTTCCCCGTTTTCCAGCAACATGTCCAGCAGGTTTATTGAATATTCCCCCGCAACATCAAATATAACGACGCTCAGGTCAGGATCAGATTTAACTGCTTCCCTTATCAGGTATGACATGAGGTTGGATTTTCCTGACCCGGTAAATCCAAATATGCCCGTGTGATACCTTACAAGAGAGTCAGGCTTCACGGTAAGTGGCATGTTAAAGCCGAGAAGGCTCCCTACTGAAACCCCCTTTTCCTCGCACAAAAACTTCTCCACGGTCTGCTTGGACAGGAGGTAGGCCCTGGAACCGGCTAGAGGCACAACGCTTTCCCTGCTGAACACCGGGATCCCGTCCTTAACTGTCATATTGTACTTTGTAGGAACAGCCCACAGATCAATCCATGTTTCATCACTTACCCCCCAGCTTTCCCCTACGGCCTGCAGGTATTCCTTCCTTATTTCAGTTGGAAGCCTTTCGTCAAGCCCCAACATCTCAAAATGCACAGGCTTTATGGTGGCTATTTCGTAAATCAAATACGAAACGCCTGACGGCGACTTCCTCTCTATGCCAATAAATGAAGGCTCGTGAAGCCTGGAAAGCACTTCAAAATCAAATTTCACCTCAAGCGTGGCAACCGGGGAGGAAACCACCATTTCGCCCTCCTTTGATTTGACGGGGGTGACCCTTGTGGACTGGTCCCTCAGCCTTGCCACAAACTTCCCGCCCATTTTATCAAATATGCCTTCAATCATCTTGCTTCCCTCCCTGCTCCCTCTTCCCTTAGCCTTTCGCTTTCAGCCCGAAGGTCTCTGAATCTGCGTGATATGGAAAATATCCTTTCCTTTCTTGCAAGTGCTCCAAGTTGCAGGTCAGCAATTCCCTTTAGGGCATTCTTGGCCATTTTTATCTCATATTTTACCTGCTTATCTGCCATATAAAGCAGTTGGTTATGCCCGCATGCTTCCAGCACTTCAGGGTTATCCGAAGACAGCAGAAGGTACAGCAGAAGGTTATCAATCTTATTCATGCCGCCGCCCTCAAAGAAGATTTCCACATTAACAATCCCAGATCTGCTTCTGGCTGTGGTGCCTTTAACAAAATATAAATCGTAATCTTCCATAAATGGCCTGTCATATGCAAATACAGGCGATCTCATCTGAGGGTCTGTAGCAAAGGTCCTTAACTGGAAATACGATTTGACAAAAAATTTCTCCCTTGATATGTATTTTCTGGCTGCGCCAAGCACGGGCGTTGAATCCTGATTGCCGTTCATTGATGCAAATGAAGAGTCGTAGCTGATCGTCCTCCACGGGGTTTTTAGCTTCTCATAATTAACTGCTGCCAACACCGTTAAAAAGCCTCTATCGTTTCTGAAACTTAATTGATATGGACCCTTTATAATTCCCGTTGATTGGGAAAATGGGAGCAGTGACCTTGTAAAATCAGAAGCAGCTGTGTCCTTTGTTATTCCAACCAGCAATATTCTGTTTTTAAGGGACTCCCATACCAGCTCAAACAGCAAAAAAACGTTTATCGCATTTAGTTCATATATTGTAAGCCAGGCGTTGCCCCTGACCTTAAGCGGGTGTTCATCAGTTTCAAACGCCTTCCTTGCAACATATTCTGACGCGGAAATCACCCTTTTCCAGTAATTCTTTACACCGTCCTTGACCTTAAGCGACGATGTGCCTGAATCGTCAAGCAGTTCGCCCCCGCTTTCAGCGTCCTTTTTGCTGATCCATTTATAGAGCCTTGCGGCATCTTCATGGCTGACTGCTAGCTCTTCCGAAATTGATGATTCACTTAAGCTTCCCCTGCTGATAAGTGTGCTTAAAAGACCATAAATTTGATATGGAACCCTTTTTGGAATGCTAAACCCGGGGCCAATTATTGAGGCAAGGCTCATATCGAGCATGCTCGGCGAACCGTACTGGGTCTTTATCTTTGTTAAAGCTGAAATGCCAGACCTGAGCATTACCCTGAGGTCTTTCAGCGCAGATGTATAAGTGCCATAAAGTGGCCGGTCCATAAATATGAGTTTGACGCCTGGCGTTCTGGCCGAATTCAGTGCAGTCCATATCTCAGCCATGGTCATGAGGGCAAACGGTATTTTTTCTATTGACGTATGAAAATCGTACTCGGTTTCTGCCGCCTCCTGATTCATGAATATATCGGAAAGATCTTCCAACCACAATGGGACAGCGGCATATGAAGAAAGGCCTACTGACCTTCTGATCTCCTTTATGCTGACCTTAATCCCATCTCCTGAAACCAAGAAAGGAGCACTATATGCTGAAGCATTTACATAAAACAGCAGCGTTTCCAGCCTTTCGTCATAATCCATTGATCCATCGATGCCCACTGATGTGTATTCGCCTTTCCCAAAATATTCAAGGGCAGTCCTGAAAGCTAGGGCCTGATCTAGGCCTTTTACTGCGGTAAGGACCTGAGAGTTTTCCCTGATTCCTGATAATCTTTGAACAAATCTGTCTGAAAGCTCGGAACTTTCTGTTACGAGCTTCCTGGACATCCTGTTATACATGCTTTCATATTTTCGTTTATCGCTCGAAAAACTCATTTAACGACCTTATCAGCGCCATTCTTTAATATAAACCTTGAGTTACATTGCCAGATTTGCCTAACTCGTATATTTTAAATAAAAAACAGGTTAAAAAATCAATAAATTTTGCTTACTTCGTAAGCCGATATCTGCCAGTCAGGTTTTAATGATGAAGCCACGCTCATAAGGTGCTGCAGAGAATCAACTTCCCACCTGCATACAGCAATATTTGCATTTTTCGCCAGATGTATCTCTACCAGGTTCAGCCCGGAGGGCAGATTCTTGTTTTTTGCCATGCCAGTTATGGTGTTTGCAAACTTCATTACCCTGTCCTTTTGCTCATCCTTCCACTGATGAACCACAACTACGCTAGTCATAACTTGATTAACGATGATTAAATTAATAAACTTATCTGGATATATTTTGGTTGTTTCTAAGCGCCGTTTAAAGCTGACAGACAAGACGCGATTAATCATCAAGGTAAAGGTTGGGACAGCTTAACAGATAGCTAAGGCGCAGGGGAAAGTTTTTTATTGTGCATGCAGCACAAAGTAATGATGAATATTGCTTCTATATTTAGCGAAAGGTTTCCAATAATAGGGATGGTGCACCTCAAACCCCTTCCGGGCTCTCCTGCATATGCTGGTGACCTGGAAAAAGTGATCAAGAGCGCCATTGATGATGCAATAAAACTTGAAAGAGGAGGAGTAAACGGAATTCTTGTAGAAAATCTTGGCGATGCTCCGTATTTTAAGGATCCTTCTTCTCCCGAAATGGTTGCTTCATTTACCAAAGCCCTTGTAGAGATAAAACGCGCCATTGGCCTGCCACTTGGGGTAAATGTGCTTAGAAACGGCGCCAGGGCGGCGCTGGCTATGGCGTATGTAACTGGCAGCAAATTCATAAGGGTAAATGTTCTAATTGATGCCTATCTTACCGACCAGGGAATAATTGAAGGCAATTCTGCGGAGCTGTTAAGGTATAAAAGGTCTTTGGGTTCCAATGGCATTGCAATATTTGCTGACATAAGGGTCAAGCACGCTGTCCCACTGGCTGCAAGAAGCGTTTCTGATTCAGCATCGGATGCGCTGGAAAGAGGTGGGGCAGATGTTTTGATAGTTACTGGAAAAAGAACCGGCCTGCCCCCATCAGCAGAAGAAATAAGAGAATTGAAGGCTTCTGGGCCAACATTAATAGGAAGCGGCCTTGACGAGAAAAACCTTGATGCGCTCCTGCCACTGGCTGATGGCGCCATAGTTGGCACTCACTTCAAGGAAGGAGGGCGTATAGGTGCTGCTGTAAGCCAGGAAAAAGTGAAAAGATTTATGCAAATGGTGGAGAAACTAAGGATTAAATATGGGACCCCATGAGCAAACGGGAATGATTTTTAAAATGCGTCAAAGGGCTGCTCCAGGCAAAAAAGGCTTAGGCGGCATTGCCGTAATAGGCGACCTGGCGGTTGACATAAAGGGAAACACAAACTGTACAGTGAAGAATGGGATCAATGCCCTTTTAGAAAATACAAAAATTTCTGCGGGCGGGGTTGCGGGTAACATGGCTTGGTATCTGGCCCAGCTGGGGCAAAAAGCGCTGGTAATAGGCTCCGTTGGCAGCGATTGCTGGGGAAACCTGATAAAGAACGACCTGCTTTCTTTTGGCACTGACTGCAGCATGGTAAGCACCATAGCCGGAATAGCTACAGGGTTCTTTATAATAGCTGTCGACCAGAGCGGAGAAAGAACCATGATCGGGGATCGAGGCGCCAGTAAAAATATTACAATAAAAACCTCCAAACTGATTTCGGCCTCGCCCTCGTGGATACACCTTTCTGGCTATACGCTTCTTAACAGTAATGGAGCAAAAGTGCTGAGGTCTGTAAGAAAGGTGGCGCAGGAACTGGGAATCAATTATTCCATTGACCTTGAGGGTATAGGGGAAACCGGCGCTGAACTTGACCTTGAAGGTGCTACAGTGCTGTGCAACCAGGATAACTGCGCAGAAAGGGTCAGACATAATGCCAAGGTAACTGTTATAAAATCCGGAAAAGATGGCTGCTTTTTGGACTACCATGGAAGGCTGGTACAGCACAGGCCGCCCCCAACTAATTCAGTAGACGCAACGGGAGCAGGGGACAGCTTTAACGCGGCTTTTATAACTGCGTGCATGACAAATGTAAACTATGATCTTGCATGTGACATGGCAAACGCCGTTGCCACTTATAAGGTAGGGCTAAGGGGAGCCAGGGTTAAATTGCCTGCAGAATTTCGCCGGTATTTTTTAACACTCTAGGTTATTATCTGAGCCTTTTTACGATTGACATCAATTCATAAACCCTTTTGGGATCCACTGGATTCTGGGTTATTCCACCATATTTTATCGACGTCCCGACAATTGCGCCGTCGGCCACAGACATTAACTTTTCAGCGTTATGTGATGAAAGGCCGCTGCCTATCAGGACTGGGCGGTCCGGAGCGGCGCTTTTAATTCTTTTTATGAGCTCTACTGGTGTTTCTTGCCCCGTCATTCTACCAGTAGCAATAAGTGCGTCTGCCATGTAAAAATTGCTCCATATCGCATGCGTTTCTGGGTCTATGCCCGGGAACGTTACCGCGTGCTTTTTATATACATCTGCAAATATCTTGATTCCCTCGGCATATAGCCACTTCCTCCTTCTCAGCACTTCTGTGGCGTTCCCATGGTCCAGCGTTCCTGTGTCCCAAAGATATGATCCTGTGAGCAAGCAATCCCTTATGAATGACGCCCCCGCTGCCTTTGCTATTGCCAAAGCAACCCTCCCGCCGTTGTGGATTACTGTTATGCCAACAGGCACGTTAAATTCCTTTACAACCATTCTAGCCATCACGGCGTGAGCAGTCATTTCCTCAGGCGGCACCGCATTTCCCACAAAATATGGGAGGTCCCACATGTTTTCAACTATGAGGCCGTCTATGCCGTTCTCTACCAGGGCTTTTGCGTCGCTCATGGCTTTCTGTTCTATCAAATCCATGTCCCATCCTTCATAAGCTGGTGAACCCGGAAGAGGCAGCAGGTGCACCATCCCGATAATTGGCTTTTCCACCTTAAAAAGTTCTTTCATGCTGCCCAGCCTCTTGGAGTAGAAATTTTTTGCCCAATCCTCCATATAATCCATGTATAATATTTAGCGCATAACGTATTTAAATTCTTTCTAACCAAAAAATGGCTTTTATAGCCAGCATTGGAAATTCCGTGATTAATTGAATGATACTAACATAAATAAACAGGAAATTCAGGCTTACTATGAGGGCGTGATTGAATCCTCGATCCTCCAGTCCTCCCTGAAATGCTCATTTGGGTCTTTGGCAACCGTATATATCCAGTAAAGCATGAATATTCCCAGCGTAATTATTGTTAACACTATATAAAGCGCCGTGCTCCTGTCAATCATTTTAAAATACCTGTCGCCCTTCCATCCTATCTGCATAAATCCATTGTTTTCAGCCCTCTCGATTTTCACATAATCCTTGTTAAGTGAATGGAATATATAAAGAGTCAGAATGCCTGCAACTATTGACAAAAACGGAATTATGGAGAAAATGGCAATTATTATCGCCCACTCTGCTGGGTCCCTCCGAGGCAGGGAGTCTATTTCGCTTATGACCTGATTTTCCCTTCCGTCCCCATTCACCGACCCAAAAAGCGCCTTCATCCTCAGCGCGTGATCGTTGAAGCGCTTTATCAACCTGTACATTACATAGCCCATCAATGCCGCTGAAACAGCGCCTATTGCGAAAACCATTATCAATATTGGCGCCAATAATAATATCCCATTGGAGTTTGATGAAAGGCTGGCTGCGGTCTGCGCAGACGTTATCAGGCCTATTCCCACCGCCAGTGCTGCAGCCAATATGCCCCCTACGATGCTGATTATTATTGGCAGGAATGGCAGCCACATCGGCATTATATAATCAGTTTCCGCCCTCTTTTTTCTCATGCTCTGATAGTCACTCATGAAGGCAATATTTTTTTGAATTTATAAGCATTTATTATTCAAGTTAATTTTGCAGCACTCAAATGCAGATTTGCAAAAAGGTTAAAAAGTAACTTGAGTGGACTGTGATGATGGCTAACATACAATTCCTGGTTAACAATCTGTGGGTGGCAATAGCCGCACTTCTGGTATTTACGATGACAATATCTGTTGGCATACTTGAAGTTGGGGAATTGGGGGAAAGGATGAACCGGAGCCTTCTGAAAACTACCATGATAATGGGCAGTGCGCTTGTGGTCATGGCTGTTATTGGCTTCAATACTGCCTTCGCTCCGACTATTGACGGGATAATAGGGGACCCATTTTATATGCCAGGGCTCATGCTTGGAGCATTTTCAACCGCGGCAAACTCCGTTAATTTCATAAATGGCATATGGTGGTCAATGCTGCCCCAGTATTTCGGGACTGGACTCTCCGCTACCACTTACTTTCTATTTGAAACCGCGTTCGCATCAGTTACCTTAGCGCTGGTCGGGGTGGTTGTCCTCAGAAAGATGAAGCTGTCTTCATTTTTCCTGTTCTCCATAATCTACTTTGTAATCATCTGGAACCTGCCTGCGGCATGGATATGGAACCCAACCGGCTGGCTCTACCTCATGGGAATGAGGGACTTTGCCGGGGGGCTTGTAGTTCATGGAGCAGCTGGAGTAGCTGGCATTGCGATACTGGTAAGAATCTGGCAGGAAGAAAGGAAGGCAGGGCTAAAAACCAGCATGCAAGAACAGATCAAGCTTAATGAAGGCTGGTTGGTTCTGGCTATACTGCTTCTGGTGATGGGATGGTTCGGTTTTAACCCTGGCAGCGTGCTTGCATTTAACAGCGACGTGATAATGGTGGCGGTTGCAACATTTCTTGCAGCTGGCAGCGCAATGCTTTCCACGATGGGAACCAAGTACCTGGTTTCAAAGGAAGCCCCCGGGATCCTTTATGCAGTGAACGGAATACTCATGGGGCTTATAGTTATCACCCCGCTGGCGGGATTCGTTGAACCTGGCAGTGCAATAGTGCTTGGCCTTCTGGCTGGACCAATTTTCATAGCAGGAGAGAGGTACTTTTCAAGGTTCAAATGGTTCACAGACCCGGTTGGACTGCTTCCAGGCCATTTTCTGGGCGGAATCTTTGGCGTGACGATGATCGCATTTTTCACAGAAAGTGCTTATGCAGCTGCTTCAGGCAATCCAACGCTTCCAAATGGATTGCTCTTTGGAGGCGGATTTGCGGCGCTACATCAACTTGGCATAGAAGTGTTTGGCATAGCCGTCGTGCTTATTACGGTTTTTGTAATCTCCTACATCACGATAACGGCAATCAGCCATCTTACCAATGGATTATTAACGGATTGCGCTAAAAAGGGAAACTGATTTTTTTGTCAAAATCCATTATTATTCAATGCAATGCGGACTGATAAGTTTAGGAGTTTTTCTGATCGCAGATTCTTATTAAAATGTAGTGGTGTGGAGAGCAGTAATTCCCAAGACATTTATGGATTAGATACACGTACTTACCCAACAATTGAACAGGAAAACAGGATAAACCACCGGCTTGAGCTATGCAAGGAGTTCTATAATGAGGCATACTATGAGAGACTTTTCTATTATGAAAACATGGGCAAGGGCCTGGCACATGCCAAACAGCTAAACGAACTGCTCATGTTGAAAAAGGAGATGCCTGAACAGTTCAGGATGCAGCATGGTTCTGGGGCAAGGTTTTGTGGGAAGGCAAAAAGCACGGCACGCTTGTAATAGCGGTGTAGCCAAAAAACGCAGCCCAGGAATGCACCATTTCATGCATGAGATGCCTCTTTCAGGGAGAACCTTTGTTTGCCTCAACTGTGATTTCATTGTTCCAAGGGACCTGAATCTTCACTGAAAATACTTCAACGCTGGTTGGAAAAAGTAGGGATGGATATGCCCGAATTTACGCCTGCGGAGACCTGCCCTGTCATAGAAACAGGGGACGAATTTCCTGCGCAGACTGTGCAGGGAAACTTTGGCGTGAGTTAATATCATGCTAGAAAGGCAAAAACTACAAGGTAAATGATTGCTGCTGCGCTCACCTTCTGGCTGTCCTTGACTATAATTGACATAGCTGCTATGACTACAGATATAAATATTAGAATTGTGTGAGCAATGCCTGGCCGCAGGCCCACTAAAATGGACGATATAATAACCATTATTGAGAATGCCGGAACGTAAAGCCTCTTTCTTGCTGTTCCTTCTGGTTCTTCAATTATATGATGCGACAGCCTTACAGCTGACGCTATCAGGCCGAAGCCCACAGATGCGGGTATTAAGGAGTACGCAATGGAGCCAGTGAATGCATAATATGAACCCAGCAAGAGCAGGGGGCCAAAATCAAAGAAAGTGGAGATCTCACCAATGCCCCTTCTGTAAAGCATAATAGGCGGGTAAAGATATGCAAACATCAAAATCATTGCAAAAAGACCAAATGCAAGCAGAACCAGCAGCCGTGTTATGATGATTACAAGCGCTGCTGTTATAATCATTAACGCCAGTGGCGCCATAGCTATTTTCCTGATTTTTTCAACGCTAACACATTCAAATAAGCAAGGTCCAACTGGAATAAATGAACCGCATTTCATGCCACTCTTTCCGTATTCACGATCAAGCCGGTCCATTTCTATATTCATAAGAAACTGGGAAGAAAGCACAAAAATAAGAGAAAGCACAAAAATAAGAGACCTTGAAAAGCTTGAATTTAACCAAGAGTACACAAGGGGTACAACTGACACCAAATAGAGAGGGACCTTCAGAGAACGTAATATGTTTATTTTTCTGCACTTCATATCATTGGTCATTTCTTTTGCTCATTAAAGCGTTTTTCCTATATGCAAATGCGTACACTGCAAGCAGATAAATTAAAAATGCTGGAATTATTATTAGATCATTTATACTAATTATGCTTTCCGCATACCAGAAGGTTGAAAAGGTAAGCAATAGGGCCGACACAACAACCTTCATGTAAGCCTGCTTGATCTTTCTGACCTGAGATTTCAGTATGTAAGTTGCTGCAATAACTATTGCAATTCCCGCAACTGTTCCATAAATAGCAGATGAAAAGTTTATGGGAAAAAGGGCCACAAGAACTATTGACGCTTCAAAAGCTTCAACCAGCCCGACAGATATTCCTGTGCTCATTATTCCCTTCTCAAAGTGTTCCTCTACCGCTTGTTTTCCCGGGTTTCCCGTTTGCATTGATCTCAAAGCTGATCTCCTGGCGCTTCTGGCAAGCCTCAATCCAAAATAAAGCAGGAGAGAAGCTGCAATCACCCTGACCAGAAAAACCGGCAGCAAGGATATTGCCTTTCCAACTAAAAGGGTCGGAATGTAAACGACAATGACACCCAGTGCTACGTACAGGAAGGCCCTTGCATTTCTAGAATCCGCATAAAGTGCCAGCCCCACTGCTGAAGCTTCAGTGAGCTCCAGCAGGTTTATTCCAAGCGCTGCAAAAAATATTCCTACATCCATATTCTAAACATTGTTTACCCCATTATAAAAATTGTTTCTGACGTAAAATTCTGGTTAATTTTTGTAAGCCTGTAAACCATAAAAATCACTATAAAAACCTTGAGCTATTATGGGCTGTAACCTGAATATTTGGCAGCGTAATCCCCTATTATTGGCGATTTTATATCTTCCCCGTTGTATGCCTTAACCGAAATGTACATTCCATAGACCCATATCAGAAATGCAAGAAATGGCCCTAGAAATGGTATGAAAAACAGCACCAAATCAATAATTGTGGCTATTATGCCCAAAAAAATCGCCTGCAACGAATGGAATTTTAACCTGGGGTTTTTCTGCCCTTCAGTTATAAATACTATTATTCCTGTCAGCCAGCTCAAAATATATGTAAAAATGTACATTATATTGCCTTTTTCTTTTTCCACGTTTATTTAAAAATATCATTTATTTATAAGTGTTGCGATTTTTGGGAGTGTGGGACGCTATTCCGGCATACTTACCTATCAAAGTTGAATAGATTGTGCCACAGGCCCTTGCACAACAACGCGCTGTCAATCCTGTCATAGCGCCTCTGAGCAACGCCCCATCCGAACATCT
>JAMCTX010000012.1 GCA_023381255.1 Nitrososphaerota archaeon
AAAAAAGTAGAAAAAGTCTAGCTTCACGTTTTAATTTACCATCCACGCAGCAACTCCCTATTAGAAAACGGATTTCTTTAATTGAATTAAAATTTAAGTAATCATGGAAAAGATCTAAAGATTCTATCTTGAAATTTTTGTCTATTATACATACATTTTCCTTTATTGATTTCAAGACTTTTTCTACTTTTTTAATGTTGTTGAAATATTCTTTTGGATTTAATCCTGCAGATTCAGGAGGTTCATTTTCTAATTTTTGTACTTTATAGACCTGCGAAAGAGTGCTAAATATAATTTTGGTTATGTCGTCATTATTTTCCACAGCTGGGTATAGCTCTTCATTTTTAATTATGGCAACATTGCACTTTTTATAATTAACAAGCATATTTTTTAGGGCAGGTAAATTTGGGTACTTTGCAATTATATTTATTGAATCTGTTCCTTGCGAGTGGCATATTTTCTCTACATCCAAGGGTTGTAACCATGAGGCAATAACAAGAAAGGCTTTCCTAATATTAGGCGTATTGCCTCTAATAGTTATAATATAGTAGCCTTTGTCTGTAAAAGCTTCAGAAATATCATATAAAATAGGGTCAAAACTATTTGCTATTTGGATGGTTTTTCTAATCTCCGAAGCGAGGCTGGCTTTTATTTTAAGGATTGTATCTTCAATTTCTTGGGTAAATAATGGATAAAGAATGAGTGTTTGGTCAGCAAGCGGTTGGCCTGAATATCCTATGAATGGTTGATGGTCTGACAGTGGCTCATAGCCCAAGATCTGCCAAAATGTGTTGATAGCCCACCCCGAGTAGCGAGAATCGTATAAATTGCTTGCATAATCTAGCATAATTAATTGCTTGTAATTTCTTTCCATGTCTTTAGCCAAAGATTCTATATAATTTCGGATTTCCGCCTTATGATTGTCTGTTAATTCATAGTCAAATTTAACAGGAAACTTGCAGACAACTGCCTGTATAGGGTAGTATGTCATTGAAAAATTCTTATCGTAATATCGTTGGGGTTTACCAAATTCGCGCGTCTCCCTTACTATGAACCCCTTTTTTTCTAGGTTTGAGACCATTTTTTCTACTTCTTCTTTCGGAATGTTCTCTAGATAAGAAAATAGTAACTTGTAGAAAGGAAAATTAACTATTAAATCAACGTAGGAAATTCTATCTGAATCACTATAAAAAGAAGTTGAATGCTTCTCAACAATTATGTTTTCGTCTTTTGAAAGAAACCCTATCAACTTTCTCTCTTCTAATGTTAACTTTTTATCGCATTCTTCTTTCAGAAATTTATCAATCAAATCTGGAGCAGCACTTGGAGCTACATTTTTTTTGTAAAATTCATTTTCTATAAAGTGTAAAAATATACCATTTTCCTCAGAAATAAATCCACTAGCTAGAAGCTTTTCTGTAGCTGTAGATTCGATTTCATGCAAAAGAGTATACGGCATGTCTTTTTTAGTGAATAGATAATAAACCAAACGAACCTTATTGTCTGAAAATAATTGTTTTATTTGGTTGCTTATTTCATTTATATTACGCTCAAATGTATTTTCAATTGTTTTATTTCCTAATTCGCTTAATTTTAATTCTGTCCCCCTGTAATTTCCTGCTCTGGTATAGCCTTGGTCTTCTTCGATCAGTAATTTTTCTTCTTGTAATTCTACAATTGATTTGTCTATTATCTCTATATTGTTAGAAGTAAGGAATGATAATAATTGCTTATGTAGCGAAATAATTTTTAAATCGTGCTGAGCCCACGTATTATTAAGTGAATAATCACCAAAATAGCCAGGTTTTACAACCCACCTATCTGATATTAACCCGTTTACTAAAGACTTCACGTAGCTCAAAATTAGGTCTTTTGCGACCAATGTTTTTATATCACTATTTTATGTTTTAAACAATTCTTATTATTAACTTTGATTTGCCTTATATAATATAATCCGAGAGATGCAAAAAAGAGCATAAAATTGCTCACCAATCTTATATTATTATCAAGCCCATCCTGACTTGAAAAAATATAAAATATAATAGTACTATTCAAACCATTATTTTTCTACCGTGGGCCGTATCCCTCTCATTAACCTTATCCACGACTATGGTCAAGGGAAATGTTAAGGTCAAGTCCATATTATGCCGCTGTGCCCAATTACTGATTATTCTGCGATCCTGCTTTGTTATCTTTATACCTCATCATGGGTCATCCTCATGAACATGTTGTACAGTGACACTTTTATCACCATCTCCCTGGCCATGTTCACGAACTTCCTTGTAGACACGTATTTGCCAAATATCCTTTTTATGGAAGAATACGCTCCCTTCACTGCCCACCTTTTCCCGTAACCCTTTTCCTCTTTCCATTTATCAAAGTCATCGAGCTACGCTATCACAGCTGCCTTCCTTGCTTGGCTGCCCCTTGCCCTACCTGAAGAGTTCCTCCTGACCTTTATTGCTGGATCAATTCCTTTTTCAACAAGAAAGTTGAATATATCCCTTGAATCGTACGCTCCGTCACCGTACAGCCTTTCAACGTTGTTCTTTGACAGGGCGCCATTAACAAGGTCCTTTGCCTGGCTTCCGTCTGACACATCTTCCTCGGTAACTGTCATTGATACAGCCTCCTTGCTGTTGACATCTACAGCAAGGTGAACCTTGAGGAACCCCCTCTTAACTTTCCACTTCTTCCTTATCCAGTCACCGTAGTTTGACACCTTTATGCCTGTAGAATCAATTGCCACAACTATGGGCTGGTCAGTGTCAATTCCTTCAAGATTTATGTCGAGCCTGTTTGTTCTCCACCATATCGTCCTGAAATCGGGCACCTTCAGGTTATGGACGTACTTTGACAGTGCCCTGACAAACCCCTCCTCCTGCCTGAAAGGCAAATGGAACAATACATGGATGTAAGCAAGCAGCGTCATGAATCCTTCCGGGTAAACAAACCTTGCTCCTTCCTCCCTTCGTTCATCCTCTTCACTTCTTCGTCCCACTTGTCAAGCAAATCAAAGTCCAGCAGCACTTCACCTCTCCTTACCAGTGACTCATTGTATTCGGCCCAATTTCTCTTGTCCACGTAGTTCTTTCCCCACCTGCGCATTTCAGGCATATAAATAAAAGCCAGGCAACTTGTTTATACAATTATAACGTCAAATTTTGATTACAAAATAGTCAAGTAGTTGGACACAGCACATAAAATGAACTTTTATAAAGGCATGGGTAGTTTAGTGCATTATGGGAACAGGATCCTCGAATGTAAGTAGTGGAGATAGAAGGCGCCTTTCATTCACCGACTTGTTTTTCATGTCCTTTGGTGGTCAAGCACCCTTCATTTCCCTCTTAACCTTTGGAACCGTTATGATAGCGTTAGTGGGTAGGGAGGGGGCCTTTGCGATGGTTCTGGCAACCTTCATCGTTTTGTTTAATGGTTTGGTAGTTTATTTTCTTTCAAAAAGATATAGTAGAGGGGGTGGGTATTACACATACGCATACTACTCCTTAACTTCGAGAATAGGGTTTAACACTGGTTGGAACTACCTCATTTACGCCATATCGTATGGTGGTACATTACTCACCGGGGGAGCATACGTCCTCTATACTGTGCTTTCAATGGTCTTGCCACCAAGCTTCCCCCTCTTGAAGCAATGGTTGTTGGCATTAATCATAATGAGTGTGGCATCTTGTATGGTCATAGCTGGGGTAAGGGTTTCTGCAAGATACGCCATGGTGATGTCAACGGTTGAGATGATTTCGCTATTCTCTCTTGCAGTATTTTTCCTCTACGATTCAGGTTGGCATTTCTATAATCCTCTACCCCACTCAATTAATCCCACCCTACTAGCGGCTGCGGTTTTTGGCTTAGGCATTCCAACAGGGTACGGATCCATTGCACCACTGGGGGAGGATGCAAAAGCCTCCGATATAGGTAAGGCAGCCGTGGCAGTTCTACTATTCGGTGGGTCCTTGGCGGTATTCTTCTTCTACTCCCTTGGCGCTCTTAACTTCACCGGTAACCTAGTTTTATACCTGCTCTCCCGCTTTGGCATAATCGGCTTAATCATACTGGGATTCATTGCATTAAACGATGGCACCTTGGGTGGTGTGTCATATATTTTAGCAAATTCGAGAACAATTGAGGCAATGTCAGGGGACCACTTCTTTCCCTCTTTCCTATCAATCCTGAGAAATAATAGACCCCTCTATGTTGAAATATTCACCAGCGGTATTTTCATTGCGGCTCTAACTCTAATGGTGTATTTCGTAGGCCTATACAATGCATTTGTCATACTGGGTGCATTGGCAGGGTTAAACAACTTATTCATACATTTATCCGCAAATGCCTCATTGGTAAAAATCTCCATGAGGAGGTTGAGAAAGTATATAGTTGATGTTTTCGTCGGCATTCTGGCATTCATTATCAGCCTTTCGGTATTATTCTACTCCCTCCCATCTTTAAACAAGTATGTCGTTTACCTCTTCTTTGGCTGGATAATTTTAGGTTTCTTTACTGTTGAAGGAATCGAGATTATTAGGACACATTCTAATGAATAGTCCACCTACTAACCTCCACGTGATTGTTGGAGAGGATTTGGCTAGGGCTATTGCCTTGAAATCCTTTGTGGAGCATAAGACTATTAGCCAGGTGGTGGAGGAGGCGTTGGCCAAGTGCCTTAATCCGTAGCATGCATCCACCTAGAGTCAGGGTTAAAAGCCCCCTTTAAAATCATCAATCTAATTAATGCGTGCATGGGTGGTTAACCATGTACGCCACGAGAGGTTATTGGGTAATGGTTGGGACAGTGCTCGCAATAGCCGTAGTACTGGGTTTAACCGTGGGTGGTTACCAACCATTGGACAGGGTAATAACAACAGAAACTATTAAGTCAATCCAATCCCTGAATAGAACAAATACAATAATACCCCCTAGCAAATAGCCAATAGTCGCTTTAAGTGATCCAATTATGCCTATAATCAATAAACCCGCAAAAACGAAAAGTAATAGATTTATCGAAAAATTTAAGATAGACGTGTTAATTCCAAGGTTTGTTGATGAAGCATTTAGAATTTTAAGCGCATAAAAGCCAGCGTAAAAAATTATATTTGTAACTGATCCTAAAACAGCTTCATGTATTCCTTTTATCGAACCATTTAATATGCTCAATTTAATCAACACAAGTCAAACTTATATGAAAGCTTTATTATGAAGAAAAATTTACTCTAGTTTTCTTCATGGAAATAACACGCTATTAATTCTTAATCTGTATCGCGAAAAGTAAAAACACTAAATCCAATCTGATATCCTTAATTTTTGCCAACCTTATGTTATATTTTTGCGGTCAATTTCCTTTTTAATTGCTTCCTTGTATTCTTTAAAATTGGTTATCGTGTCGAATTTGTCCCAAGCGGCTTGGAGGTCAGCTAACACATCCTCCGGTTTGCCGTTACTGGAAAGTTTTTCTGTAGCGTTATTGATATGTTTTGTTACCTTATCGAATCCTTCTATTTTAGTAACGTCGATCTCTACGACCCACTTTGCAGAATAACCTAGGTCGCTTAACAGCTTTAGCCATTCCTTTTGTGAATACTTTCTATTAAAGGTGAAAAAATGCTACTTGAATTATGTATTGATGGCGCAGGTTGAGCCCTTGTATTGTTTTTAGGATTACCTGTGTCCATATTATAATTTCCAATCACTTTGAACATCAGCTCAACATCGTCTTCCCGCTGGCTCTCTATATAATCTAAAATAATGCGGGTTATAGGAATCTGAAAACCAAAACTATATATTTCATATTGCGTAAATATAAATCTTTGACATTCTATAAAACTTTGCATAACAGGAATGCCTTCATAATATACCTTAATGCCGGTAATTTCCATTTCTGTTTTAATCCAAAAATCGAGATATTCTTCCGGAAAGTTCGCAGGAATATAAGGAAGAGATGCGGGAACATTGCAACCAGCAATGTTCTATCTCAGAGCGACGAGAAACTTGCACTCTTCCAGAACATGGGTATTGAAAAGTACAGGGAGATCGTATTCGGTTCATGTGACGTTAGTGCGGTATTTGCAAGACACAGGAAACCCTTCAGGAAAGATGGAATGACAAGAAAGAGGATCATAGAACTTGTAGACAAGGGTACTGAAATGATCATTCAAGGCACATTGCACGATGATCCATACAGCGATGAAGTGATGGATATGGCATACCAATCCCGGAATGATCAAGCAACATCTCCAACAGACGCATGGTTCAAGAAAGATTTCAATTAATATTCATTATAATTAACAGACAATTTCCGCCATAGGTGAAAAGATAAAATTAAAATCGATAAAAAATTAACGGATCGTTTTGTTTAGTGTCAAATTTGAACTCTGTTGTTTCCTCATATCTAAAATTTCCAAGATTACAAAACCTGCGATAATGTATCCTGTGAAGACTAAGATCAATACATTCGTTGAAGTAATGAGACTGTATATTAAGACAAAACCAGATAGCGCAATGGCCAATAGGGAGACACCTATTCTCTTAAGACTGCGTGCAGCGGATTTCAGAGATTCAGACAGAAGGGAGAAATTTGCGATTAAATGAACGGCGAGGTTAGCAAGGCCAGCTATTGAACCAAGAAACAGGAAGAGTACAAAAACATTGATGGTTAAAATGACGGGAATCAAAACTACACCAGAAATTAGCACAACAAAGTACACTGCAGTAATAGGTGTACTATACCGACTTGAAATCCTTGAAAAGAATGGATGTATGAGTTTATTACTAGACATTGCATATATGCTCCGCGAAGCAGCTGTTAGGAAGGCAAGAGAACCAAGTATTCCGTCATTAACTGCAGCAAAAAGAAGCAGTGGAACGGAGTAGTTTCCAAGGAAAGACCTCATAACCGTGATTACTGGAACGCTGGAAGAAAGCATTGCACTGAATGAGTGTGTAGTTATACCTACATCAACTAATCCGTACAGAACAAACGCTTCTAATAGCCCACCAATTATAATCACCATGAGAGCAGCTCGGCCAACATTCTTATGCGCATCTTTTACTTCTCCTGATACAGGGGTAATTGCTCCATATCCGGTTGGTATTCCAATGGCAAATAGAATGCCAAGAAAAATTATAGAAGGTGATGGCAAGGACTTAATAGGACTGTAAAAGGAAAAATGGGATATGTATAACGATACAAAAATCACAGCTACCAGCACTGCGATTTCTATTGATGCCGCAAATGTGGCATAATGCTTTGAGGGTTTAATGCCAAAAATAAGAAAAACGGATGAAGGGATGAAGACTATGGCAAATGCCAGAGGTGCTGGAACACCAACAATATACGAAAGAACAAAAGCAGACCCTACCATATATCCGCCCGCGTATAAAATTGAATAGAATATGTAAATCCATCCAGTCTCGAACCCAAATCTCTTCGATAGAAGCTTGAACGCGTAGTTAAAATATCCTCCTGTTTCCGTGTGTTTCCTGGAAAGATAATATACGACTATCCCATTGACAAGTACTACCCCGGTTCCAATAATAACCACTATGGGGGAAAAATACAATGCAAGCAACAAAACAGCCGTAGCATAAGTAAGCATACTTAAAAACGGAGCCTGTCCTCCAAAGGACAAGAAAAATATATCTCTAAAGTTTAACTCTCTCTTGAGCTCACTACTCTTTCCGATAACATTGTTGGTTTGGACACTCAACGTTTAATCAGTCTCAGTCATTCATCGGCACTCCTTAAGTCTTTCTGCGGAATCGATAGAGTAGACCGCAGGTCTTGCCCTGCGGCCCCTCGTCGAACGTAGCGGGCGGATTTCCCGCACTACGCTCACCGACAGGCTTCTCCGTCCAGCATTATCACAGCCCCTTCGGGCTGCCTTCGCTGGGCGAAACAGTGCCAATTTCAGCTCTCCGGCCTTTATCCGCTTGGTACGCCTTTCGGCGAATACGGACTGCCTTTCGCCTCTATCGGCACGTGCCTGAAGCGAAGACCCTTAGCATCCCTGCCCATTGCAGGCAGTTCCTCGCTACTATGGTCTCCTCTGACTTCCGGCAGCGCATTGGGGCACATTTCGCGGGTTACGCTTATAGTGCCCCTTACCCCTGCACGGCGGCACCGAGCATGCCAAAGCATTTCGGGCCAATTGCCATGCTTGAGGACCCTGCCGGACATCCCGCCTTCTCTTGAACAGCCTTCGCTGCATGCCAGCCCTGCTACACCGGGAAGCCCCACCAACTCTGCCAATTTCGAAGGTGGGTACTGCCTTCGCCACCACACTATAGGCTCGGCACTTCCCTTTCTCCGCATTACTGCGGATTTGCCTAACGATGCTACATCCGGGTTCACCATACGTTCTGGCCTGCGGTTTTGCGTCGGGGTGGTTTGGCCATCTGAGGTCAACTGAACCCCTTTGTCACCCTGCTCCAGCCGGGACAGTCGCCTGCCCTGCCTTGGGCCTCGCTTCGTAACCATTGGCTCTTGTTACGTTGAGACTTTCACTCATGGTTGTTCACATCCGGCGGCGCACGCTGTGGGACAAAATTGTTTAATGACCACTAGGCACAAGGAAATCCAACAACGATATTTATCCGCATAAATATAAAGCAGCAAATTCATGTTTTTTAAGCGAATTATGAAACGCCCTTTACATATATGTATATATGTTATGATTTACATTTAGTCATAAATCAAATGATCACAGAAAACGACATCAGCAGGACATTGGATGAAATAGATAAGCACATCAGGGAAGAATATCTTGCGGCCAGACCTAAAAAGAGGAGGGGACATGGGAGCAGGTTGATGCCCAGAGGATCAAGGGGGCAATGATGGCCCTTGACCCGCTGATACATGAAGCTGTTTCCACGATAAGGGTTGACAGGGAGACAGGAAGGCCATCAGCGCTTAGCCTTGAGGACAAGGTCAAACTGCTGCTGATCAAGCAGCTTGTTGGAAAATCAAACAGGGAATTTGCGTACATGCTTGACATATTCTCGATGGTGTCAGGCATAGACGTTTCGTACAAGACAGTCGAACGACTCTACTCTTACGAGCTGGTGATGATGGCACTGCACAACCTGCATGTGCTTATACTGAAAAAGAAGGGCATAAAGGAATCTTATGCAACCGGTGACGGCACAGGGTATTCACTCACGGTCAAGAAGAACTACGAGTCGTATGCAAGGGAGCTAAAGGAAAGGGCGAAGGAAGCAGGCAATGAAAAATCAGCGAATAATGCATCAGGGCATCAATCAGCCAATAAAAAGAGGCTGTTTGCATATTAGTTCAGGCTAATGGATCTTGGCACAAGGATGTACATTGCCTTTGGTTCAAGCCTGAAGTCTGAGAAGGAGGCGTTTAACAGGGCAATGAAGATGCTGAGGAGAACCGATATAACCCTGAAGAGCGTCAGGCTTGACAAGTACTACAGCGTATCAAAGTACGTAAGCAAGTTTGGCAAGCGCACAAAGGTGTACATAATACCAAAGAAGAACGCAACTCTAAACGGATCACAGAAGTGGAAGGATACGATGAAGGAGTTTGTGACAAACACTATGAAATACCTGGAGGAGTATTACAAGAGGGAAAACTCTGAAGCCGGGTTCTCCGCTGACAAGAAGATGCTTGGCTGGGGAATTGCACAAAGAAGAGAGGACAGGATAGACTGCGCACAGTTCACCACCGGATTGTGGTACAACCTGTTCAACCTGACTCCATATTAGGGTTCTGTCCCACAGCCGCTATTGCTTAAATCCAATATAACAGAACAACTCAGTTATGCCTCTGCAATATAACACTATAGCCCTGTGGTTACCATCAATTATACTTATTTTTACACTATTACGGATACATAACAGAGCACTATATCTAATCGCTTTTCCGTTATCATTTAACTCTTCCATTAGCGTAGGTTGTTCCTTTAGCATGTTACAGACTTCGCTAAGCTTAAAATTAGCTTTTATCAATAAGGGATTTACCTTATAGTTTATGAATGAGAGTCTTAACTCATCATAACCTATTTGACAAATCTTCCATATATAATCTTGAATATATATTGCATCATAAACTCCATTTTTTCTAGTTTCTGAGAGATTTTTCACCAAATGCTTTACTTCTTCATCGTCGTATAGGTCATTCAAGAGCTCATGTAACTTTACAATGCCGTCTGCTTTTTCCCTAGATTTTTCTGAAACTATATAATTTAAACCAATAAGCCTACGTTCAATATTATTCTCTAAGCATTTCACTTACTAAATCATCCCCTTGAACATAAATAGCCATGCAAAGTGGCAATAACAAATGTTACAAATATTATTTTTCTGATAAAAAATCTTCCAGTATCTTGTGTTCTTCTTTAGTTATCTTATCTGGGTATAATGCCAAAAGTTTTTTAAAAGAATCGTGGGCATCCCATGAATTAGAAATTTGTTTGTTTGATGTAGCTATATGTATTACTCGTGACATTTTGGTATTATCAAGCACGGGCACCAAGTTTAGCATGATTCTAGAGTTTATTCCAGCCACTTCAAAACTGTAACTAGCTTCGTATTCTGCTATCAAAGGTTCTATCAATCCTTTCTTCTTTATAAAACTCTTTATCTGATCTAAACTAGTAAATTCGGCAATAATTAAAAGTAGCCGTTCTTTGCTTATAATGGGATTTAACAGTGTTTTACGTACTACTATTTCAAATAATTCATTCCGAATTTCCATGTCAGTCTCATTTTTTAGACATACTTCTAGAAAGCTAAATAGAGCTGCATGAAATCCAACCTCTTCCCATCTTAGAAGGGCTATCCTGTCCATGATAGCAGTAAATATATTTTCCTTTGCCTCCTTATCAAGTTCACTAAATACAGCAACCTTTTCTTCTTGAGAAGAATTCATAATGGAGTCGACAAACTTCTGAATATTTAATGAACCTGAATCTTTAAATAATGACTTTATAAGAGCATTTGTATTGTAAAGTATGGCTGTAGCTTCAGCGGCATTTATCATAGTTTTATACGGGTTATGCATAATCTCTGCTCTAATACGCCTATAGGACCTTGCTATGGACAACAGGATGTTAGGTTCTTTGATATTTCTTTTCTGCATACTTTTAATCAGGTTTTCGGCCAGCTTCTGAAAGTCATCTTCTCCATAAGACTCTCCTAATTCAATCAACTTTCTTTTTACAGCTATCTCCTGTGCGGACAAGGAGACTACCGCTATAAGCCAATTAATATCTAAGCCAAGCTCCTTTATCATCTCTAAGATAATTTCCTGATCTTCTTCCAAATTAAGCACCCTAATATTTATAAAGCGGAATTATCTTATAAATTTTTTTAAATACGAAGGAGGTGATGCTTTAATAAATATGTTAAGGCTAATCCGAAATATGCATGGCACTAAGTATTATTTATTTCAAGTAGCTAGAATTATCAGTTTGGAGGCTTGACCGATTGGTAAACATAATTATAAAGACATGACTGAAGCTTTGTTAACTTGCAAAGTGAATTTTAGATATAAATATTAAATTATTGAAACAAGGTGTCAAATTTGCTTGATAAATTGAGCAAATTACCCAACAAATTAAGGTAAAAAGGCTACATAAAGAGTGTTATGTTATAGATGTTGTATAACAGTATTTGATTAGAATTAAAAAGATTTATCAAACTCGGCAACATAACTTTGGTTATGAAGATACGTAAGTTAGAGATAAAACATTTTACATCCATAGAATCGCTGGCTATAAACTTTAGTGATACAGTAGCTCTTGTGGGTCAAAATAATTCTGGAAAATCAAATATTATAAAGGCGCTCGACCTTTTCTTTGATCCTTCATCTAGTAAGGTCTATCCAGAGAGCTTCTATATGAAGGAAACCGATATTCCAATAGAAATAACCGTCGAATTTGACAGGCTAAGTGCCAAAGAGGAGGAATATTTTTCGGCATATATTTATAATCATACACTCAAGGTTAGACGCAGGATTGAATGGGATAAAGAAAATGAAAAGGCTATTATACATCACATTGGATTCAGCTTTGATCCCAACGAACCTTGGTTGATAGATGATAAAATTTCAGCAGAACAAATAGATCAGTGGTTGCAACAACCTGAAATGCTGTCGATTGCTGGCATATCATTCCTTAAGTATCTTGACAGTTCCAACCCTACAGTTAAAGATTGGAAAGATGCTGCTAAAAAGTTTATTAAAGAAAATACCATGAATATTAAGATTCAAGAAAATGAAAAAGAAAATATAAAAGGTTTTGAAGGCGTTTTGAAGGGCGGGCTGCCTAAGTTCATACTAATTCCTGCCATACGAGATATTAGAGATGAAACCAAGGTTGGAAAAACTAACCCGTTTGGAGAACTGATCATGTCAACTTTAAATGAATTACAAGGCGAAGGTAGAAATAAATTTAACGAAGCGCTACATAATGTAGTACAATACGTAAATGCTGACGGGTCGCAACGTCTCAGTGAATTAACAATCTTGGAGAATAAGTTGAATGAAACTATAAATGATTTTGTACAAGGATGCAAGTTGCAGTTGCAAGTACCTGATATAACTATAGAAGATGTTTTAGCTAGGGTTAAGATTTTTGCAGATGACGGATTCAAAGGGGTCATTGAAGGAAAAGGACACGGGCTCCAGAGATACGTTATATTTTCCATTCTAAAAGCATATGCTGAATCTTTAAGAACTATTAGCAATGGAGAAAGGCGACGCAGTATTATCTTTGCCATTGAAGAACCTGAAATTTATCTGCATCCTCAGGCGCAGCGTATAATGTACCAAGTACTCCTAAAAATAGGTAATGGGGAGGATCAAGTTATCTACTCTACACATTCTGCACTTATGGTTGACATTATGTACTTTGATAGACTTTGTATAATATCACGTAAGAAATTAGACGGTAATTATAAGACGAAATTAAAGCAACTTGCAATAAAGAATATAATAGAAGATCTCAAGGCACGCTATCCTAAAACATCACCAACTGAACAAAGTATCAGAGAAAGATATTTCCACGTCTACTCGACTCAACGAAACGAAGGCTTTTTTGCACAGAAAGTAATTCTTACAGAAGGACAGACCGAAGAGTATGCCCTCCCAATATTTTCTAAGGCTTTGGGTTACGATTTTGATCGAGAAGGAGTCTCGATCGTATCTGCTGGCGGAAAAGGTACAATAGATAGGTTTATACGAATTTTCAACGAGTTTGAAATTCCATGTTATACCATATGTGATGGTGATAAAGATAAAGCTAGTAAGGAAAATAAAAAAGAGACCAGCGATCTATTTGCATTAACGGAAAAGTTAGATAAAGTTCCTTCGCGGACATTTGTAGGCGAAAGAATAACTATTTTTGTCAAAGACTACGAACACCAAATGCGCGAAGAAATAAAAAACTATCAAACATATGTCCAAGAAGCCAAACGTGAGTTAGGTCTGCGTGGTGATAAATCCAAGCCACTAATCGCCAGATATATGGCTAATCAACTTGTAAACAAGGGCACTGAAGAAGGTGATCCTTCAAAGTATGTTCCAAAAACTTTAAGGGAAATAATTGACAACGTGCGAAAGTTAGAATATAAAGGGTCAGTCCTCAAGGTCTTATCTTAGGATCTGACTCGGCTAATTAACAAAGAATAGCAAAAAACTTATGTTGCTCAAGGCAGAAGCTTGGTCTTCCAGAAGTTTTAGGTATTTTGAGGGTCAAATATTATTTCAAATTAAGTTTGCGTATAACTTATTTGCAATTGAATTAGATTAATATTTTGCTTTTGTAAAAATAGTACTCGCATAAATTTATACACTAATCCCACCGGGCCCGCTCTATCAACATTAATATATTCTTGATGTTCTATTTTATGCATGCTGCCAGCTTCCCTTCTAGCAATACTGGAACTGAGCATGCTGCTGTTAATTGGAAAGCTTGGCGAGGAGGGGTTTTCTGCGCTCAAACTTACGCCCTTTGTGGGTGCCATACTAATGGGTTTAATATTTGGCCCAGGCATAACTGGGTTATTTTACCCCTCCCCATATGTTTCTGATTTTATCGACCTGGGAATAGTGTTCATACTTTTTATGGCTGGCGTAGAAGAAATAAAAGGCAGTGCGGAACGCAAAAGGCCTGCAATAATGGGCATAGCTACTTTTATCATATCATATGCTCTATTATACATAATTTTTTTGAAAATTGGGTTTGGGCCAACAGCTTCTTCAATACTGTCCATTACTTTAGGAATGGTGAGCGCGGGGCCATTTTCAAGAACCTTGCAAGAAATCTCATTTGGCAGTTTGACAGAAAAGAACAGAAGTTTGCTGGTTGAAGTCCTATTTATCGAAATAGCCGCTGTTATTTTGTTTGCGTTCTTCGCTATAGGGGCTGTTTCAAGCATAGATTCGATTATATACGGTGCTCTAAAACTGCTAATTGCATTAGCAATAATCATACTTTTCGGAAAGTATGCACTAAGCAGGCTCCTCAAATTTGTTGAATCAAAATTCAGGACATGGGAAGCTTTATTTACTGTAATAATATCCATAATACTGCTTTTTGGCTTTATAGCAGAACTTGTGGGATTCAATTCTGCCATTGCGGCATTCTTTCTAGGCGCATTCAGCTCAGATTACATAACCAACAATGCATACCTCCTTGAAAAGCTCAGGGCACTTACATATGGCTTTTTTGAACCGATGTTCTTTATGGGGCTTGGACTGTATTTTGTGAAAATAAGCCCAATCTTGCTCTACTTCGGAATAATTGCCTTTGCGCTTTCGATTTTTGTCAAGACTCTATCAAGCACCGTTACCAGCAGGTTTCTAAATGCCGGGTTCGTGAAAAACTTTTTTGCAATATCACATGAAGGAGGGGTTGATGGCGCGATTCTGCTGACCGCACTGCAACTGGGGCTGGTCAGTTCAGGCATATATTCATTTGCTATGCTGGCAATCATGCTGCTAGCCATAATGGCCCCCATAGGATTCACCGGGAGAACTCCGCTTGCCAAGCCTAAATCCTCCCCTTCTGCAAAGTTTGTAACTTTTGAGCTGTCAAAAACGACTGCTGAAGAACTTTCAAGGGTGCTTCCAACAGTAGCTATATGCGAAGATTCAGCAGTTGAAGCGGCAGTAAAAAAGGCCAATGACCTAAACGCAAGGGTGCTTGTTGTGATTGATGCTGATGGTAAGCCTTTGGGCTACGCCAATGTTCATGACCTGTTTAGAATCGTTTCCTTTGGCCAGGGCGATACACAAATTAAGGACACTTTCCTGCTTCCGGTACCAACAGTTAAAAGCAATGAAACCGCGGCCAGCGTTCTGGATATATTTAAAGTGAGTGATGCTCAGGTGGTGGCAGTGGTAGATGATCATAAAAAGCTTGTAGGAACCATACTTGAAAGGGAAATATTGCGGTTTATACTTAAAGAAGGCAAAAATGGATGAGCGCCGTTTAAACGGACTAGTTACTGAATGGCAAAAATATTGATGCTTTACGAAGTAGATGAATTGACGTGGTATTATGTAACTGCGCAAATAACCAAGTATCTGGAAATTATATGAAAAATACAAAATACCGGAAAGCCAATATTGTCAAACTTTGTAAGGGTTGATTCTGTTGTTCTTTTAGTTAATGAGAAAATCAAAAATTGCAGAAACCATTGGAGAGGGAGAAACATGGCACCGAAATATATCATAAAATACAGCTAAAACTGCAAAAGGAATAGAATCAGGATTTTTTGATGCTCTTCAACCCGGCACTTAAGGTTATAATGGCAATTATGCCCAGGCTATCCAGTGATGCCCACAGACCAACAGGATTCAAGAGTAAAAATGACATGACGGTGCTTCCTACAAACGAACCTGTTGAACGCGCGGAACTGGTGAGCATTCCAAACGCGCCCAGATAACTTCCCCTTTTTTCGGGCCTGGAAAGCAGGTTAGCAATGGTCATGGCCAATGGAGAAAATATATTTTCGCCAATTGTTACAACAGCTATTGCTATGATCCCGCCCGCATATGACCTGAGAAGCCCAAGCAACAAAAAGCCAGTAATGTAAAACCCCAGTCCTATTCTCAACCATTTAACAGGGTCTTTCTTTGACAAAAATCTGGCTATGTGGTACTGCAGCAGTACAACACCGGCGCCGTTAACAAAGTAAAGCACCCCGAGGTAAGTAAGCGGCATGCCCAGTGAAGTTGTTTCATATATTGTAAGTGTAAGACCGAACTGCGCTAAAAACACATAAGACAAAAAGAAGGGAGAAATTTTCTTTATAAAGGTTGTATCCTTTATTGCTGACAGGTCAAACCCGGAAAACGCATGTGAGCTTTCTTTCAGCCCCCAGAACAAGGTCGATGAGCAGAGTATTGTTATCCCAGCAAGCACAAAAGCGTTGGTATAACCCAGAAAGCCTATGGCAACACCCCCGAAAAGCGGGCCAAGGGCCCATCCTAAATTAACGCCAATTCTCATTAATCCGTAATTCTTGATCAACTCGCTCTGCTCCCTTCCTATGTCGCCTACATAGGTGTTATATGCCGAAAATGTGGCGCTGCCAAACAGGGTCTGAATTATACCAAGTCCTGAAACCAGCAGATAACCAGGAACAAGCAGGCTAAGTCCCATTGCAAAAAGCGCTATTCCGTTTGACAGCTGCGCATAAACCATTGTGCTCCTTCTTCCCCTCCTGTCGGACATCATTCCCCCAAATAGCTGTCCAAGAGCACCTGATGCCGCAAGCGCGACATAGTAAACGCCGACCAGAATCAGCGGCATTCCCTTTGTGTATAGCAGCAGCCCTATGTAGGGGCTGACCATTGAAATCGAGAATGTCCTGAAGGTGCCAATCAACAGTATTCTGAATAGGTTGCTGTTGATTCCCTGCCTGTTTAATATCAATGCTGGTTGCCTGCCTGTATATCAATTTTGTAATATTAATATTTGCTGCGGTCAGAGGAGAAGCCCCTGGCCAAAATTCATTTTGCATATCTTGCCCGTGCCATTAATGGCGCAAGCCGGCATCTGGGGTTCAGTGTGATAAATCCCTATGCCAAGCCTCGAATCTATGGCAATGCCTCCCTGATTTACTTTGCCTAGCACGCTCCTTATGTATGTAAATGAATTTTTCAGAGCTTCAAGGGAGTTTGTTTCCTTCATCATATTAACTGCCCTGAACGCGGTTAAGACCGCCATGTTCTGCTCACCGATCCCTGTAAGCGCTATCGCACCCGAACCGTTCATTGCATAGAATCCAGCTCCAGCAACTGCAGCATCTCCCACACGCCCCGGCAGCTTTTCCCTTATTCCTCCGGTTGATGATGCTGCGGCAAACCAACCTTCGGAGGTTGACGCAACTGCACCGATAGTGTCATTGCCGTCTTGGCCTGGGGAAGCAATAGTGCCTGTATTGCCCACTATCAGCACATGCGGCGTATTAAGCATGACATTTAATGCAGCCCGTATGGGGCTTCTGCAAACAACCGCGCCCACTGCGCCAACTTTCATTGTTTTTCCATCCATTACTCCGGCATCCATTTCGACCTTTCCCTCGCGGTTTGGAACAGACCCCCTGCCCGCGTTGAACAGCCCAGTTTCCTCCATATATGCAAGCGCTTCCACCACGGCTTTAACCGGTTCCCCAGCCCTAGCTAGATTGATTCCAATGCCAAGAGCCTTCTCAAGAGCGTTCAGTACGCCACGATCATCCCTTGCCCTGCCTGCGCCGCCATGGACAGCGAATGCCATGATATCGTCACACCAAAAGGTCTGAGGGGTTGACGCGTTCCTGACTCCAAGTGTCACGGTCTCTAACAGTAACTGTTCCATCTTCTAACGTTTGGCCATCAATGGTTATAGCCTTCGGGATTCCTGCCTCATCCAGCCTCGCATACCTTTTGCCAATGTATCCTTTTTCGTCAAATATAACAAAATAACCTGACTTTTCAAGCATTGCCTTTATCTCGATTGCCTTTTGCAACATGTCCTCCTTTGAAACCAGAGGGAGCACAGCCACAACTTTTTCAAGTAACGCATGAGGCAACGATAGGATGTTCCTGCCTTCCTTTTTGCCATAAGCGTAATATACTGCAGTAAGCAAAAGTCTATCAAGCCCAAATGACGGTTCCACTACGTGTGGCACAAACTTCCTCACCTCTTCCTTTTCAACTTCCTCTATAATTTTATATTCATCGGCGGAAAGCCTGATGCCGGCAGCATATATTCCATCTGCCCTGCTCTCCGGAACTGAGGACAATATCTTCTCCCACCCATCTAGATGATTGTGCTTTACCTCTTTCTCGTTGAGCCTGATGGCTTTCCTCGTGCTTATGGCCTTCTTTTCTATTGCTACCAGTTCCTGCCCGGTTTCCTTTGAATGAGATTTAAGGTCATAATCAGTTCTGTATGCAAGGCCT
Organism: Nitrososphaerota archaeon; assembly: GCA_023381255.1. Lineage (GTDB taxonomy): Archaea > Thermoproteota > Nitrososphaeria > Conexivisphaerales > UBA164 > KM4347-05. Next base: position 18,431 of record JAMCTX010000012.1, read on the forward strand.
GCAACCTCGGTCCATCCCATTTCGTCAAAAAAAACTTCATGGTCAAAGGTCTGGGCAGAGTAGTGCGCCCTTTCGCCTGCAAGCTTTTCAATGAATCTCTGCTTCGATTCTGGAACCCCAAGTGCCATTATAAATCTGAAAGATTGCTCTAGGAAGTAAGCAAGCCATGCACTTTTTATGACTCCGCTCCTGTAGGCTTCAGATGGGGAAATCATCTCTGGCTCGCCCCTTTGAATAACCTTTTCGTGAAGCAGCGGGAGCTTTATATTGCTGTCAAGGGCAGGTGCCTCTTCATCTTCCGGGTCCATGAACAGTTCAAGTTCCATCATGTGGAATTCCCTGAGCCTTACCATTGATTGTCTGGGTGATATTTCATTCCTGTATCCCTTGCCTATCTGCGCCACTCCCATTGGCAACCTGCCCCTGTTTATATCAATAAGCGTCTTGAATTCAACAAAAATTCCCTGAGCCGTCTCAGGCCGCAAATAACCCCTATTTTCAGCATATGGTCCAATGTTTGTTTCGAACATGTTCAGGAATTGTTTTACGTTCCATGCAGTTGCACCGCAATTGGGGCACTTGACCTGGTTCTGATTAAGCAGATCGCTCATGTAATTTATGCTGGCGCTTTCGCTTATTTGTATGCCCGAATCCTTTAGCAGATGATCTGCACGGTACTTGCTGCCGCACTTTTTGCATTCTGCCATTGGATCCTTAAAATTGTCAACATGACCTGACGCCTTGAGCACACGAGCAGGCATTATGTCTGGCGAGTCTATCTCGAGAAACCCATTGGGCCTTATAAAGTAGCTTCTCCACAGGTCTTCTATATTCCTCAAAACGAGGGACCCCATTGGGCCTAGCGTATAAAACCCGCTTACGCCACCATAGATTTCATATGATGGCCAGAAATAGCCCTTTGATTTTGCTAGGTTGAGAACTTCGGTGAGTTTATCCATGGCCCGAAAAAAATTAATCAGCTTATTAGCTTTACGGATGGGTGCTTGTCCTTAACCCAGCCAATGCGATTCATGACCCTTTCCCGTATTTCCTCAACTGTTTCCGTTTTCCTGATAATTTTTCCCCTCTCAAGCCATTTTTTCATTAACGGCTCATAACCTTCGGGCGGGTCTCGTCCCTCCGGCAGTATTATATCAGATCCATAACCGAAATTCCTGTAAGCTTCCTTTTTGCCTGAGATGTCACCTCTCTTGGACCTTTTTACCATTTTTCCTTCCATTTCAACTTCCACTATCTTTAGATTGAAATCGATGGTGGGGGCATCCGCTACAGACGTACCTATGCCATAGCCATCCACTACATCGTTCATTGCTGTTATATCACTCTCATCAACACCCCCAGATATGATTATTTTGATGCCACGACCCCCCCTCTGGTCCAGTTCCCACCTTACCTCTTCCGCTATTTTTCTCCAGTCGCCCCTCCTCGAGCCCGGCGTATCAAGCCTCACACCAGAGAGCCTTTTTCCAAGAGTTTCAAGTGCCATTATGGATTCTGTCTTTTCATCATAATAGGTGTCCACAAGAGCTATCCTTGGAATTTCCTGATCAACGTGCTTGTCAAATGCAACCCATGCATCCCTAGGGTCATTATAGAGCAGTATAAAGCTGTGAGGCATTGTGCCAGATCCTTGCTTTCCCAGCAATCCGGCACCCAGCACATTACTAAAACCGTCAAACCCCCCAATATAGGCACCACGCTCGATCATTGGCGCAAGTGCTGGATGGGCCCGGCGCGTGCCAAAGCTCAGAAGGGTTTTTTCAGGACCCGCCAGAAATCTCATCCTTGCAGCCTTTGTTGAAACCCCGCTGAACGAGCAAAGAAACCCAAGCAGCGCCGTTTCGTATCTTGCAAAATCTCTGTATCTACCTTCTATTCTCATTACAGGTTCGTATGAAATGTCTGTTTTTGACGTAAGAAAAAGCTCGCCCTCCTCCATAGACCACACATCCACTGGAACCCCCTCAAGAAGGTTAAGGGATTCATAAATTCCCGAAACTATTCCCCAGTTATCTGGATACGGCAGATACCTAGTGTAGACCTCCATTGCCACCCTGGGGTTTTTTTGCTCGCCGTCCAAGATTTTTTCGACATTTATAAAATAAAAATCAGTTGTTTGCCCAGACTTGATTTCATCAGCCTCGGGCATCAGGAAAATTCTGTCTTTCATAAATGATTTTTTACGGTTTTAATTATAAAGTTAGCGACAAATTCTGGCAAATCTAAAAGCCAATTTTGGTGTAAACGCTGACTGGCTCGACTTTCAATGATGATTATGGCAATTCATCTCTATACCTAAAATTTTCTTGCCACTTAAACGTAAAAAACATACAACGAGCATGGCTCTGGTTTTGCACAAAATTGGCCTGTTGCACATGCGTTTGGACAAGCGTTGAAAACCCAGGCTAAAAAAGAAAATAAATTCTTTGATAATCATTAAATAATTTAATAACACGGTTATATTAAATGAAGATCGCTGTTACATATGGAAAGGACCACACACTAAAGCCACTTGACGAAGCTGAAATTATTGGGATAATAGACAAAGAACATGGCACAATATCCGAGAAGGTAAACCCGGGTTACATGATGAGTAAGGAGATGTCAATGCATTACATTCTTGGCTTGAACGTTGATGCTATAGCTATAAGGAATGGGTTTTTGTGCCCAGGTTCATATGCAATGTCTGTGGGCAAACTAAAGTATATAGTTACAGATAAAGAAAATGTAGATTCTCTGGCTGATGCGCTTAATGACAGCAAACAGCTGGATGAACTTGGGGAAGAGCTGTACCAGGAATAACTACAAAAAAACCAGGGATGCACAGTAATTATGATCAGTGATGCGGAAGAGACTGCTAAAGAATTATCAATTTTGCTTGAAGCAGATTATGATGAGATATTATATTATATTACCCTGCTAATTAATAAATCTCAATATTTTAACTTAAGGGCTGAAAACGACGGCCTGATCATTAAGGGCAATGATGGGCATGCCGTACCGCTACATCCAAGGATGGCTATATCCAATTTGTACAGGATGTCCATTCTGAAAAACCCAAGCGTCAAAGACCACAGAGCAAGGATTGATGAGTTGATAGCAAAGCTGATTTCAATCAGCCAGAGCAGTAAAACATTTCAAAGTTATCAAGCTAAATTTTAAAGCCTAAATAAAGACCGCATTGTATGAAGGCTGGACAGGTGAACTACGTCGCGCCAAGGCGCGCCGCGTCCAGCTTCAATGGAACCAGCTTGCTCTCCATAAAGGTTACCCTCCATGAAGCGTAGAGGTCATTTCCTCTGCGGGCATTCTGGGTCTTTTTAAGACCCATGGGCTTATGTTCCGTAAGCCCCATCTCCACATGGGAGACATCGCTTATTCTGGAACCAGTGAGTACGGGAGCCGATGCACTGCACGCGAAATTAAAGTTCTGCTCACTTTCCTGTTGCGTCTCACTCATTCCGTTATTATTATACAAAAACATGTATTTAAGGACTGTTATTTTTGACAATTCATCCTTTGCTTAAAAGCAAAGGTTTTCTTGTCACATGATCAATAAAAAACTCATTCACATATAGCTACATAATTTTTGTTGGGGTTTTAGGCGAAGTTGCCTGTTACAATCGTTTCCTGCATGGCAATTTCAATATCTTCGACGTTGTAACCCCTAGTTTTAAGCTGCTTTCTGGCCTGAGGAGATAACTTAACTGATACATTGTGGCCACCATACCTGCCAAAAGCAGTTCCCGTAAATTTATATTTCCTTCCGTCAATGGTGACTTCCCCCCTCAATGTGCCAACTATATCACCCATATTGGCGCTTATCACTTTAACCTTGATATTAGGCATATCATCCTATCACCAGGCTGGAATTAATATAATTAGATATGAAATAAAACTTGTGATCGTGGTTATTGCTGCATTTTATACTGCCTTTTTCGTCCACGGTCAATTCACACTTACCAAATACATTGCAGTTGTGTGAAATCGTGCTGGCAGATTGGGTCAAATGCCATTCGGTTTCCCCATGATCATTACAAGCTATTACTCCCCATCTGCCAATTTCTGCAAGCGTGCCCATGCCTACGCTTTCTGGCATTTTTGGTTCACCAATTCGCCTTAAATCAGCTGCTGTTCCTCCGCAGTTTTTGCACTTCCAGATGTCAATAGTTCCATCAACCTCCCCCTTAATTATTATGTTTATTGCGCCTTCATAAGCCATTTTATGTTCACAAGACATTGAGCATTTAAAATTGTTAAGCCTTTTTTACCTTTACCAAACTTTTTTGAGATTTCATTTTAAAATGTTTTATCAATAACAATAAATACTGAATTTTTATTAAAAAAATTTGAACAATATTAATATATTATTGATAATTAATAACGCTCATGATAGAAATTGGATCTGAGGCGCCTGACTTTGAGCTAAAGAATCAGGATGCAGAAAGCGTTAAACTGAGCAACTTTAAGGGCAAAGTATCTGTACTTTATTTTTATCCAAAGGACAATACCCCAGGCTGCACCACTGAGGCGTGTGATTTTAGGGATTCCATGACCGATCTGAAAAAATATGGAATTGTGGTTCTTGGTGTAAGTGCTGATAGCGTAAATTCACATAAAAAATTTCATGATCAAAAGAAACTGAACTTTGACCTCCTGTCTGACCAAAAAAAGGATGTCATAAAAAAATATGGTGCTAACGGACCGCTTGTAACCAGGAGGATCACTTATATTATAGATAAAAATCAGAAAATTGCGTATTTGTTTGACAAAGTTCACCCACAGGGGCACTCAAAAGAAGTTCTGGAAAAGATTAATGAGCTTCACTTATTGTGAGCTACTTTCATCAATTACGTATTTTTTACCTCTCATGTATGAAAAGATAGCACCTATAAGAACGAGCGCAACAGATATGTAGATGGAAAACCTGAGCCCTATAATGAATGTTGGCCCCAATACTGACGGGAGGAAGACATGTGAATCAAGCATGGTCAACACCTTTGCAGGCAATTCTCTGGACAGGCTTGCCGGTAATGCTGAAGCGGGGTCAATTCCAAGGAATGCTGCAAAAAGCAGCCCACTTGGGGAAAGATTTGATAGAAAATTTGCAACCTGTGTGGGTAAACCGTAGCTAATTGCAGAAGAAAACATATGCGAAGGAAGATATATGGTAAAAACGGTTATTGCTATTGTAAAGAACATTGCCATGCTTATTGTGGACCCTATGTTGTTAAAAGTCTGTCTCATGCCGTTTCCTGCACCACGTTCAAGTGACCTGAGCGAATTCATTATGGCTGTTGTATTTGGAGCTGAGAACAACCCGTTTCCAAGGCCGTTGATAAACAGTATGACTTCAAATGATATCATGTTGAAATTGTATGGGAGCAGGGTCAATGTGAACAGTGAGCCTGCGATAATTATCATTCCAAGTGTAGCAAAAATCCTTGCGCCGTATTTGTCAGTGAGGCTTCCGCCAACAGGGCCCATTATTACGGTTCCAACCAGCATTGGAAGCATATAAACTCCAGCCCAGAACGGGGTTTCGGTGTAAGAGAATCCATGCAACGGCAGGTATATTCCCTGAAGCCAGATTGCGACCAGAAACATAATTGCGCCTCTTGCAAGCGAATTTAAGAACAGTGCCATAGAACCATAAGAGAATGCCCTTATTTTAAACAGTGAAAGATTAAACATTGGTGCCTTGACTTTTCTTTCATTTAGTATAAAAATTATAAACATCAATGCGCCCAAAGGAAATGTTGCAATTACCCAGGGATCGCCCCATCCCATTGATGAATTTCCGTATGGCATAAGGGCGTAAGTCAGGCCCAACGATATAGCAAGAAGCCCAGCAGCAAGCGTTGCATTCCCTGCAATGTCAAGCGAAATTGCCCCTGTGCCGTGAGTTCTTTTTAGTTTAAATATCGACCATATCATTCCCGCAACCGCAAACGGGATGTTAACTATAAATATCAGGTGCCAGTCATATCCTGCAAGCAAGCCTCCAAGTATTAACCCCAGGAATGAACCGATTACAAACGAAATTTGATTAAGCCCAAGCGCTCTTCCTCTTTCATTAGCAGGAAAAGCATCCGTCAGCAGGGCTGTGCTGTTCACCATAAGCAGCCCTCCTCCTACAGCTTGTATCATTCTGAAAATTATTAGCAGCAGCGCGCCGTTATTTCCGGAATTGCTTGGTATTACCGATAACAATACTGACGATACAACAAACACAACGAATCCCCAGGTGTAAACTCTGGCCCTCCCGTACATGTCTGATATTCTGCCAAAGGTGACCAGGACGGAAGCCAGTATTATGCTGTAACCCATCAGTATCCATAAAAGGTAAACAAATTCACCGGGAATAAATGGATTAATGTTTAACCCCCTAAAAATTGTTGGCAGAGAAATAAGCACAATGTACATGTTCATGGAAGACATAATAATGCCCAGCGTAGTGTTTGTGAGCACCGTCCACTTGTACTCCATGATGTCATGCATAAACAAAATAATATTTAGATATATCGATTTAACCACATATAAGATTACATTCTACATCAAAAATATGCGTAAAAAAATATCAGTCTTTAATTACAGATACTGTGACGGGTTCAGCTTTGGCCATGATGGTACCTGCTTCAGCAAATGTGTGATGCCATATCTTTGCTTTCACGCTGGCGTTTACATTGCTTGGACCGACACCAAGCTCGCTTGCCGCTATTGTAACTGTTTCGCTGAACTTAAAAATAAATTTCTTAGCTTCTTCAAAATCGTTGAAAAACTCCGCATACCCTTCCTTATTAACCCCAAGCATCCATATATTGGTTCTGTACTTTTCCAGAATTGTGGGGTCTCTGGTCCAGTAAAGCACCCATTTTTTGGCAAATGATATTTCTCTTAAAGTTTTATTTCCAAATGCATTAATCTTATATAGCTTGATTGTATACTTGATTCTGATTCTTCTGTCGGATTTTTTGTAGGCTAGCCTGAGTGCATCCAGAGTTATTGAATCCAAAAACAAAACAGGAAATGAAAAATCAATCTTAAAAGAGATTGTGCCTGAAAGGTCAGATTGTGGTACCAGCGCGGAAAGGTGGGCTTCCGGCTGCAGCTTATTTACTTCAAGGCTGATCAATTTCTGCTTAACCTGTTATACCGCTCAGCATTTCGTTAACCAAGCAGGTCTGGCCAACGCCTTCTTTGATTGCCTGCTTTCTTAACTGACCCCTGTATAGCCGATCCTCAAGCTTTTCATGGTGCAACTTTTCCCATTCCTCAACAGGCATACCGTATTTTTTCTGTATTCTGTCCCTGTACCATTCGGGAATCACGTTAAAGCTGCAGAACGGTATTATTCTCATATCAGGTGTGAGGTAGTGTATGTCGCACCGCTGGAGCCTTTCTTCATCATGGTTGTATTTATCTTGGAAATGCATCATTCCCAAGAACAGGCTGTTCATTTGCAGCCTGCCCATTGACGAGTAATCATGCTTGAACAGCACGTCAAACAACAGCTTGCCCAAATCTAATCCGTCAGGCTCCTTTGACTTGTCCACAAAGCCTCTGATTTTCAGGGCAACCCTTGCCAGCTGCAGATATTTGTTTGAGCCAGAGTTTATCTCGTCAGACACTTCGTCCAGAAATTCCACCAGCCCATTCACGTCCACAAATCTGGTTATGGGTACCAGCCTGTTGGTTTTTTTGTCAAGGTAAACGTAGGTGCCGGCACCGCATGCAAAGTGTATTGAAAGTTCATACTGCTTCCTGGTTGTTATGGCCTCTATAAAGTGGGTGACTGGAGAGCAGCTGGGCACGGGGTACCAGTCGTCTCTGGCTATTTCCCCCTCTGACAACTCCTCTATCCTTTTTATCACATCAGGAATGGTTATCCTGTACTTTTCACGTTCCTTTTTGCTCATCCTTCCAGTAAGCGATACCGGCTGGAAGTTTACGGCTCTCACAACGTCTATGTTTTGCTTGGCATATTTGATTATATCATACGTTTCATGATCGTTAACTCCCTTTATCACTGTTGGCACAAGCACTACCCCTAGGTTGGCACTCCTGCAAGCTTCAATTGCATAAGGAGCCTCCCAGTGGTTTTTAGGGTTTGTCCTCGCAGTAACGCCGTCGAAACTCATATACAGATTGCTCACGCCAGCTTTCTTGTATATTTTGGCCAGTTCAGGATGCAACGCAAGGTTCACGCCGTTTGTATTTAGTTGCACATGTTCAACACCTTCCTCCCTGATTATTTTTATAATTTCTGGAAGGTCATCCCTCATCGTGGGTTCCCCTCCGGTTATCTGCACTGAATTTCCAGGCACTGGCCTTTCAGCCCTTAAAGTTTTAACCATGCCCCTTATCTGCTCGAGCGTTGGCTCATAAACATAGGCCCCTTCGAGCCCCTTCTTGACATAAAAGAAACAGTACCAGCATGTAAGGTCACAGCGGTTTGTTATTATTATATTTGCAAGCCCAGTATGGCTAAGATGGTTCGTGCACAGGCCACAGTTGGTAGGGCACTGGCACTTGTCCATTTTTACGTTTGGGGCCTCCTGCTTTTTTCCATCATCCCAGTAGGCGCTGAACCTGCGATACATATCGTAATCACCGAAGTAAAGTTCTTCGGTTTCTCCGTGAACTGGGCAAGTCTTGCGCATGAATACCTTGCTGTCGCGTTCAAAAATTTGAGCCTGAATTATTCTGTTGCACTCAGGGCATATGCTTTGAGTCATTTTGATCGGCTTTTCATCTTGTTGTTTTATTTCCTTATCAACTTGCGTGCTTATCATTTAGCGATGGTTAAACGGCAGTTATATATATAATTTTTAACCAAAATAACAATAAAAAGTGATTATAACTGAGTTATAAATAATTATTTATTGTAAAAAAAGGGATGAATTGCACATATAATATCATTGAATTTTATAAAATTAATAAATTTAATTTATAGTTGGTGTTTAATTGGACAAATTTTTTAATATAGTTTTAAATATGAATTGGATAAGAGCGTTTTCTGGTGAATTATTGGTTGACTGCATTGACAGCATGTATTTACACATCGAACTGTATGCCCGCTGTTGAAAAAAGTGGTAGAAATGCTAAACAGCATTCTCAACTAATCAAAAGCCCAGTTAAATGAAATTTGTTTATACCAATGCGCATCGTTCATTGCTTGCATATATGATGCCTGACCACGATGCATTGTTATAATAATCCCATTCTGTTTTTTAAAGTCAATTATCTACCTGCCGCCTGTTAACAATAACCCGCTATGGGCGTTTGATATTTTTGAACACAACTGGTTCAGCTTTTGCAAAAAAGTTTAAATTATAAAGGGCTATATGTTGAAAAATTGAATCAGGAAAATCATTGCCTTTTCTGCAGAGTGGTAACTGGGGATGAACAGGCGTACGTTGTATATAATGATATGAGGGCAATTGCCTTCCTGGATCGATACCCCATTGTTCCCGGCCATACGCTTGTAGTTACAAGGGAACACTATAGGGACTTTCTTACAACTCCACTAGATGATTTAGCGCACCTGTCTAATATAACAAAAAAGGTAGCAACAGCAGTTCAAGCTGCCATGAAGGCTGATGGCGTAAGAATCTTCACCAATGTAGGAAAAAGCGCTGGGCAGGTTATTTTTCACGTTCACATACACGTTATACCCGCGTGGGAAAGTGAACCCGCATTTAATTCTTTTAGAAAAAGAATGGAAATAACACATGATGATGCCGTAAATATATCTGGCGCTATAAAGGAAGAAATTTTAAAACTAGGTTAAATCCATCGCCTCCCGTTAACGGCCAAGTTACCTTTTGCATTTATTTCTCAAGGCGTTTCAATAATAGAATTTTTTGTATGCCAAAAACTTATATTTTTCTATGAATTATCGAGCATTATGAAATGGGTTACTAGGAGGAGGGCAATGGTTGACAGGATAGCCTGCCCGTGGCTGATAAAGAATTTTGTGGATAAAAAAGCTGAATTTCTGTTTGCACAGGAAGGGGAAGTGATGAATGTAGCAAAAACCGAGGGAGCAATCCCGTTTGACGTCATGGGTGCTGAGCTTTACCATTACTACGACGAAATAGGTAACGAGTATGTTTCATTTGACGCGATAATTAAAAAATACCGGTTGAATGACCCGGCGTTGCTGGAATTGGCCAAAATTGTAAGGGGGGCAGATGCCCATAACCCGCATGATGCTCCAGCAGAATCTGCTGGGTTAAAGGCAGCAGCCAGAGGATTTAGGGAAATTTCGGCAGATGACCATCAAAATATGGAGCTCCAATTTCCTCTATATGATGCCCTCTATAGGTACTGCCAGCTAAAATTGACGTCATCCACAGGTTAAATTTCTGCGGCTTCCGTTATCATTCTGCCCTTGAGTTAGGTGCAGGAACTTGTTTTATGATTCAATGACCAGGCTGGTCCCCACAGGCGTGAATCCCTACCAGCTACATGCATGCAAGTATTGTACTCAGGCATAACTCCAATTGGGAATTCTGTATATATTTGTCCTAAATGATTGAAGGTTCTGTAAATAATGTAAATGGTATTAATGTAACCTCAGTTTAAGGATCAACATGATGACTATCAACAGTGCAGATATGCCGTTAGCAAAAATTACTGGCAAAGAATAAATGTCAAGGCCATAAACGAACCAGAGAATAGCACCTGTTAAAAGTATAACGAGCCAGAGAAGTGATATGCCCTTTGTGTCCTTTGTTATAAATATTCTATATACTTCTGGCACATATGCTACTGTTGTTAAAAAACCTGCAACTAGACCAATTAAAAGTACAAAATTCAATCCAAACTAGCTATTAATATTTCTGTTAAAAATGTTTTCTATTTGCTATTATAAATCCAAAGTTAGAGTTCAACATCGCTCATCGGACTTACGTATGCGGATGGATTTATATTGTAATCTTTTTTCCTGATATCATTTACAGTTGCAACATGCGCCATCCCGTTTATATTGTTGAAGCCCAAGTACGCTTTTACTATCCTGCTTATGTTGTCCTCTCCCAAATAATTAATTCTTTTTGATTCGCGATGTGATTCCTTTTCCATTGACGCGTTAATTAAAACAACGCTGTTCTTTGTTTTGGATGGCTTGGATGGCCTGAACACTAAAATGCTGCTGCTGGACTGGGTATGGTAAAATATCCTTTCAGGCAGCAGTATGACTGCTTCCAGTAGGTCAGCGTCTACTATCTTGGACCTGATGATTTTATCGGGGCCGGGCCTTGACAGGCACTCCGCGTCCATTACAAGCCCAACCCTCCCATTTTCCTGATCGGTAGACGCCAAAGCGTGCTGTATCCAAGCCCAATCTGCAGATTCTAAAGAAGTATAACCAAAGGGATACCTTTCGCCGCTCAGATCCCCTTTTTTCAAAACATTTTCATCGTAGCCATACAGGTTCCATGGCGGGTTAGATAATATTACATCAAATTTTTTTAACTTACCAGCTTCTTGTGTGCGCGGAAATAGCAGTGTGTCATCCATATAAGCATAATAGCTGGTAATTTTGTGAACCTGCATGTTCATGACTGCAGTTATGTGCGCCATCGCGCTCAGCTCTTGACCATAAAGATTTACGTCGCATGCAGCGCAATCCTTAGTGACCCACTTGTGAGAATAAATCAGAAATCCCCCGTATCCCATTGCCGGATCGTATACAGACTCCTTATCCCTTGGGTTGGCAATTTTTACGAGCAGGTTAACCACTTCTCTTGGCGTATATGCTTCCCCTTCCTTTGTGTGTGTAAAGGCATAATATTTTAACAGCCATTCAAAAGCATCTCCAAGTGAGTTACTGTTAAATTCTGAACTGTTCAGGATTTCCACAAGCTGCCTCAATGATTCGGATGCACCCTTGACGCTGGAAAACTGGGCAAAGTCAAAGTAATTATTCATATGCTTAAGTGACGGATCATTGCCTGCAATTTCTGCCGTTGCTTTTGAAAGGTCGTTCAAAAGGTCAGACCCGCTTGCTGACAGTTTTTCCCAGCCGGAAGCTGGTTCCAGCTTTGACTTGATAAACACAAGAGCAAGCAGGTAACGATAGTCTATTCTGGCCCTAGTAATATCAGCCGCTCTTTTAAGTGCTGAAATTTGAGTTTCACTAAGATTAGCCTCCATAGCGTTAATTTAAATATTGAATTATTTAATTATTTATATCACTTTCTGGTTAAAGCAGAGACAATGGCTTATTAAATTAAATGAATTATCATGAACACAACAACGGATATTTTATACATGTTGTAGGCGGCTGTCAAAGGCACATAATGGATCTTGATTTCAATGCAATCAGAAGTTATCCTTTTCCATGCTGATCAACAAGGGGTGACATAAGTCCTAAAATTCTACATTAACTAGTTAAAAGGCTCAGTGTTTATTAGTATCCATGCTAAAGCAAAATACATGCAGGTCAACATGATAAGCGATTATGTTTGGGAAATTCCCAAGGAAAATGGCATGAATGTGCCGGTAAGAGTTTATGCCAGCAAAAGCTTGCTAGAAAAAATCAAAACTGACAGAACGCTAGTTCAGGCGGTAAATGTTTCAAAGCTGCCGGGCATATTAAATTACTCGTATGTCATGCCTGATGGTCACGAAGGTTATGGGTTTCCAATAGGCGGCGTGGCGGCCTTTGACCTTGGCAGTGGTGTAATAAGCCCGGGAGGTGTGGGTTATGATATAAACTGCGGCGTCAGGCTGGTCAGAACAAATCTAACCGAAAATGACCTGAGGCCCTCCCTGGGAAAATTGCTTGATTCGCTCTACAAAAACGTGCCCAGCGGCCTGGGAAGCAAAAGTGGGTTCAGGTTTAACGCCACTCAGTTAGATGAGGTTGCTACTTTAGGAATGAAGTGGGCACTCGAGAATGGCTATGCCTGGGAGGAAGACTTAAAATCAGCAGAAGAGGGGGGAAGCATGAAAGGCGCCGATCCTTCAAAAGTTTCAAGGGAAGCTAAGGCGCGTGGCGCAGCCCAACTGGGTAGCCTTGGGAGCGGCAATCATTTTCTTGAAATAGAGGTGGTTGATAAAATAGTGGATAAAGATGTCGCAAGTGCAATGGGAATAAAGGAGGAGGGCCAGGTGCTTGTGCTCATTCACACCGGCAGCAGGGGTTATGGGCATCAGGTTTGCAGCGACTATCTGCAGGTGATGGAAAGAGCCGGTAAAAAATACGGCATTGAGCTACCTGACAGAGAACTTGCCGCTGTCCCATTTAGCAGCGACGAGGGACAGGATTATCTGCATGCAATGGTTAGCGCCGCCAACTTTGCATGGACAAACAGGCAGCTTATAACTCACATGGTAAGAGAAAGCTTCAGGTTATTGGGTGACCCAGAGAGGCTTGACATGGGCCTGGTTTATGATGTAGCCCATAACATAGCTAAAACTGAAAAGCACTCTGTAAATGGCAATAAGATGGACATAATAGTTCACAGGAAAGGGGCTACAAGGGCTTTCGGCCCCGAGTCTGAATTTATTCCTGAAAAATACAGAAAAATCGGGCAACCAGTGCTTATACCTGGAAGCATGGGCACTGCAAGCTATATGCTTGTCGGCGTATCTACAAACGATACACTTAGCTGGGGCAGTGCCGCACACGGAGCGGGCAGGCACATGAGCAGAGGTGCTGCAAAGAGGGCATATAACTACAGTTCATTAATTGAAGAACTGAGGGGAAGGGGCATCATGGTCAGAGCGGCAAGCAGGGAAACGGTTACGGAGGAAGCCCCCTTGGCATACAAGAATGTAGACCTTGTTGCTGAAGCAACGGAAATGGCTGGTTTGGCCAGAAGGGCGTTCAGGATGAGGCCTATAGGCGTTGTCAAGGGTTAATTCAGCCACAATTTTGATATAATGCAGGCCTTTTAACATGGGCATGAAAGCTAGAGTTGAGATAAATGTAAATGGCCTTGTACAGGGGGTTGGTTACAGGGCTTTTGCAAAGAGGGCTGCTGACAGGCTGCAGATATTCGGGCTAGCGGAAAACATGGCTGATGGCTCAGTCAGAATAATTGCGGAAGGCGAAAAGGAAAACCTGGAAGAGTTCATAAAGGAATGCAGCAATGGCCCGTCGCTCTCACAGGTAGAAAGCATCAGCAAAAAATGGTACCCTTATACTGGCGAATTTTTTAATTTTGAATATTTTTAAACAGATGCAGTTCAGGAAGTAAGCAGCCTAGTGCCAATCTTAATTGCAAGCATCGGATGTTTCATTAACTTTGAAGCAACCTTTGAAAAATCAAAGCCGTTTGCTAGATCCAGTATATCACCCTCATCCAGTATCTCCTGAAGCTGGTTAAAGTCGTCATCAGAAGCCTTTTCAAAGACCTTCATCGCCTTAAGGCTTGACCTTATCCTCTTGCCCCACGGGTCGTCATATAACCTATAGAATTCCGAGAGCCTGTCCGCTGAAGCGTTGCCCTCAAGTGACGCATCGGCTGCAACCTTGCCCGCAACAAGACCCGCTATGAGGGAAGCATGTATCCCAGCTCCAGTGAAGGGAATCACTGTTCCAGCAGCATCACCTGCAAGAATTAAATTGTCCCTTACCGCATCCTTGATGAGCCCTCCTATTGGCACCGGTGCGCCCCGATAGTCTATAATTTTGGCGCTTCCAAGTTCATCCAAATGCTCCCTTACAAATTTGTCCAAATACTGCTTGGCAACAACCCCCCTGACGCCTATCCCCACCTCCGCTATGTCGTCAGTTTTGGGAAATATCCACGCATATCCCTTGGGGGCTATGCTGTCGCCCAGGTAGAACCTGACGGAATGAGGGTACTGCAGCTTGACGTTGGCCATAATATATTGAACTGTGGGAATTGGCTCTGATTTTTCCCTTATCCCCGCTGCCTTGGCAACTGCAGAATGATATCCGTCTGCCCCTATTATAACGCTCGCATCATACGTGTTGGCGCTTGTTTTAACCTTGACCTTGCCTCCATTCTTTTCAAAGCCCTCAAATGTTTCCCTTACATGTATTTCCGCACCCATCTGCGCCGCCCTGGCAGCAACTTCCTGCAGAAAAAATGTCTTGTTGATTGAATACCCTTCCTGATTTATAGAAACATACTTGCCGTTGGGAGCAAAAACCATGGCATTTGCCTTTCTTACTATCAGCGGATAATCTGCCTTTAAACCCATGTCAGTAAATGTTTCAAGCGAAGTGGCCTCCCCGCAGGGTTTCCATGCAGCAACTGCTGGCTCCCTCTCAATTAATAGCGTTTTGGCACCAGTTTCAGCACTGGATTTTGCAGCTGCTACACCAGCTGGTCCCGCGCCAACTATAATTACATCATAGTCAGGCATTTTAATTTATTTTAAAGGCTGGCTTTATTAACATTTTGTGATAAAATTTGCAAAAACGTGGCAGAAATATGCATTGAAAATGTGCTGGGCTGTAGGGGCATCCGGTGAAGCATGAATTGCGTCAGGTTATGGCTTTAAACCAATTGCCTCAAATATAAATGCAAGATTGACGCCATTTCTAACGGCTTCTGACGCATCGTGGATTTCTCTGTCATGACCAAGGTATATAGGGCCCTTTAAGGCATCCAAGCCGTTTTCGTTTCTAAGAATATTGACGAGAGAAAGTGTGAAATCTTCATTTTCAAATATCCCATGCAGGTAAGTTCCAAACACCTTACCGCTCTGCGAGCCGTCTGGCCTGCTTACGGGCAAACCATTATCCTTTCTAATTACGGCAAACGGTGAAGGAGAAACTGTTTCCCCATAATGTATTTCGTAACCTGTTATCGGGATGCCCTCCATGCCCTTTGCTACAACCGTCCCATCAACGTTTCGTACTCTTTTTACTGGTTCCATTACAGTTTCGGCTTCAAGCACGTTCAGGCCGTCAATTTCCCCAATGCCGCTTTCCACCCTGTCTATGATCCTTTTTCCCATCATCTGCAGCCCACCACAAATCCCCATTATCCACCTGCCGTCCAAAACCGCCCTCTTTAACATTTCATCAAAGCCTGAGACTTTCAGCTGTATTAGATCATGAACCGTGACCTTCGAGCCCGGTATTATTGTCAGGTCATACCCCTGGGGGTCTGGCAGCTCTTCAAAGCTTATGCCCAGCTCCCTCACTTTATACAGCGGGTAAATATCGGTAAAGTTTGATATGTGGGGAAGTTTCACAACACCAACCCTGACTTTGCCACCCCTGCTGGGCAGGTTATCCGCAGAATCTTCCCATGGAAGCATAAGCTGCAAATATGGAACCGTGCCTATTATTTTTATGTTGTACCTTTCGCTCATGATCTTGTATGCCGGCCTTAACATGCCTTCATCTCCCCTGAATTTATTGAGCACTGCCCCTATCAATCCCCTTCTGCCTATCATGTTCACCGTACCCAGAATGCTTGCAAAGGCGCCTCCCCTGTCTATGTCTGAAATCAGTATGTTTTTAGCGCCCACAGCTCTGGAAAACTCAACATTGGCCATATCCCTTAGATTTATTTCAGCCGGAGATCCTGCCCCTTCAATTACCACAAGTTCATGCTTTTTTTGAAGTTCCTTGAAGGCCTCTACGGCTATTCTAAAGAGGTTATCGTGCACGTCCTCCCTGTAATAGTCCCTGGGATTAAGCGTCATATAGTGCTTCCCCATCACAACCACGTGAGAGCTGCCCTTTTCCGGTTTAATCAGCACGGGGTTCATAAGCACACTTGGCTCCACCCCTGCAGCTCTGGCCTGCATTGCCTGCGCGTAAGCTATTTCCCCACCTTCAGCTACGGCAGAATTAAGGGACATATTCTGAGCCTTGAACGGAACGGCGTCTACCCCCATATCTCTCAATATGCTCAAAATTGCTGTAACAAAAAAGGTCTTTCCGGCTCCCGAAGAAGTTCCCATAACCATTAGCGGTTTAAGTTCCCGTGGCAACAGGCCTCCCACCATATAAAACAAATCTCGGCTTCCTGTGATACCTCAATGCTTCTCTTATATTTGGTGCGTTTAGAATGACAAGATCAGCCCTGGATCCTTCCTTAACTTCATGATTTTCAATTCCAATGGATTTTGCTGCCTTCATAGTTATCATGTCAAAAATACTTCCTCTCCCTGCTTCGTCCATTGACCACAGAAGGTGAGTCGCAAGGAACCCAACTTCTAGCATATTACATCTTCCATAGGGATAGTAGGCGTCATTGCAATCGTCCTGCCCAAGTGAAACGTTTATGCCATATGCAAGCGCCTTTTCAACTGGCAAATGGTATGCCCCTGTATGAGGGTTTGTCACCAGGCTTATGCCGGCGCGCTTTACCTTGCTTAAAACTCTGTTTAGGTTGTTTTCATCATAAAGCTGAAGGGCCCTTGCGTGGCAGGCTTCGACTTTCCCCTGCATATCCATTTCCAGGGCTTCGTCAGCAAGCATTTCAAGCGTTTTCAGGTTAGGGTTTGGGGCATCATCAACAAGGAATGCTGCAGGCCTGGAGTATTTTCTGGCAATTTCAAGAACCTGCTTTATGTGTTCCCTCTGGTCATTTTCATTTTCTTCGATCCAGGGTATACCCCCTACCACGTCTGCACCCTTCTTTACAGCATCTTCAACAAGTTCAATTGCCCCGGGATCCATTATCAGACCCTGTTGTGGAAATGCAACGACCTGAAGCTGCATAAATTCCTTGATTTCTTCCCTTACCCTGGCAGCCCCAGCAAACCCTTTTAGTCCGGCAGCGGTGTCCACGTCCACAAAACCTCTTACGTGCGTAACGCCGTATTCCAGAGCTTCCAGCATTCTCTGCTTTATCCTAGCATAAATCTTATCCTCATCATACCCTTTCTTCACTTCTGCTGCAGCCTTGATTGCGTCCCTTGCTCCTGTGCCCAGCTGATACACGTTCATTGTTGCCTTTTCTACCAGCGGGCCAGTTTCGACCTTGTCAATGTGCACATGAGGCACCACAAAGGATTCAGTCAGAAGCATTCCATCCCCATTAATTTCGCCCTCAGAGCCGTCCCATGGCTCAATTTTGTAAATTTTATCCTTGTCAATTATCAGTTGATATAGCCCGGCTTTTCCGTTAAGTGATACGTTGGTTATCTTGTACATGCACTACCTTTACAAACGGCTGCCTATAAATAATATCATTTCAAAACCACCTAGGTAAGCACAATGGTGTTTTCCCGGTCTGTCTTAATCACCTTGACCTTTCCCTCTCTTTCAAGCCTTTTTATTGCCCTCCAGGCAGTAGTTTTGGGAATAACCAGCTTCTGCCTGATTTCACTCTCCCTTGCCGAACCGCCCCGGCTTTTCAAATAATCAATGATCTGGCCGTCAAGTTCCCTGATTTCCCCTTCATTTAATTTGGGCTTTCTGCCCCTGATGGCAATGTACCCCAAAACCACTGCCGCTATAGCAATGGCTGCTATTATTTCCCATTCATAATTGTGATGGTTGCTGGTGACTACAACCTTTGATGGGGGAGGAATTATGTAACTTATTGTCCAGTTCCCTGCACCAAGCATAAGGTATATTGACGAATCAGCCTGTCCGATTGAACTCGGGATGGAATTCATAGATACCAGCGAAGCATTTGGCGGGAGGATCACCTTAGTCTCATAAGGCGTGTTAAGTGAGATGAACCACGAAATGTTATTTTTTCCCACAATGCTGTAGGTAAAATAGTTAACGCTGACAGTGCCATTGACGTCTGGCACTATTGTAATGTTTTTACCGCTTACACTGAACAGAGCTGGCGACCCGTTGGAATAGCTTGCGGTGAGTGCTACCGGAGTACCTATCATAGTAATGTTTTCTGGCGAAAAGGCTGAAACCGTTGCATTTTCTGTCACACCAGCATAACCGTTGGGAAAAATTGTAATTGTAACCGACGGCTGCTGGGCATAAGTTGCTGCAAGCAATGCCAACAGAAAAAAGACAGCCAGCTTCATGGTTAATTTTTAAACTTGTTATTATAAAAGCTTTTTAAAATAGCCTTAGCTTTACCCCGATCCCTTTTTCAACGGCTCTCCTAAGGGCGAGGCTCGCTGATGCTATATCCTGAATTGCAAGGCCCGTTGAATCAAACACAGTTATTTCCTTTTCAGAGGTTCTCCCCTTTATTTTGCCTTCAAGCACCTGACCTATTTCACCTGCTATCTTTTGCTGCTTCAGCAATCCTTTTAATATGGGCACGTTTACTTCCCCCGAGTGAACCGCCTGCTCCATGTCGTCTACAATTATCCTGGCCCTGAGCAACACTTCGGGATCAAGCTCTTCTTTGCCCGGCGCATCGGCCCCTATTGCATTTATGTGAGCGCCTTCCGGAACCCATCCATTTCTGACTACAGGTTCAGTCGCTGGCGTTGTAGTAATTATTACGTCAGCATCCGATATGCATTCCTTTACGCTGGATGCCACATCAATTGCTGCCCCAACGCTCTTTGCGTACTCGGAAAACTTTTCAACGGATGCTTCGGAGACATCATATGCCTTACCTGTTAACCCCTTTGCAATTTCGTTTAAACCCAGCAACTGGTACTTTGCCTGAGTGCCTGCGCCTACGAATGCCACTTTTTTGAAGCCTTTTTTTGCCATTTCCCTGGCTGCTATTGCACCTGCAGCACCTGTTCTCATGCTTGTAAGCAGGGTGCCATCCAGTATAGCCATGGGTTCCCCAGTTTCAGGGTCCAAAAGCAAAATTGTCGCCATAACGGTGGGAAGGCCCTTGTCTTTATTTTTAACATGAACATTTACCACCTTAACCCCTGCAGACTTTAGAGACGGGATGTACCCCGGCATTACCCTGAAATCGCCTTCATATTCATGGAAGAACAGGTATACCTTTGGCGGCATCTGCACCTTACCCCTTGCCTTTTCCCTGAATGCTTCATCAACCGCCCCAATTACGTCCTTCATGTTTATAAGTGACCTGACATCATCCATGCTTAGAAAAGTCACTGTCATGATTGCTGTTCTTTGCCCAGATTTAATAAACTTTTGCACAATACCTTATCAGTTGGTTCCATATGGCTTGGCGTACAGGTTAACGGAATCAACGCTTTCGATTTTTGCAGTAATCGACCTTCCGAGCATTTCCATTTCACTAAACACCACTACCTGCTTGTATGAAAAATTCCTGCCCTTCCAGGTTCCCTTTCTGCTTCCCCTTTCTGTTATGAGAACTTCCCCCTCCCATCCAAGCCACTTTTCATTTGATTTATTCATAATTTTCAGTATTAGATCATAAGCTTCCTTGCTCCTTCTTGAGACGATCCTGCTGTCAAGGGGCTTTAGTTTTGAAGCTGATGTGCCGGGCATGGGCCAGAACTTGGACAGGTTTACTGATGCAGGATTTACCCGCTCTAAAAGCGAGAGAGTTGCATTAAAGTCGTCTTCAGTTTCAGTCGGGTAACCCACTATAACGTCTGTTTCGATTGTGCTTGACGGCAGCTTTTCCCTTATCGAGTTCACAACCCCTTCAAAAAGCGACGACCTGTACCCCCTTTTCATGTCATTCAATACGCAGTCGCTTCCTGACTGGACTGGCACGTGAAAAAACTGATATACGTGCCTGCTGGGAAACAGGCTCAGCATGCCCTTGGTTATTGCCTTTGCAAAAGGCGGCGTCATCATACCAGCCCTTATTTTAAAGTCTGATTGTATGCTGCTTATCTGTTCAAGTAGCTCGGGAAGCCTTTTCCCCTCATAATAGTAAGCCGCCACGTCCTGGCCTGTCAACCAGATTTCAACTGCGCCCTGCCTTGCAAGCTCACTTGCTGCTCGAATTATTCCTGCAACAGGAAAGCTATGATTTGCCCCACGAGAGAACTTTGTAGCACAGAATGTGCAATTGTAGTTGCATCCTTCCTGCACTTCTATCACCCCAATGGTAGGCGAAAGAGTTCTGCCAATCATGGCAGGCTTGTCTGCAACCAAATCAGAAGTTATCAGTTCACCCCTTGCGCCATTAAGGGACATTGCCGCGGCCTCCGCTATCCTGTCAACAGAGCGAACATCTATGGCAACATTACAACCAGATCCAATTATGCGCTCCCTATCTATCCTTGTCAGGCAGCCGGCAACAACAATCGGCCTTTTGCCTTTAACTATTTCATTAATTCTGTACAGTATCTTGTCTTCAGTCGGTTTTTTAACCCCACAAGTATTTATTATTATTACATCTGCTTCATTTTCGTCTGATTCGGACCAGCCCTTATTTTCAAGTATATTTTTCATTATACTGGAGTCAGCCTGGTTGGCTGCGCAACCATATGTTTCAATATAATACTTGAGCTGGGGCAACGATGCACCTTTGACATCCATTTATAAAAATTTTGATTATGAATTTAGCCATCCACGTAGTAGCTCCTGTCCCGCCATTGAACAGAGTGCGATCTTGCTCCGACCACCAGAAACAGAAGGGCAAAGAAAATCGCAGGCACCGACATTATTGACGGTAGCACCGCAAGCCTCCCATACCTGCGTCCCCTAACCAAGTTTTTCACAACCCACAGGGCAAAGGGAGTAAGGTAAAGCCAGTTTGCCGTCAGCGCAAACATAACCAGAAAAGCTGTTAAGATAAGCGCCACGGCAGCAAACACATATACGCCCTTCCTGGAATACTTAAGCATCAGCTTGACCTGTCTCGTTGTCCACGATGCAAGGGCTCTTTCGTCAAACGCATTGAGTGGCATGGCTCTCGCTGCATAACCTATTTTCCACCCCTTTTCCTTTGAAATTCTGGTAAGCGCGCAGTCATCGCACCATTCGACGCTAAGCTCATCTGTTATTTTCTGGTCTATATCCCCTTCCCTGAATGCCATTGAACCGCCCCAAAGGAACCTGCCTCCAATTGCATGGCTCTCAAATCCCAGTGTCCAGAATCCTGCGCGCATCAGGTTACTGGGGGTGATTTTCAGCGGGCATGGCCAGGAAAATACAGTGACAACATGGTAGTTTTTTAGCATGGAAGTTAACGCCGCCAGCCAGCCTTTGGGATAAACCGTATCAGAATCGGCAATCACTATGTTTCCGTTTGAATGCCTTATGCCGGTAAGTATAGCCCTGATTTTGCCGCTGCACCTGCCACAAAGTTCTTCTGTTTCAATTGCTTGTACACCAAATTGCTTCAGCCTTGCATTTTGCTTTTCAAGTTCATCGCTGTCAACTACATAAATCAACTTGAAATCCGGGTGTTCCTGGCCTAAAATGGAAGTTGCATTCATGCCAAGCGCCGGTTCTTCACCGCGCAAGGGGACTATAACAGTTGACTTGCATGGCTCTCCCTGTTTAGTGTGATAAAGTTGAAGTTCCCTCACCATCTGCAATATCAACAGCAGGTCAACAGCGAGGAGTATATAGAGCATCCACCATCAATAGGCCGTGCGCTTATAAAAATATTCATTCATTTACCAGCTAATATAATAGTTTTTTCCGAAATATTTATATATACATAATTTAAGTTTTTTTGGTGTTAAGTTTATGCCATTTAAAAAGCTTAGACCGGGGGATCTTGAAGGAGTTGAAAAGTGCCCTATATGCGGTTCAAAAGACCTTCTGCAGGATGATGAATCTGGCGAAATAATCTGCGCTAGCTGCGGCTTCGTGGTAAAGGAAAAAGTTGAAAGCACTGGACCTGAATGGAGAGCCTTTTCAAAGGATGAAAAGGACAACAGGAGCAGGGTTGGGACGCCAACATCGCTGGGAATAAACGATATGGGCCTCTCCACGGTGATGGACAGGTCTAACAGGGACGCCACTGGCAAGTCGATATCAGGAGCCAACAAGGCAACATATTACAGGTTGAGGATGTGGGACAGCAGGAGCAAGGCCCATGAGCCTGCAGACAGAAACCTTAGGCAGGCTTTTAATGAGCTTAACAGGCTTGTGGATAAGCTGAGCGTTCCAGGAAGCGTGTCTGAGAGGGCAGCATATATTTACCGCAAGGCTCTGGAAAAGGGGCTTGTGAGAGGCAGAAGCATCAGCGCAATAATGGCGGCTTCACTGTACACTGCCTGCAGGTCGCTTGAAGTTCCAAGAACTCTCAAGGACATAGCTGCGGTTTCAAACATTAAAAGAAAGGACATAGCGAAGAGCTACAGGCTGATCGTGAAGGAGCTTGACCTGAAAATGCCGGTTGCCGACCCAGTGAAGTCTGTCAGCAGGATAGCCACAAGGGTTGGATTAAGCGAAAGGACCAGCAGGAAGGCACTGGATATCATAAAGAAGGCAATGCAGTCTGGCATTTCTGCAGGCAAGGACCCAATGGGGCTTGCAGCGGCTGCACTATATGTTGCATGCGTTGTGGAAGGAGAAAACAAAACACAGAAGGATATAGCTGAAGCAGCAGGCGTCACCGAAGTTACTATCAGGAACAGGTACAAGGGTCTCAAATCAGCACTTAACCTTCCAAAGGAATAGATTGCCATAACAGTTATTAACAAATTTTATTAAATTATTTTGTGTACACGGTAAGGGAAGCTAATGCACAGGACATGTTGCCAGTGATAGATGCTTACTATTCATATTATGACGAGGTAAAGCGCAATCCGGAGCTGGGGCTTACGCTTTACAATGAAAAGCCGGACTTGAATGTTGAAAAAAAATGGTACGCTGACTTGATAAGCTCTGGCAGGGCAGTGGCTGTAGTGGGAGAGGCTGATGGCAGGGCAGTGGGACTCTGCACAATTGAACCAAGAAAGGAGAACTCGGTAATGTCCCACATTGGGGTCCTGGGCATTGCTATAATGCAAAAATACAGAAACATGGGCATGGGAAGGGCCATGATAACCACGGCCCTGGAGCTTGCACGTGAAAAATTTGAAATAGTAGTGCTTAGCGTATACAGCAACAATCTGCACGCCATCCACCTGTACCGCAGTTTGGGATTCACCGAATATGGTCTTCTTCCGCGTGCTTACAAAAGGGGGAACAAATATTTTGATGAGGTGCTCATGTATAAAGCACTTAAAGCATAATAGGGTGCGTGTGAACAATTATGCCGACCTCGATGATATTAAGGAAGAGCCGTCTGAGCAGTGATGAGGATTATGAGAAATGAGAGGTCAATTTATGCGGCTCTGCTGTCTGGAGGAAAGGACAGCAATTTTGCAATGTTTGAAATATACAGGCGCACCGGGCAGCTCCCATGCTGCGCCATAACTGTCTTTACTGAAAAGGATGATATGGTTTTCCACTATGAAAATACATCGTGGGTTAAACTCCAATGCGCTTCCCTGGGCATACCGTGGATAGCGGTAAAAAGCATAGAAGAGGGACTGGATGCGGCTAGCAGAAATTATGATGCGAAAGAGCTGGTTACTGGGGGCATAGCAAGCAACTTTCAAAAAAGGAAATTTTCTGAAGTTGCTGCAAAATTCAACATGAAGACCGTCAATCCGTTGTGGGGCATTGATCAGGAATATTATATGAGGCAGCTGCCAGGCAATGGTTTTGATTACATAATCGTAAAGGTGGCTTCGCTTGGACTGGGCAGAGAATGGCTTGGGAGGAAAATGGACGGGGATGCTACCGAGCAGCTGATAAAACTTTCCAAAAGGTACAGGTTCAATCCTTCGCTTGAAGGAGGAGAGGGTGAAACCTTTGTGCTCTGGATGCCCCTTTACAGGAAGAGGATACGCATTAATGATGCTGAAATGGTGTGGGAGAAGGATTCAGGAACATATTTAATAAGGAGCGCCGATCTTGAATAAAAAAGATGCTGGATGACCTTAAAGACGGCCTGAGAGCGGCCCTTGATAAATTCATAAGGAGAGGAGGCATTGACGAGCAGGCGCTGAAAGAGTTCATTGTTGACCTTCAAAGGGTACTTCTCAAATCTGATGTAAATGTAAAGCTAGTGCTGGAATTTTCTAAAAAAATTGAGGAAAGGCTGAAGAGCGAAGGAACACTGCCAGGCATTTCACTTAAAGAAATGGCAGTGAAGGCAGTATATGATGAGATGACAGAACTTCTCGGGGGAGATTTCAAGCTATCTCTTGGTCCAAAAAACTTGATAATGCTTGTTGGGATTCAGGGTTCTGGCAAAACCACCTTTTCCGTTAAACTGGGCAAGTACTTGGCAGCAAAGGGGTTCAAGGTTGGAATAATCGGTGCTGATATATACAGGCCAGGCGCTCTTGAACAACTTCAGAGCTTTGCTTCAAGGGCCGGTATAAACGTATATGGCGACCCAAAGAAGGATCCCATAAAGATAGTAAAGGAAGGTCTCCAAGAATTCAAGGACAGAAATGCAATAATTATAGACACTGCAGGCAGGCACAAGGATGAATCTTCTTTAATGCAGGAAGTCAAAAAGCTTGAGGAAGAAGTTAAGCCGACATTAACGCTCTTGGTAGTAGATGCCACAATAGGACAGCAAGCATTTAATCAGGCAAAGGCATTTTCTGACACGGTAGAAGTTGGCGGGCTGGTCATAACAAAGCTGGATGGCAGCGCAAAGGGAGGCGGCGCGCTTGCGGCTGCAGCTGCAACGGGGGCCAAGGTTTACTTTATTTCAAACGGCGAAAGGATAGGGGACATTGAAGAGTTTTCGCCCAAGCACTTTGTTTCAAGGCTGCTGGGAATAGGGGACCTGGAAATGCTGCTTGACAAGGTAAAGGAAGCCGAAATCAAGGTAAGTGAGAAGGAAGCAAAAAAAATAATGAAAGGCAGAATGGACTTCGAGGACTTTCTTGCCCAGATTGAGCAGATGGAAAAAATAGGTCCTCTGGAGAAGATAGTTGACATGCTTCCCGCGCCATTTAATGTAAACAAGAAGGAAATAGATAAGGCGAAAGTTCAGCTGAAAAAGTGGAAGGCCATAATACACAGCATGAATATCACGGAAAGGAGAAACCCAAAAATAATCAACACGCCGAGATTGAGGAGGATTGCGGCTGGTTCAGGGACTTCAGAAAAGGATGTCAGGGACCTCATAGATGCGCTCAATAAGGGAAAGTTAATGGCTAAGGCTGCTAGGAGGATGAACGTTCCTTTTGGCGCTTCCCCGTAAATTGCACGGGGTTTTTAATGCTGTCACATTCCTCTGTTTTGAAACAAAGCCCTTCGGATGCAAGCTTTGAACAACTGGGCACCATGTATTTCGGACCGTTTTCCTTTTTGCCGGCAATCTGCTCCACCTGATACCTTGTTATTTTTTCGCTGAAATCAGGCGATGTTGTAAACAGGTTGATCACGCTCTGTATATCATAACCACGGTTTATAAAAAATGAGGCAATTAAAAATCTTGCCGCATGGGGTATGTTTTCACCCTTCTTCATCCTATCAAGCTGCACCTGAACGCATGGCGGCACGCCACCCTCTATGGGCTTTACAACCACTTTCGGTTTGTAAACCATTATCTCTGACAGAATGTTTGCCAGCTCCCCCTTCAAAACTGGTTCTGGCATTTTCTGAACAGTTTGATTTATCGACTTGGCTGCGGATTCCCTGAAAATGTGCAAAATTTCGTTGTCCTTTACAAACACCTTGCCTGCGATGACCCACCTGTTGACAAGCTTCCAGCTTGGCTGTGAGACTATTGCGTTCTTGAGATAATCAGAAATGTCCACTAAAAATCCCTCACCATAGTAGTCGGTTAAATTGATGCCGCATGTGTGCTCTATAATTGGCACAGCCTGGCTTCTCCTGCTCTGGGCCAGAAAGTAGCCCATGTACCTTTCACTTCTTCTTGCTTCTGCCAGAGCAAACCTGCTTGTCAACCGCTGGTCATTAGCTGCGCGTAAAATTATCAACGCAAAAATAAATGATGCAAGGGATATTTCATGGGAAATATCAGCAAGATCTGGTGAATCACCATTCCCCAAAGCATCATTTAGCCTGACCCTTACTATTGAAAAAACCTCTTCCGCATTGTGCCCCAGAACTTCTGTGCCATCCAGCGCCCCCAGATTCAACCCCCTCATTCTGCTTATTGCCATCGATGTGCTTTCAGATAAAAACGGGTATTTGGCGTAGTCTGCATTTCCCATTAATTCAGCCAATAAGCTCACCCCAAACAAGCTTAAGAAATACAGCCGCTGCGCTCCGTGGTTGCACATTTAGTTAATAATCATAGGCGATATATATGCTGATTGACAAAAATCTTGAGCAAAAATAAACGCGCCCTTTTCTTTTTCATCAGTAAAATTTTAAATATGAATTTAAATATATCTTTTTTAAAATGATGCCTGTTGAAGGAATTCTGGTTCATGAACCAAAACTTATACTATAACCTGCTTTATCTGCCATTTACATTTCTAAGCATTTCATATGTGCTGGATGGGTTAATAGTAGGGCGCAATTTTATCCTTCTAGCTGACTTGCTGCTTATACTGGCCTACTTTGTAGGGCATGGAATAGCGTCGCATTTTATAAACGAAGCGTATTCAATGCACTTTTCTGATTACCGTGAAGCCAGAAAAATCAAATCAATTGGTTACTTGTCATTGACCATAAGCGCATTGCTGGGAGCAGTGTCGCTCGCCCTTTTAAAATGGAATTTATACCTTTTGACCATTGGGATACTGGAAATTGCCTTTCTGATAACTTATAATCATCCCAAAACCAGCTTCATGCATAACGATGCCACAATAGGTGTTTCTGTAGGAGCTCTGCCAGCTCTGGCCGGCTACGTTGCTGCAACGAGCTCCTTATCTATAAATGGGGCAATACTTGCCCTTTTATGCACGCTAATTATACTGCTTGAAATCACTCCGAGCCGGTTTGTAAAGCACTGGAGGAGAAAGCCGAGCGAGCCGGTAAAAGTTGTATTTGATGATGGTAGCGAAGAAAACGTCACGCTTAAATCCTTGATTGAAAGGCCGGAGAGGACGATAAAGATAATGGTTATTCTTTCTTACCTTTTGCCTGTCTTTTTGGTTGCTTTGATTTATGGCTGACTATTCGTTCCTAAGCACTCTGACCGGCTCCACTCTTGAGGCCTTATAAGCAGGTATCGACCCTGCTATAATACCTATTATGGCAGATATAACTACAACTATAGCTATTGTGGATGGATCGAATACCGGCATCGCATACCCTATTGAAAATCCTGACTGCCCACCAAAGTTCAAAAATCTGGGGATTATAAGAGAAAGGGCATACGAACCCACAGCTCCAAGAGTGACGCCTATCAATCCCCCCACCAAGCCCATTATGCCGGATTCAAGCATGAAAATATTCATCACGTCATTATTTCTGAAACCGAGGGCCTTCAATATCCCAATTTCACGTATTCTCTCAAGGGTGCTTGTGTACATGGTGGTTGTAACCCCAACAAATGCGACCAAAAAAGACACTGAGGCAGCTGAAGCAAGCAGCAGGTTAAGAGTGCCCACTATAGAATTTGCCACATTTATTGCCTCCTGAGAACTGAGCACCTGAAGGTTGTTTCCATAATACCCTTTTATGCTGTTTGTTATGGAAGTAACGTCAGAAGAACTCTGAGCAATTACAAGCAACCCATCATACGGGGAATTTCCCGTAAGCTGGCTTCCTGTGTTCAATGGAACAAACACCCCCTGGTCCACATTTACTATGAACGATGGCCCGAACTCCTTCAATATCCCCATTACAAGAAAACTTTTTGAAACCTGCTGCCCTTTAACTGATATTGTCATCGTTACTACATTGTTTAGTTTATAGCTTGAATACTGACTATCCTGTGGATTCGCAATCTGCCACCCTATAACTGCACCAAAGGTGTTAAATTGCTGGGGAAATTGCCCCTGCGATAGTTTTATTCCAGGCACTGCGCTCTCCAGCCCCGTCTGCAGGTTTATAGCAAAAACCACCACGCTTTCCTTACCGCCGGGCGTGCTTATTTGAGCCGGTATTGCATAATATGGATAAACGCCGCTGACGCCCTTAATCGTTTCAATCTGATTTATTTCCTGGACGGTGATCGTTTTCTGACCATTTGGCTCCACCAAGATCGTATTTGTTCCAAGTTCAAGCAGCTGCGAGTGTATGTTCTGGCCGTAACCCGAGGTCAGGGAAGTTATTCCTATTACGGCAGCCGGACCTATCATTATTCCCAGTATGGTTAAAGCGCTTCTGGTCTTCCTTTCGCTCATTGCCCTGATAGCATACATCATCACATCTATCAGCTTCATCTTTTCAAGCGCCTTAAGAACAGGTAGACTATCGCAATTATAACTATAACAGTGATTACTATTAAAAGCAGCTCAAAACTGCGGTTTGGCGATGCTGCTTGGACCGTAACCTTCCCGCTTATCACCTGCATATATGTGCTGTAAGTTGCATAATATGTATTTCCCAGACTGTCCTTGTACTGATAGGTGAACGTTACCGGGTAAGACCCTCCCTGAACATTTGATGGTAAATAAACGGTGTAGCTGAAAGGCGTTGGGGAATCCGTTGGCAGGTCACCAATGTACTGCGACTGGTTGATTTCAAGCCTGGATGAATTTATATAAAGTGTGCCATAATAGGCTTCCTCTGTTCCCGAATTTATTATTGTGCCTGACACGGACCCGCTTGAACCGTTATACATTGCAGGAACCTGCACCTGAGAGAAGTTAATTGTTATTATGCCATTTATAAACAGAGGAACTGTTTGCTGGATGGATTGTGTGTAGTTTTCACTTCCCTGAAATTGTAACGTAATCTGCAAGGGATAAACCTGGTCCTGCGTAAAATACGGCATGACATCAAGGCTCAGGTTTGCCTCGCCATTGGGGTTTATGTTTCCCAGAAAAAACGGCCCATATCCCTGAGCTATGTATACAGATTGAGCTGGGGATATAAACAACTGAACGTTTTTTAGCCCAATACCCATGGCATTTTTGATGAACACTGTTACCGAATTGTTCCTCATATAATATATGGAACCTGGATTGATTGTTATGTATGCTTCCTGTGGTTGGGACGAAACTGATGCATATGTTATATATGATGTCTGCGTCATGCTTCCTGCAGATTCATACTGAAGCTCGACGGTAATTGGGTAAATGCCAGATGGCAGGTTCTGCGGCGCATAAATTGTATATTCAAAGCTTGCAGAGCTGCCGGAACCAAGCATGCCCAGCTGGCTTGTGTTTCCCTGCGCAAGCTCAACGCCCTGCATCTGCAAGCTAACAGTCAGGTCATATATCGGCGAGCTGCCCGTGTTTTTTATTGACGCGTTTATGCTGGAATATTCTCCTTCCAGCAGGCCTGGAGAGTTCAGGCTTACACTCAATTCTGTCCTTGGATATATTATAAGTTCAAGGGTTCCTGAATTGGTAAAGTATGCACCGTTTGAATCCATGTAAGTTATGGTATATGGTTCGTAGTAATTGCCTGGGGCAACCGCCTGAGTAACATTAACCACAGATGTAACAGGTTCAAATGATCCCGGTGAAATTTCAGAAACGTAAAAGCTTTCGGTGCTGCCCGATGTTTGCGACTGAAGACCAGTCGGTAGCTGCAGGTTAAGCGTTACATGGTAAATGGATCCGCTATCAGGGTTGCTTATCAATGCTGTTAATTGCGCACTTCCGTATCCCGGGTAGGGATAAAGCCTTGATGTGCTCCCCCAGTAAAGTTCAGAGGCTGAGACAGAAGGTGGCGGTGAAATCCTGGCGCTTACAGTAAAATTGTAAGTATTGCCGTCAGTCTGAACGATCTTGATTGGGATGCTATAGGTGCCGGGGTTAGCTGAAGGCTTAACGTTCAGAGTAAATGTAAATATTGCAGGAGAAACTGATTGTGAAGTGCTCCTGGCTATGGACCCGCCTGTGGAATTTGTTAACACGGTTGATGGCAGGTCAAGCTGCGCATAAAGTATGGAAGTATCATTCTGCACCTCCACAGTATATGGGATGTTGGTGTAGCCGGGCCTGACTGTGATTGGCTGCTGCATTGTGCCCCAGTTGCTGTAAATTATAACTGGCTGAGAATGCGCAAATGAAGGCGTTGCCGAAAACGCCATGGCCGCAGTTAGCGCCAGGACTATGAAAATAGGTATCTTGCTGTTCAATTTACCTGTTCCACCCTTTCAATCATGCCGTCCTTTAACTGAATTATCTTTTTTGTCATCTTTGCAAGGTCCATGTTGTGTGTTACCATGATTATCGTCTTGCTCATGGTTTTGTTTACATATGTTAAAACGTTCATTATGTTTTCTGCATTTTTGCTGTCAAGGTTGCCCGTTGGTTCATCTGCCAGTATTATTGTTGGGTTTGTAACCAGCGCCCTGGCAATGGCAACCCTCTGCTGTTCCCCGCCGCTGAGTTCCGATGGTTTCCTTTTTACCATGCTGCTCAGCCCCACATCATTCAGGGCCTTTGTTGCAAGCTGATACCTTTCAGAGGAGTTGACCCCTCTAACTACAAGAGGCAAAGAAACATTTTCAAGGGCGGTCAACCTGTTTATGAGATTGTACGACTGGAATATGAATCCGATATGAATGTTACGGATTTTGGACAACTCATCGTCGGTCATGCCCGTGGTATCCTTCCCGCCTATATACACCTTGCCGGAAGTGGGTTTGTCAAGTGTTCCAATTACACTGAGGAGCGTCGTTTTGCCAGACCCAGATGGGCCAACAATTGAAGCGAATTCCCCCTCTGCAATATTTAAGCTTATACCCTTTAGTGCAACTGTGCCAGCTGCACCGGGATAGACTTTTTTAACATTATCAAGCAAAACAGCATCTGTCAATTTATTATCGGCAACGATATCTTTGTTTTTAAATCTTTGCCAAAAAACTTACTGCAACTCTAGGCCCTGCCAAGCATTTTGTCCAGATTGGCTTTTACGGCTGAAATAAACGACTGCGTATCCACAACAGCACCTACAGGCTTTTCAGCAACATTTGCAACATCCTGAGTCATTATTCTATCCTTTTCGATTGTTAACTTGACCGCATCTTCAAGTTTAAGCGAAAAATTGTACAGTTCCTGATTTCCATCCAGTTTAGCCCTCCTTTCCAGTCCCCTTGTCCACGCAAATATTATTGCGGTTGGGTTTGTAGAAACCTTTTCGCCCTTCAGATACCTGTAATAGTGCCGTTGGACCGTGCCGTGTGCGGCTTCTGATTCATAATATCCTTCAGGCGACATGAGCTCCGATGTCATCAGTGCAAGAGTTCCAACATATGCTGTTGAAACCAGGTCTGATATTATGTCCCCCTCATAATTTTTGCACGCCCACACAAATCCGCCTTCGGACCTTACAGACCTGGCCAGCGCATCATCAATCAGATAATAATTATAGTGAATGCTTGCATCGTCAAACTTCTGCTTGAACTCTTTTTCAAATGTTTCCTGAAATATTTGCTTAAATCTTGCATCATAGACTTTGGATATCGTATCTTTTGTGGCAAACCAGAGGTCCAGATGATACATTAGCGCATAATTAAACGAAGCTCTGGCAAACCCGTAAATTGAATTATCTATGTTATATTTTGCTTCTATCACACCGGCGCCCTTGAGCGCAGGCAGCTTGACAGATTTTTGCACTGATCCATGCCTGAACAGTATTTCAGCTTCCCCTTCAGTCTCAAACCTCAGTGAAGCTGCGTCATATATATCGCCAAAGGCATGCCTGGCAATCACAATTGGCTTTTTCCAAAACCTGACAGCCGGCATTACATTGTTCAGGACAATTGGAGCCCTGAATATGGTGCCGTCCAGGATCTTCCTGATAGTAGCATTGGGGCTTGGCCACTCCTTTTTCAGGTTATACTCCTTCACCCTTTCTGCATTCGGCGTTATTGTGGCGCACTTTATGCCTACTTTTAGCCTCTTTATTGCTTCACCTGCCTGATAAGTTACCTGGTCGTCAGTCTCATCTCGGTGTTTTACGTGCAGATCGTAGTACTCAGTTTTCAGGTCCACGTATGGCATCAACAGGCTTTCTTTTACCCAGGACCAGATCACCCTTGTCATTTCATCGCCGTCCATTTCAACTACTGCATTATCCATTCCAATTTTATCCATAATCAATATGGTATACCAGTTCCTCAATTTAAGGTTGACCTTGAGGTTACGCCTCAACCTTTCCAGGCTTAACTTTAAAAAACAGCCATCACACTATTATACATAATGGGTAATGTCTCTATCTACGATACATACACAAGGAGCGAGATTGAACTCGACCCTGCACGGCAAAAGAACATAACGATATACTCGTGCGGGGTCACCGTTTATGACCTTAGTCACATTGGTCACGCCAGAGTATTTATTATATTTGACATACTCAGGCGTGTGCTTAAAAAAAATGGCTTCAACGTAATTTATGCCCAGAATTTTACAGATATGGATGACAAGATAATAAACAGGGCAGCAAATGAGGGGGTGGATTATACGCAAATCTCGAAAAAGTACATTGATGAATATTTCACAGATTCTGATTTGCTCAACATATCAAGGGCAGACATGTATCCCCGGGCTACAGACCATATATACGAAATGGTCAAAATCATAAAACGCCTGTTAGAAACCGGATATGCATACAAAACTAGCGACGGGATATACTTTTCAGTTGACAAATTTCCCGGATATGGCAGACTCTCAGGAATCAAAAAAGAGGAACTGCTGGCCGGCGCTAGGATTGACGTGAATGAAGACAAAAAAAATCCGCTGGACTTCGCGCTTTGGAAATTCCATGAAGATAGGCCATTTTTCGATACTGAAATAGGGCATGGAAGGCCTGGATGGCACATTGAATGTTCAGCCATGATATGGAAAAACCTTGGGGATACAATCACCATCCACGGGGGCGGCGAGGACCTAATTTTTCCACATCACGAAAATGAAATAGCACAGAGTGAGGCGTTTACCGGGAAGCCGCTATCAAAAATATGGATGCACATAGGGCTTGTGAAAACAGGCGAAGAAAAAATGAGCAAGAGTCTCCGTAACGTTTTTTATATAAGGGATTTCCTGAACGCTTACGGTCCAAATGTGCTAAGAGTGCTGATGGTCCAGGCCCATTACAGGAGCCAGATAACCGCTAATGAAGACAGAATATTAAAAGCCATTGAAATATGGAAAATAATTGAGGAAGCCATGTTCAATCTGGGCAAGCCATTCAGCTTGAATGGGACAGAACAGAGTGCTGTGGATGAAGTCATGAAGGAGCTGAGATTGGCAGACAACGCTCTGGGGCATGACCTTGACACACCGGAAAGTCTTACGCATCTTCTTGCGGCAGCCAGGGCCATAAACAGAATGCAGGCATCCCTGAAGCTTAGCCCTCCAGTGGTCCAAAGCATGAATTTATTCAATGAGATTACAAGCTGTTTTGGGTTTAAGCTGCCTGAAATTTCCAGGGACGAAGCTGAAACAGCAAAGAGGCTTGTGACTGAGAGAGCAACCCTCAGATCTGGCAGAAAGTATGCAGAAGCTGATCAAATCAGAAAAAAATTACTGGAGATGAAAATAAAGCTGATTGACGTTGGCGACAAAACTTACTGGAGAAAGGTTGAAGTCTTGTGAACTACTTCTGACTGGAGCATAAGATAATCCCTGAGAACGTCTAACCGTTTCTGAAAGGTTATAATTTCTTATAACCCCCATTCGGAGCGTAGGCTTCCTCCGTCATACCCGCTCTGGCCATCTTAGGCTGATGGCCGGTGTACAGGTACTCATTCTTCATTGTAAGCCAAGAGGCATCCGCACTCACGGTAAACGGGTAGCCGCACAGCCGCAGTCCACGCAGGGTTATGGCCAGTGAAGCCAGCC
>JAMCTX010000013.1 GCA_023381255.1 Nitrososphaerota archaeon
AGCCCTCCCCCGGCACACTTTATATAAATTATTTGCCAACCATCAGAATCTTCCCAGTTTGCGAATTTATTAATACCCATTTTATCAAGTTGTATTTTACCTCTTTAATTGATGTGCCAGGCCTGGTACATGCCTTGCGCAAAAGCCAAGGCCTGCTGAAGCATAATATTTGCGTAGCATATTTGGCTGCATTGCTAAAAATCATGATGGTGCTGCAGATATCTATTTATATATTAACCGTTATCTTTTATGCCAATGGGATTAATGATTGTTTCCTTTAATAGACATATAACTTTGGAGTGCCAACAATACCCAATACTATTTTTCAATAGCGAGCGGTACCCCTCCAGAGATTAATTACATAGTGATATCTTAATTGTCAGTAATCATCTTGCTCGTGCTTTTTACACTTATAATAGCATGCTGGATTTTGTGGACCCAATTCATTGGCTCCGGATGGGGTCCTACACCAATTAAGAAGGTGCGTGTTATGTTAGAGCTGAGCGGTGTAACCTCATCTGATGTAATTTATGACCTTGGTTGTGGTGACGGCAGGATAATAGCCGAGGCGGCCAAGCTTTATGGCGCAAGAGCTGTAGGGGTAGAAGCTGACCCTTTTCGTTTTATTTGGTCAAAGGCAACGGTCAGGATAAAGGGTGTTAATGGCTTGGCTGATGTGATATATGGAAATTTCTTTCACATAGACCTAAGCCCAGCTACCGTGGTAACGCTTTTTCTGCAGCAGGGCACAAACCAGAGATTGAAGCAGAAGCTGCTTGCTGAGCTCAGGCGTGGAAGCAGGATAGCTACATACACTTGGACATTCGAAGGATGGCATCCAGTACGCAGTGATCCTGCTAATCAGATATACATATATGAGGTCGGGGTATCAGAGAAGCCTGCTGGGCCAGCCAGGCGCCAGTAAAAAGATTCATCATCCAATGCAGAACCTTTTTCTGTATTTCTCTGGTCCCCTGCCTTCAGCTATCCGCCGGCACTTTGCCGCTAGCATAAATTGCATTGCAGCAAATTGAATATTAACTTGTAATCCTAATTCTGATAATTCTCACCTAACTTGAAAGCATATACGTTCTTGTCACATGACTTGCCATACAATATATAAATGCTTAAATAAATGGCAAAGAAAAAATTGTAGATTTGGTAAAGATAGAAGCTGAAGCAGGGTTGGATAGATTCAGGGAGTTCTTGATACTTAGCACCTGCAGGTCTTTTATGCCAATTGAACTGAAGGAAGATCCAAGTGTGTTTCCTGAGAGGGAAGAGGGGCCGGGGCCAATATATGTTGAAGCAGAAGATAAAGTCACAGTGCAAAAAATGGGAGAAATTACGTTCGTTAAAGTAAATGACGCGCTGGGTGTAATTTATGAATCAAAAAGCGGAAATACCAAGCTTAAATGGAGGCAGATCCGGGGAAGAATAGGCAAGGTAACCGGAACCGCATCAGGAAATTCTGTAACAAATCTGATAACTGCCGGGGTTATAGGCAAGTCCTACATAGAAAAGATTTTAAAGGAAGAACAAAAGATTTCTGAAAATGGTATTCCCAATATTGATGATTCCGGGACCGACAAACCTCAGCGAGCAAGTGCTGAGGGTAATGTCTGATCCCATGCTGGGTCATACAAGCCCACAATTTTATGAAGATTATAAAGAGGCTCAAATTCTTTCTGCCAAGCTTTTTGGTTCTCAAGAAGATAAAACGGTGCTCTTCAGCGGCTCGGGAACGTTTGGGATGGAAGCTGGAATATCCACGTTCCTGAAGGAAGGCGATAGGGTGCTTTCACTTGTTAATGGTTATTTTGGCGACAGGTTTGCAAAGATAGCTGAAATATATGGAATAAGGGTAAAGACGATTGCTTTCCCGGATGGCGTGGCAGCTGATGTAGATACCTTGAAAAAAGAACTTCAAACCGAAAAGTACGATGCCGTATCAATGACACACATAGACACAAGCACAGGCGTAATGAACGACATAGTTTCGCTTGGAAACATTGCAAAGGAACACGGAGCATATGTATTTGTGGACCTTGTATCTAGCCTGGGAGGATCAAAGTTCAAATTTGAAGGCGGGCCATTCGATTATGCTTATTCTGCATCCCAAAAGTGCATAGCAGCGCCACCTGGGGCTTCACTTATTGCAATATCCAATGCTTTACTTCAAAGGTCCAATGAATTTAAACCCAGGTCTTACTACTTTAACCTTAAAATGTGGCTTGACGTAATGAAAGACCCGAAAATTTATCTGACCACACCCACCATTCCGGTGATAAGGGCATTAAAGATAGCGCTAAAGGAACTTTTTGAGGAGGGACTTGAAGTGAGGGTCAGAAGGCACCAGGAAATGGGTGAACTTGCATGGAACTTCGCCGTCTCAAGGGGTTGGAAACCCGTGTCCAGCAAGCCATCTTCAACTGTTATCGCGATAGATCTTTCATTGCCAATTTCTGCAGCTGTCAAGGAGTACATGCTTAATAAAAAGAACATACTTATAGCAACAGGAATCGGCCCCAGAGCAAGCAACATAATAAGGATAGGTTATATGGGAAATACAGACAAGCAGTTGCTGTTAAACACAATGAAAGGAGTTGAAGAGGCAGTCACTGCAGTTAAACGCTTAACATAAAAAAGAACATCCCCTCCAAAAAATATATATACCGTGGTAACGGGTGTAATCAGGAGTGAGAAAAATGGCAAGCGAATCTCAACCGGAAAAGGAAGAAAAAAGGGCTTATCCGCCAAACAACATATTCATCGGAAAGAAACCAGTAATGGTTTACGCTCTTTCTGCACAGCTACAGCTCACCCAGTATCCAGAGATTGTTCTCAGGGCAAGGGGCAGATCCATTTCTAGGGCTGTTGATGTAGCAGAGGTCTTAGTGCACAGGCTTGGACTCGACTCATACGAAATTGGTCCAATAACAGTTGGAACTGAAACCGTAGGAGAGGGCGAGGAAAAGCGCAACGTGTCCACTATTGAAGTAATAGTTCAAAGGAAGAAACAGAGCAAGTAATTACATTCACCACCAATTTTTTTATAAATTATTTTTAAAATCACAGTTAATGCATGCACTCGGTAAATTTCGCATTCTGCAGGAAAATTATGTCACTAACCCTAATTTTAAGTGATGCTCCAATGGTTCCTCCACCTGCGTATACGAACTTTTCCGCTTGAACTGCGTTATCAATTAATGTCTTTATCGCATTTTTATGTCCTACTGGAGGCAAGGTGCCTGCTTCATACCCGGTAATTCTGGCAACCTCCTCCTTTGAAGCCAGCCTTAACTTTCTGGTACCCAGTTCATGGGCCAGCTTGGTCTGTTCAACCCTTCTATCGCCCCTTACTATGACAAGCACGGCAGTACCTTCCGCTGTGATAAACAAGACTGATTTAACTATTTCACGAATGTCTATTCCCAGTTCCCTGCTGGCTTCATCAGCCCTGTAAGAGTGACCGTGCTTTAATATTTCATATTCAATGGCCCTGCTCTTAAGGAACTCGCCCAGTTCAATATCTGTCAGCATGGACGTCAGAGTTTCATCAATTAATTTTAAGTTTTTGAAATTGCGTTACTCACGATGGTTAAATTCAAACTGCTATTGCGACGCTTTAAGGTATGATGCGTCAATGGTGACCTGAATCTGAACTGGGGTGTCAAGAAGCATTATTGCGGCCTCCCTTTTATCCTTGTCAAACCTAACTATTTTAGCCTTCATGCCCTTAAATGGCCCGTTTATCACTTCTACAACATCGCTCTGATTAAATGAGATTTCGACCTTGCTGACCTTTAACATGGATTGAATTTCGGCGTTGCTTAGCACGCCAGGTAACTGTGACCTGACATTTTTTACGTCATTTATTAGCCTGCCCACAGCGCCAGGGGTTTCAGCTTCAATAATAAGGTAACCCTTCATTCTATCATTAACTATGATAGAATATATGGATAATTTTTGCAATTCTGCTTTTTTCATAAGCGAAGATGCTACAGCCTTTTCCTGGCCCCCAACTACCTTTACAACATAAAATTTACCACTCATTACCTGACACTCAACCAGAATGCTGCCAAGTGGATCAACAGCCCAACGCCACCTATCAAAACCAAGGCCAGAAGAAATAATTTAAGATAGCCTGAAAGCTCATCCCACCCAGACTTGTGGCTGTACCTAAGCAAGTTCCTCACTGACTTGAAAAAATCCATTAAACCCATTTCTGTTACGATATCCTAGCATTGTAATTTAAGCTTTATGGTGTTCCTGCGCTGTTTTGTTTAAAATTGCCATCATAGATATTCTATGGCTTTCCTGTGCCCATGGAACTGGTGTTTATAGGTATCCCTATCTCCATTATCCTTAGTTCGCCCACATATTTCCTCGCTGACAGCAGACCCGGCTTGGCGTCATGGAAAGTGACAGTAAGGTCTGCAACCACAGTATGGTTTGCAGGCTTCCCGGAATCTGGATCAAGCCCAGACGGAA
Organism: Nitrososphaerota archaeon; assembly: GCA_023381255.1. Taxonomy (GTDB): domain Archaea; phylum Thermoproteota; class Nitrososphaeria; order Conexivisphaerales; family UBA164; genus KM4347-05. Next base: position 4,495 of record JAMCTX010000013.1, read on the forward strand.
CATCAACGGCAACTATGAATGCGTTTGATGCATTTATTTTGTCTATAACCGTGCTGAAGGGTTCTGCCACATCTCCTTTTATACCTGTACCGAATATCCCATCAATCACTATTTCGCAGTCTGATAGCTCTTCACTGGTGGGAGGCCTTTTTATTGCTGGCGCAAGCATTTCTGCCAGCTTCTGCATCAACTGCGGGTTTTCACCTTTTACCTTCCCAGATACAAGATAAACCCCAACATTATAGCCCGTCAGCATCAGGTGCCTTGCAGCCACAAGCGCGTCTCCGGCATTGTTTCCAGAGCCGCATACAACACATATTTTACCGGTAACCCTAGGTTCGAACCTTTCCCATATGGATTGGGCAACCGACCTGCCTGCATTCTCCATCATAAGAGTTGTTGAAAAACCCATATCAGCGGCATTCCTCTCTATTTCCTTCATCTGGCCAATTGTAACTGTCATGGTAAAAAGGAGGCAGGCCGGGGTATTAAATATTATATTTTTTAGACTGAAATTTTCCCGTATGCGCCCTCGCCGAACATGTCATTTACTACCTTTTCAACCTCCTGTTTTACATCTTTGCGCGAATAAATTCTGAGTATGTTATAGTAGCCCATTATGTTTTGCAGCACTGGTAGGTCATTTATGGATAGCCCCTTTGCAGTAACCGTTTCCCCCTTCGATATTATATAAATGTCCCTCAATTCTTCCCTCTGGAAAGTTTTTGGAACAGATGGTACCGTTGGAAGGTCTATAAAGACCGAACCTTGCTTGGCCCCTGCACGTTCCTCTATTTCCGATGCCAACTGATTTCTTAGATTCTGATGATTAAGAAGTTTCTCAAAGAACGCGTCGCGCCCTATAAAAGATGCTTCGTAAACAAGTTTGACCAGCCTCCTTGAAAGGTAATCCCTCACCAGTTCCCTTGCCGGCTCAATCTCACTCTGCGCTGACATCAGTATTTTCTGTATCAAATAATCATCTGTAAGCTGCAGGTAAGCGGTAAGATCCTTTGGGTCGGCAAATCCAAGCACAGAATCCGCTATATCAATGGCCCTCATGAGCATTGAATCAGCACCGCGGGCCGTTTTGTGAAAGTAAACTTCTTTAAACATTTCATACCTGGCAATCGTTATTCCCTCAAAGGCCGAAACCGCATCCTTTTCTATCGAAAGCTGTTCCTCATAAACATGCATGGAATCGATTATTTTTATTACATTTACCCTTCCAAACAGCGCGCCAGTATAGTATGAATCCCTCTGTATGTAGTCCATGAGGTCAGCGCTGAGCGGCCCTGCTATTATTGCCCTCATAAATGGCTTGTACTTGCCCATCCCCCGTGCCAGCTCTGAAATTTCTTGAGGTTCGTACCCATGCTTTTTAAGCGCTTCCCCTATGCCGGTCTCGGCAATCACCCTCTGCGTTATATCTTCGTGATTGGAACCGTATTTTTTTGACACTATATCTTCAAATAGGTGAGAAAATGGGCCGTGCCCAGCATCATGCAACAGCCCTCCTATCCTGAGCAATTGAACATCATCATCTCCTATGTATCCCTTGTCCTTCAGCTCGGCGCCTATCACAGCGGCCATGTGCATTGCACCCAACGAATGCTCGAACCTGGTGTGATTTGCAGCCGGATAAACAAGGTATGCTGAGGACAGCTGCTTGATCCTTCTCAGTCTTTGAAATTCAGGAGTATCAACTATATCCCTTTCAATATCATTCAACTTGAGAAGCCCATATATGGGGTCCATTATTTCTATTATCAATACATGTATTTTTGAAGCTATTATTATAAAAGCTTTTATTTAAGAACACGGATTAACCGAATACTTTAGCCTGCCTTCCTGAAATTCTTTATAGGCAATCC
>JAMCTX010000014.1 GCA_023381255.1 Nitrososphaerota archaeon
CCTTCCGCCCCCCATATACTATTTCCCGCGAAGGTGTATACTCCAGGGTTGTTTATGGCAAGCTGAAGTTTTTCGGGTTCTTTTCCAGGAGGCCTTTGCCATCAACAGTGAACGTCAGGGAAAAATTTGGTTTAAAAAGCAGGGTGGTCTATGCCGCGATAAGTGGCCCTGGACCCACCAGAGATTTTATGATAAGGCTGCTGGAGAAGGCCGGCAAATGTCTTCCAGAAAACCTGAGCTTGGTAATAAGCGAAGGCTCGGTGTGCAGGGGGGAAAATGTGGAAAGGCATGATGGCACGCTCAAGTTTGGATGGGACAGTTACAGGAATGATTTTTTGAATCAGGCAGATCTTGTTATTTTAAGGGCCGGCCTGACAACCTTGGGCGAAGTCATAATGGCCGGGAAACCCATGATGCTTTTTCCAATAGCGCTTCATGGGGAGCAGATTTCTAATGCCGCAAGGGCCAGAGAAATGGGAATAGCTAGGGTTTACGATCAGTATAGCACCAAGCCTGAGACACTGTGCGATGAAATGGTAAGCATAATTGAAGATTCGGCCATCAAAAGAAGAGTTGAATCTGTAAGCAGACTGGCATTAAGCATAAAAACAGAGGAAATGGTAAAAAGCGCCCTGGAAGGTCTTGCAGATAGATGAACAACCTGCCGGATACGGGCATTTATAAAAAGGGGTCCATAGACCTTTATGATACGCTAAAGGCCGCACTTGCGGCTGAAAGCGGTGAATCAGGGATAGTGTTGAGTTACTTCGGAATAACCAAGCGCCCCGGGCAGGTCAAGAAGCTGGTCATAGAGGCCTATAAGGAATATGCCGACGCGGCGCTTAAAAGGATCTCCAGCGAGGTTAAGGTAAAAAATGCGCTTAACGATTGTAGAATTTACCATCTGGAAGGCGAATTTGAACCCGGCGAACCTATCGTGTTGATAATAATTTCAAGCAGGAGCAGGGCGGAGGCGTTGACGGCAATGCCCGAAGTGGTTGAGAGATATAAAAAGGAGCCTACGATATGGAAAAAGGAAGTTTACGAGGACGGCACAGAGAAGTGGATTAGGGAATGACCCTTGGGCTAGGAATAGAAAGCACGGCTCACACGTTCAGCGCATCTGTTATTGATGATAGCGGAAAAATACGCTCAAATGTAAAAAGCGTATACAGGCCGCCGTCCGGGTCGGGCATTCATCCAAGAGAGGCATCTAGGCATCATGCTGAAGTAGCTCCTTCGGTCGTGTTATCGGCGCTAAAAGAATCAAGCATAAACTACAGGGAGCTTGATTTTATAGCATATTCTGCAGGCCCTGGGCTGGGACCATGCCTGAGAGTAGGCGCAACAATTTCCAGGTTCATAGCAGCATATTATGATAAACCCCTGATACCGGTACACCATGGCGTGGGACATATAGAACTTGGTTCCTTGCTAACTGATGCCAACGACCCCCTTGTGCTGCTGTTGTCAGGGGGCCACACAATGGTTCTAGCTGCCGTCAATGGAAGATGGAGGGTTTTCGGGGAGACTCTTGACTTGACGCTAGGGCAACTTATAGACCAGTTCGGGAGAACCATTGGCCTTGCCTCGCCCGCAGGCCCAACAGTGGAAAAAATTGCAGAAAAGGGAAGCAAGTACGTGGATATGCCATATGCAGTAAAAGGAAACGACCTGTCATTTTCCGGATTATTAACATCAGTAAAAAGAAAGATGCCAGAAGAAATTCAGGAAAACCTTGCATTTTCGCTTCAGGAAACAGCATTTGCCATGTTATCTGAAGTTGCAGAAAGAGCGCTTGCGCTTCTGCATAAAAAGGAACTGCTTGTTGTGGGGGGAGTTGCCGCCAACGCGAGGCTGCGGCAAATGTTAGAGCTGGTGTCTGACAGGCACGGATGCAAATTAAAGGATGTGCCTGCAGAATATGCCGGTGACTGCGGAGCGCAGATAGCATGGACAGGCTGGCTTTACTTTAAAAGCGGGTACAGCGTCAAGCCGGAGAAAGCCTTTGTCAGCCAGTCATGGAGAATAGATGAAGTGGATGTTCCATGGAGAAGTTAATAGCAAGAGGAGCAGAGGCTGACATTTATCTGGGCAGGTGGGGGCCTTTGAGCGCGATTTACAAGGTGCGCACAGCCAAGCAATACATGGCAGAGGAACTGGATAAAAAAATCAGGAGGCAGAGAACAGTAAGGGAGGCCAGGATGTTGAGGGCCGCAAGGAGCGCCGTTGACACACCTCATGTGCTTTATGTTTCCCAGAAAAAATACACCATAGTTATGGAATACATAAACGGAAAGAGGATGCTGGACATAATAGATAAAAGCCCATCGCAGGGCAAAGTTATGGGTGAAATTTTGGGGAGGCTGCATATGCTGAACATAATACACGGGGACCCCAACACTGCAAATTTTTTATTTGACAGTAAAAAAAACAAATGGTATCTGGTTGATTTCGGGTTATCGTATATCAGCAGCAGGAAGGAGGATATGGCAGTTGACCTGCACCTGGTGAAGGAGGTTGTTTACGTTCAGCACCCAACGAGCTTCAAAGAAATCATGAGTGGTTTTTATGATGGCTATATGAGCGTTTCAGGAAAAATGGCAGGAATCGTAAAAAAGATAGACGAGATAGAAAGAAGGGGGAGGTATGCCAGGAATAGGTCATTCTTATTTTGATTGCACTTACCGTGATTCTTTTAAAGCCAGTTCTGCAAATAAATGACATGGTGGATCTTTTAGAGTATGAAGGCAAACAGATATTCCAGAAATATCAGGTGCCGGTGACTGAATTTAAAGTAATCAGGAGCGAAAGCGACATTCCGGATTTTTCTGAAAGGATGGTCATAAAGGCGCAGGTCCCTGTTGGCGGCAGGGGAAAGCGCGGAGGGGTTGTGCCAGTTAACTCAAAGCAGGAAGCATTAATAGCGATGGATAAAATAAGAAAAATAGATTTTGACGGCCACAGGTCTGAGGTGTTTCTTCTGGAAAAAGCTTATAGCGAAAGGAGGGAACTATATTTAAGTGTTACGCTAGACAGGAGCAAGGAGCTTCCAGTAATCCTTGCCTCTGCAGAAGGAGGAATGGATATAAATTCAGTGCCAGCAGAAAAAATATACAGGCATCACATAGTGCCATATGTGAGCGTGCCTGAATATGTTAAAAGGGAACTAGGAGAATTTTTAGGATTAAAGGACAGGCAGATTTATGAAGTTGTTGATGCGCTTTACTCAATTTACGACCAGATGGACGCAAGCTTGGTTGAAATAAATCCGCTTGCAGTTACGGACGGCGGCTTGACGGCATTGGATTCAAAAATAACCGTAGAAGACGATGCGCTTTTCAGACATCAGGAAATCGAACCCAGGTACTTCGGTCTTGAACCAGTAGAAATTGAAGCCAGAAAAAAGGGATTATCATTCGTTAGGCTGGAAGGGGATATAGGCATCATAGCCAATGGGGCTGGCCTGAATATGGCCACAATTGATATGATAAGCCTTCGGGGAGGCAGGCCCGCAAACTTCTTTGATCTGGGGGGAACCGATGACCCAGCAAAGGTCATAGAAGCGCTCAAGCTTGAATCGAAAATTGTCAGCAAAGTGCTTTTTATAAACATCTTTGGAGGCGTTACAAGGTGCGACACCGTTGCCACGGGAATCGTGCAGGCTGTAAAGGAATTGAAACCTGATTTCAAGATAGTTGTTCGCCTAAGGGGTGCAAATGAAGAGCAGGGGCGGCATATTTTGCAGGAAAACGGGATAGAATCGCTTTTAAATTTAGACCAGGCAATTGATAGAGTGGTAAAATTAGCGGGTGAATGAACTTTGGCCATAATAATCGATGAAAAAAACATTCCAGTAATTGTTCAGGGCATAACTGGTCATCAGGGCAGTTTTCATGCCCAGCAAATGAAGCTATTTGGCACAAATATAGTGGGCGGAGTAACGCCAGGAAAAAAAGGAACGCAGTCAGCCGGAGTACCGGTGTTTGATTCGGTAAAGGAAGCAGTGGAAAATACTGGAGCGCGGGCCTCAGTCATATTTGTGCCAGCGCCATATGCCCCAGATGCGGTAATTGAGGCAATAGATTCAGGCATAAAGCTGATTGTAATAATAACAGAGCACATACCGTTTCATGATATGGTTAAAATGAAGTTGTATGCCCAGCTTAAGGGTTCCAGATTGATAGGTCCAAACGGGCCGGGAATGGCATCAGTCGGTCTGGCAAAGCTGGGAATAATGCCCAACTCAATTTTCAGGCAGGGCAGCGTGGGGGTTGTGTCAAGGAGTGGAACCTTAACATATGAAATAGTTAACACGATAAGCGAATCTGGGTTTGGTGAGACAACTGTAATAGGAATAGGAGGCGACCAGGTGGTGGGCACTAAAATGCAGGACGCAGTGCAACTTTTCGAGAAGGATTCAGAAACGAAGGCCATAGTCATGGTCGGAGAAATAGGTGGAACTGCCGAGGAAGAAACAGCAGAAATAATAAAGAATAGTGTGAGCAAGCCAGTGGTTGGGTTTATAGCAGGAAGATACGCTCCTCCTGGGAAAAGGATGGGACATGCAGGCGCAATTATAACAGGCAACAAGGGCACGGCGGAAAGCAAGATAAGGGCATTGAACGAAGCCGGCATAAGGGTTGCAAGCACCCCCACTGAAATACCAGAAATTCTCAAGCAGCTAATACGATAACTTTTTGGCGCGTTTATTATCAATGAAATATCATCCGGGTATTTCATAATCTCATCTGATGGCTCGTAATTAACGACAATTTTAGTCATTTGATTTCCGTATGTGCGTAACTATAGCAGTTGTAGAGTGTAAGTCATCAAATGCCGTACTGAATTTTGCCGGTACATTATTATTGCAAATTAATAATGATTGATGAAGCTGCAGCTCCGCTTTGCTGGCTCCTTTGCAAAAACACGTTCTTACATTTATTAGCAAAAATTTTCTTTAAGTTAAATAAAAATCGGGCCCGCCGGGATTTGAACCCGGGGCCTCCGGCTTCGAAGGCCAGCGCTCTATCCATGCTGAGCTACGGGCCCACTTTGGCAAAATCAAAAGGCGGGTAGTAAACACCCTTTTCCGTTATGATGGCGCTGATCAGATCAGGCGGTGTGATGTCAAATGCTGGATTAAATACCTTTACCCCCTTCGGAGCGGTCCTTCTTCCCCTTATTTGAGTGAGTTCTGACGGGTCCCTCTCCTCTATTTTTACATCGTCCAGTCCGCTCTTCAGGTCAAGGGTTGACGAAGGCAGTGCCACATAGAATGGTATGCTGAATCTTTTGGCCATGGTAGCAACCTGAAACGTGCCTATCTTGTTCATTGTAGTGCCGTCCCTGAGAACCCTGTCAGCCCCCACAATCACCTTGTCTATCCTACCACAGCGCATCGTATATCCAACGGCGGTGTCGGCTATTAAAGTTACATCGAACCCGTCTTTTAACAGCTCATAAGAGGTGAGCCTGGCTCCCTGCATTACTGGCCTTGTTTCAGTGGCATATAACTTCAGGTTTTTTCCCATTTCCCGCGCCACCCTGACGGGGGCCAGTGCAGTCCCATAATCAACAGTTGCAAGTGCCCCCGCATTGCAATGAGTTAGCACCGTGTCGTTATCGCTGAACAGTTTCTCGCCATTCTCTCCTATCTTACGGGCGCTTTCCAGTTCCTCGTTAAAAATCCTTAAAGCCTCATTGAACGCAGCTTCTGAACTACCAGCGCCTTCTGCGGCCTTCTGGACCCTGTCTACAGCCCACGCCAGATTGACCGCTGTCGGCCTTGCGCTCTTTAGCCTTCTTGCGGCTTCACCCAGATTTTTGCTGGGGCCAGTGAGAGCCAGCCCAAAGGCTGCAACGACTCCTATCAGGGGAGCACCCCTTACCACCATGTTCTTTATAGCATAATACGCATCATCAGATGAGCCTATTCTGACCCACTTCTCCCGCACGGGGAGCAACCTCTGATCAAGCACCTCAACAGTTGTGCCATTAACTCTGATCGGCCTCATGGGCAACCATATGAGGAGCCCGGTTTTATCCTTTTACATTTTAAATTTAGTGGATTGGGGAACCCGCAAAACCCTTATGTTTTAACATGGAGATAAACAGTGCTTCTCAATTGATATAATATTTGAATATTTGCAGATATATAGCATCAATGGGTCCGAATTTACGCCTGTGAAATTGCAACTTTATGGATTGCATACATATAAGCAGATGTTCTGCAATTATAACAGGAAGACGCTCCTTCAGCTGAGTAATAGCTCACGATTTTACGCCTGACAGATATCTTATCAATTTTTATAAATCAGCAGTGGAAACAAGTATCATGGCAGAAAAATTGAAGGTGGGATTCATAGGGTTGGGAATAATGGGGGGTTCCATGGCAGCCAACATAGCAGATAAGGGTTTTGCGCTGAATGTCTATAACAGAACTAAATCCAGGCTGGAACCATTCATAAAAAAAGGAATCATGGTCTCCGATTCCCCAGAGGGCGTTGCCAGAAATAGTGACATAACTATAATTATGGTAACTGATGCGCCAGACGTTGAAGATGTTTTATTTGGAAAGGAGGGATGGATACATGGTGCAAAAGAGGGAAAAATAGTTGTTGACATGGGCACCAATTCCCCAAAATACGCTGAAGAATTTGCAGGCAGGCTGTCCAGCAGCGGGGTGGAATTTCTTGATGCGCCTGTGACAGGGGGGGATGTGGGGGCTAAACAGGGAACGCTTACCATAATGGTTGGGGGCAAACCCGATGTTTTCAACAGTGCAAAGCCGGTATTTGAAGCGATGGGCAAAACCATAATATATGCTGGGCCTAGCGGTTACGGTCAGAAAATGAAGCTGGTAAATCAGATAGCGATAGGACTCGAAACTGTAGCCATGGTTGAAGCCATGGAACTGGCAAAGGCCGCAGGGCTTGACATTGATCAGGTGTACAGGCTGCTTTCCACTGGGGGAGCCAGATCCTTTACCATCGAATCTTATATGCCCAGGCTGATGAAGGGCGACATAGAGCCAGGCTTCAAGGCCGCGCATCTGAGAAAGGATCTCAAATATGCGGAGGAACTTGCTGCCAGCCTTGGTGTTCCATTAATTGGAGGTTCACTGGCACTGCAGCTCTTTACTGCGCTTACTAACACCGGCATGGGGGAAAAGGGGGTTCATGCGTTGCTAAAACTGTACGATGGTTTAACCAAGTTAAATGAAAAGCATTGAAAGCGGCCTGTCTGAGAAGCTTGATGAAATAGCGAAGAGGGCTGGGGCATA
>JAMCTX010000015.1 GCA_023381255.1 Nitrososphaerota archaeon
TTTCTGAAAATGGAATCAATATAATAGCCCTTTGGGGGCCATTGACAAACATAATCATGGCCATAATAATATTTCCTTTCACGTTGATCAGCGGAATGGGATTTCTATGGATTGCAATTTACTTTAATGCCTTTATAGCGGTCTTTAATTTAATACCATTTTCTGTTCTGGATGGGAAGAAAATATTAAGCTGGAACAAACGAATGTGGGCCATGGCATTCGTGGCTTCTGCGGCGTTATTCGCGGCCTCATTTATTCATGTGCCGTAATTTAGCGAAACACAACTTCAACAATATTTGATGGCTTAGCCTAAAATATTAACTGTGCAAGCTAAATGCGGTGCATGAACTTAAAAATGTCCTCATGTTGGGCAAGCACCTGTACGCCTAACTCTTTGGCTTTTTTGTTCAACTCTGACTGAAGAAGTTCTATACTTATCTTTTCCAAGTCAAGTTCAGCAAGTGTTACCATAACAAATAAATCGTGCATTTGCGTTGAAGAAAGGTCTATTATATTGATTCCATTTTCAGAAAGAACCGAGGATATGCCTGCCACAATTCCCACCCTGTCTTTTCCGATTACAGTAATTATGACCCTTTCATTTTTTGCCATGTTAAAAGGTAATAAACACTAACATTTTAAGTTATTCATGGTAAAGCGCTCTAAAAATGGCTTCTATTTAAATGCGTGAGCTTCATCGATTAAGAGCCTGCGTTACATACGTTTTGTACTTTGAGCTTTGGGAATAGTACAGCAATAGGTCATAATTTAGCTTATTTACATTAACTACTGGCCTCATAAATATTCGTGACCATACGCTAACGTTTTTGTTTATTATGCTGTCCAATACAGTTAAAGGTACCCGGGCTGTTCTGTTTATGGATAACGCCTCAGCATAAGCCTGATTCACGCTTACATATGGGTCATAGTATGAATTGTTTGTGCTAAAAAAGGCCGTTGAACCGAAGTTAATATACAGGAGCATGGACCCCATAGTCCTGTTATCAAACACAAATGGCTCGCCATTTGCCTGATAGGGCATGGATGTCTGCCCTATGCCATATATGAGAAGCGGATATCCAAGTCCAAATATTAAAAACAGTATAAGCGCAATTTTAATACTGTCAATAACAAATTTAGTCCGCAATTATTGCATCAGAGACTGCATTTTCTATATCAGCTATTATCTTTTTTGGTCGGGTTTTACCTGCATTGGGAATTATAACGCATGCTGATTCGAACCCCCTTATTTGAGATAAGGCATAAATAACTGCGCAATGCATTTCAGTGCATATAAACTTGAAGTTGTCGGGTTTTTTATACTCCAGCGAATCTACTGTCAAAGTTGGGCCAATTATATGCTTTATTTTGTACCTTGTAAAAGCTTCATCAAGCTTCATGAGCAACTGAAAGGAAGGAACCGCCGACAGGACAACTTTCTGTGATGAAACGTATTCCCCTATGGTGCCACCCTCGGCATAAGATGCAGATGAAGATATCATGGCATCAAAGCCTTTTTTGTAGCTTAAAATGGCGTTCTCTAAAGCGATAACCCTTTTAACGCCAAGCTGTGCAAGTTCCTCAAAAACAATTGATTCAGAAGGCCCGCCAATTCCATGGTAAATGGCTGAGACAGGGACCCCCTTATATGAGCCGGTGTATAGAAAGAAACCCCTATTGTCATTCACCAGCTTCCCGTGGATAAGCTCAGATAGCTGTTTCACAGTTTCCAGATTTTCAGAAGCTACTACCATTTTCGCCACACTATCACGATCGGCTTTAATGTGCAAAGGCATGGGTGGAAATATATAGCCATAATAATAAATATTTATGAAAAGGTAACTGGGTTAAATTGAAAAAAACTAATGGTTTTATAAACAGGCAACCCCCAGATAGTCATATGAAAACTATTGATATTTCTGAAAAAAAGGTGGTAAAAAGGACGGCTGTAGCAAAGGGAATAATTTTGCTAGGCAAAAAATCACTTAGTTTAATAGGAGAAAAAGGGGTTGAAAAGGGAGACCCACTAAGTGTGGCAGAAATAAAAGCGATAGAGGCAGTTAAAAACACTCCCTCGGCAATTACTTTTTGTCATCCAATACCAATAGAATTTGCCAGCGCAGAGGCCAGGTTGATTGATGGTGGGGTTGAAATTTCAGTAACCGTATCATCGCTGGCAAAAACAGGTGTTGAAATGGAGGCTTTATATGGCGTTTCCGTAGGGTTGCTCAATATATGGGACATGGTCAAGAAATACGAAAAGGACGCAAGAGGCCAGTATCCATATACTAAAATAACAGGCATAGAAGTCATCAAAAAGGAAAAGGGGTCTTGAATTGGAAGGTAAATCAGCGATAAAATTTGCGGTTATAACCGTAAGCACTTCAAGATATGAAGGAAAGATTAGTGATGAAAGTGGCGATCTAGCATCTAAATTGATAAGGTCGTCTGGCAATAGGGTGATATTTAGGTGGCTTGTGCCAGACGTAGCAGCTAAAATAAAGGGAGAGATCTTTAGGGCATTTAATTTTTCTCCTGACGCAATCATCCTGATAGGTGGCACGGGGCCTACAAAGGATGACTTAACTGACTCATGTGTTAAATCTGTTTCAGATAAAATAATCGAAGGCTTCGGTGAGCGATTTAGAGATCTTAGCTATAAGGAGGTTGGTGATAACGCCATGATAGGTAATGCGATAATGGGGATGTTTAACGACGGCGTTATAATTGCGGTTCCAGGCTCTCCATCTGCGGTAGGGACCTCACTCAAATTAGCTATCAATATATTACCCCACATATTAAGCTTAAGGAGGAGGGAATTATAATGCAGGAAATTATGTGGGTTGAGAAATACAGGCCAGCAAAGTTAAACGAGGTGGTAGACCAATCTGACACGGTAGAAAGGTTAAAAGGATTCCTGAAACAGCCGCAGGACATGCCTCATCTCCTGTTTGCAGGTCCCCCAGGCACAGGAAAAACCACCATTGCATTCTGTTTATCACGGGAAGCGCTTGGCGAAAACTGGAAAAACTACACGCTTGAACTAAACGCATCAGATACAAGAGGGATAGATACTGTAAGGACCACCATCAAGAACTTTACTAGGTTTGTGGATAAGTCATCTGGCATCCCATTCAGGATAATTATACTGGACGAAGCTGACGAAATGACATCGGATGCCCAGACCGCGCTGAGAAGAATAATGGAGGAATCCTCAGAAAATTCCAGGTTCATTATAATAGCTAACGTATCAACCTCAATAATCGAACCGCTCCAGAGCAGATGCGCAGTGTTCAGATTCAAGAGGCTTGATGAACAATCAGTGATAAAGAGATTGCAGGAAATATGCGTAGCTGAAAGAATAAAGTACAGGCAGGAAGCATTAAAGTTGATATATGAACTCAGCGAAGGCGATATGAGAAAGGCAATAAACCAGCTGCAGGCATCTGCCGCCCTGGGCGAAATAACCCCTGAAAATGTGAAAGCCACCGCCGGCATAGGAAGGGACAGCGACGTAAAGGCCATGGTTAACTACGCACTTGCAGGCGATTTCAAAAAATCCAAAGAAATACTGTACAAGCTTATTTATATATACGGTCTTCCAGAAAGCGACCTGCTTAAAATGATTTTTTCATTTATAAGCTCAATAAAAGACATCGATCAAGCCAAGGCCGCTAAAATTTTTGCGGATTATGATTTTAGATTGCTGCAGGGTGGGCATCCAGACATACAGCTGTCAGCACTCTTGGCAGATATAGCAGAATTGAATAAGGGCGGGGCAAATAAAAATTGAGCTTACCGCGGGGGCTAAGGGACTACGAACCTGAGAACTACGAAAAGCTTGAGATGATACGCAGCAATTTTGTAAGACTGTCAAAGATTTACAATATAAGGTTGATGGAGCCCTCGACAATAGAATTATTGGAAACGCTGCAGGCAAAGGGAGGGGAAGATATAGTAAATGAAATATATGAATTCACAGATAAGGGGGGCAGGCGGCTGGGGCTGAGGTTTGACCTTACTGTAGGAATAACGCGCTATGTGTGTGCCAGGCGCGACCTTCCGTTGCCAATAAAGCTTGGTTCGTTTGCAAGCATGTGGAGATATGATGAGCCCCAGTTTGGCAGATACAGGTGGTTCTACCAGTGGGATGCAGAGGTGTATGGGGATAAATCGGCCGAGTCCTACACTGACATTTTATCATTTACAAGCAGGATGTTAAGCGATGCCGGTCTCAGGGGCGTGCAAATAGAAATAAGCGACAGAAGGATAGTGGAAGGCATCCTTAAATCCAGAATAAGTAAAGAAGAATACATACCAGAACTGCTTAGGGCAATGGACAAGCTGGGTAAAAAAACAAAGGAGCAGATAATAACCGAATACATTGCTAAGGGAATAGACGAAGAGAGCGTAAAAGAAGCATTGCAAATATCACAGGGCGGTGAAAAACTGCTCAGGGAATCACAGGACCAATCAAGGGTTTTGCTTGAGAACATAATTGATGAAGCAAAATCCGTGAATTTGCCCCTGTCAGTCAATTTGGGAATTGTAAGGGGGCTGGACTATTACTCGGACATAGTATTTGAAGCATACAGCTCAGAGAAACGAGAAATTGGAGCCCTGGCAGGCGGTGGTGGATATGACATATTGACTAATATATTCAAGAGGCCAGACCTAAAAGCGCTGGGGGTTGCTGGAGGCACAGACAGGTTGCTGCTGGCACTTGATCAAGCACCAAAAGAAAACAGCAAAATAACATATGTCGTGTGCACCGCGGAGACCAAAAAAGAGGCAATTAAAATAGTGGACCAGCTTAGGGGGGCAGGCATTTGCACGGAATTTAGCAGGGCAGATAGGCTAAGCGACGGATTGAGGCAGGCAGAAAAGCGCGGGGCAATGGTCTCGGTTCTTGTTTTGCCAAAAGAAATAAGGGAAGGAAAGGCCAAAATTAAGTTAATGAGCGATCGGTCAGAGGAACTTGTATCAGTTGAAAAGTTGGTCGAAAAGGTGCAGGCAACGCTAAATAGCAACAAATAAAAACGGTGCCAAGTTATATACCCGTAATGGAGCAGCTCGACTATGATGTGATAATTGTCGGTAGCGGGCTTGCAGGCCTAAGAACCGCAATTGAAGTTCTAAGAAAAGACGGTGGTAAGCTTGGCATAAGGGTAGCGCTCATATCAAAACTCTACCTCATGAGAAGCCACTCTGTATCGGCTGAGGGGGGGACATCCGCTGTCCTTTACCCTGAGGAGGGCGATAGTTTTGAACTGTACGCTTGGGATACAATTAAGGGCAGCGATTTTCTAGCAGACCAGGACGTCGTATGGAAATTTGTGCATCTGGCAACGCAGGAGACCAGATTGATAGAACGGTGGGGGGTGCCTTGGAACAGGCGTGATGATGGAAGGATAGAGCAAAGATGGTTTGGCGGATTGAGTTTTCCGCGAGCCACCTATGCGCAGGATAAAACAGGATTCTTTGAAATGCGCGCTTTATATGATACCCTTTTAAAGTATGATGCCTGGGATAGGTTTGACGAGCATTTTGTTACATCGCTTGTTCTGGACGGCAATAAATTTGTGGGGTTCAATACTATAGACCTGAAAACAGGCAACATGAGGTTTTTCAGGGGCAAGGCAGGAGTGATTGCAACTGGAGGTAACGGGCAAATGTACAGGATCACTTCCACCGCATCAAGCTCAACCGGCGACGGCTACGGGATAGCCTACAATGCCGGAATACCACTGAAAGACATGGAATTTGTTCAATTTCACCCTACAGGGCTTGTTCCTAAAGGCCTTTTAATAACGGAAGCCGCCAGGGGAGAGGGAGCTTACCTGAAAAATGCAGATGGAGAAAGGTTTATGAAAAAATATGCTCCGTCAAAAATGGAACTGGCACCCAGAGACATTGTTTCAAGGTCTATTATGACCGAAATAAGGGAGGGAAGAGGGGTAAAAGATGAAGCCACCGGCATTCAGCACGTGTGGCTGGATATGACTCATCTTGGTAAGGAGAAGATTGAACAGAAGCTCCCATTTATTAGGGAAATGGGCTTTAAGTATGTGGGAATTGATATAGTAAATGAACCTATGCCTGTAAGGCCCACCACTCACTACGAGATGGGTGGGATTCACACCGATATAGACGGCAAGGTCCAATCGTTAAATGGACCAATAAAGGGCCTCTGGGCTGCGGGGGAGGCAGCATGCGTTAGCGTTCAGGGGTCCAACAGGCTCGGTTCAAACGGAACCAATGAATGCCTGGTTTACGGGTACATAGTAGGGAATGATATTTACAATTACATTTCTAATGATAAACCATTATTGCCAGAAGTTCCTGCAGGCAAACTGGAGCATGAACAGGAAAGAATATTTAGCGGAATACTGGGGAGGGAAAGCGGAGGCGAAGACGTTTATCAAATAAAGGACGAGCTTAAAGATACTATGGAAAAGTACGTGCACGTCTACCGAACCGCTGAAGAACTGGAGACCGCTGTAAAAATGGTAAGGGGGTTAAAGGAAAGGTATAAAAACATAAGATTGACGGACAGGGGAAGCACATTTAACTACAATCTACAGCACGCACTGGAGCTTGGATTCCTGCTTGATCAGGCTGAACTAACCTCACTTGGTGCACTCATGAGGACAGAAAGCAGGGGTGCGCACGCAAGGCTAGATTACCCGAACAGGGACGATGAACACTGGTTAAAGCACACGCTTGCAGTAAAGGGAACAGAGGGCCCAAACCTTTCGTATTTGCCTGTAAGGATCACTATGTGGAAGCCGGTTGCCAGGGTGTACTGATAATGAAGATCAGGATATTAAGAAATGACGGTTCAAAACAGTGGTGGCAGGAATACAGTGAAGAACCACACAAGGGGGCCACTGTGCTTGACGTGCTGCTGAATATAAGGGAAACGCAGGATCACACCCTTGCTTTCAGGCATAGCTGCCAGATGGGCTCATGCGGATCCTGCGGCATGGTAATAAACGGCAAACCATCCCTTGCTTGCCAAACAAGAATAACGGAACTGAAATCTGAAACGATCCGCATAGAACCCCTTTACAGCTATCCCGTTATAAAAGACCTTGTTGTTGACCTAAACGACTTTGTGAATAAACACCGGTCGGTTAAGCCGTATATTATAAGAAAGAACCCGCAGGAATTGGAAGAGGCCCCAATGGAGTTCAGGGTCACTTCGAGAGAAAACATGAACTTTATACAGTATGATTATTGCATAATGTGTGGCTTGTGCGTTGCAGCATGCCCAACGGTCGCCCTTGACCCGCAGTTTACTGGCCCTCAGGCGTTAGCTCAGGCTTACAGATATATAGCTGATCCAAGAGATGAGGGGTTCCAGGAACGCCAGCCTGAGTTGGACACTTCTCACGGAGTATGGAGGTGTCACTTCGCAGGGTCTTGCAGTTTTGTTTGCCCAAAGGGGGTTGACCCGGCCAAAGCGATACAGCTTCTGAAGCGCGAGATCCTTAAGAGAAAATTTGTGCGCGGGCCTAGGGCTGGAGCGCCGGCATCTGTTCTTGTTCAGCCAGAAAAACCTATTAGCAACCCACCCAAAGCACCACCGCTTGATTTCAAAATGGGGGTAAATCAAAATGAATAAACGCTTTAAATCGGGGCTTTTAACAAGCCTTAACCCTACAAGATATAACCTTGAACGGTGGTCTTATACGCTGCACAGGATAACTGGCGTAATACTCGCCCTTTTCCTGATTGCGCACATATTTGAAATATACCATGTAACGCTGGGCATTGCAGGATGGGACCAGACGATGGCCGAACTCAGCAACCTAGGAGTCATAGAGTTGATAGGCATGTGGATAATTGCCGGTTCTGCGCTTTATCATGGCGCAAACGGACTAAGGCTAATATTAAATGAAGTGTTTGGCTTGCTTCTCGGCAAGCCCAGGTTGCCAGAATATCCTTATTCCCCGCTATCGCTTGGAAGGAACCAAAAAATTGCAATATATGTCATAACCCTTATTGTGGTTGCCCTGTGGATCTGGGCCGGCCTTTATCTCTTGGCTGGCCTGGGGATAGTCAGGTGGTAAAAAATGCCGGAAAAATATAGCTTGATGAAAGAGTCGTGGACCATGCTTTTAATGTACGCGCTAGGATTGATCATGATATTTGTGCTGACGTTTCACCTTTTGCTAGTAAGCCCATTAACGGGCAGGACATTCGCAGAAGCGCTATCATATAATTATGTGCTGCATAATCTTACATATTATCAGATAATCTTTGGCATCCTGCTTTATGCAGCAACCATCCATGGGCTAAACGGATTGAGGATAGTTCTCATAGAGTGGCTGCATCCAGGCAGATTTCAGTGGATTATAAATGCTGTCATAGTAGTGCTTATGGCGATGCTTCTGGCACTTGGAACCTACACCCTTATAGCGCTTTAACAGTTTCCGCCATCTTTTTATAAAGCATTTGATTATATATATTTATGAAATACATAAGATTGGGTAATAGTGGTACCCTCGTTTCCGCTATTGCGCTGGGAACCATGACCTTCGGTGAAAGAAACGCATGGAAGCTGGGCGGCGTGCCGGTTGAAGAGGCATCAAAAATGGTGGGCAGGGCCTATGATGCTGGAATTAATCTTTTCGATACTGCAGATGTATATGATGGTGGGAGGGCGGAGGAGATTCTGGGAGAAGCAGTAAAACCGTTCAGGGATGAAGTTGTTCTTGCTACAAAAGTGAGGGGAAAAACTGGCACTGGCATAAACGACCAAGGGCTGAGCAGGTATCATATCGCTAGAGCTATCAAGGAAAGCTTGAGGAGGCTTGGCACAGACAGGGTAGACCTTTACCAGTTTCATGGTTGGGATTCCATTACCCCAGTGGAGGAATCCATAGACGCAATGCAGGCACTGATAGATGAAGGCCTTGTAATCTATCCGGGAATTTCCAACTTCTCTGCATGGCAAATGGCAGCAACCCAGTCTCTTGCTACTGCCAGGGGTTACTCGCACTATGTTTCGGCTCAGATGAACTATTCATTGCTCAACAGGGATATTGAGCATGAAGTGCTTCCGTACTTGAGCTATGCTCAGATGTCACTGCTTGTATGGAGCCCTCTGCAGGGGGGTTTGCTTTCAGGCAAGTACACAGACCTGAACAGCCCACCCAGAGGAACAAGGCTGGGAGACACGGGTCGGGTTTTTCCGTATTTTGAAAAAGAGCAATATCCCGCAATACTTGAAAAAATTAACGCCATAGCGAGGGAACAGGGTGTAACAGCAGCTCAAATATCTCTGGCTTGGCTGATTAATCGCGGATCAATAGTGCTAATAGGAGCCAGGACAAGGGAGCAGCTGGAAGACAACCTCAATGCGGTAAACGTTAACCTAACTCCCGAGCAGGTAAAGGAGCTAGACGAAGTCAGTGCCCAGCGGGTAATGTATCCGAACTGGATGATACAAAATCAAAATAACGACAGGAAAGCAACTGTTTAGATAGTAGCTTTAGAGGAAGACTTCACCAGCCGTTGCTAGCATTTTTATGGTGGTTTTCAGCGCATACACATTAATGAGAGATCAGCCGGGCAAAACGAGAAACCAAAAATTTATATAACCTACCTAGAATGTAGAGCAAGAGCCGCGGTAGCTCAGCCTGACGAAAGGGCTAAGGAGAGCATCCGGCTGAAGACCGGAGTGTCGCCAGTTCAAACCTGGCCCGCGGCATAATAGTATTAACAAGACATTAAGCATTAGGAGTTTTCCGCTAAAGCGTCGAAACTTTCTGAGATCTATAAACCAGAAGTTATTCAATAAATATAATGGGAACGTTTTTATTGCTGTTCAAAATTATATAATTTATAAAATGGCCATAATATCCTACAGCTTCCTGATTTCGATTTTTATACTGTTAATAATATTAATTATATTTCTAAGCGGGATTCACATTTTAAGGGAGTGGGAACGCGCTCCTGTGCTTACGCTTGGAAGGTTTGTTGGGATAAAGGGGCCAGGCATAATATATGTGATTCCGTTTGTATCTAAGATACCGGTTAAAATATCGTTAAGGCTTCAAGTTTATTCCTTTAGAACAGAGCAATCCCTTACAAAAGACAACGTGCCGGTAGATGTGGATGCTGTGATGTACCTGATGCCTGTTGATGTGCAAAAAAGCGTTTTGAATGTGGAAAACTATGCGGCAGCCACTGAATACGCAGCCCAGACAACCTTGAGAGAAGTCATTGGTCAGACCATATTTGACGAGCTTCTGAGTGAAAGGGAAAAGATAGGAGCTAAGGCTAGGGAAATAATTGACGAAAAGACCGAATCCTGGGGAGTAAAGGTAACTGCAGTGGAAATTAGGGACATAAAGATACCTTCCGCACTGCAGGAAGCCATGTCAAGGCAGGCTCAGGCTGAAAGGGAAAGAAGGGCTAGGGTAACACTGGCACTTGCTGAAGTTCAGGCGGCTGAAAAGATGGTTCAGGCGGCGGATCTTTACAAGGACAATGACCGGGCCTTCCAGCTAAGGTGGATGAACATGCTGTATGAATTCGGGCTCCAGTCAAAGGGAACCTTGATAATGATACCCACAAATATACCGCCCGCAGGGGTTGCTCCATTGGGAATATACAACATAGAGGACGTTCTTAAAGAAAAGAAAAAGAGCGAAAATAAATGAAGGCTCTACTGCCTTTAATTTTTGTTCTGGCTCTGCTGCCCATAGCAATGCCGGTTCATGCTCAGGGGCAGCCCAAACTTATTGTAGTTAATTTTGATTATTCAGTAAATGCTGGTTCCTCTAGCATGATGAATAATGTAGTTCAGCAAGCTCAGGGATACCATTCCAAGTACGTGCTTATAGTAATGAATTCACCAGGGGGTTACCTTTCAGACATGATGACAATACTTGATGACATTTCTGTATTGAACCAATCGGGAATAGCGGTTTATACTTATGTTCCACCTAATGCACTGGCAGCGTCTGCCGCCAGCTACATAGCAATGGCGTCAAACCAAATAATCATGGGTCCAGGTTCAGAGATAGGGCCGTCAACTCCTATAGTAGTGGGCGGCAGCGAGCTTGAGCAGAACCATACAGAGGATGCAATGCTTAGCTTGATGCAGGGGGAGGCTAGAGCTTGGGGCAGAAACATGACAGCTGTATATAACATGGTCATCAACGACAAGGCGTATTCATACAGCCAGGCCTTGAACAGCCACATAGCCGAAAAGACTGCATCAACCTTAGCGCAGGCGCAGCAGGAGTTGAACCTTTCTGGAGTACCCAGCATTACTATCAGCGAAAATTACTACGACCAATTCCTCGGCGTCCTTAGTAACACTACCCTTGACGGCCTGTTTATCCTTTTAGGCATGATATTGATAGCCCTGGATTTTATTCATCCAACTATAATAATGTCTATTATTGGTATATTCACGCTAGTTCTGGGGCTAGTGGGTGCAGAAATAATAGGGGCATCTTTTATAGGCATTGCACTTCTTTTGATATCAGCCGCGCTGTTAATAATTGAAATCAAATCCGGTCACGGCCTTGCATTTTTTGCAGCCATAATTATAGGTGCGTTAGGTGTATACATGCTTGCTCAGGGCATAGCATTTTCCCCTTCGCCTTATGGGGCTGATACATATGCGGAGCTTGGGGCTGTTATTGCAGCTGGCGGGCTTATGGCGTTATATATTAGGCATATAATAGGTTCAATTAGAAAGAAGGATTATGTTGGGGCCGGCGCGCTGATTGGCAAGGAAGCTAAGGTTATAACGGAGCTTAACCCTGACGGTGAAGTTTCCTTGGAAGGCGTAAAGTGGAAAGCGGTATGCAGCAATGGAACTGTAAAAAATAACAGCAAAGTGAAAGTGATAGGCGTAAGGGGGCTTACACTATACGTTGAACCGATATCCGGCGAAGATACAAAAGCCAACCAAACAAGTTAATATTGCATAGAATCAAATGTTGTCGCATGGAAGGAAGCAAGGTTAGCCAGTGGGTTGAAATAACGGGGGATGGAATTTATGAACTGACATTTGCCAGAGACCACCTTAACGGCATTGGGATAGTGCACGGGGGGATACTCTGCCTGTTTTTTGATGAAATAATGGGCAGCCTGATAGATGGCAGTGCAGTAACCGTCAATCTGAATGTCGATTTTATGGAACCAGCACTGGAAGGCAAGGCCCAAGCTACGGCAAAAATAGATAGAGCAGGCAAGGACCTGATTTTTACCCACGCGGAGATCATTCAGGGCAAAAAACTGGTGGCCAGAGCCAGCGGAACCTATTTTAGGCTTCAAAAACCTTTTTGAGCAGCAAATAATCATTATGGTGCATGCAGGACCTTATTAATCTGGTTTCTGAGGCAACACAAAAGGAGGTCAACAGCCCCGCAATGGCCAAGCTGCCTCAGGATTTTTACGGGATAGTTGCAATGAGGTTAAAGCAACTCAAGCTGATTGAGTCAACAGCAACATCTGAGTTAACCAGGCAGGCTGCCCATGAGCTGCGAAGCATTGTATCTGATATAATTGATGAGTTGATAAACATCAGGCTGAGAAAATTTCTATCTCTAAAGCTGCAGGGGGAGCCTGTAGACCTTGATGAGTATGAAACATCGATGGCAAAGCAAATAATATCAGCAATAAATGAATCTGATGCGTTCAAGTCAAAATTAAAGGATGGTCTCATAAAAGAGTTGCAAAACCAGTACAAGCAGGCAGAAACATTCTACTCACTCGTCATGTTTAAGAACAATATGGATAAATTTGTTGGGGTTGATATAAAGGACTACGGGCCGTTCAATGAGGGAGACATCTCAATGATCCCGGAAGAAAATGCAAAAATATTAATAGACAAGGGATTAGTGATAAGGGTGGGAGAATTATTATGAAAATAGTTAGCGTTGTAAAGAGGTATTGCCCCAAGTGCCGTAATTATACTGAGCACGAGGTTTCACAGTACAGAAAGGGAAAGGAAAGAAGTATGAGCCTTGGTGCAAGGTACCACGAAGAAGTTAAAAAGGGATATGGCGGACAAAAATACCCCGAACTAAAAAGAACTTCCAAGACAACAAAAAAGGTAACGCTGCGTTATAAATGCAAGAAATGCGGGTACACAGTTGTCAAAAAAGGCATGAGACTCAGAAAGCTTGAAATAGTTGAACAGGTGAGCAAGTGATAACCATGTCCCCAAAAGTCAAACAGCTTATATTGACCCCCAGCAGCGCCTTCTACAAGGTCAAGTGCACAAAGTGCGGTATGGAATCAATAATATATTCTTACTCAACAACCAAAGTCAAATGCGAGGGATGCGGCGAAATTCTCGCTGCCCCAACCGGCGGCAAAGCAAAGATATATGGCGAGATAATTAAAAGGCTAGATTGATGAGCGTTCAGGCGTTTCCAGAAATAGGCGAAGTAATTTTAGCAACGATAGAGGACGTCTCATCTTCGGGTGCGTGGGTTACGCTTGATGAATACGGCGGGCTGAAGGCGTTCCTCCCAGAAAACGAGATTTTAAGAAGCATGGTAAAAAACATAGACAGAGCGCTTAAACCCAAGCAGAAAATTGTTGTAAAGGTTGTCAAGGTTGACAGGTCAAAGTTTGATGTAGATGTTTCGCTAAAGCAGCTGACACAGGAGGAGCAAAGGATAAAGCTAATCGAATTAAAGAAATCCAAGTGGGCTGAAAGTGTAATAAACATCGCCGCACAAAAGCTTGGAAGGAAAAGCGCAGAAAAGGAAACAAAGTTAATAGCTGAAAAATTTGATGGGCTTTATAACGGGCTCGAACGAATTGTAAAAGAGGGTCCAGAGCTTATTGTTGATCTGGGCATAGACCAGCAATTCGCAGAAACGCTGTGCAAGCTATCGGCGGAGAGGATAAAGCAACCCACGGTAAAAGTTTCAAAGGTATTTGAAATTTATAGCCAGCAACCGGAAGGGATTGAGGTTGTAAAAAAGGTGCTTACAAAGGCCAAAGAGAACTCGGACAGCAGAGTGGAGATACAGTATATAAGCGCACCCAAGTATAGAATAACCTGCTATGCAAATAACTATAAGGAAGCAGAAAAGAATCTAAAAAAAATATTCCTTGGGATAGAGAAAAATATTGATGGCAAAGGGAATTTCCGGGTTGCGGAATAAATTTGGCTAAATATATTAAAAAATGCCAGAAATGCGGGAGGTACACCATATTTGATGTTTGCCCCAAGTGCGGAGCAAATACAAGAATAGCTCACCCCCCAAGCTTTTCGGTAAATGACAAATATTTAAGGTTCAGGATTTCCAAAAGCAGCTCCAATTGATACAGCTATTGCAAAAAAATTGAAATTAAACATAATAACTATGAATATTTTTTTAAAAATTTAAAATTCCAAGTTAATGCGTTTGATTTATATTTAAAAAACAGCACAATGATTATATATCAATATTTTAACTATATTAGCAAATGACAAGCGAAGTTTCTTTTAAAAAATATGAACTTCCACCATTGCCATACAAGGTTGATGCACTTGAACCATACATAAGCTCGGGCATAATAGATGTTCATTATAACGGCCATCATAAGGGATATGTAAATGGAGCAAATACAACAATGGATAAACTTGAAAAAATACTCAAAGGTGAGGCCGCAGGATATGATATGCAGGGCGTTCTCAAGAATCTAACATTCAACACCAACGGTCATAAGTTGCATTCAATTTACTGGTATAATATGGCACCAGCTGGAAAGGGGGGCGGAAAGCCAGGCGGAAAGCTGGCAGATCTGATAAACTCACAATATGGTGGGTTCGATAAGTTCAAAGTAATATTTACTGAAGCGCAAAAATCTTTGCCTGGAACAGGGTGGACTGCGCTGTATTATGACACTGAATCAAAGAACCTGATGCTTATGACAATAGAGAACCACTTTAACAACCACTTTGCAGAACTGCCAATTGTTTTAATAGTTGATGAGTTCGAACACGCATATTACCTTCAGTACAAGAACAACAGAAACGCATATCTTGATGCTTGGTGGAATCTGGTTAATTGGGACGACGCCGATAAGAGGCTGTCTAAGTATCTGTAAACAATTCATTTAATTTTTTATCAACAATTTTTTGAATTCCACTGCCGTACTGAAATGCCTTTTTTTTAGATTTTATGAGTTCTTCAGGCAACCCAGCCATTGAGGCCATTGCCCTAAGACCACTTTTATCAATCCTGTAATCTGGAGGCAGCCCAAGCGCAAGATTTGCAAATGGTCTGGAAGCATAGGGAAATACGGGAACCGTGCCCCCGGAGAGAATTGCCAGCGCATCCCTTTGAAAATTAGCGTTGAGGAAGTCCTCCAATAAAACAGAGGCGAGCCTATCTTTGCTGACATTTCTGTATCTTGAGTAACCCCCAAAAAGTTCGTCCGCCATTTGTCCGGTTACTAGCCATTCTGCTCCTAGCTCCCTGGCTTTTTTTGATGCAATTGCAAAGCCGGTTGCAAGCGAATAATCCATCACGGTTCTTGAAAATGGGGATACAGCTCTGACGGTATCCACCACAGGTTCAGGAAATACAACCTCATGGTCAAGCCCTAGTAAGCTGGCGCTCTTTTTTGCTCTGACCACATCGTAGCTAGTTTCTGTACCAACCGTTATCAGCACAGGGTCTTTTTTTCTGAGTAGCCAGGAGATAAGTGAACTGTCAAGGCCGCCTGAAAACGCCACAGCAATCCTTCCATTTATGCTGCCGATAAACGAAGAAAGTTCAGCAAGCAGATGCCCAAGACCGCGGCTGGGCAGTGGAACAAATTTATCTAATTGATTAAAGGCGATTCTATTTTTGCTGTAAACAATCATGGAACCGCCTTTAAACCGCGGCATTGATTGGATACCTAGCAATGAAAAGCCAAAGGCTTGGGTGGGGTCAGTAGCATATATGCAAGCATCTTTGCTGGCTGCTTTGATTGCAAACTGCCCTTTTTCCAAACGCAAAGCCTCCTGAAGTTCATCGAAAGTAATTTCATCTATTAAATGCACTAGTGTGGTGGGTCCTCCATAAAGCCTGGATATGATGAATTTATCCTCAGACTCTCTTGGCAACCAGTTTTCTAGCCCCCATAACTATTTTTGTCGCTAGGCCAGGACCTATGCTTCTTATTTGTGATATATTTTGGGGATTTGCAGCAGCAAGCGCATCAAGATTTTTTATTCCGGCATTATAAAGCGCCCTGCTCCTTTTTCTTCCAACTTTTTCAACCTTGACGAGGTCGATCAGCTCTTCTTTTACGCCATACTTTATTCTGTAAATGGCCGTTTCGAATTTACTGGCGCTTAACCCCATCATATGCCCAAGCTGAAGATATGAGTGCATTAACCATTCGGCGGAGTCGGTTAACCTGAACAGGTCACCCGGGTCAATCCTATACCTGTCCAATATTTCCTGCTCAGAAAACTCATTGACCCACGCATATAACCCAAGAAGGCTTCTTGCATAAGTATCTTGGCTTACATATCTTAGTAGCCTTGGTTCTAGTTCTAAAATAGAATTTATTTCTGCTTGATCGCTGGAATTCAAGGAAAGTTTCGGGTCTATGTCTTCAGATGTTGATGCAAGGCATATAAGGGGCATCGTTAGGTCCACTTCGTTTTTTATATGAACGATGTTTTTGATAAACTCTTTGGCTGTGGAGGGCGATATATATAGCTCGCCCACTAATCTGCCGATCGCGGTCGTCTCATACTTTCCATTTTTTAGTTTCCTTATGAACCCAGCATCTTTTAGGTAGTCAAGCGATTCACGAACATCCACATTGCCAAATTGTTTGGCAAACAGCGTTCTGTTGAAGAAAGCATCGATTTCACGTTCAGAGGACAGCCTTGATATTGAGATATGAGCCAGTGTAAGCAATTCAGTGCTCTTCAAATTCAATTTTGAACTGATCGGTTCCGGGTATCCCCTGATATAATTGTCCATTATCCATGAAGCCTGCTGTTCGCTGTTGGCAATGACTATGCATTCGCCTGACTCATCAAACTTGGGCCTGCCAGCTCTGCCGGCCATCTGCTTGTATTCCATAATCTTTATGGGCTCCATGCGCGAGCCATTGTATCTGTAAACAGAATTTACTATTACCGTGTGAGCCGGCAAATTTACTCCAGCCGCAAGCGTTGGGGTGCTGCATATTATCTTCAGCTTGCCATCAATAAAGAGTTTTTCTATTAGAGCACGGTACTCGGTTGGTATTCCTGCATGATGGAAGGCTGTGCCTACAGATATCAATGATTGTAATATTCTTGAAATTGACGTTTCTTCCTCTTCTTCAGGATATTTGACGCTAATTATTCCAGAATGGCTTTTGCTTATATTTGAAAGCCTTTTTGCCAGCTCCACGGCCTTCTTCCTTGTTTCTGCAAATACCAGAACTTGATGCCCATTTTCCAGCTCCCTATTTACGATGTTGTCAAGCAGGGCTCCACGGCCTTCTATACTTTCCTGCGAACCGTCATATTTGGTTATTTTTTCATCATATGCCACACCCTCAGTTAATTTAAC
The DNA here is from genome assembly GCA_023381255.1 of Nitrososphaerota archaeon. Taxonomy (GTDB): domain Archaea; phylum Thermoproteota; class Nitrososphaeria; order Conexivisphaerales; family UBA164; genus KM4347-05. The sequence continues at coordinate 17,538 of JAMCTX010000015.1, forward strand.
AGGTCTCCAGTCAATGCTTACACTCTTGAAGCCCAGCCATCCAGCTATTTCTTCGCAATTGCTGACTGTAGCAGAAAGAGCAATAAACTGTGAGCCAGAATACTTGGCAATGCTTTCTGTTAAAACGAATTCAAGCGTAGCGCCTCTGCTTTCATCGCTTAAGAGATGTATTTCATCAAATATAAAAAGCCCGACACGTTCAAGCCACTTAACCCTGTGCCGCATTATGGAGTCAAATCGTTCATTGGTAGTAATTATCAGATCACAGCTGGAAAGATATGAAGGGTTAACGTCATAATCGCCGGTGCTAATGCACACCCGGATTTCCCCGCCATCAGACTTTGTAATTCCTGAGAAAAAGTTCTTGAACTCAAAATATTTTTCCCCCGCAAGAGCCCTCAGGGGAGAAATATAAACTGCCTTCAACCCTGTTTCTATTATGACTTTGCTCACTGCAATCATAGCGGTGAGTGTTTTTCCGCTTGCTGTTGGAGTGGATATCAGTGCATTTGCACCATCAAGTATGCCAGCCCTTACCGCTTCTTCCTGTGGCGGCCAGAGATCATTGTATCCAAACTCCTTTAACCTGCTCTTTACAGAATAAGGCAGCTGCAAATCATCAGTATTCAAATTATATTTTACAACATTTGAATGGTTAATTAAATTTATTGGCGCTACCTGATTTTTACTGCAGCTTGATGGAAAGCCCCCCAGAGGGCAGCTCCTCGGCGCCGTTTTTTACCATCAGCTCCATCTTCAGCTTGTTCCACTCCTTTTCGTTGTATATGCACCCGGGGTCCGGCGCCTTTATGTCGTGGTAGTAGTTGTACGCCCTGGCCCTGCAGCCGCCGCAGGTGTATTTGTAAGAGCACGTTCCGCAGGCCCCCTCCAGGTCGTCCTTGTTCCTCAGGTCCTTCAGCAGCTGGCTTTTAATCCACAGCTTGTCGAAATCGTCCCTGTAAAGGTTGCCAACCTTAACCTCCTCCTCGTGGGGGAAGAAAACGCATGGGTAGATGTCCCCGTTGGGCTCGACGCTCATGTAGAACCTTCCGGCGCCGCAGCCGCCTATGAAGTCCGCAAGCTGCTGCAGCTTCGGGTTTGTGTACTGCGGGTTCTGGAAGTGGGTAGGTATCACATTTTTGCCCAGATTCTTCTGAGTTTCCACAACCTGCGCGACCATCGCGTACTGGGGCGCTGTTGAAAGCAGCTCCAGCCCGCCCTTGCTCGTGTTTTCGTACAGCATCGACAGCAGGTCGAACCTCTCCTTCGGCTCCAGGTCCTCCATCACTATTTCCCTTCCCCTCCCAGTCGGTATGAAGTTGTACGCCATGAGCCACCTGGCTCCGAGGCTCCTGGACAGCTCGATCATCTTCGGCACGTCGTTTATGTTGTACTTTGTCACAGTGGTGGACACCTCTACGAACATGCCAAGGTTGACGCAGTTCCTTATTGCCCTTACTGCCCTCTCCCACGCGCCGTTTACCCTCCTGAACGAGTCATGCACCTCGGGCGTCGGGCCGTCCAGGCTTATCTGGACAAACTGCAGCCCAGCTTCCCTGTACTTCCTGGCAATCTTCTCGTTAGAAAGCACCCAGCCGTTGCTTGCCATTGCCGGGTACATGCCAAGCTCGCTTACTCTGCGTATGTAGTCGGTCATGTTCGGCAGCAGGGTCGGCTCACCCCCGGAGAATGCTATCGACGTGACCCCCGCCCTGGCAAGCTTCTCGATGCCCTGCATAATCATCTCAGGCGTTGCCTCGTCCGGATCCTTCCTGCCGGCATTTTCATAACAGTGCAGGCAGTTAAAGTTGCACGCCTTCGTTATGTTCCATACGATCTGGTACGGCGCGCCAGGCACAAAAGGCCTCCTCACGCCAAACAGCGCAAGCCCCTTTACAGTAGTGGCAACGCCCTTCCTCCAGTACGCGCTCTGCAGCGATTTCTGCATCTTCTCGTCCGTTATCCCGAACGTCTGCCCGGCCCTCTTCATGACAAACGACACGACCTTCTCCGTGAACCTGCACTTCACGCAGGCGTGCTTCCTCTTCCCGGTGTAAAGCTCAAGCGCAACCTCCAGCCTGTTTCCCCCGTCTGCCTCACAGTACTGGGTGGAGCTCTTCAGGACGCTCCTTATGAACGGGTTGTTTATCATCTTCTCAAACGAGCCTACCATGCCCATGAACGAGCTGTCGTTTTCCGGGTTCTCTGATACCATAAATCGTTTACTTAATGTTAAAAATATAAGGTTTATTGTAAAAATCACTGAGGCTGTTGTCGAGCTCGCAAATTCCATAGGCAAAGTTGCAACCTACAGCACTTTCCTGAATTTAGTGCAGGAAATGCTATATGGTGTCCTCAATTAAATTTAATTATGGCGATGCATAAATGGTTTTGATTTAAATGCATAATAATGAATTCAGCGTTCACTGGTGTAAATTGGAAAGGCAAGCGGAAAGCTTTGACCTAATTAGCCAAATTAAAAAATTTTATAAAAAAATAGGTAAAAAACCTGAGGAAGGTGACATACTGCTATTATCAGGGAAATATGTAGCAATGTCTGAGGGAAGAACGTATTCCCTAAGCAAAATAAAACCAATGAAAGACGCAATAAAGCTTGCAGAGTTGAACGGCGGCAGTCCAAAGTTGGCAGAAGCTGTCGTTAGGGAAAGTGAAAAGGTATACCACGCATTTTCTGGTATATTTATGGCAGAAAGCAGTGGGTTACTGCAGCCAAATGCTGGCATTGATAAATCAAACGTTCAAGAAGGCAGTATAGTGCTATATCCAGAAGATCCAAACGCTTCTGCACTATCCGTCAGACTAAATGTTTTAGCAGATTTTGGTGTAAACATAGGGGTCATAATAACAGACAGCAGAATTTATCCTGTAAGGAAAGGAACTGTGGGGATAGCAATAGGCTACAGTGGCATAAAGGCAATTTTAGACGAGCGCGGCAAAACGGACCTTTTTGGGAAACCACTTAAAGTAACAAGGAGAGCTGTAGCTGATCAGCTTGCAACGACCGCGCAGCTAGTAATGGGCGAATCCGGAGAATCCACGCCTATTGTTTTAGTTAGGGGATTGGCAAATTTTACTTGCGACAAAGATATCAAAGCAAATTTATCGGTGGAATTTTCTGAGGATCTGTATTATAGCGCTATAAAAAACATTATTGTCCCTGCTGTTTAATTCAAAATAAAATATTAGGCGTAATTAAGCGTAGACTCTCCAAGTGTGACCGCATTTTGTACAACGATAAAATTGAGTAGGGGGCTCATCTGCACTTCTTGTCTGTACAAGCCACCAGTACGCCTTAGTGTTACCGCATTTAGGGCAAACAACATTTACGGTGGGAAGTGTGCTAACATCTACATTATCCCCTATAACTTTTAATGTATTATCATCTCCGGATGCCTTTTCTTCCAGAACTTTATCATTCTTGTATTTTTCGGTATAATCGCACGTAGGGCACATATAAATCAGTTGCACGGCAGATCCCTGCTTGATGCTTTTTAGCTTCATCAAACTTCCATCTTTTGGGCAAAACTTTGGCACTTTAGGTCAGGATAATGCCTTTTCTAGCTCATTTTTTAAGCTTTTTGTTATTTCAGCGGCCCCGTTTAACCCATCATTCATAACGATTTTGGGATCAGACCCGTCTGTCAGAAGGTAGATATAAGCCTCTCTGTTAAGGGGGTGGCCCTTTTTTACGGAAATATTCTTAACCCTTTTATCATTTAAAAGATTAAGCTGGAGCAAATACATCAAGGAAATGTCTATATCTTTTATTAAAAGCTCTAATGACCGTTCATCCTTTTTTATTAAAGAAACTTCCATGTTAAACCACATAAAGACTTGCAATGGTATGCATTTAAATGTTTATTGGTAGTTAAAATAAAACCCTGGGCCTCGGCGCTGTGACAGATTAACATCAGAATAACTAGCAAACTTAAGTCTAATGCTTCCAGCCGTACAGCAACCCACTTAAATGCAGCTTACCGTTCCTGCTAAAAACGCAAAAGATCATTTAGAGATAAAGCTCGCTGTATATTACTGGGTTTTTTATCTTAAAAGCTGCCAGGACGTCTGGATGCACTTCCCCTATTTCTCCAACTGTTTTGCCATTTGATGTGATCGTGGCCGCTCTTAGAGAATATGGCCTTTCTGAGTTTGTATATTCTAATTTTTGTTTAAATATAATGCTGTTAATTGCTTCGATATATGATTTGGCAGATGTCATAGTGATGCCCTGCCCTTCTTCCACAATACACAGCCTTTCCATTTGTTGGGGGACATCGCCTGCAATTATCACGTCGCCAATTTCGAAAAATCTGTGAGGTGCTGGTTCCTGCTGGTTAACAGATACCGTTTTAATGCAGCCGGGCAAAAGCATATCCCTTATTGCATTGTGTTCAAGGCTCTTTGAAAAGCTTACAGAATAAACCCTTGCATCTCTTTTAATAGATTCTGTAAGTAAAGTTTCAGATGTCAGAACGGGGCTGACAGCCTCGCTGAACCCAAGCCCAACCAGAACCTGCCTGATGATTGTATTTCTAGCAGTCCTGTAGTTACTGTGGGTTGCATTAAAGTAAAACTGAGCATCGGGTTTAATGTTAAAAAGGCCAAAACCTATCATGACCTCTTCAACTAGATCCACCGGATGCATTATGTCACCCCTATAGTGTGGGATGTTCACCTTTATCTGATCATTATCCAGGGCAGGCTCCAGCCTGCTTTTTAGCAATGAAAGCAGTAACTGATCCTGCGGGATATTGATTCCAAGCAACTGGTCTATTTGTTTTCTATCTATTTTTACCTCGTTTAGGCTTATTTCGGGGTAATATAGTTTTTGCCCTTGTAAATTAACGGTTCCCCTGACTATGCTTGCGCCCATATCCCATAGCGTTTCAGCTATTATTGAAGCAGACAGTTTTACTGCTATATTGTCAGTTCCAGTTATGTCGACAAAAAGGTTTTTGGTGTTTTCACTGATCTTTGTAGCGTTCCCATTTATTATGGGTGGCAATGAAAGGACAGTGCCATTGCTGTCCATCAATAAAGGAAACCTTGCACCATTCACAAGGGAACCATACTTTAGCCCTTGCTCTGTTTTTGTAAGAATTTCCTTTACCTTCATTGGTGCAACGCCATTTAATGGTACAAAGGAAAAATCATGATCAACAGTAGTATATGATATTGGTGGAATCATCACCGAAAGATCATGAAACCCAATCGCGACCTTTTTTCTATCCCTTCCTATACCGTGATGCAGGTCTTCCTGCATGGATATGATCTGTTTAATTGAATCTTCATCTAGGGTCAGTCCAAGAGCCAAGAAACCTGCTATATATGGCCTTATAGAGCTGAGGCTGTTGTCAACATTTATTTCAATTTTTCCTGAAGCGAAGCCCCTGCGCTTGATGCCAAGCTCGTCCCCGAAAAGTCCCTTTAGCCCCCGGATTATACCTATGTCGGTTGAGAAATCTGGCCTATTGGGCGAATATTCAACTTTGACGTACTCCTTAGTCAGGCTTTCGATATCAAGCCCAAGATAGGGCAGCATAGAAACTATATCATCATATTTCCTCTCAGGATAAAGCTGTTCAAGCCTCTTACGTGTCAACTGAACTACCGGCACACTTCTCCCCAGCAGAACTTGCGTAATAGCTAAATTAAATCTATCTGTGGCATCATAGTGAATCTATTGCATTGTACTATCTGTGCAGCAACGGACAGGATATTGCATATATTACCTAAAGCCAACCACAAACGCTTTTAGTTTGCAGCCTGTCCAGAGCCAAATTCCGAGGTTAAGCGTAAATAATACAATAATGGAAAGCCTGAGGGTGGGAGATAAATGGCAGTCAATCTATTTTCAATTATGCCGGCACTTTATATGCAAATTTTCGGCATTGCAATGTTGCTGCTTGTTATAGCAGGCATGTCGTATGATTTTATAGGCGGCAAAAAGCTTGAATATACAATAAGAGATAGAAAAGAGCGTAACTCAGGCGGCTTTTACATTGGAGCTGCACTAAATGCAATATTTGTTGATATCTCAACTTCAGCCCAATTTGCAAAATGCAGTATACAGAGAAGGGCATCTCACATTTTAATGATGTGGGGTTTTATCATTTCTATAGTCGTTCTCTTTGTAGAAGTTTATTTTGCTCATTTTGCAGCAGTCCTGTCCATATATAATCCATTGCAAGCGCTTCTGCTAACAGCATGGATCATGGTGATCGCTGGCGCTTTGTGGTTTATGCCTCAGAGGGCGAATGTCAGGGTAGATGGAGATCCGGTATACAAACTGAGAAAAGCGGATATGTTTGTGGTTAACGTAATTGTATATGCAATTTTGGGGATAGCCTTGGAGGCAGCTATAATGAGCGGCTCCGTTATCATCTCTGAAGCGCTGTTGGCATCGTTTTTGTGCTCAGTAACGCTTCTTTTTGCCTTGGTTCCATGGACTAAATTTCCACACATGTTCTACAAGGCTGGCCTCATAATACAGGATAAAATGGAAATGGGAAGGGTAGAATCAAGGTTACCAGGTGATTAAAATTGCCAAGTTTTATATACGTTGCATCGTGCGATGGGTGCGGTCAGTGCGTGGACATATGTCCCAGCGACATACTGCACATAGACAAAACGATGAGGAGAGCATATAACATGGAACCAGACTATTGCTGGGAATGCTATTCATGCGTAAAGGCATGTCCTCAAAATGCAGTTGACATGCGGGGATATGCGGACATTTCCCCGCTTGGTCATTCGGTTACGGTTGCTAGAAAGCCTGACGAAGGCAAAATTTCGTGGAAGATTAAATACAGAAACGGGCAAACAAAAGAGTTCACCTTCCCAATAAGAACAACAAAGTTTGGCTCCATCAAGTCGCCAGCTGAGCTTGAAATCAGGGCGCAGATCGACGATCAGTTGCTGTCGCATGAGCCCGAAATAATAGGCGCAGTTGAAATTCCGGTTTTAAGGGGTAAATTGCAATGATCACTAGGTCGGGCAAATCAACAAGGTACGTGGATAGTGATGTCCTGATAATTGGGGGTGGAATGGCCGGCTGCGGTGCAGCTTATGAAGCAAGGTACTGGGGAAAGAAGCTTAAGATCGTGCTGGTTGAAAAAGCAAACATAGAGCGCAGCGGCGCAGTTGCTATGGGTCTTTCAGCGATAAACTTATTCCTTGGTCTCAAGTGGAATGAAAACAAGCCTGAGGATTTTGTAAAGTATGCTAGAAATGACCTGATGGGTGTAATAAGGGAGGACCTGCTTTACGATATTGCAAGGCACGTCGATTCAACAGTTCATCTGTTTGAGGAATGGGGGCTTCCAATAATAAAGGATGAAAGTACGGGGCACTATAAGAGGGAAGGCCGGTGGCAGGTGCTTATTCACGGCGAGTCGTTCAAGCCAATAGTTGCGGAGGCGGCGCAGAAATCAGCTACGGAAATATACAACCGGGTAATGATAACACACCTCCTTATGGACAGGGATCATCCAAACAGGATAGCTGGAGCCGCTGGGTTCAGCGTAAGGGACGGAACATTTTACGTTTTCCGGGCCAAAGCGGCAATAGTGGCATCTGGCGGTGCAACGCACATATTCAGGCCAAGGTCTGTGGGTGAGGGGGCTGGCAGAACCTGGTATTCACCATGGAGCAATGGATCGGCCTACGCCCTGCTGATAAAGGCTGGAGCCGAGATGACTCAGATGGAAAACAGGCTTGTCGTAACCAGGTTCAAGGACGGTTATGGTCCGGTTGGGGCTTGGTTCCTTGCATTAAAAGCAGTTGCCAAGAACGCATATGGGGAAGAATATGAAAGAAAATATGTTGAAGAGCAAAGGAAGCTTTATGGAAACTACGTGGACTCCAAGCCTTTTCCGACGTGCCTGAGAAATGACTCAATGCTGAGGGAGGTCAAGGCCGGAAAGGGGCCAATACTTATGCACACTGAAGAAGTGCTTAACACTGAAGAAAAGGAAAAGGAAGGGTGGGAAGACTTCCTAGACATGACCGTAAGTCAATCAATCGTGTGGGCATCCCAGAATATAGACCCTAAGGACAGACCAGCTGAATTACAGGCATCGGAGCCCTATGTGATGGGTTCCCATGCTACATGCGCCGGGGCTTGGGTAAGTGGCCCTGAGGACCTGTCGCCCAAGGAATACTTCTGGGGATATAACAGGATGACGACCATCGAGGGACTTTTCGGTGCAGGAGATACAGTTGGTGCTTCAGCGCACAAGTTTTCCTCGGGTTCATTCACCGAAGGTAGAATTGCAGCCAAGGCTGCGGTAAAGTATATTCAGGACCACAGCGATTTTGCGCCGCACCTGGATGACCAATATATAAAGGAGTTAAAGGGGGAAGTGTTCAGGCCGCTTGAAACATATGAAATATACAAGAATGTAATAGTTAGGGGTAGCGTTTCACCAGCATACCTTTATCCTAATCAGGGCGTTTTAAGGTTGGAAAAAATAATGGATGAATACTGCGGTGGCTGGGGGCAGTTTTACACAACAAATTCAGTGCTCTTGAACAGGGGAATTGAGCTCCTTGGGATGCTCAGGGAGGACCTTCCAAAGCTGGCAGCAGAAAATCTCCATCAGTTGCAACGGGCATGGGAACTGGATCACCGGGTCTGGACTGCAGAAGCGGTAATAAGGCATACGCTTTACAGGGAAGAGACAAGGTGGCCAGGCTATTATTACAGATCAGATTTTCCAGCACTTGACGATAAAAACTGGCATGTATTCGTTAATTCGCGGTACGACCCATATAAAGGCAGTTGGTCTTTAAACAAAAAAAGCATGATAAATCTGGTGGAATAAAATGATACCTGAACCATATGGGGGTAAACTTGTGGAAAACATAATGAGCGAAAACGAAGCATCGCGCGTTCTGAGCGAAAATCTGCCGCGCGTTAGCACTGTTTTAGAACAGGTGTACGACGCTGAAAAGATCGCGATTGGCGCTTTCTCGCCAATTGAGGGATTCATGGGCAGCGATGATTATAATCAGGTTCTCGAAAAAAACCAGCTCTCAAACGGTTTGACTTGGCCTATACCAATAGTTCTCACACCTCCAGAAAGCAGCGAGCTTGATGCCGGAGATGAGTTCTTTTTGAACGGACTTGATGGCCAGCCATTTGCCCTGATGAAGATTGAAGAAAAATACAAAATTGATAAGGGCAGATTTGCGGAAAAGGCCTATGGCACAAGGGATATTGCTCATCCAAATGTGCTTGACCTGCAGAAATGGGGGGAAGTGGCGATTTCAGGAAAAGTAAGTTTGTTAAAGAGATTGAGTGTACCTGCAGCTCAGTACGAATATACTCCCAAAGATACAAGGCGGATATTCGAAAAGAACGGCTGGAAAAACGTTGCAGCTTATCAGGCAAGGAATCCGCCTCACATGGCGCATGAGTTCATCCAGAGAATGACATTGGAAAGGGACGATATTGATGGATTATTTATACAGCCAGTTATCGGGAAACTTAAGAAAGGAGATTATAAACCAGAAATAATAATGAAAGCCTACGAAGTTTTTGTGAAAAATTATTACAGAGAGGACAGGGTGTTGCTGGGGTCGCTTTCAATAGCAATGAGGTATGCCGGCCCGAAGGCTGTCCTGCTATATGCTATAATGAGGAGAAATTACGGTTGCTCCCATTATATTGTAGGGAGGGACCAGGCAGGCGTAGGCAGCTATTATGATCCATATGACGGCCAAAGGATCTTTGACAGGTATGACGTAGGGGTAAAACCAGTAAAGTATGATGAAGTGTTTTACTGCACAAAGTGCGGCATGATGGTTTCCTCAAAAGTCTGCCCTCATGGGCCTGAATATCACGTTGACACCAGCCAGACAAAGATCAGAAAGCTGTTGGTTGAGGGAAAGCAGCTTCCATTGGAAATACTCAGGCCTGAAGTCGCGCAGATACTTGAATCTGGCGATGTGATAAACCAGTGACCGGCTCGGCAAATAGATTTCCAAGAAACCCTAAATACAGTTGCATTTAAACGCTAATGCATTAAAATTTTATTGGATAACGGCTAAAAAAAATCAAAATTTCGATATACATAATATAAATGAGGTAGAAATCTGGCAAATCTATTTCTAATTCGAAAAGCTTTTATATTAAAATGCTACTTATAATAGTGATGGTACGAAAAAAATATGGTGGAATTAGTAGAACCATAACTGCAATTATCGTTGTCATCGTCATTATAATTGCTGCGATTGGATCATATGAATACTATCTTACCACGGTTCCCAAAAAACCTGTCAGTCCGGTACTTTCTGGTTCGATAACGGTGGTTGCCCAGAGCGGAGAAAACAATGTGGCGCTAGCCCAGATAGCCAAAAACTTTGAGCAGCTGCATCCAGGCGTAACCGTAAACATCATTTCAATATCATTTGGAAATGCTTTGACAGATTATATGACAGCCTTCAGCGAAAATCAAGATGCATATGACATAGTTTACTTCCCGAACATAGGCTGGTTAGGAAGTCTTCAACCATACCTATTAAATTTGACCCCATACATAAATAACCCAGCTTACTTCCCTGCATCCTATAATTTCTCAGACATATTGCCTTCAATGATTAATCAGTTTAAGTTTGGAAGCACCTATTATGCAATACCTTATCTGGGAGATGTAATGATGTTCTATTACATGCCGTCCTACTTTACCAATACCACAAACCAAATGCTATTCAAACAGCAATACGGATATAACCTGCCCAATCCTGCTAACACAACTCTTACATTAAAGCAGCTAGTTGATGTTGCAAGCTTCTTTAACGGCAAGCACGGCAGCAAGTATGGAATAGTAATGATGAATGACGCGGTTGCTGACGATATGACAGAAAGCTTTACAGCGCTGTTTGCAGCCGCAAGAGTCAATATGAGTTCTGTATATGGCCCTGTAACTGCACCGTACGGTGAGCTGTACAGCAGCAGCGGGCAGTTGCTTACCAACACTCCAATTTTTATACAGGACCTTAATTACTTTGCAGCTCTGGAAAACGACAGCGCAAACAAATTTAACAGTGGATTCCTGACCACGCCAGAGACGTTTGCCTCGGGCGTAGCTCCAATGATGATTTACTGGACACCGGCTATGTTGTCATTGCAAAACTCTTCAATTGCGGGGCAGTGGGCAGTAGCCAAGGCATTTCCAGGCGGAGTTAGCAATCTGGGCGGCGTTGCATATGGCATTTTCAAATACTCTAAGAATTTGCCGCTTGCTGTATCATTCTTGGAATTCGCAACAAGTCAGAACCAGTCAGTATATTACATGACGCTTGATGATCTGTTGCCCTTCAGATATTCAATGTTTTCATACGGAGTACAACACGGTATATTTCCAGTCTCAGATCTAAACGCTATGGAGAGCTATCTGGGTAACGCGGTTCAAGGGGAACCAAACCTTGCAAGTTGGCCGCCAGTGCTGTCTTACCTTCAGGGTGAAATACCTCAGGTCTCAACAATGAAGGTATCACCGGCACAGGCAGCAAGTTCAATTACATCATACGCGGAGTCCCAGGGAATCCCTATATACTCGGGTTAAAATGAACAGAAAACAGGCAACAAAAATAGGCTTGATACTTGCTTCACCGCTATTAATTTATTTTTTGATTTTTTTTATTTATCCGATTTTTCTGCTTTTTAGATATGCATTTACTAATACCGCTGGATCTTTTTCACTGAGCAACTTTGTTTATATGTCAAAGGATCCTATTCTTTACTCTTCGCTTTACAATACGCTGTATTATTTTATAGGATCTGTGGCAGTACAGTTTTCCGGCGGATTCTTAGCGGCAATAGTGCTTAATAGTTATACCGGCAGGTTAAAAAATACTTTTAGGATGATTTTGTACATTCCGTTAACAATTTCGCCAATTGTTATTGCGCTGATATGGTTGCTCATATTCAATCCGACCTATGGTCCCATAGATTATATCTTAAGGACACCTATTAACTGGTTGGGCAGCTTGAATCTTGCAATGCCAACTATAATAGTTGCAAATGGATGGGAATACATCCCGTTTGTATTTTTGATAATTTACGCCGGATTGCAGGCGGTGCCAAAACAGTATTATGAAGCAGCATCAATTGACGGCATGAACAGGCTGCAGACATTCAGGTATATAACAATGCCATCAATAACTCCAATATTGGTTGTCGCATTTCTCCTCAACTCAATTGGAATTCTGCAGGGCTTTACGCTGGTATATGTTTTAACAAACGGAGGACCCGGCTTCTCAACGTATATACTCAGCTTTTATATATATAAAGTTGCATTTGCATATTTTAACCTGCATTATGCTGCCGCACTTTCTTTACTATTCATATTTATAATTGGGGCCTTTGTCTATGCAATGCTAAAACTCACTTCTGTAGAAAGGTATTTGGGCTTAAAACGTGAAAATGCAGGTGATGAATGATGAAAAAGCTGAATATTTTGCTTCTTTTGCTGTTGATAATATTTTCATTAATTTCACTGTTTCCAATATACTGGACAATTATAACTGCATTAAAGGTAAACTCTGAAATATTTACCACGGTACCGATATTTTTTCCCGTCAAAATAACTTTAAGCAACTTTTACACTCCGGGGCAGACATTTGGAGCAGTGAGCCAGACTGCTTTTGGCAGTTTCCCATGGCTTTTAAATAGCGCTGTAATAGCATTACTATCAGCGTTGATAGGCACATTTTTGATTGGGGCTCCAGCGGCCTACGCGTTAACCCGTTACCTTAAGAACGTGTGGCTTGGCAGAACAGTATTGCTTATGATGATGATTCCAGAAGCAGCGCTTATAATTCCGTTCTATATAATTATAATAAAGGTGAATTTGATAAATACGTGGTGGGGTCTGACTCTTGTATACCTGAGTTTTACTGCCCCCCTTTCCACATGGTTGCTTATGGGATTTTTCAGCGACCTTCCAAGAAGCGTTGAAGAAGCAGCCAGCATAGATGGGTTGTCAGCTTATAAAATATTTTATAAAATAGCCATGCCCATGATTATGCCAGGAATTATGGTATCAATTATATTAAATTTCATAAATTCCTGGAACGAATTTCTATACGCTTTGGTACTAACTTATACGCCATTTCCAACCGGGGCGCAGACGGTTCCGCTATTTCTTTCTGACTTTATAGTAATAGAAAAGAGCTTTGCCTGGGGTGGACTTGCAGCGGCAGGCGTAATTGTAATAATACCCACTATTATAATAGGGATTTATGCTCAAAAGTACCTAGTAAAGGGCTGGACAATGGGGGCTGTAAAGGAATAATGTCTGAAGTAGTGATTGAAAACCTCACAAAAAAATTCGGCAATAATTTAGTGCTGGATCACATAAACCTGAAAATTGATTCCAGGGAATTTTTTGTTCTTCTTGGGCCATCCGGTTCTGGCAAGAGTACCCTGCTAAGGCTCATAGCAGGACTAGAGGACATAACAGATGGTTCGATATACATAGGCGGGAAAAAAGTCAATGGAGTGCAGCCAAAAGACAGGGATGTTGCTATGGTATTCCAAAATTATGCTCTGTACCCGCATTTTAGCGTATACGATAACATAGCGTTGCCACTAAAGGTGAGGGGATTCAGCAAGGACAAAATAGCTCAGCGCGTAAAAGAAATATCAGGCATACTGCACATAGAGGAACTGCTTGAAAAGAAGCCGAGGCAGCTAAGCGGCGGCCAGCAACAGAGAGTTGCCCTTGCAAGGGCCCTTGTCAGAAATCCATCAATTTTCCTTCTGGATGAACCTCTAAGCAATCTGGATGCAAAATTGAGAGTAGAAGCCAGGACGTTCTTGAAGAGCCTACAGAAGGAACTTGGAGTTACAACAATATTTGTTACGCATGACCAGTCTGAGGCAATGGCTATGGCCACTAAAATCGCAGTATTGAACAGGGGCACCATAAAGCAGGTTGCAGATCCGTATGAGCTCTACATGAAGCCATCGGATACATTTACAGCTGGATTTGTGGGTTCACCAGCTATGAATATGGTTCCCGGCAAAATCGTGAAAGATGGTAATGCATGGAAGTTCGCGGCGGCGGACATGGCCCTGGATCTGAAGGGCATGAAATTTGATAGTGAAGCAGAGGTTATTATGGGCGTCAGACCTGAACACGTAGTGATTTCCACGGAGGGAATAACCGGCATCATATCCACAGTGGAACCGCTTGGCTCGGTTACGTATCTTGAAGTTAAAATAGGAGGCACAGACATAATGGTCCAGTATACGGGGCTTGCAAGGATTGAACCCAACAGCCAAGTAAAAATAGGGTTTGCTTTAGACAGGCTATTATTTTATGATAAGGATACAGAAAAACTGCTTAACAAATAAATATTATTTAAAAGCAGTGTCTGTTGCACGTTGTTTTAGATTAGATCATTACGATTGGGCACACCAAAAAAGTTAATGAATAATTTGCGTTAAATGTACGTTAAATTGTTTATACCCAAAAACTTTGTGAGTATCAGCTTGTCAAAAGCGCGGTCATGACCAAGATTTTGCACTATAAAAGTGCTGTTAATTTTATTTAGCGGCAACATTTCAGAATATTTTACAGTTGAGGGGCGCGTTATTACAGCTGAGCTGTTTTCTGATGCCTTGGTATCAAGCTTTTTAGTTAAAACAAATTCAGTTTGTATATCTGCTGAACTCATTTTCCTTGCAAATAGTCCTTGAACCTCCGCATTAATGTGCTCAAGTTCAGATCTTGTATGTCCTGCATATTGCAGAAATGGACTTATCAGTCGTTCAAGCTCATCCGGAATACTTCTTTCGTTAAGAGTTTTATAAACCACACCTATAGCTCCGCAATCAGAATGCGTGACTACAATTATTTTATTTGCCTGCTTCAAAAGCAGTTCGGTGTCTTTAAGTGAATTTACATTTGCACCTGCAGTCCTGACAAACAGAGTTTCACCGTCATTATAGTTTTTCTCTAGAAATGAGTTTAATCTCCTATCAATGCAAGAAACCACTAATCTCACGGTCAGTCTCTGTATGCTGCCATAAAAAATTTTCGTTAAAATATGTATGCTTGTTAAAATTATAAAGTATAAAATTGACAGAAATATTGCTAAAATTAATCCCTATAATATATTTTTTAAGTTATAAAATTTCACAAATTGCAGTGGCAAGATACATACTAAGTTGGGCTATTTTGTAAAAGGGAGGTATTAAAACCATCCTTCAGCAATTTTAAATTCTGATTATATAAGAAGGAATTTATTAAACAAAATTCCATATGAAAAATCTGGTCTTAAATACAGTATTAATGTGCCGTATTTTTCTAAATTAGCAGATTATGGGGCCGCCGGGATTTGAACCCGGGACCGCCAGCGCCCCAGGCTGGTATCCTGGACCAGGCTAGACGACGGCCCCTGAGCAATTGGTCAATTTACGCATTTAAATTGATTTCTGTCTAAAACGATTAGATCGGAAGAG
>JAMCTX010000016.1:0-51323 GCA_023381255.1 Nitrososphaerota archaeon
TATTTTTGCCTTATAATCAGGTCATAAACCAGCACGGCTATCAAGCCCGCGGTTGTAGTTGTTGCCATTGTTGAAATAAGATTCATTCTGTCTCTTCCTCCAGTATTTCGTTGATTATTTTCACGGAGTCGGTCTTGGCCTGGTTGTACATGGCTTTGTGGTATTCGCACAGCTCTATCCACGCTATGTTAGCGTTTTCATAGTAAAGGCAGCCGCATTTCAGGTAGGTGGCGATTGTCATTCTGTTCCTGCCTCCCGCCGTATTTTTGTGACAAGGAAAACAAGCATTCCGTTGCTTGGGTGCGGCATTGGCGTTCCTGTTAATTCATATACATCATTGACCCTGATAACCGGAAGCGATTTCTGGAATACATATACCGGCATTGTATAAAGGAATGGATATATTTCATCACCAAAACGGCGGTTAGGTTGTTCAATGGTAACTATGCTGATTATCGCATATTGGTCTATTATAACGTCTCCTTCAAGCTTTTTTATAATTTGTTTCAGCCTTTTCATTGATACCGAACCGTACGTTCCCAGTAATTTGAGTAGTTGCGGGTCTCCGTCATGAAAACTGAAATCAGGGCCTGCCAATGGAACAACGAAGTTTGCAGATATATAGATTATTTTTGCCTTAACGATCAAGGTTTTATTGATATATTTTGGATTCAAAATGTCAGATGGGTTTTCAAGCCTTATTGGTTCGCCGCTCATTCCAGTCTCCCTCCATGAAAATGCCATTCCGCATGGGCAAGCGCGTCTGAATAGGTCAATGACATGGACCCGCACGGCTTTAACACGTTCTTTTTTTGCTCCTTGCCGAAACATAATATTGGCTTTTCGCAGATGTACTCCTTCCAAGTCCTGCCGTCCTTGTACATGATTATGATCCTGAAATTGAAGAGTAGTTTCTCGCTTTCTACCGGGCTGTCCTGCGAGTAGTATTCGTCTAATATGTATTTGCCGCTCTGCGGCACTTCCTCTGTCATGGCCGTGCCTCCTCCAAAAGGTGCATCGCATACCATGTTGCGAGACCTTCAAGGTTGACCCTGATTTTAAGCCCGCGTTCAAAGTCCTCGCTGAGCAGTATTTCAGCATCTATGTTCGGGTCGTCAACCGCATAGTACGCAAGCAGCTCTATCTTTGCCAGGTCGTTTTTGCTGTCAATCCTGAACACTGTTTGCTTTCCGTTTATTTCTACAACTATGAATTCATACAGGTCGAGGCCGACCATTAGCGTGTTTTCCTGCGTGCTCCATTCGGTTTCCCCTTCGGGCAGCGTTCCCCTTGGCAACTTGGCTATGATTTTTCCGCCTATGAACGCAAGGTTCATCGGTACCGCCGTTTCTGCAAGTTCCTGGTAATTCATTGCTTGCATACCTCCCTGTGTTTCAATGCATCGTCAATTGTCATTGTTATAAAACCGCACTTCATGCATGTGTACATCTTCTTTTCAGTTCCCGCTATGTCCTTTAGGTAAACCCTGTATCCGGCCAGCGTCTTCTCATCCGGGTCCGTGCTGTTGACGGCAAGATAGGTGTCGATTGTCCTTGCCTTTAACAGCTCGGCGTTTGGTGCGACACTTGCGACGCTTGCGACGCTTTTTAGCGGTGTTTGAACATCATTTTTATCATCATTTTTGGCACCGTCTTTTTTGCCATCTTTTGTTTCATTGACAATGTCTTTTTTGCCACCATCGCCTAAAATGGCATTTTTTTCTGCTGGAAGTGTTGTATTAAGTGTCGCACCTGTCGCAAGTGTCGCAGACAGGGCCTCAAGGTCGCTTTGCAACCAGATATAACCGCGCTTTGTGTCCGGTCCGCTGCCCCACCTTTTTGGATGCCCGAACAGTTGCTCCTTTATCAGCTTGCCAACCCAGTTAGTTGATATTGCCCTGTTGTCATCGCCCATCAGCTTGGTGTCAGACCTGCTGCCGTCCTTGTCCACATATGCAGGGAATATGTTTTTCAATTCTGACCATATCCTGTCAAAAGGTATCCTGACCGAGTCTCCAAGCCGGTATTCGTTTTCCTTTGCCAGCGAAAGTATTGTATTTGTTATCACCGAGATGGTGCCGTTGTTTGATTCCTCGTCCTTTTCTTTCAGGTACTCCTTTACAAAGCCCCGCATTTCCTGTTCAAGTTCAGGGGAAACCATTTTGGCAAGCGTTATTATCCCGCCAAAGTGTTCCCAGTCTCTCCCTTCCTTTATTTCCGCATCTTCATCAGGCACCGCAAACGTTGAATAGTTGGCTACTCTCCATAAAAGCAGCTCGTTCCTAGTGTCGTTAAGCAACTGAATGACTGCCTTGTCGCGGTAAAGCTGCGACCTCGGCTTTTTTGGCTTGCCGTGGACAGACCGCACATACATGTACCGGTCCGAATCGGCTTCGTTCCCGTGCAGCTTGTTGCTTGCCACTATCCTTCCGCCGAAAATATGAAAATTGCGCACTACCATCTTTTCGTATTCCTTGTCAACTCTTGGAACCGTGGCACCGGGAATATCGCCTTCCCTTGCTATCATCCGCATTATGTCGTTTGCCTCCTCGAATTCCCTGATTATTATCAGCGGGGCGTATTCTACCTCCCAGCCAAGCGTGCGGTATATTGTTGGCTCCGACGGGTCAACCCCGCTGAAGGGCCTGTACCCTAACATTTCTGAAACCGTCTGGATCGTGGTTTTTCCTGACCTTTTAGCCCCTATCAGCCAGATGAATATTGTTCCGATGCTTTTTGCAAGAATGTAAGTGTGCATGATGAACAGAGACATGAATTTGTAAAACCTTGGGTCGGGGTAAAAGTAGTAGTCGGAAACGATTTTGTGAACCATGTCAAATACCTGTTTTGTGGAAAGCGGCTGCTTTGTCAGCAATGAAGGCTTCTCCGGCGTGTCGTCAAACTCATAGGGCTTGATGTACTGTATAGGATGCACCCTTGCATAGTCCGTGTCTATGTAGTCTGCGAAGGCATACTTCCCGTCTAAATAATACAGGAACACATCCCTTCCCATGACCCGTATCGCTTCATAGCACACATCCTTGCCGGGCCAGAAAGGCACGTAATATTTCTGCTTCACTACTTCGTTGTTTGCCAGAACAGGCATTGTAGCGGCAAGCCCCCTCAGTATCTTGGCCCTGTTTTCCTTGCCGATCCCCATAGACTTCAGTATTTTTTCGGTTGACGACATGTACGCTTCTATCGTCCTTTCGTGGCTGATCAGGAAGTTGTACACCTGCCCGTCAACCTCAAGCCTGAAGAACAGCCCGTCGCTCGTGGCCGTCACCGTGCCAAAGCCGTCAATCTCATATTCATCTTTCTTGTTAGTATCCATGTTTCTCCAACCACGCCGCTGCCATTTGCGAATGATCCCTTTGCTTATTTTTTGGTACCGTTGCGCCTAACGCTTTAGCATTCTCCTTCTGCCAGGCAACCCTTATCTTGTTCACCGCGTCAAGCCTACCGTTCTCGTCTTGGATGGGGTCAAAGGCGCGCATCGCTATCAGGTCCTGAAGCACCATGTCGAACGGCTCGCCGGGGTTGTAACGCCACCGCGTGGCTATGCCGTTAAACTTCACCCTGATAAGGTTGTATTCGTTGGTTTCTATTTCAACCGTGGTTCCACCGAAAGCTATGGTCTCGGTCATTGACCCATGACCTCCGCAATATAAGTGAGCGCGGCCAAGTCCCCGCTTGCCTTGATGTCCCTTGTTTCGTAGAGGATGTCCCTGTACCTGTTCATTATCGCGGTCATTGCCTCGTCATATGAAATGCCCCTCCTGCCCAAGACCGGCATGTACTTCTTTTGCACGTCTATCTTGCCGACGGGGCCGACGTAGCAATTCACGGTGTCCTTTTGCCATTTGTGGTGAACATACCAGTACTGCTTGATGCCCCGGGTAAGTGCCACCAGGGTACCGACCGTGTCATGTTTCACGCAATAGGCGTGGCGCGTCATTTGTATATCCCTCCTTTTTGCAAAGTCTGCTTGTTTATCATTCCCGGCGGCACAGACGCAAGCCTTACCACATTGGTGGCTGCTACTGCGTAAATGGGAACCCCGGTGTTGGGGTCGTTTCCCATTCTTGTTATGCTGTTTACCTCGGTCTTGACCTTTACGACAACGCCGTCCTTCAGCTTCAACGTTATCCAGTGGTCTGCGCCTTCCTCGTCAAAGTCAACCAGTTCCGGGGCGCTCATTCCTGCGCCACCTCCACGAGCCTGAGAACGCGGTCGGCGATCCGCGGGTAGGTCTTTGACGTGTAGTGCGGCAGGGCCTGCATGTATGATTCGTCGCATATGTCGCAAATGTATCCGTGCAGCCTTCCGCTCAGCACGTGTACATTGACATAATAGCCGCCATGCGCTTCAGAGAATTCCTGCCCGCAGAGCTCGCACCTGTCAGGCTTGAAACTGACAATCATTGAGATCATGAATTCTTCCGAAGGAAATTCTGAGTTTTGCCTCCAGTCAAGGGGCTCGGGGTTCCTGATTATGTCCCCTGAAATGCGCTGGTAGTAATACCACGTGTCCTTGATTTGCTGCGTAGGCTCGATGTAGAACCGGCATTGAATTTCTAACGGAACATCCGCGTGGTCGACTATCTCCGCATACTTGTATGCGTCGTTCCTTGCTTTCATTGGCCTCCACGGCAGGCTTTCGATGTCGGTCATTGCTCTTTCACCACGAATTTTTGCAGGAAGCGCCCATCCTTGGAAACCCTGTATTTGTGCCCCTCGTATATTATTTCGCCGCCCGCATTCCTGATTGCATCGGCAAGTTTTGTCACTTCTTCAGGAACCGGATATTTTACCGCATCCTTTGTAGTTGTCCACGCGTAGTAGGAGTCCTTGTCCCCGTAGCCGCTCTGGATCCACTTGATTTTGCCAACTAGGTCCGCTATGCCCGGCATTTCAGGCTGCATTTTCTGTTCGGATTTCACGGCAGGCTGTTCCGGCTTTGGCTGCTCTGATTTTGGCTCGGTCTCGAGACCAAGTATGTACAGGGGCCTCGCCAGTATGACGTTCCCATCCGGCTTTACTTCGCTTACCTCCTTGATCGTCAGCAGCTTCCACCCGTCGGACAGGAGCTTGTTTGCAAGGTCCAGGTCGGCCTCCGTGACCTTGGCGATCCCTTCATAGTAGAGCCCGGACAGGGTCACAGCCCGTTCACCCCGACGCGGTAAAACATCCTTTCGTCTCCCTGCTCCCGCTTTAGCCTTTGGTATTCTTCTTCGTTCATTATGACATAGCGGTTGATGCCGACCGGTACCAGCACGCCCCTCCTCCCCGGCTTTACGTCAAGAATGTCGTCCATGCGCAGGGTGGCGTACTGCTGGACGCGGTAGTCGCGCCCCAGCCTGCTGACCGCTATGTTCAGCACGTTTATCGTGTCCCCGTTGTATTCCACGTTGTTGGCCCAGTATATGCCGTTCTTTGCATAGACCGTGTGGTAGCTGGTCTTTTGCGAATCCCATTTCGCCCTGAATTCGTCGAGATTCATGCCGCGGACCTCTCCATCCTGCTCTGTATGCTGTTGACCAGCTCCAGCGATTCGTCGACAAGCCTGAGCGCCTTCCGTCTCATTTCCTCGTTTTCCTGTTTCACGCGTTTCAATTCAGCCTTTTCCAAAATGGCCTGCTCGGTCATTGCGCTTCCACCTGCGTGATTCCGTCAATGGCTGTTTTTTCCGTGTCATTAAAACTCCGGTTCTCACCTTTCGCAGAGCCGGCAACCGCCAAACGGTTTATGAGCTCGTCCCATGTTTCGCCCTTATGGCCTAACATCTCGAGCTTGACCTTGGTCTCTTTTTTCACCGTGATGTTCGTATATTCGGTCATATCTTGGTCATCATGGTATTAGCAAATATAGCTATTTAAACCTATCGAGATGATAATGATATATAAGAACATCATGATAATATTGAAAGCAATGAATAAATTTATATTTACGTAATCATTATCATCATTATGTCATCGAAAATTGAGAATAATTCACTCAAGAAAATAATTGAATATAAAAAACCGTCGGTTATCGGCGTTGGTGGAGGACAGGGCGCGTTAAGGGTTGTAATCCCAGCCGACATAGCAAAGGAATACGGTATTCAACAGGGTGACTATGTAAAGTGGTTTATTCTGGAAGATGAAAAGACAAAAGAGAAATACATATCTTTCAAAAAGGCCGCAATAGTTTAATCATTCAACCTCGGATTCCCGGTTACTTGTATAAATAAAGCTGAATTTATGATATGATTCAGATTTAGCTAGCAGGGAGTTTAGTTTTTTATTCTCGCTTTCCAGCTCCTTGACCCGGGCCGCAAGGTCTGCATTCTCCAGCTTTAGCCTTTCGTATTCCCGCATAATAGGCTCTATCTTTTCATTCGCGCGCCTTTCTATCTCCGCGTTTATTTCGTCGGCGTGCTCCTCGAAATATAATTTAGATTCAAATTTCTTTTGCAGCTCCTGCATCCGTTGTTCCATTACCTCCTCGAATACGCGCCCATAGTCAGGCATAATAGTATAATCCGCAGAGCTGGCTTATAAATTTAACAATTCAAAAAAAATAAGATTGTTTCAATAGTAGTATGCTATTGTCACCGATTGGCTTGCGCTGCCAAACAGGTTGTTGTTTCCAATATATACATATACGGTGCCGGGAAGCACCGGGAACAGCACCCCGCCTCCACTATCAATGTTTATCTGCCCGCTTGTCACATAATAGCCGCCATAATTATAAGTAACCTCAACCCATGTGCTTGAACTTGTAGATGATGGAACAGCTACTGAAACGAATCCCGCATAATTTGCATTAAACGATAGATATGAGCTGCTGCCCGCTTGTTCTGTAACTTCCTCATTGTTTGCTATTATTTGGCTGTTGTTCAAGCTTAGATATGAAGTCAATGTTGATAATTTCGCGCTGTCGGAACTGAGCTGGCTCTGCAACGAAGTGATCTGGCTGCTATCTGAGCTTACGGTGCTTTGCAACGACGAAATCTGGTTATTATCACTGCTTACGGTGTTCTGTAATGATGATATCTTTGAATTTGCCGCGTTGAGCTGCCCTTGCAGCATGAAGGAATAATAGCCGAGCCCTCCGGCCAAAACTATTATCACTATTACAAGCACCACGATTGGCAGTTTTGAATTTCCTTTTGAAGGACTAACCGGCGTTCCTGTTGCTCTTAATTTCATCGCACTACGTTTGCTTCACCTTATTTAAATGCCTTTATAACGGCGTTATCGCCTAAACCGGTTAAGGGTACCGCATGGTTTTATGACGCATAGAAGCCACGGCCAGAAAGCGGATAACTTATGCGGTTTAATATGAATGCAAAATGACCACAATAGCTTTAGGCGGAAATATATAATATTGCTGTACGATTCAATTCGCAAACTTGACAAGAATGTGTATTTTACCTGATAATAAATAAGGTGAATTTAATTTGACAAAAACCTATATTTTGATCCACTTTTATAAAATAATTGGAAGGTTAAAACTAAAATGGCTCAAAATAATCAAAATTGGCAAATAAGTGAAGGGCTTGCTGATTATTACATTGACGCTCTTGACAAGCATGTACAAACAATGTTTTCCGTCGTGTTAGCACTAGCGCTTGTAATATTAACAACATTACAATTTAATAGCAATATTGCAAAAGTTATAGGTGATATTTCTCCATATTTTATTGAATTTATAATTTTAGGATCCATGATTGTGGTATTAACTTATTTTTCTTACAGAGCGTTTTTTATCAACAATAAAAATAACATTAACAATAAAATTTATCATAATAAAACTGCAGGCGCATTTCGTAAAATTGCATGTATGGTCTGTAATAACACAACTCCCAATCAAATAAACCAACCGTCTTCAATATTGGATTTACTTATACCAACATTTTTAATGGCAATTTTAATTTCAATCGGAGACACACTTCTATTAGGGCCAATTTTATCTTTGGCTGTTATATTAGCCACTATTAGCATTAAACAAATATCTTCTTTATTGGGGATAAGTCTTTATGTTATTGCTTTATTAATTTTTATACTCATTAATATATACACGTTTAATAGACCAATTTATAAAAAGTAGATCGAATTGATTATATCAAAGTCTTATAAAACAAAGACGGGCTATAATTCAATTATAAAATATATTATGCTATTTCTAATGATTAACATTTTATTAATGTTTATCTTGCTGCTGTTCCAGCCATTGGGCATAGTATTTGTACGCTTACACACATCCCCGATATATTCTAGTATAACGCTCAACTACCTTGGGTTTGTTTTGCCATTGCTGGGTTCAGGTTTCTTTCTGGGGTTATACTATAAAATACGCGCTTTCGTATCGCTAAAACAGTCGGCAGCGCTTATTCTAGCCCTTGCCATCGCTGCAGCCATACCATTCGTGCCCCATCTGCCTATTGTATTGAAGGTGGGCTATGGATCCGGGTCCAACGCCCTGCTCTGGATTGTGGTGGTGTTGTGGCTGGCATGGATTGTAAATAGTGGCAACACAAAAGCGGCAATTTATTTGTCTTATCCTTTAGGTTTCCTTGTAGGCGCAGTCAGCGACATAACCGCCTTTATTATCTACGGCCCCGGTTACAGCCTGTTCGGCGGGCTGGGACTACTTGACGGGGATTTTGCGATACCGCTGGCGCTGCTGGTCAGCACCCTGATCACCGTGAAAATATTTGGTAGATACAGCAAAAGCGCCGAAAGGCCATCGGCAGGGAGGGTGGCAGGAAATGGATGACTGCTACAGAAAGCTGCTTGTGCCTGCGGCATTCACCCTGGCCTCCCTTTTGGTTACGATAATGTTCTGGTATATACCGCCGCTGGACTATGTTCCGCTTTTCCTGTTCATTGTATTCCTTATAGCCACGGTTGCTGTGCTGGTTAAATGCCTAGTGGGTTCCGGCAGTGGGGCAGCATCAGTCTAACCGCTGCCTATGGGTTTAATCTCATCGTTCATGCAACATTCATAGTTTTTAAAATCAATCGCCCAGTCTTGTTTGCGGTTTTATCAAAATTAATATTATAGTTTTCATATTGATTAACTATGTCAAATGAAGCTGAAATCATGGAGCAAATTAAAAACACGGCTTCAATGTATGTGTCATGCTGGCAGAACAGCAATATAATAAAACCTGCGCCGCAAAAGACTGGTATAGCAAACGAGCATATAGTGTTGGACAACAATTTTACGGAATGCGAATCAAAATATTTATTGTTTAAAATTAAAAAGAATAAAGAAAAATTATCCGCCGGAAAATTTAACATAGAAGAGTTGCCGTTTGAAGTTGTGTTTAACCTGCCCGTGATACTTACAAAAACCCTGCAAGCCCAAAACGTAAATTATGATCACAGGGTTTTCTGGTCATGGGTGGCAGAGCTTCTTTATATTGCCGAATCTGGCAGTTCCAATGATCCGGTACTGACAGACACAGAACTGACAGAATCTTTTTTCCTGCTGACCCGCCTTGAACTTGCATCTATAGGCAAACCCCCCACTGATGAAGATGTTTTCAAGCTTAACAGCATAATTGGCATTATTATAGATTATAATGTGCGGGAAGTTATAAACAACAAGGATATTTTGGCGTTGAATTTTTCCTTTCCAGTGCTGGAAAGAATTCTTAGGCATAAATGCAGAAATTATGTCAAGCTTGACGGTACAATAATCCAGCAATTTAAAATCTACGATAAAAAAATATATCAAACTGGAAAACGAATTAATAATCTTAAGCATCTCATGCTACTTTATGAAAATAATGTACTGCAAGGCAGTAAGAGCGATACCGCGCAAATTATTAATAATTTTAAATCAGAACTCGGGTCAATTTTCGGAAATAATCCAGATGTTTATGAATTGATATTTAGGTGGAGAAACGACATGTTGCATGGAAGCAAGATAAGACAGTTTTATCATGCAGTTGTCATGAATCTAATTTCGCTCTTAATTCTAGATTCCTTGAAACCTGATTATGAACATTTGAGGGAAAAGGCGCTAAAGCGGCTGCAGATGAACCCATGGTCTGGGATGCGGCTCAATTTTTTTCCACCGGACTTGTTCTGATAAGCTTTTGGTAAAAGCAACCCGAGCATTCCGCCTTTTTCGTATTAACCGCGATTTTACATGATTTCAAAGAAAATCAATATTTATAATTAAAATGTTAAAATACTTGAGACGCTAAATAAGCGATTAAGATGAAGCTACCAGAACTAACGAAGTTGGTTGCAGACACGCTTAAAGAATTTGATTCGCAACGACCCATATACAAAAACTACAGGCCTGGCATAGGGCCCTTTGCTGAGGTTGAACTGCTTAAGAGAATCTCATACATGCTTGAACAGAAGGGTCATGTCGCCATTGCAGGCAAGAGGACCCCCGACTTGGAGGTGGATAACGAGTGGGCGTTGGAGTTCAAGATAGCCAGGCCGTTCGGCGACAACGGCCGTGAGGCTGAGAACTGGTCGGTAAACCTGTTGCACCCCTATAGGGGAAACATATCCGCAATTGGCGACATATACAAGCTTATGGATCATGCTGGCGAATTCAAGAAGGAAGCGATATTCGTTGTTGGCTACGAACACCAGCCACCCCGGATATCCCTGGACCCGCTGCTTGAGGCCTTCGAAGCCATCACCCAGCACTTAAAGTTGCCCATAGGCCCTAGGATCGAGGAAAGGAGGGACGGCCTGATCCACCCTGTGCACCAAGTAGTAAGGTGCGTATCATGGGAAGTTTTACCGCAAAAGAATTACGCCGTTTAAAAATAGAAGGCAATCATAAAATTTCGGGAATAGAGACCGGAGTATTATGAAAAAAATTTTGCGGCGGCCTGAAATCCGGGTTGGTTTCATATGGGTCAATCTTATCATCATAGAGAAAGACCTTGTTTATTTTTAGGGCATAAACAACCTTCTTATCCCCGTAGTATTTGAAATATTCTTTTTTGCAAATTCCGGCATAATTCTTGCACCTTTTCCGCAACCCATCCGAGAGATTAGAAATAACCTCTTTAACGCCATGATATGAAACACCTAATAAGGTTTTTAGACAATCTTGGTCTTGATGTCAGATTTGTTCAGTGGGCGCCCGCAACCCTCGCAGCGGTCCCTGGATGCATCGTTTTCCGTCCCGCAATATTGGCACTTTATGAATTTCAGTTTTTCCTTGGGCACAAGGCGACCGTCACGCCGCTGTTCTATGAATTGCAGGTACTGTACCGCCTGTTTGCCAAAGCCCATCTTCACCATCATATAGTGGGTAGTAGTCGTGACGTCATTCCTGCTCACCGGTTGCTGCAGCTTAATGAGCTCCTTTTCAACGTTTTCAACAATGGAATCTATTATGTCTACAGGCAGCTGGGAGGAGAGTACAAGATCAGATTTAAGGCGGTTGCCGTTCCAGTCACTTACATATTTACCGATCCTGACCCTTATTTTCAACACTGTTTATATTTCATGTTGATTATTTTAATTTTTTGGGCTGCATTTTTTTATTATTGAGCATATTCTATTATCGTAATTTTCTACTCTCGGTTCAAAAGTATCTTTAATTTGCCAATCATCTCGAATATTTTGCCATCATCATTTTCCCTTGTTCTGCCGGACAAACCATCCAACCATGATTTTTTGAACACATACTTGCCGTACAACGCACCCACAGCTGCACCAACTATAGAAGCAATTGTATCGTTATCCCTTGTATAATTTACCGCCTGTATTATGGCTTCCTGGGGTTCAGCAATATAGTTGGCCAGTATATACAGCATAGCGGCATCAGTTTCAAGGACATAGGCGCTTGAACCAAAATAATTGCTGAATTCAATAGTGGGCATACCTTTCTTTAATCCAAATTCTACAGCCTGCTTTATCAATTCAGGAGCTTTACGCGAAGGCGTTGTGACGCCAGGTTCATTCCTCCATTTATATTCATTGTCTCCAGTAAAGGCCCCCAAATCATCTGCAAATCGTTTTACAAATCCAGTATCTTTCGGGGGATTGTCGCAATGAAGAAATTCGTTTAGCATTTTTACAAACGCGACAGAGGACCCTATAGCCAGTGCGCTGTTGTGGGTAAGCATGGTAGCTAGCACGGCATCCGCATAAAGGTTTTCGTCTTTATTGATAAGCGGGGAAATTATAACCGGTTCTATGCGCATCAATGCGCCATTGCCAACGCCTCCAATGACGCCCGCGTAATACCAAGGCTCTTTATAGACCTTGTAGTTTTTAAGAAATTTTTTGACTGTTCCGCCTATGCCAAAAATCCTGTGTGATGCAAAGACACTGGCCAGCTCCCTTAGATTTAATTGCCTGTTATTTAGTATTACCCCTAGCGTATCAAAGGCCAGCTGTGTGTCGTCGCTTGGAAGTCCTATCTTCATGCCGTGCTCATGCTTGTTAGGAAGGTAATCCGTGATTAGCCCAAACTTCTCATATCTTTCACTAAGTTTTATGTTGCCGTTCAGCAACATTGATTCTGACGTGTTACCAAGAGAATCACCGATAGCTATGCCCAAGAGCATGCCTTCTATCCGTGAAAAATCAACTGACCGTAATGGCGGTTTTTCATATATGAATGCAGGCTCTTTAGACCTTATGACTCTGTCTTTGAAGAGTGTTCTCATTATTTCAGTATTGCTGTATCCCTCAAAATCATATATTGCATCTTTTAATTTTGCAGGATCTATGACTTCTGCAGTATATATTACATTTATTTCTGGGTATTTGTATTGCTGGTTGTAAAATTGGGTTTTTTTGGTTTCTTCGGTTACCTTTCTGTCAAATTTAACGTTGGGTATTGGAGTCAAAAATCTATGAACCCTGTCCGTCCTAATTAGAATTTTACATAATCCGTCATTTTCATATGTCCTGAAACTTCCTGGGTAAGTTTTTCCCTCGACAGTTATTTCAACGGTTCTCCTGATTATCTTTGTTATTTGATACTCTTTTTGCCCGACTATCTTCTGCCGGACGCTATCGTGTTTAGCGTAAAGAGCGCCGTCTTTGGGCTTCCAGCCGGAAAATATATCCAGAATTCCCATTTATGAGATGGTTTACCCATAATTTACTTATAAACCTTGGCTGCTCGGCATTATAAACCATCGTACCGTAGCAACGGGTCTATGTCATATCCTATCACAAGCAAATAAATAACAAAACTTTACAACAAGAACAATCCGTTTTGGCGAATGTGAACCCCTGCTGGCTAACAATCGATCTTGATTTTCAAAGAAGAATAACAACAATAAGCATTACTGCGAGAAAAACATAATTGAGATTTACGTCTGGACTTCCACCACTCATAGACCATGCATCAAAAGGGATATTTTAACTATCTCGGCGCTACAGAACGCGCAACCAATGGGGTGACACAAGTCCTAAAATTATACACCTGCATACTTTTATTTGGTAGCAATATGTTTAAATATAAAATAAAAAAGATTAAAGTATATTGAATCGTGGCCTAGCACTTATTGGTCTAATCTTAGAATTCATATCGTTCTTTATGCCATGGGTTTATGTGGGACTTGGTTCTGTTTCAATTCCATACAATCTAGGCAGCATGTTTTTGCTGTTTTTTAGTGCTTTAGGCTTGTTAAACATAACAATAACCATATCCTTGTTGTTCTTCCTTATTGCATTTCTGTGGGGCGCTAATTCGGCTTTAAAAGGAAAAAAAACAACATGGCCCGGAATTCTAATGATTATTTCTTCCACTTTATGGCTTTACAACCTTAATGCCAACGGTCAATCAATATCAATTTCTGTAGTTCTTGGCCCTTATCTGGCACTTTTAGGGGGCATATTCATGCTTCTAGCTATGCTTTCTTCTCGCAACGGATATAGAAGACATGAGTACTACTACAGATAAGTAGAGCGGTAGAAATAAAACAAAAAATTCAAAATTAAACAGTTTATGGTTATCAGAACGGTTCATATAGTATAAGGGAAATTAATCCAAGAAACTTGGGTAAAAATCATAGTATTTGATTTCCTTGTATTCTTTTTTTAACGCAGTTATCTTTTCTTTTAATTCATGTTTTTTCATACTGTACGTTTTAATTTCGCTTTTACTTCCCCTTTCGGTTTTTGCATAAATAACAGGGTTAAATGATAAAAGACCTATTGCTACAATCCCCTGCCTGCTGTAACATCTTAATTTCTCGAAGTCCTTTTCTATGCTATCCATCCTTGAGTAGCCAACGCCCAGGATATATTTGATTTCCACAAAGGCTAGGAATTCCCGGTCATTGCCTTTTTCTTTTAGAAGTATTATGTCAGGGGATACCTTGGTCTTTAAGCCTTTACCTTGATGACTTATAGTGAGCTCCTTATAGCAATCAATAATTCCTTCAGCATCCTTTTCCACTTTATTGGCAAAATAACCTTTGTTGATGTAAGACTGCACATGAATCTTGATTGAATCATTGCCTTTTTCAGCCAGCTTGCTTTTGATTATCTCCACAATCCTGTGCACCAAGTCCCCCTCCGACCAGAACTTCCTCCATGTCTCTGATACATCGCCAGCTTTTTCTGGGTTTGTCTCGTTGTCCGCTTCTATTTCCTTCACGACCTCGTTCCACGCCTCCATAACCAAGCTTTCGGCTTCGTTTTTTTCGTCATTCAATACATGGATTAATTAGTTGACGGCGTATTTATTATTTTATTCCATTCAGCATATCAGCACATTCCTGGCATGGCTATTTCATGTTCTGTAATGTATGCACGAGCGTTTCTTAAATGGGCGTTAAGTTCAATAATTCACGCTATTTTGAGGCTTGTTAATGCCATGTTGTGATATGAATTGTTAGGCGTTAACTATTTTGAGAAAAGAGAGGCCTGCCTTAGTTGGGGTAACTTTTAAATAATTTTCCAAAACAAATAGATGCAGATTGATTGAACCTTCTAGCCTGACGCAAGCAATTACAGAATTAACCAACTTAGTAATCGCACAAACCCAGAGCATTAAAAAGAGCGGAAAAATAAACTATAATACAAATTATAATACATTTGCCAAGTTTGAAAGTCTTGATTATGATGCCACAACAGGTGGGTTAAATTGTAGTTTCCATTATGAGACGCAGCCAAGTGAGGAGCCTGACCCCAAAGTTATTTATTCAATAATACTTTCAACGGTAAAACAATTCGAAAAGTATACAATCGTTCGCAAACAAATTTCTGCGTATAATGGCGTTAATGAATCACAGTCAGATCTTTGGTTGGGGCAATTTGTTGTAAAAGTAATATATGCTGTTTTACAGGATGATTCAGAATGGCCAAAACACGTTCAAAAATTGCAAGATGTTTTCCTTAATGACTTGGAGGATGCACCATTGGAATGGCACATAAAGGTTTACTTGAGTGGGATTGTAATGAGAGTCCCAGAGTTAAATCTCAATGATAACGTCAAAATCAGAAGAGCAACTGCAGAAGATTTCGAAGAATTATCCAAAAAAGATCTTCCGCTTTTCATATATGCAACTTATAAGAATTTTCTTCTGAATGATTTTTCAACAATATTAGAGGTAAATACTACTGGCACATCAAAAGAAGTTCGCCCTCCTGCCTTTCCAGAAGTGAATAAACTTATTTCAACATTGCAGTTATTCAGAAAGGGCTCTGTAAGGACCGTTTATACAACTTTTGATGCTAATACTATAACAAGAATTTTTGGGAGCGGGTACGCTTATTCAACACACCAATTTTTCCCTTCAAGATATGCATACCAGCTAAGCGAAGAAGACGGAGAGAAGCTGCGTGCGTTTATTACAAAAATTAAGGATCGGATCTCCCTTGATTTATACGGTCAAATACTGGCAAGCGACTTTATTGGAATCGCGTTGGCCCGTTATCAGGATTCAATATTAAGAATAGAGAGCTTTTCAAATAGAATTAGTTACGCCGTCATGGGGCTTGAGGCGCTGTTTTTAGGAGGCGGGGAAAATGGCGAATTCTCCTACAGGCTTGCCCAGAGGGTCTCTAAGCTTGTTTCAACAATTACTGGGGAAAATGCATTGGAGATATTTAATAATATGAACAAGGCGTATGAGATTAGAAGTAGCTTCGTACACGGGTCGGTTAGCTCTAAAAACGGCCCTGAGGAAGGTCGTATTTTTGAAAAGGTATCAGAGTACCTCAGGGAATCTATAATCGCATTTTTCATGCTAGAGCGAGTAACCAAAAAAGACATAATTCATAGTCTAGGCGAGTCATTGCTGGACAAGGATAAAGAAAAAGAGCTAAGGCAGATTATAGACAAGCATCAGCTTAACGAGTTAGTGAAACTTTAACTATTGCCTCAAGCAGTTCTGCGTTCTGGGTTAATTATGAAGCGTAGAATTTTAGGACTTATGTCACCCCATTGACTGCACGCTCTACCGGTAATATATTCTTCAGTTTAAGCGCTTAAGCGTTTGTACAAATTTTGATCTACACTTGAATGCCTTTCAGCAGGCGCCTTCCCTGCGGTGGATACTGCGACTTCGACTTCATTATAATCATCTCCATGCAGCGGGAGGCGGCATAAGTCCTTGGGTCTACCACTAACCCGTGATTGAATGTTACAGCTAATGCGTTATGAATAAAATTTAAATTTATGCCAAGCGTGTTGTAAAATATTGCATCCCAGCCAGTATCGGCAGGTAACATTCCTTACGCAAAAAAGGAAGAATTGGATAAATATATAAAAAAGCTTAGAGCGGTAGGGATGAGTTGTCCAATAGCGTTTGCGGGTTGGTTGGGGTGTTATACCATTGCAACGGGAAGTAAGACTGGGTTGGGCTGTAGGAAGGAACCGTCACTATATTGTTCTGATGCATGATTTGCAGCATAGACAGTAGTACATAGTCTGATTCACTTTGGGCAATAACCGATGCGCTCATGGATCCATGTGGCGTAGGTGGGATGCCTCTATTTGTGAAATATTCAAAGGCGCTATCTGAGATGGTGCTGACTTCGATAAACGGTATAGGGTGCGATGTAGTTAATGTTGCCGCCAAAGCCGATGGATAATCTCCATCCTCGTCTATTTCATGGAACACTTTAACTGTCGCATTTATGAACGTTAAGTTTGTTAGCCACATATCCGACGATCCCTGGGTTCCAAAATAAAATACCTTTGGGTGATAGGGGCCAGTACCGTTGTTCACCCAAGCGGGTACGGTTGTCGCGCCCACTACTTTAGTAGCAGCTATCGAGGCTATCTTTACAAGCGTAGGATTAGAATAGAGATAGATAAAGTTGCCAAGAGATGAAACGCCGGTAAATTCGCCAGCATAGAGGCTGCCGTTTGGGGACATGTAGAAGTTGCCAAAATCCACCAGCCTGGTCCCTATTACGATATCTCCGATCTGCATCTCAGAAGGGGGTAAATGGGCTCCGGACGTACCAGGGTAAATCATCATAGTCAGGTTAAATAAGGCCGCCATCATTTCTGCGTTCAGGGATCTAGAAGCTATGCCACCAAGCTGCTCTATGTTCATTACCACTGGAACCCCTTCAAGTGTTCCGACCATATAAGTGAAGGTGCCCGAAGTCACGTTGGCATACGGCTGGAAGGCATCCATTATAATAGTGTAGTTGGCTGGCCCTTTTGGTATCAATATTCCAGCTCTCGCGGTTCTGAATATGTAGGATGACACTGCAGATGGACTGGCGGAAGCAGATTTGGTTGCCAATGTTATTGTAACTGGCACTAGCCCATAGTTGGTTGCTATGCTGTTTTGATATGAACGAGCCTCGTTCAATTGTGAATTCAATGACGATGAATATCCGATCATATAAACCGAATATCCACCAAGCCCGACTATGATTATCATTAGAATTGCTACAATATATTTTAAATTCATTAAGAAAAAATATAATAGACCCTTTATAAGGGTTGCTTGCTGTGTTTTGTTTACAGGCATTAACACGACGAATTAATAAAACTTTAACTATTGCTTAAGCAGGTCTGAGCCGCAAAATGCAATTAAATCCAGCCACCAAATTACCGCTCTTCGGCCGTTTCAGCCTTTCCTGAGCATGCCTTCCAGCTCCTGCAGCTTCCTTTTCAGCTCCTCGAGCTGCCCCAGCACCTCCGCGTCAGGCAGCGCGGACTTTGCTATTTCCTCCGGGTTGAGCGGGGATCCGCATTTTCCGCAGTACCTCTGGCCAGGCGTGTTGTCGGCGCCGCACCTCGGGCATTTCACCGGGACAAATTCGGGTGCCTTGGGCTTTGCCTCCTTGCCCTTGTATATCTGCGCCAGCTTGTCGTCGAGGTCCGCGCTTGCCATGTGGACATACCTTGACGGCGTGTCGCTGCCGGAAGCCCAGCCGTAGCGGAGCCTCATTTCATACTCGGTAAGATAGCGGGCGTTTGCCGTTGCCGACGAATGCCTGAAGAGATGGGGATATACGCGCTTCTTTATCCCTGCCTTTTTCGCCGTCCTTTTCAGCATGGCCTGGAGCTTTGCATACGAAAGGTGCTTCCCCTGCACAGATTCCCAGAGCCACGCCTCCGGGTCGCCCTTTTCCGGGTGCTGGTCGAGCCACCGCGACAGCAGCGGCACGCTTGCAATCAGCCTTTCCGTCCTGCCCCCGGTCTTGCCGGAAACGCGTATTTTCGCGCCCATGTCGTCGAAACTCACGTCGCCTATCTTTGCGGGCAGTATTTCGCCTATCCTGAACCCGCCGTCGTACAATACCGCTATTATTGCCTTGTCCCTTGCCGTTTTCGCATTGGCTATCAATGCCTTGACTTCCTCCTCGGTCAGGATGTCCGGCTCCCTGAGCTCGTTCCTCTTTACGCCGGTTTTTATCCATTTTACGACGTCAGGGTAGGGCGCGTTCCTGTCCAGGCTCCCCGTCAAAAGCCAGCGGTAGAACACCTTTATCATCTTCAGCTCCGTGTCCCTGGTCCACGCCTTCTTTGAGTTCGCCCTCAGCACGAACTTCTCTATGTCGTCCCTTGTCGCGTCCCTCAGCCCTTTCCCCATCAGGTCCGCGGCCAGGTGAAGCACCACCACGTACCTCTCGATCCTTGACAGCGAATAGTGCGCCGACTGCAGCGCCTTCACGAAATCAAGTATGTCCCCGTCCCTGACAAGCTTCAGCTCGTTTTCCAGGCGTATCCCCAGCCCATAGATGTCGCTCATGCCATATAGATAGGGCATTGTACCTTTGCGTCCGCTGTCCGCTCGGGGCTTTAGCGATATCTCTTCTTATCTTTCGCGCATAAGCGGCTAGGTCATTTGGTCTGCCAATACGCAACATTATACACTACCACAGCTATCACCCTAAAATCGGCTTTAAATATTTATATATTAAAAACGTCATTATCATTTTTTGATCACTTATGGAAGATATTCTTCTCACTGATGATGAAAAAAGAATAAAGTATGAGGCCCGAAAAATCGTAAAAGAAATTCCACATGAACTGATCAGGGAAATAGAAAGGGAGGAAGTTAAATTTCCCAGAGAATTTATTGAGGAAATAGCATCAAAACATGCTGCCGGTTTAAGGTTTCCTGTAGAATATGGCGGCAGGGACGCTACATGGGTTGCAGAAATGTCTGCCGTGGAGGAAATGGGTTACCTTGGTTTTACCTTGAGCTGCATGTACTCTCTGGGGTCCATAGTTGGTGAGCCGGTAAACAAATTTGGAACTAAAGAACAGAAGGAAAAATATCTTAAAGGCATTACATCGGGTAAAAGATACGGTGCAGAGGCAATAACTGAGCCAACGGGCGGTTCAGACCTGTTTGGGATGATGAGGACAAGGGCAGTTAAAAGTGGTTCAAAATATATCCTTAACGGCCAGAAGAGGTTTGTTGTCGGTGGGAGCGGCGCTGACTTTTTCGTAACATACGCAATAACAGACCCAGGCGCAAAACCCATAACGAATGGCATTACCGCCTTTGTAGTTGACAGGGAAAGCGCCGGTCTTAAGGTTGAAACCGTCTACGGGTTGATGGGAACCAGAGGCGGTGGAACTGCAAGGATAATTTACAGGGACGTGGAACTTTCCGAGGAAAGCGTCATAGGGGAATTAAATCATGGATACGACGTCTTCAATGTGATGATGGTGCCAGAAAGGTTGACTACAGCTGCCGGATCCTTGGGGGTTGCAATGGCTGCAATTGAAATCGCCACGGATTACGCAATGAAGAGGGAGGCATTCGGGAAAAAATTGATTGATCATGAGGGCGTGAATTTCAAGATCGCGGAATCGCTTACGGCCATCCAGAACGCTTCATCCTTGGTGTATGCTGCGAGCAGGGCCGCGGACCTGCTTGAGCAGAAGAAAGTGAGCCTTTCCTATGTAAGGAAACTTGTTTCAATGTCAAAGTTGAATTCAACTGAAGTTATGTGGAAAACTGTAAATGATGCAATGCAGATTATGGGCGGCATTGGTTACACAACCATATATCCTGTTGAAAGGCTGCTGAGGGATTCAAGGCTGGGCATGATATGGACAGGCACAAATGAAGTCATGAAGATGATAATCCAGCATGAATTTGTCAAGGAAATTAAGGATCCGGCATATTTCTCCACAAGAAGGAACGTTCAGCTGGACGCGCTTGACTTTGACCTCGTAGAGGAAAAGGTATACGGGTGAAGCAATAACTTGAAATCAATGCTATAAAACTTCACCGTGCTTTCATACTATACCTAGAAAATGAACTAAATTGAAGTAAAACTGCAAAAGCTCTATTTGGAGTAATTAAAGAGGATACGTTTCAGGAAGCTTTTTTGGCCTTTAAAGCGTTAAAATCGCTCCTCACGATGTGCTAAGCAGGAACAATCGGGCCAAAGTCAGGGATTATCTACAAAATAAGCCCCGATGCTCTGGCTAGGAATTGCTCACAGTTAAATTATGATGGCGTGTAGTATTATTACAATAAAAAAAATAAAAATTTATAAAAAAATTAAATTTGCTTTGCAGCTTCCAAGTATGTAGTTAGCAGTGATGTATGCAAATTGTGACCTGGTTGCTTGTTGAGCGGCATAATTGAGACAACCGGGGTCAGTATGTACCTTATGCTTCTTCCGGCATGCGATTCAACAATATGCGTGTGCAGGTCAACAAGGACACCGGTCATTTTTGTGTAGTTGGTAACTGGAACCTTGATTATGCCGCTGGGAACGAACAACGCGTATTTGTTCCCGCTTATTACGAGGGTGGCATTGCTCACATAGAACCTGATCTGAGTCACCGTTGAATTCTCCGGAACCTTGAACACGGCCACCACTTTCGAAACATTCAACAGGTGCATCAGGTTTATCTGCTGATTGACCGAAGAATACAGCCAGGAACCGTTGTTAATTTGTATGGCGACCTCAGAGAAGTTTACGTTCACTGCCTGAGTGCCTGATGGAACAGATGGCGGGTCTGTTAAAAGCACTGAAAATGTGGATCCGCCGCCTGCGGGCGCTGCCATTGGAAGGTATAGATATGCATAACTTGCGCCTCCTGCTGCGATTATTGCCGCAATTGCTACTGCTAAAATTTTGCTGTTCATCGCATAATATGTTTATGGCTTGCCCTTATTAGGGGAAGCATGAAACCCCGGCGGAACGAGCCGGAACGCGCCACTGCATTCAGCGTGCTATTCAAGAGCCACTTCCTTTGGCACGAAGTTGAGGGTCTGCTGCACAAGCGCGTTTTCCGCATGCAGGCCGTAAAGCTCGGTGTATATTTTCAGTATCATCCTTCTTACAGTCGCCCCATTCAGCGTGCTTCTGGGCGTTAATGCCATGAGAATCATCCGCGTTGGTTCACCGCCGCTTAGAGGCGGCAGAATATAGCGCACGTTCGCAAGCAGCTTTCCGCCGTTTTTGCGATAGAACATGACGCGCAATTTCTTCTGGTCCCTGCGCTCGCCGCAGGATGGGTCCTCAACTTCAAGCAGAAGCTGCCTTCCCATGGAGGACAGGTATTTCACAAAGCCAGTCCCTATGCCCTTGCCCCTTTCCTCGCGCTTTACTGCAAGCGTATCTAAAAGGTCAAATCCGTCCAGAAGTGTAAACAGCAGCGCCATGGCAGCTACCCCCTCTTCAGTTACAGCTACATACAGCCGCTCCTTATTGCTCTGTATATTTTTTAATTTCACATTAAGGGGCTGCTTTTCCTCGGGCGGAAAGGAGCTGTCATATATTTTCATTGCTGGCTCCAGCTCGTTAAAACCGGCTTCCCTGAAATATGCGCCTTGCATTGAGCGTCACCGTTATGGGTCAGCCGGCATAATATTAAAACACCTTCCTGCAAAAAATTAAATGCTTAAATACCATCCGTTTTATGAATTAATCAAATTGTCATCTATATTTGAGAAAAAATTTAATGAAGAGCTGTTATCCATGATAGGCAAAAAGGTCAAGGTGGTGGCTGAATCCGGAGAGGAATCCGGCACATTCCTTGCGGCCGACTCAAACCTTAACATAATTTTAGAAACAAAAATAGAGGGGGGAATAAAGAAGATAGTTTACAGCTCCAAAGAGATAAGAAAAATAGTCCTGCTTGAGGAGCCGTTTGACCTGAAAGCCCTTGCTGACAGGCTGAACAGGGTGTTTCCGGGGCTGGTCAAGTTAAGGGAAGACATAGAGGCAATAATAATCATGGACAAAATCAAGGTTACCAAAACCGGGGTAGTGGAGGGCAGCGGCCCTTCGGCTGACAAGGTAAAACAGGTATATGATTCCTATCTGCAGGAACTTTCCAGCAAGAAATAACCGGTCATGCAGTGTAATCTGAGAGCGACAGGTAGTTAGTCTGTTTGAGTTTGGAAACCCTTAGCCCAATCCTGCGCACCTTTCTGCCATCAATTGCCTGGATTTCCCTGAAAAGCTGCCTGCTCTCGGCCTTTAGCGTATCAATGCCGCTGGCTAGGAACTTCAGTGTCCTGGCCTTTGTCCTTACGGTCATATCTTCATAAATTATTATGATGCCTATTTCCTGAAATTTTATGCCGCTTAGCCTTAAAAACAAAGATGCTGAAAGCTCATCGATCAGGTTAAACGGGTCCTTATGGCCAAGCGTTGCGAATTTTTCATATTCCTTCCTTGCGCGGTTTGTCTGTATAGCACGCTCATCAACACCCCTCAGGGCGTTGTAAATGAAAATGCCCTTTTTCCTTCCAAATTCGCTTTCAAGCTGCTCCAGGGTCAGCTTCTTTGCATCATCTACAGTTTTGCAGCCAAGAATTCCCAGCCTTTCTGCTGTTTTGCTGCCTATATACGGGATCGCATTTAAATTGGATTTTTCGATAAACCCCGCGGATTCCTCAGGCATTACTGCCCTCAACCCGTTTGGCTTGATGGAGTCACATGCCATCTTTGCTATAAGCTTGTTCTGCCCTATGCCTACAGTGCAGGTAATCCCGGATACATTAAGCACCAGGTCCTTTATTTCAGCCCCGATTCTTAAAGCGTCTTCCCGGCCCTGCGCGTCAAATTCTGCATAAGCTTCGTCTATGCTTGCAACTTCAACTTTTTTGTACTTTGCAGTAAGCGCATTCATGATCCTGGAGCTCAATGAAGAGTAGTATTGCATATCAACAGGCAACGTGACCAGTTCATTGGCCTGTTTCTTGGCCATGCTTACCGGCATTCCCACCTTTACTCCCAATTTTCTGGCGACATAGTTGGCAGACGATATGGCACCCCTTTCGGGAGCCGTGAACATGCATACGGCAACGGGTTTGCCCTTTAGCTCTGGCTTTCTTAGCTCTTCACACTGAGCAAAAAAATAATCCATGTCAACTAATGCAATAAGCTTTCTGCTGTGACTCATGCAAAACCAGTAGCCAGATAGTTATTCTGTTTTAACCAGTCAACCTGAGCTACGGTGTATCTCCATACAATGTCTCCCTTGCCATCGTCAAATTCCCAGGGGGCGACAAGCACGACATCACCATCCCTGATCCATATCCTCCTCTTTAATTTGCCCCTTATCCTGCCTAGCCTCACTTTATCATCTGTGCACCTGATCATGGCATGGTCGCTGCCCAATAGCTTCTCAACTATCCCAAGCAATTCTCCCTTTTCCGGCAGAACCAGATCCTTAAGCTCAGATTCGCTGAGCACTTTTCTTTTACCCATCCTTTATACCCTTACATGCGCATGGAATTAAGATTTGCGGAATCTTGCCGGAATTGAGCGGCAGACACCATGATTGTTAATAACGCGTCATGGCAGTTGATTTTTGCAAATAATGCTGCTAAACTTCAATCAAAAATTCAATAAAACCTTCCCTTTCGTTCACGCTCAAGAGTTTATGCCCATTTTTCTGCACCCACAGGGGGATGTCCCTTTTGCTGCCGCTGTCATCGGAATAAACGGCTATCAGGTCTCCATTCTTTGCCTTTTTAACAGCCTGTATGGTCTGCAGTAGCGGGCCCGGGCAGAACGTTCCCCGGCAGTCAACAACGGTTTTTTGCCTTTCTGCCATTCTAACTCACCTATATGAACAGCGTGATGTCTGCGTCCTTGGCATCTTCCAAAAAGGTTCCCACGCCCACAACCTCGTCAACGACGTCAAGCAGGTCGTCCTTTTTTAGCCCAAAAAGGTCGTAAGTCATTGAGCACGCATAGAACTTGACATCGCCCACCGATTTTGCCTGCCTCATCAGGTCGATCCAGCTAGGAACCTTCTTTTCATTCATAATTTTAAAAGTTTCGTCTTGAAACTCTTTGAAATCCGCCGATACGCGGGGCGTTACTCCCTTCTTGGTGAGGGCCATGAGCCCCCAGAACGTGGCAAATATCCTAACCTTGGTATCAGTGGCAGCCCCGCCTGAAGTCAGTATCGAGGCTGCTTGGAGCTTGTCGGAACTACCCGAAAACAGAATTATTGCTAACTTGGGCATTTGCAGGAAACTCAGGCGGCGACATTATAAACATGCGCACAAATTTTTGCCGTTGTTAATGAACATAATGTGGACAACTGTTTATCAGCATTCGAATTTATCGTAAAAACCGCAAGGCGTTCTGCGCATGTTGATATGAATGCTCGTTCATGGTCGCGGGTTAAATCTAAAAGCTAATTACATGGCAAATATTAACATCCGGCGTGATAATTGGTAGGGGAACTTGGCTGGATAAGGTTGCAAGCCACATAATAAGCAGGGAAAAGAGCATTGGCAGAAAGACTGACCTGGTGAGAGTGGAGAGTGGGCTGGGCGCTTCGGGGATACCCCATCTTGGAAGCTTTTCAGACGTTGCAAGGGCTTATGGCATAAAGATGGCGCTTGAAAGCCAAGGGGTTAAAAGTCAGCTTATCGCGTTCGCAGACGACATGGACGGCCTCAGGAAGGTTCCCACCGGCTTTCCTGCCTGGCTTGAAGACCACCTTGCCGAGCCCGTATCTAGAATACGCGACCCTTTTGGGTGCCACGGCAGCTACGGGGAGCACATGGGTGCCCTCTTGGTGGACTCAATTGAAAAGGCTGGCCTTGAGCACACATACATGCGCGGATCAATAGCTTACAAGGAGGGGGTTTTGCTGGAGCAGGAAAGGACGGTTCTGGCACAGTCAAGCAAAATCGGGGAAAAGCTGAAGGAGTCTCTGGGCCAGGAGAAATTCACAAAGACCCTTCCGTTCTTCGCGATCTGCCCCAGGTGCGGGAGAATATATACAACGGAAGCACTTTCATATGACCCCGGCACTGATTCTGTGCACTTTAAGTGCTCTGGCACTACAATAAGGGGGAAGAGAATTGAAGGGTGCGGGTATGAAGGGGATGTAAAGCTTAAGGACGGTGAGGGGAAGCTGAGCTGGAAGGTGGAGCTGGCGTCAAGGTGGACGGCTCTTGGCATCAGGTTCGAGGCATACGGGAAGGACATTGCTGATTCCGTGAAGTTCAACGACTGGGTTTCCGACACCATACTGGGTTATGCTCATCCCTACCACGTTAAGTATGAAATGTTTCTGGACAGGGGGGGCAAAAAGCTCTCCAAGTCCTATGGGAATGTCGTAACGCCTCAGCTCTGGCTCAGGTACGGGTCCAGGCAGAGCCTTATGCTGCTCATGTACAAGAGGATCAAGGGCGCAAGGGAGGTTTCAATCGACGATGTGCCCAAATATATGGACGAGTATGACCGCATAGAAGATGCCTTCTTCAAGGGCGGAGAGCAGAAGCTGCGCGGGCTATATGAATACGTCAACCTGCTAAAAACCCCCGCCAGGCCATCGCTGCACGTTCCGTACCGGCTGATCGTCGAGATAGCTTCAATTTCACCCCAGGATAATTACAGGGAATTTATAAAAAAGAGGCTGATTGCCTATGGCTACAGTGAATTTGACGAATACCTTGAAAACAAGATCGAGCTGGCCCACAACATGGCCGTGGACAACATAACGCCGTCAAGGAGCAGGGTGGAATTCACAGACGTTGAAAGGAAGGCTGTAATGGAACTGGTTCAGCAGCTTGAAACTAAGAACAGTGCTGAGGAAATTCAGGGCGCAATTTACCAAATTGCCAGGGGAAACGGGATCAAGCCCCCGGAATTTTTCAGGCTGCTGTACAGGGCGATACTTGGCACGGATAAGGGGCCAAGGCTTGGAGGATACATAGCCGACGCGGGCCCAAGGAAAATTATTGAGGAATTAAAGGAGCAACTAGGCCAGGGGTGACTTTGTGGGCCCGTGCTGTTCGTGTGGCCGGTATGGCCTCTCAAGCGCCTCAACATCATCCTTCCCGAGTGTGATATCAAGCGCCTCAACTGCATCATCCAGATGCTCCTGCTTTGTTACGCCAAGCAGAACCGCAGTTATCCACTGTTTGCTGAACAGCCAGGCCAGAGCAACCTGAGGGGGCTTTAAACCCTTTTCTTTTGCAACCTCCTCAAGCGCTTCAAGCACATCAAAATCCTCCGGCCTGAAATACCCGCCTGGGAAGTACCTGTCTGTCCTGTACCTAACCGTATCCGGCTTTTCGTTCCTCCTGTACTTGCCGGAAAGGAATCCCCTGGCAAGCGGACTGTATGGGGCAATTGCTATTCCAAGTTCCCTGCACACTGGTATGCCCTCCCTTTCCTCCTCCCTGTAAGCAAGGTTATATCTTGGCGAATAGTATGTTATCCTTTCCAGCCCGTTGTAAACTGCAAGGTCATGCAGCTTCTGGATCTGAAATGAATAAAGGGATGTAGCGCCGAAGTACCTTACGCTTCCATTCCTTATAAAATCTGTAATTGTTGAAAGAACTTCAAGTTCGTCTGTGCCATAATCCCACCTGTGCAGCTGATAAATATCAACATAATCGGTTTTCAGCCTTTCCAGAGACCCCTTAAGCTGAGAGTAAAGTCTCTTCCTTGACAGTCCTGTGCTGTTGACCCCCCTGCCGAATTCAAGCCCAACCTTTGTGGCAATTACCAGTTCCTCCCTGTAACCTGATATGGCATCGCCTATTATTCTTTCAGATTCCCCTTCAGAGTAAACATCTGCCGTGTCAATGAAATTCACCCCCAGGTCCATTGCCTTCCTTATTATTTTTTGCGAAAGCTCCCGGGGAGCCATCCAGGGCTCGGTTCCAAACGACATTCCTCCCAGGGCTATCCGTGAAACTTTAACATTGGTTTTGCCCAAAGTTGAATACTGCATGAGGGTTGTCGCGGTCTTCAAATATATATATTATTTGTTTATTTTGCTGAATGTTAGTTGAGGGAAGCATAGAAGCTTTAACGTGCAAGCAGCAGCGCAATCTTCCACAGATAATATTATAAACAAATCTTTGCTGACCTATTGCAGATGAACAGAATCAGAAAATTGACTTACGAGCTGATAGGCATGTACCACGACAAATTTACCGTTGATTTTCAGGCAAACAAGGAATTTATAGAGCAGGTTACTGAATCCGAATCAAAATACGTCAGGAACAAGATCGCCGGATACGTAACAAGGGTAATCAGGAAGGAGAAACAGGCAGCCGGGGTGTCTACTGGTGAGCAGCAGTAAGGAACTGCTGTCATACAGCCTGGAACTGCTGAAAATCAGCGAAGTAAGGCCTCATGAAGAGGTAAAAACCAGAAATCTTTCTGAAATAATGAATTCTATAAAGCAAGTAGGCCTCCAGCTTGATCCAGTAATTGTGGACGAAAAGACAAGCGTAGCGCTGGATGGCATGCACAGGATAAGGGCCATCCAGGAGCTGCAGCTAAAGCGCATAATGGTTGCCAGAGTTGACTATTCCGACCCCAGGATAGGGCTTGAAAGGTGGCTCAGGGCCATCAGGTACCCGTCAGTATCCAAGGTCGAAGAGCTAAAGGTCGCATTAAAGCTAAAAAGGGTTGAAAGCATGCAGGCGGCGATGAAGATGGTGGATTCGGGGGAATCGTCAGTTGCGCTTATAACAGAAAAAATGGGGCTTGTTTCTTCAATCAGGGCAAAAGGAATTGAGAGATTTTCGCTCATAAGGGAATTTGACAGGAGGGTTACGGAATTTGAAACAATAAATAACTTTGAAATGCAAAATAAAGTAGAAAGTGGATATGCAGTGCTTTACGTGCCAGAACCAACAAAAGAGGAGGTTGTGGAGTCCGGGTTAACGGGCAGGCTGTTTCCGCCAAAGTCAACAAAGCATATAATTCCACTTAGGCCGGTTAACGTTAGGTGCCCGATAGAGCTGTTAAATGGCAGAATGAGTGACGGCGAGGCCACAAGCATATTTCAGGAGCTGTTAAGCAGGATGGCAAAGAAAATGATGCCTGCCGGATCTCTATATGCCGGCAGGGTTTATAACGAGCCGCTTGTGCTATATAATCCATAACTGCTCGTGTAAAACTTTTAAGGGGCCTGAAAAATGTAGAGGGAGGTGACGGTTGCCAATTGGGGCCATATTAAGCGCAGTGGACATATCATATATATTTCCAAGCGGGAAGGAGGTTTTCACGGGCATAAACATAAGCACGGGCGAAAACGAATTTGTGTCCATTGTAGGGCCTTCAGGGATTGGCAAAAGCACCCTCCTCAGAACGCTGGGTTACCTGATACCGCCAACTAGCGGCAGAGTATTTCTAATGGGCCAGGAAGTTAAAAAGCCGTCATCCAAGATATCCCTAATTCACCAGTCAATTGCAACCTTCCCATGGATGACTGCAATAGATAACGTA
Source organism: Nitrososphaerota archaeon (assembly GCA_023381255.1). Classification (GTDB taxonomy): domain Archaea; phylum Thermoproteota; class Nitrososphaeria; order Conexivisphaerales; family UBA164; genus KM4347-05. The sequence goes on from JAMCTX010000016.1 coordinate 29,104, forward strand.
AAGCTGGCCCTAATCGGCAAGGGGTTTTCGCAAGATGAGATGAATGATACTGCAAGGAAGACGCTTGAAACAGTCGGCCTGAAGGGGGCCGAGGGCCTTTATCCCAAGGAAATGAGCGGGGGAATGAGACAGAGGGTTGCCATTGCAAGGGCTCTGGCCGGCTCTCCTGAAGTGCTGCTTATGGACGAGCCGTTTGTTCACCTTGACGAACTTACAGCTGAAGGCCTGCGACAGGAAATATACGACATACTCTTTAATCCCCTGACAACCCTGAAATCTGTCGTGCTTGTATCACATAACCTGGACGAGGTTCTTGAGCTTTCGGACAGGGTGCTTATAATGAACGGTTCTCCTGCAAAGATAGTTGACGAGTTAATAATAGAAATGCCTAGGCCAAGGAGCACCAGGGATTCTAGGTTCAGCGCATATCTGGACAAAATATACGCATCTTTGACCCCTGTAAGGTGAGGCCGGTGAACTTACTGCTTATAATCCAGCTAGCAGCCGGCGCCACAATACTCAGGGTTCTGCTGATAATTGTGGTGTCAATACTGACCGGCTGGCTCCTTGCATATGCCTCAATAAAAAGCTCCATATTTGAAAGCATATACATCCCCGTTATAAGCTCCATGGAATCAGTTCCAGTAATTACGTTCTTCCCTGTTGTTCTGGTGATTTTTGTGACAAGGATAGGCGGACCTCTGGGGACGGAACTGGCGAGTGATTTTCTGGTTATGACGGCTGTGGTGTGGAACATATGGATAGCGCAGTATCAGTCGTTCAAGACCGTGCCAAAGGAGCTTCAGGAGGTCACGATAAACCACGAGCTGGGCTTCTTCAGCAAAATGAGGCGCCTTTACATGCCTTTTTCCATGCCAAAAATTGCAGCAAACCTGTTCCCGAGCTTTGCAGACGGGCTTTTTTACATAACTGTTAGCGAGGTATTCAGCATAGGCACAAAATCCTTTTCCGTATTCGGCATAGGCAGCCTCATCCCACGTCTCGTGGCTTCTGGCGATATGTATTATGTGTGGGTTGCAATGCTCACCCTTGCCGCGTGGGTCGCAATTATCACTTTTGTTTTCAGGTACATAGCGAGATTTTCTGTCGCAAAATATGGGCTGGATACTGCTGCCCCAATCAGGAGGAGGGGAAAGGTGAACATCATGCACACATATCAGGCATGGAACACATTGACTGGGCCAATGAAAAGGCTGTCAAAGCACTTTACAAGCACATTCAGGGTGTTGCCCACAAGAGGCAGCTTTGGCAGGAGGTGGAGCGCTCTCAGTTCGTCCAGGAAGTACATAATGATAGGGGCATTCCTGTTTATTCTTATTGCATTGCTGGCGGAAATAGCGCTTTATGTGGTGTCGGTTCCGATTGGGTACTGGGGATACCTGATTTCCTATACGCCATTAATTTTATACAACATGGCATTTGATTATGCCAGGGTCGCAATCATAACGCTGATTTCCCTGGTAATAGCAATTTTTGTTGGGTATTACTTGGCTGTTCACCAGAGGGCCGCCGTAACAGTATTTCCTGCAATACAGATAATATCAGCGTTCCCAGCTCCGGTTTACTTCCCGCTTGTGTTTGCCGCAACTTTCGGCTACATGTATGCCGTATTCCCCGCGAGCTCAGAGATATATGTCCTGTTCCTGGGCTTTATAAGCACATTTTACTATGTATTTTACAGTTTCTGGATGGGGGTCCAGACTATCCCTTCAGAATTCTGGGAAATCATGGAAAACCACGAGCTGGGTTTCTTCACCAGAATGAGGAGGATAATACTGCCAGCTACGTTCCCCTATCTGGTTGCCGGGCTGAGCAGCACGATAGACAGCGCATGGGGAGGCCTGATGATTGGCGAATACTGGCCAGACATCTTTAGCGGAAAAACCCTCGAGGTGCACGTTGGTTTGATGAAGATGCTTGACGTTTTCACCTATCAGGGAAGGATAGGGCTTGCCGCATGGTCTTCTCTTCTCTTTGCAATAGTGGTTACTATCTTTAGCCTGTTTTTCACTAAAAAGCTTATGACCATGGCCAGGGAAAAATATGTGATAGAGGAAGGCGTATATGCGGCTTAGATATATCTAAAAATAACGTAAACGTTAAAAAAGCCAGCTGGCAAATCATGCCGCATGGTAAAAAAAGCGCTGATTGCCTTGCTGTTAATACTTTCATTTGCCATTTCGGTTCCTGTGTATGCACAGGCCCAGGGATTAGCTGTAAGCGGAGTGAGCTTTGGTCCTTCATCGTCACCAATTGAAGTCGAAGCCGGCTCATATAACGTGCCCCTTTTTGTGTATTTAACTGACGCAGGGCAGTACCCTGCCATAAACGTCAGCGTGCACGCATCAAGCACGGCCCAGTTCATGGTGGTAAGCGAACCTCAGAACACAAGTGTCATACCTTCCGGGGATACCGTGTCTTCTATTGTATATATTAACATAAGCAACAGGGCGATTAGCGGAATATATTCGATGAAATTTCTTGTCAAGTACAGTCAGTTTAACGGAATCGCATATGCTGCAAAGAACTTCACGTATACGGCTGAACTGCCGGTTTCAACGTTTTCCAGCCTGCAGGTGTATTCGGCATACTGGGGAACAGGAGGCGTTCTGGCTTATCCTGGGGCAGTTGACATGCCACTCACGCTTGTAGTCAGGAACGCCGGGTCAAACACGGCTTACAACTCCACGCTTTCAGTTAACGTTTCACAGCCTTTCACCTCAGAATCAGGAAATTCCACGGTAACACAGTTCATAGGCCCTCTGCCCGCAGGGGCCAGTGTTCCAATTGAAGTTTACCTGAACATAAACAGCAGCGCAAAGCTGGGGTATTACCCACTGAACGTAACTCTTGACTGGAACAGCGGAATCAGTTCTGTGCAGAAGGTTTATGTGCCCGTGTTCGGTTCGCCAGAAATAGAGGTTCAGGGGTACAGCCTCAACCCCCCGCAGCTATTCCCAGGAACCCAGGACGCTGAGCTTTACATTTCGATTGTCAATTCGGGGAACGTGACAGCAAGCAACGCGGTGGTAAACATATCAACGTCATCGCCGCTTGGCCTTATATCGCCTTCCAAGGCAACAATAGGAGCGCTGCCCCCCGGAACCCCGGTGCAGCTTACATACCTGGTAAGCGTCAGTAACAATGCGTCATCGCCTTCAACTGCATTTGTAAATGTAAATATAACGTATGCTGGAAAGAGCGCGGAAACTGCAATAAGCGTGCCGATTTCTCCCAAGGCGTCGTTAAGCGTTAACCCCTCCTCCGTCACAGTCACGCAGGGGGACTCGGACTTTAATGTATATTATACGGTTTATAATAACGGGAACGTTACTGCAAAGGACGTGCAGGCGCAGTTAATTCTTCCAAACACGATAAGCGGAAACACGTTTGATTATCTGGGCGATATACCCGCTGGCTCCAGCGCCACGGCTACTTTTTCGCTTGACGTAGGTTCGAATGCGCCAACAGGGACTTACAGGGCAACCATGGAAACCAGCTGGCAGCAGGACAATGCGCCAGGTCAGGAGCTCACGTCAAGGGTACCAATAACCTACACCATCCAGCAATCCTTTGCAAACAGTGTCTTTGGATACATTCTGACCCCGCCCGCGGTTTACCTGACAATCATGCTTATCATTGTCGTGATAGTCGCCATAATAGCTGTGCTGGCGGTGAACAGAAGACGAGCATCTCAATAGAGGCAGACAGCCTTTCCAAGAATTTTGGCAACCTGATAGCTGTTGATAAAGTGTCGTTCAAGGTGAGTAAGGGCGAAATATTTGGGCTGGTTGGGCCAAACGGCGCTGGCAAGAGCACACTTCTGAAAATGCTTTGCACTGTTCTCAGGCCTACTTCAGGAAAAGGTTATGTTGAAGGCCATGATATAGTGAAGGAAGCCACAGAGGTAAGGAGGTCAATAGGCGTTGTGCAGGAGAAGCTCATACTTTATTCTCCGCTGACTCCGATTGAGAACCTTGAATTTTTTGGAAATTTGTACAACATGGACAGCAAAATTCTGAGGGCAAAAATAATGGAGCTGCTTGACGACGTTAAATTGATGACTGTAAAGGACAGGCCGGTGGGCACATTTTCAACCGGCATGAGACAGAGGCTGAACATAGCGCGTGCCCTGCTACATGATCCGCGGGTTGTAATACTGGATGAACCTACAAACGGCCTTGATCCACAGAGCGTGAGGTGGGTAAGGGATTTTATAATAAAATTAAAGGAGCGCGGGCTCACGGTAGTGCTTACAACCCATGACATGTACGAAATAGACGAACTTGCCGAGGTGGTTGCGATAATGGACAGAGGGCAGATACTTGAAATCGGAAACAAGGATGAGCTGAAGTCCAGGCATGGCGTTGATAAGATTGAGGATGTCTTCCTTTCACTTACGGGGAGGGAGCTCAGGGACGAACTCAGCGGAAGGCTAAGGGGGAGGGGCTGGTAATGCAAAAGGGCTCATTTTACCACCTGTACATTGTGATGAAGAAGGACCTGACGGAGTTTTACCGGGTAAGAGCAAGGCTGGTATCAATGATAATGCTGCCGATATTGCTGATGCTGCTTTTTGGATACATGTTTCCAAGCAGCGGGTCAATAACCCACATCCCGATAGCCATAGTGAACCAGGACCAGTCAGCCACAGCCATACAGGTGATAAACAGCTTTACATATATGGCCCAGTCTGGCAACGCGTTTAACGTTCTTACATATACGTCACTTGCACAGGCACAGCAGGCACTGCTGCAGGGGAAGATCTACGCGATAGTTATATTTAGGCCCGGATTTGGGGAAGGGCTGAAAAGCGGGGCAGCCGCTGTTCAGGTGATAGTCGACCAGATGAATCCTACACTTGACCAAGTAGTTACCGGCGGGATACAGTCAATATTCAGCCAGCTGAACGTGCAGCTTAGCCTGAGCCAGGGATTTCCCGCCCAGGCAGGCACAATATCCGTGAACTTTCAGGGATTGATCCCGGGATCTCCAAGCAGCTTCGAGTTCCTGGCACCAGGGTTCATAGCCATGAGCATGGTAATGGGCGGGTTAGCCGGGCTGGCAATGACATTTTCAAGGGAAAGGGAACTTGGAACTCTCGACGGGATGCTGATGACACCCATATCAAGATTTTCGATAGTAATGGGGAAGGCAATGGCTCAGGCTGTGAGGGGAATAATAAGCGGGGTCATGATAGTAATACTTGCGATAATACTGTTCGGGGTAAAAATTTACGGTAACATCTTCCTCATGTCCCTCATCATATTTCTTGGCATACTTTCCTTTACTGGGCTTGGATTAATAGCCACAAGCTTTGTAAGCGACCAGGAATCGGCGCAGATGATAATGCTCATGATAGAAATGCCTATGATATTTATTTCCGGGATATTTTATCCCGTGCTGCAGCTTCCCTTGTGGCTGAGGGACATCGCCTATATGCTGCCACTTTCGTACACGGTATCAGCGTTCAGGTCAGTCATGGTAATGAATGCTCCACTTTCGGCTGTATGGCCAGATGTGCTGGTGCTGATAGTTTACTCCTTGGTGACGTTTGCGATAGCTATACCGCTGTTCCAGAAAATGGTGACAAAGTAAGTTCACGTACACAATTTTTCCATAATGTCACGCATTTTATCCAGGTCCTCGCTCAGCAGCACAACGCTTCCTTCAAGCCCAACAGAAGGTTTCTCGATGTATGCGTCAGCTATTATTCCGGTTTCCCTTATCATCCTTAAGGGAGGGCAATACAGGTCTTCCACATTTACTTCCTGAATCTTCATGTTCATTTTTCTTAACGTATCAGTTATTTTATCAGAAAGCCTGATGTTGGCAGCAACCCTGTACTTTGCTCCGAGTTTTTTGAGTTCCAAAAGCATGTAGCCTACGTGTCTTGAAGCTCCGTATGCTGGGCTGCCAAACCTGACACCATTCAAGCATTTCACTATTCTGCCATCAACCCCTATCACGCTTCCTATATCTGATGCGTTTTCCGAATAAGCGACATTCATCCCTACCTCCGGCACCAGATCTTTTATGTCAATTTCTGATAGCTGCTTTAGAAACAGCGAAAAGCGATTCGCAGTTCGGTCGAACGTGCATGCCGGCTTTCCATATATTGCCCAGGCATCACTCTCCTTGTACTTAACAAGCGGCTGGCTGCCACCAAGCACTGCAATGGATTTGCATTTGTGCCCTAGCTCATTCAATTCTTGGCATACCTCTTGTTCTCCGTTTGTAACCGCCAGCACAGTTCCATAAGACGGCTCGGAAAGCATGGAAAAAAGTTCCATATCTGTCAGCGTAACATTTAGCCCATACCTTTCCTGAAGTTCAACCAGCGCCCCTCCGATTCCGCCTTCAGATACATCATGGGCCAGCTTTATGCCATTTATTTTAAGCATGTCCCTGAGGGCAGGCACAGGCGTCAACTGGTTCCATTCAACCTTGTGTTCTGAAAGTCCGGCAAGCCACCTGAGCCATCCGGATTCCAGTGCGGGTTCACCCACCAGGATAACAGAATCGCCATCGGACGGCTTTATCGGTGTTTTTACCATCTTTCCGTAAGCAGTTACGGTGATCAGCGGAAGTTCAACGCCTTCATAACATCCGGTGTGGCCTCCACTGACTTCGACGCCAAACCGCCTGGCAGTCTCTTCAAGAATTCTGTAAAGGCCAATCGCGCTCCCGCAGCTTTGCGGAGGCACAGTTATAGTATCTGTAACAAATTCCGGTTCTGCAAACGATGCAAGAACGTTTCCCAGGGCATATGACAGGGCAAAGAATGGCAGCGTTTCATCAGGCAACCCTACGGCGGGCGCGGTGCTAACCACCAAATTTTTCTCAAGTTTCGATGCATCCAGGTCCTTTTTTATCCTAACCTTTCCAGCTTTACCGTTCATGATTTCCAGATGTCATGTATTTTTTTAAATGTTTGGCTAAAAAATAACAATTCAGATTATAAATCATAAATATGATTAATATATCAATATTTTGAGTAATTGTTATATATTAGCATTTTTGTACCATTTATTGACCAAAAATGACGGATAAATCCGGCAAAAAAGTGTTTTGGGCTGCAAGCATAACATTATTGGTAGTATCATTGCTTATGCTGAGTTATGGAATATATCAACAAGATGTGCTTCACGTTTACAAGGCACCACTCTTGCTGGGAATAGTTGCAGGAATGCTGCTTGGTATTCCTTTAGAAATATGGAATTTTTCAGATCCAGATACATTATTTAGGGTCATGGCATTTCAGGACAGGTTTTTGATGGTATGCTTTGGATTTGCTATAGGCCTTGGGGCAATACTTCTCTATGGTCTCAATTTATTTGTGCCACATCCAAACTTTGGAATTAAGGACCTTTTTATATTCGGGCTAGTAATAGGAGGTTTGATATTTGGAGCTGGGGTTGGAATAGCAGGTTACTTCCCAGGAACTGTCTGGATAGCTTTGGGGCAGGGAAGACGTGATGCGTTATATGCAATCATTGGGGGTCTGTTGGGGGCTTTTACATGGTCAGCCATGTTTGGCTATGTAAAATGGTTCTTCTGGGACACGCTAAATTTTGGCCCTGTAACGTGGGCTTCGCTTTTTAACCTTACCACCAGACCTGAGATCTTCGGAGTAAGCATAATTTTTGGCGCCATACTTTTGCTTATGTTCTTTTTATTGCCAAGATATCCTAAACAACCAACAACACAATCTTGCGCATATCACCTTGCTGGAAAAAATAAGGAAGTAACAAAATTTGATGTCGTAATTGATGAAGAACAAAAAAAGTATCCGAAAGCAAGACCTTATATAACAAACCTCATAAACCAAAGCAGCATAGAAAATGCACGGTCTATTATCCTTTTAGGAATCGCATTTACAGTGGCGGCAGTTTCAGTAATAATACTTCGGCAGATTTTTGGTGAGTCTACTACATATTCTTGGATAGGAGCCCAAATTTCGTATATGATAAACCCAATTTGGGCTGCTTCAAACCCATACTTCCAGCTCTTTGGAGGGATGCACATTATCAATGGTATTGCAGTAAATAACCCATTCAGCGAAATAGGCTGGGAACCATTCTCAGATCTGGGTACTTTCTTGGGTGGATTAATATCATCTGTAATAATATCTAGAAGGTTTATGGGATTCAAACAGCAGGTTCCAACCATATGGCAGCATAGATTTGGGCCATCGGCATCAAAAAGGGCAATAGGTTCTTTCATAGGGACTTTTATGGTGCTGTTTGGTGCAAGAATGGCTAATGGCTGCGCCTCTGGTCATATTTTAAGTGGCAACATACAAATGGCAGTAAGCAGCTTCCTGTTCATGATAATGGTTCTAATTGGAGCATGGATAGCATTAAGATACATATTTAAACTAAAAATTAACGCACCGGGATACACCAAATAAATTTTTTTTGATTAACAATTTTGGATAGCGCATTGCTTATATTTTAAGTTACCAGAGGGTTAACATGGGGCCCAAGAAAAAATCGTTCAGCGAATGGTACGATTATGTATTAAAGGAGGGGGAATTTATTGATGTTCGCTACGGCGTTAAGGGGATGGTTGTTTACAGGCCTCGCGGCATGGCGATAGTAAGCAGGCTCTACCAGATGTTTGAAAGCGACCTGAAGGAAAGGGGACACCAGCAGGTGCTCTTTCCCCTGATGATAGGGCTTCCCAGCTTCAAAAAGGAATCTGATCACATAAAGGGGTTTGAGGAAGAGGTGTTCATGGTTAGCCGCGCCGGCGGCAAGGACCTTGATGAGCCAATGATCATCAGACCAACCTCTGAAACTGCCTTCTACCCAATGTTTGAGCTGTGGATAAGCAGCTACAGGGACCTGCCTTACAGGACATTTCAGTCTGTAGCAGTTTACAGGTACGAAACCAAGGCCACGAGACCACTTTTCAGGGGAAGGGAGTTTCTGTGGATAGAAACCCATAACCTATTTGCCAGTGAAGCTGATGCCATAAAGCATGTCAGGGACGACATAGAAATGATGAGTTCAAGGTTAAGCGAGCTTGGGATCCCCTATCTTGTTGTAAAGAGGGAACCATATGACAGGTTTCCCGGCGCCGACCAGAGCTATGCGTACGACGCAATACTCCCAACAGGCGAAGTATTGCAGGTAGCAACAACGCACTATCTGGGCCAGAACTTTACGAAACCGTTTGAAGTTGAGTATCTGGCTGAAAACGGTGATAAGCAGTACGCATTCAGCACAACTCTCGGGATTGGAATATCTCGCATTCTCGGGGCACTGGTTTCTTGCCACGGCGACGACAATGGTGCCTATATTCCGCCCCAGCTGAGTGATAGGCTGGGGGTTGTTGTACCCATCCTGTCGGGAAATGGAAGCTCTGAAGTCATGCAGTATGTTAAAAAGGTATACTCCATGCTCCCTGGGGGGCAGTTCCTGCTTGACGACAGCGAACTTACGCCTGGAGAAAAGTACTACATGAGCGAGCTTAAAGGATACCCACTAAGGATTGAAATAGGAATCAAAGAAGCCAGGGACAGCACAGCTACCATATTCAGGAGAGACACCAGAAAGAGGAAGGTAGTGAGCCTGGACTCTCTGCCAAGGGAAATAGATTTAACAGTGGAGGAAATGAAGGCAAACCTGAAGACAGAAGCGGAGGGTTTAATACATGATGCAGCAAGCAGGGAGGAAATAATTGAACTGTCTGGCCAGAACAGGATAATAAGGGCTAACTTCTGTGGTAAAAAGCCATGCGCGGACGGGATAAAGGACGCGACTGGAGGGTACGAAGTAAGGGGAGAGCTTTTCAATGAGGAGCAGCCCCATGGCGCATGCGCATGGTGTGGAGAGAAAGCTGTCAGGAAGGTAATACTTGCAAAGGCATACTGATAAATTATTCATGATAAAGCAATAAAACTTTAATACGCCAAAAGGCATGCTATGATGAGGTAAAATGAGGTCTGTTGGTGATTTACTTTATCTACGTCCTTAAAATGGGCGGTTCCGTACTTACTGATCCAAATCAAATCAAAAATGCTGTTGCAACAATAAAAAAGATCTATGCAGAAGGAAATAGCGTTGTGGTTGTTGTTTCTGCAATGAAAGGAGAAACAAACAGGCTTGACGACATAGCAAACAAGCTTGAAATAAATGCCGAGTCAGACAGGGCCGAGATCATATCCATGGGTGAAAGGGTGAGTGCAAGGGTGATGGTTTCAACCTTGAAAGCTAATGGAATCGACGCTGCGCTTGTGGACCCGATGCTCCCTGACTGGCCGATTTTCTCAAACGGTTCATACCTTGATGCTGATGTGGACATGGAAAGGACCAAAAAGGCAACTGAAGAGAAAATAGTCCCAATGCTGAAGCAGGGCAAAGTTCCAATAGTGTGCGGATTCATAGGCATCAATGAGAAGGGAGAAATCCAGACGCTGGGAAGGGGAGGAAGCGATACAACGGCAGTGGTGCTTGGTACATGCCTGAAAGCCAAGGAGGTTGTGCTATTCAAGGATGTCGGCATAGCCATGTCTGGCGACCCGAAAAAGGCACAGAATGTGAAAGCGATACAGGAGCTGGATGCAGATGAGGCGCTGGCCCTCTCAGCTGGTGGAAGTGGCCTGATACACTACAAGGCGTTCAAGTACCTGGATGGGATAATAAGGATTACAAGCCTGGAAGATGGGCTGAACAGCGGGACAATCATAAGCCCGTCAAATGGCATGGGGGTAAACATAAGCGATAAAAATGTGAGCATGATAACCGTAATACCGTCATCTGAATCAGAAGAAGCATTGACGTCATTTAACAGGGCACTTAGAACAGTAAATGTGAGGGTTTACGGATTTGTTTACGGCCAAAAGGCCATTCTGGCTTATGTCTCGTCCGAAGATGGCATTTACGGCGTGGTGCACGACATACTCGTAAAGGAAGGGGTTGCCAAGGCAGTGAGCGTAATAAGCGGGCTCTCGGAAATAACGATAAAGTCATTGGACCTTGAGGCCACACCCGGTTACTTAAGCACTTTAATATCGCCTCTTGCAGAAAAAGGCATAAACCTGTTTGGCGTCTCAACGATATCCAGTACGATAAAGATATACCTGAGTTCAACCAAGGCGGAAGAAGCTTTAACGCTTATTAAAGGGGCAATGGGGGTGTAGTGATATGAAGGAAAGCATGGAAGTTGGGATTTTGGGAGCAACAGGAATGGTTGGTTCGGAATATGTGCGCATGCTGGCCAATCATCCATGGTTTAAGATAAAATATGTTGTCGGCAAAAAGACTGCGGGGAAAAAGTTCAGGGAGTCCAATGAATGGATCAGTTCCTATGAGCCACCCAAGAGCGTAGCTGAAATGACCGTGCTTGAGTCAAAGCCAGAGGATCAGAAGGCTGACATGTTCTTCAGCTGCCTTCCCACGGATGCCGCGAGGGAGCTTGAGCCCCTGTACGCAAGGTACTACCCTACTTACAGCGACGCCAGCGCGTACAGGATGGAACAGGATATTCCGCTGATAATACCAGAAATAAATCCCGATTCGTGGGAGCTTATAAAGAAGCAGAAATCCAGGGGCTGGGCAGGTTTCCTTACAACGGGGCCAAACTGCACATCTATAGGCTTGAATCTTACGCTAAAGCCTTTGGACGATGAATTTAAGATCAAAAAACTTGTGGTTGCAACAATGCAGGCAGTTAGTGGTGCGGGATTTCCGGGGGTGCCAAGCATAAGCATACTTGATAATGTAATACCGTACATAAAGGACGAAGAGGAAAAGGTAGCGGTGGAGACAAACAAGCTGCTTGGAAGATACGCCAACGGAAAAGTTGAGTTTGCCAACATAGATGTAGCTGCCATGTGTAACAGGGTTCCCACCATTGACGGCCACATGGAAACGGTTTATCTTGAGACAGAGAAAAAGATAACCCCAGAGGATGCCAAGGCGGCATTGAGGAGCTTTAAAGGGCTTCCTCAGGAACTCAAGCTGCCAACAGCGCCAGAATTTCCTGTAATAGTCAGGGAAGAGCCAGACAGGCCCCAGACAAGGCTTGACAGGTTTGCAGGAACCGTGCCGGGAATGAGTGCAGTTGTTGGCAGGGTGAGGAAGGGCATAGACGATCACTCAATCAGGTATTCTTTGATGAGCCACAACACCGTCAGGGGAGCGGCCGGAAACACAATACTTACTGCTGAGATGTTTTACAAAGAGGGCTGGATGTTTGACAAGCGGTAAATCGAGAAGGCTGTCAAGGATTGCCAGGGATGGCAGGATACTTTGCGTGCCAATGGACCACGGCGTGAGCGACGGCCCGATCAATGGCATTGAAGATATAACGCAGATTGTAAAAAAGGTGGATGAAGGAGGCGCCAGCTCGGTTATACTGCACAAGGGGGCAATAAAGGCCCTTAAGTACGAGCCCTCGCTGGGCATAATAATGCACCTATCGGCAAGCACTTCCTACGGGCCCACTCCATTCTCAAAGGTGATTGTATCCGGCATAAGGGAGGCGGTATTTCTGGGTGCCGATGCGGTTTCGTTGCACATCAACGTGGGCGCAGCTTCGGAGAACGACATGCTGAAATCGCTTGGCACTGTAGCTGATGAGTGCGACAGGTACGGCGTTCCGCTGATCGCAATGATGTACGTCCGTGGAGAAAATGTCAAGAATCCATACGACCCGGACCTGATAAAGAAGGCGGTAAGACTGGGCGGGGAACTGGGTGCCGACATAGTGAAGGCGCCATATACGGGAAGCATTGAGACATTTTCTGAAGTTGTAAGAGGCTCCCATGTCCCAGTGGCAATAGCAGGAGGTCCAAAGCTCAGCAATATAGGGGACGCGTTCAGGATGGCAGAAGGCGCGATGAAGGCCGGGGCAGCGGGCGTGACCTTTGGACGTAATATATTTCAGGACTCCAGGCCAGACGCGGCAGTGCGTGGACTGGCAAAAATAATATATGAAGGCGGCAGCATCGAGGATGCACTGAGGGTTTACAATGAAGAGAATAATAGTTAAACTGCCTACCGATAAGGTACAGGCTGAAAAAATAATGGTTGCAGCTTCCGCCTACGCCATTTCTGATTTTATCGGAACAAATGACGGGCTTGATGAATCTTCAATTAAGCCGTTCACAGTGACTACCGGGGAGGACGTGGAAAAAATCAAGAAGGCCGTGGAGTCCGGCGTCAAATCTCTAAAGATAGAGACCAGCGACTGGAGGGTAATTCCCCTGGAAAACATAATATCCTGGATATCCGGAAAGGCAGCACTTTATGCAGATGCAAGGAGCGTTGAAGACGCAGTAATGCTGGGGGGCGTGCTTGAAAGGGGGGTTGACGGGATAATAATTTCACCTAAAAGCGTCGATGATCTTGCATCATATGCTGACGCCCTTGGCATTGGCAGAAGCGCAGTTAAGCTGGTCGATGCACAGGTGGAAAGCGTAAAGGTTGTCGGAAACGGGTCAAGGGCATGTATCGATACGGCTGAAATGCTGCGTGAAGGGGAGGGCATGCTTGTGGGCTCGTTTTCTTCGTTCCTGTTTCTGGTGCATGCTGAGGTATACGGTTCCAAGTACACCAGCCCCAGGCCGTTCAGGGTAAATGCCGGCGCGGTCAACAGTTACGTTCTTGCCATAGCTGACAGAACCAAATACCTTTCTGAACTAGGCGCAGGCGATAAGGTAACGGTTGTTGACAGGACCGGCAACTCCAGAACCGTTGTAGTGGGCAGGTCAAAGGTTGAAAGGAGGCCCCTTGTTCTTATAACGGCAAAGGCAAACGGCCAAACCGGCGCTGTCCTGCTTCAGTATGCAGAAACGGTGTCGCTGGTGGGCGCTGACGGCAACATCAGGGCAGTAACAGAAATAAAGCCCGGAGATGTGGTAAAAGCCATGGTAAGCGAGCAAAAGGGAAGGCATTTCGGCACAGCGGTTGACGAGGATATAAGGGAGAGCTAAAAATGACAAAGGTTGTTGTATCACTGACTGGCAACACGCTTGAGGAGATCTATAAGAAAATGTCAAGGGCAAGCGAAAGCAGCATAATTGAGCTGAGGCTGGATTCAGTTAAAATGCTGAACCCCAAGGACATACCGTCCTACTTTGCATCTTCCATGAGCAGGTGCATAGTGACATACAGGGTTCCCAGCGAAGGCGGCCTTTCAAGAGATTACAGGATAAGCACGCTGATACAGATACTTGACGCGACCAGGGATTTAAAACCATTTTACCTTGATATTGAAGCTGATACATACAGGAAGATATCCCAGTCGGTGGACCTGAGCGGATTTAACCTGCTTATATCTACGCACTTTCTCTTTACGAAGCCTGCAGACCAGGATATTGATAATGCATGGGCTGACAGCAGGGAAAAGGCTGGAGCTGTAAAGGTCGTGAACAGCCCAACAACCATGAGCGAGGCGCTGAATGTGCTTGAGCTGTATGGCAAGGCCGAAAAGGGGAAACTTGTTGCATTTTCTGTGGGGGAAAGGTACAGCTTTACAAGGTATATGTCAGTGATGCTTGGCTCACCGCTTCTTTACTCTCACCTTAAGAATGAAAAGGTGGCTGAGGGGCAGCCAGAGGAAACAGAGGCATACGAATTCCTGGAGTTTGTAAACAAAAATTGGAGCTCTACGGCCTGATAGGCAACCCTGTATCTGGTTCCCTGTCGCCCAAAATCCAGAATGCTATCCTCAATCAAATGGGGGGGATTTATATATCGTTTGAGGTAAGCCGGGAGCACTTGAACGATGCAGTAAATGGGCTAAGGGTTCTTTCACATGGATTTAATGTTACATTGCCGTACAAGGAAGATGTGATTGGGTCTCTTGACTCAATTGACGGCTACGCAAAAGATATACTCGCTGTAAACACTGTTAAGGTTGAGGGGGGCCTCCTTATTGGATACAATACCGATGTTAGCGCACTTATTGCGCTGGTCGGCGGAAGCGTTGGCAGCGCACTGATCTGCGGGGCTGGCGGAGCAGCAAGGGCGGCTGCGCTTGCCCTGTTCAGGAAAGGCTGCAACAGCTTCAGCGTAGTTGACAGAAGCGAAGCCAGGGCCAGAGATTTTGGGAACATGCTCAGGTCATGGGGTGCTTCGGTGACGCAAGGTCAATGTGAAATAGCTGACGCTTTTGTAAACGCAACTCCAATGGGCATGTATGCTGATGACGGCCCCCTGATTGAACTCTACAAAAGGGGAAAGTACAGGCTTACAATTGACCTTGCCTACAGGGCAGGGGGCACAACCCTGCAGAAAATTTCGGCAAATGCAATAAACGGGTTAGACATCCTGGTTGAGCAGGCCGCGCATTCAATAAAAATATGGAAGGGGATTGAACCTGACAGGCAGCTCATGAAAAAGGCAGCGCTTGGTGATTGAATTGAAGATAAGGGTCTGGGGGGGCGTATCTGCGCTCAACGCGATAATTTCAGGATACGGGTCTGCAATGGCCGTTTCACTGCCTGTCGACGTCACAGTTGACCCCAGCGACAGAACAGAAATTGTGGCAATTGATAACAAGGTTGTAGAGGAAATTATGAGGTTGGTTGGGGTTAAGCACTGCCGCGTTATTGTGGACAGCCATGTGCCTGTGGGAATCGGTTTGAAAAGCTCAAGCGCTGTCTCATCTGCTGTTGCCCTTGCACTTATTCACCTGACAGAGGGCAAATATGATGTTGACAGGGCAGTAAATGTTTCGGCTATGGCATCAAGAAACTTGAAAATTTCTGTAACGGGGGCCCATGACGACGCCTACGCCTCTCTCCTTGGAGGCATAGTTCTGACATCAAATGAAGAAGGAAGGCTTATCACAAGGTTTGATGTTCCAGATGGGTTGGAAGTGTATATAGGCATTCCAAGCAATCCAAAAAAGACGACAAATATCGAATCCCTCAGGAGCTTAAAATCGCTCGGGAACGAGTTAAAAGGGCTTATAGAAAACGGCAAATGGGCACAGGCAATGACAATCAACGGTTTGCTTGTGGCCTCGGCAAACGGATATGATCCGTCTCCTGCAATTGGCGCGGTAATGGACGGAGCAATTGCAGCTGGCATAAGCGGAAACGGCCCGGCCTATTTTTGTCTGGTTAAGCCAGGCATGGGAGCACCCAGAAGCTTTGGCGGCCTTAAGGTCATAAAATCCGCTCCAAAAGATTCGGGGTATGAAATATTACAATGAAGTTCAAATTTTCCTATGAGCCAGTGGAAAGTTGGTCTGTGAAGCCACCCCAGAGCAAGAGCTATTTGCAGAGGGCCTTGCTTGTGGCATCGCTTGCAGCCGGCAGGAGCAGGGTCGTGATAGATGATGTGTCAGATGACGTGAAGGCAATGTCAAGCGCGCTCAGGCTGTTCGGTGTCAAAATAAACGGTAACACGGTGCATGGATCAATGCCACTGAATCCAGGTAAAATTATAATGTGCGGAGAATCAGGAGCCACGATCAGGTTCCTCACCTCATATTCCACGCTGGTAGACAGGGGGTATACTGTGCTCACCGGAAAGGCGGGGCTCCTTAAAAGGCCAATTGCGCCACTGGTAAATGCAATCGTCAATCTTGGTGGGTGGGCCACTACGCTAAGTGAAAGCGCATATCCCCCGGTCATAATCAGGGCGCAGAGGATGTCTGGTGGGGGCGTAACAATAAATTCGTCAGACTCCTCACAGTATCTGAGTTCTCTGCTCATGGTTTTGCCATATTCTGCTAAAACCACATCAATAAGGGCTGAAAGCCTGGTGTCCAGGCCCTATGTCGACATGACTCTGCATGTTATGAAAACGTTCGGCGTGGATGTTGAAGTAAATGGTGGCGTCTACACCGTCAGGAAAGCCTGTTACAGGCCTGCGGAATTTGAACCTCCTGCAGACGCATCTTCTGCAGCATTCTTCATTTCGCTGGCGCTATTAAGCGGGAGGCGGGTTGTGCTAAAAGGCATAAACGAAAATGCGCCCCAGGCAGACCTTCTGCCCATGCTGAAGGTTATGAATGAGCTGGGTGTTCCACACGAAGTTGCGCAGGGCAACCTGAATATAGGGGAAAGCAGAATCAGCGGCATGCTTGAGGTTGACCTGAGAAACTCCCCGGATTCCCTTCCACCGCTGTCTGTGCTTGGGCTAAAGGTGAAGATTAAAATAACTGGCGTGGGACACGCAAGAATCAAGGAAAGCGACAGAATTTCAGCTATCTCATCTGAACTGTCAAAGCTCGGCGCAAAGGTTGAGGAGGCCCCTGACGGCATAACGATCAGCCCTCCCTTAACCCCAAGGAAAGGGATTAAGTTAAATGGGTGGAATGACCACAGGATAGTCATGGCAATGTCTGTTGCGGATGCAGCCCTTGAACTCGGGTCAACAATTGAAAATTATGAAAATGTAAGCAAATCATACCCGCGCTTTTTTGATGACATGGCAGCTCTCGGATACAGGGTGGTGCCTGTTGAGTGATAACGCATTCGGGGGGTCGCTTGTGCTCGTATCATTCGGGGAAAGCCACGGCCCGTTTGTGGGGGTGCTGATTGAGGGGCTTCCGGCCGGCACACCCATAAATGAAACGGAAATATACGAATGGCTGAGGAGGAGGAAGCCAGGAACTTCTGTGCTTTCAAGTGCCAGGCAGGAGGAGGAAAAGGTAGAATTTATAGCGGGGGTTTACCGGGGAGTTGCAACAGGGGCTCCCCTAGTCGCTGTAGTTAAAAACACGGGCGGAAAAGACGAGTTTTATGAGTTTATGGAAAACGGCTGGGTCAGGCCCGGGCACGCTGATTATCCGGCTTACATAAAATATAACGGAAAAAACGATTACCGCGGCGGCGGCAGGTTTTCTGCCAGGATAACGGTTGGCTTTGTAATTGCAGGCGCAATAGCAGCTTCAATGATCAGAAACCTTGGGATAGAGATAGCAGCATATACAAGGAGGATAGGTAGCGTGGAGTGCCGGCAGCTGGACTTTGATGAAGCATCGCAGAGGTACAAGTTTGAGACCAGGTGCCCGGTTGAAGAATATGATGCAGAAATGAAGAAGGAAATACTTGCTGCAAGAAGGGACGGCGACAGCGTGGGTGGGGTAATTGAAGTTATAGCCCGTGGAATGCCGGTGGGAATAGGCCAGCCCGTATTTTCCTCGCTTGATTCTGAACTTGCAAAGGCGTTTTTTTCAATACCGGCCGTAAAGGGGGTAGAATTTGGCGCAGGTTTCATGGCATCCCAGTTAAGGGGGTCGCAGAATAACGACCAGTTCAGGATTTCTGGTGGAAAGATATCTACTGCAACAAACAACGCGGGAGGGGTGCTGGGTGGCATGAGTTCAGGAGCCCCCCTGGTAGCAAGAATAGCATTTAAGCCGGTTTCTTCAATATACAAGGTTCAGAAAACTGTAAATGTCAAAACAATGCAAGAGGGTGAGTTGCAGCTGAAGGGCATGCATGATCCGTGCGTCGTGCCGCGCGCAGTCCCAATAGTTGAAGCCGTGACAGCGTTTACCGTTGCCGATCTTGCCATGAGGGGTGGGTTCATAAAGTGAGCAGTTCTGATATTGCGAAAATCAGGGGTGATGCACGCAGGCTGATGGCAGGCGTATTCGAAAATTTCTATAACCGCAGGTTAGTTTCGGTGCAGATAGGCGAAAGAAAGAGGGCAATGAAAATGCAGATGGAAGATTACGCACAGGAGAAACAGCTCATGGAAAGCTTCGGTGCCCAGGAAGGAAACCAGGGTAGGCTTTTTTCAATCCTGGTACAGGATTCGCTGGAAGCTCAGGGTCAATCTCCCATAAAAGCATTTTATGATGATGTTGAAATTGAGGGAATTTCAATCTTGCACGGTTTTTCTCAGGGGGATCAAAACAGCCTGGAAAACTACATAAAAACCACTGTGCCAGTCTCGCGCAAGTTAGGCATTGGTTTTGTTCAGGGCAGAAGGGCAGCAGCCATTTCATGGGCTGTTGAATTTGGTTATGGCAGGGCAACAAACATAATCGAGCCCATGGGCAGGTCAATCGACCAGGCGTTCTGGTTAATTGGCTCAAGGCCCTACAGGCACAGTTCGGTAAAACAGGCTTTGAAATCTTCCATGGGGGGCACATCGATCATGAAGTTGCCCGACATATTTGGAAAAGAAATAAATGATGAAGATATGGCTGAAATAATGCAGCTGATAGAAAAAATGCCAGTGCTTATTGATATTACATATTCAGAGATTGGCTTGAAGGGAAAACTTTCTGATTTGCCGGAGGTAAGCGACAAATCCGTGATGATTTACGGTTTGCCAGGCACGGTGGGGTGTCCCTGGGAAACTGCCGCAATTATCGGCGAAGCTGGCACTGTGGAAAAAACGTTAAGGCGATTCTACTCCATGTGGGGTTTAGTGCCATCAATTCTCCCCTCTCCTGTAGTTGATATTTCACCGGCGATAAACATGTTGAGGGAAAGGGCCAAAGAGTTCCGCAATTTTGTTAACGGCTCGTTAAATGTCCCAGACCATGGACCGTTTGCAATTGCGGGCAAACCCATTGGTGGCCTTCCTGCGTGGGCAAAAGCGGTTGATGCATCTTATTATGGGAACTTTAAGGATAGCTACGTTGTCAATCTGTTGAAATAGCTAAAGGTAATGGTTAAAAACAAAACCGGAAATAACAGTTCATGGATTACATAAACGTGGATGGACTTGCGAAAGCAGGTCCGTATGTGCACGCGGTTGCCGCAGACGGCATGATGTTCATATCAGGCATGATAGGGGAAGGGTTAACGGTTTCTGAACAGCTTATCAGCGCATTTGAAAAGGTTGACAAAGTGCTTTCCAGCAAAGGTATGGGCAGGAGCAATATAGTGAAAGTTACTGTTTACCTGAGGGAGAGCAGGCTTTTCAGCGAAATGAATGAGGAATATTCCCGCCTGTTTCCTGAAAAAAGGCCTGCCAGAACGACAATAATCGCAATGCCGCCCGTAAGCGATGCCCTGCTCGAAGTAGAAGTCATAGCGTCAATTCGGTAATCAAAAAAATTGGCGGAATAATTTTTAGATACGCTAGCACTTGATATTGCTGTGAAACCACTTAAAAGGGGTGAATTGATATTTTATTATGGGGATGGGAAGGGCAAATCCACGGCAGCATTTGGAGCGGCAATAAGGGCGATAGGCAACGGTTACAATGTGCTTGTGGTTCAGTTCATCAAGAGCAATAAGGCCAGCGGCGAAGGCAGGTTCTTTTCCAGCCTGCCAAATCTTCAGCTGTATGTAGGCGGCTCTGGCTTCGTGGGCATCATGAATGACAGGAAGAGCATTGAAGAGCACAGGAAGGCTGCTAAGAGCACACTTGAATTTGCCAGCAATGCGCTTAAATCCGGTAAATTTTTTCTGGTGATACTTGACGAGGCCAACTGCGCGGTAAAGCTCGGGCTAATAGGCATAGATGAGTTAATTGCTGCGCTGGATGCACGCAGTACAACCACCAATGTAATTGTGACTGGTTGCGGTCCAGAGGAAAAGCTGATAGAAAAGGCAGATATAGTTACTGAAATGAAGAAGGTAAAGCACATATATGACCAAGGGTATCTGGCAAGGCTCGGGATAGACTTTTAATGACGGATTTAATTTCAGTCAAACAAATTTTGACGCCGCGCACATATTTTTGCAAAATTTGCAATAATAACAACTGTTAATGAAATATCTTATACAAAAGTTTTTAAAAAACGGCTGTTATAAAATCATGTGCATTGAAGGCTTTGGCAATAGGGGGTAAAAGATTTGTCATCTTTTTTAGGCTCATGGGGTTTGTAGGGGTGGAACTCAACGGAACCAGCGCGCTTTATGAGGCTGAAAAAAGGTCAAGGGAATATGCGCTGATATGCCTGGACAGGGAATCGCTTGTAGGGCTTGAGGGGGAAGTCAGCGACCTTATGATGAGATCTCCCAACCCGGTTCTGCTGGTTGATCCGCCGTTTGAGGTAAAAGAAACTCCTGAGGGCGTGAGGTCTGAAATAATGAGGGCAATGAGGTCGGGGTTAGTTGGAGGAAGTTGAGGGAGTTATAGAGAAGGAAAGAAAGAGGGCAATGGAAGTGCTTGACCATGCACTTGAAACTGCTCTTGAGGAACTGCAAAGGGAAAGGGAAAAGGCTGCTGGGGAGGAGAAAGCATTGAGGGAAGAATCCAGGATGGAGCTGTCAAGGGTAAGAAGTTCAATGGTATCAGAGCAGGAGCTGGAATCGAGGAGGCTGGTTTCGAGGGCTGAGGATAATCTTCAGGAAAGGCTGATCAGTGAAGCGGTCGATGATCTTTTGCAAGACCCTGATTATAAGAACATCCTTGATGCCATTTTTAAAAGGGTGTACAAAACAGTCGGAAGCGGGGCATCTGTGTTATATGGCGTGGACGATAAAGAAATCGTAAAAGCACTGGCAGATGAATACGGGGTAAAAGTAAAGGGCGAAGCTTCCTTTGCGAGGGGGTTCGCAATTGTGAAGGGCGACATGACGGCCTCATATTCAATATTTGACATGGTAAGTGAGATAAAGAGAAACCTGAAAAGGGAAATTAGGAAGAGGGTGGGGCAAAGTGCCAGTTAAGGGTAAAATATCTGAGATCAGAGGCACCGTTGTAAAGGCATCGGGAATGGGAAAGGCGCTCATGAACGAAATGGTGAAGGTGGGCGAACTTGGCCTCATAGGCGAGGTAGTTAGGCTGGAGGGCGATAGCGCGTACATACAGGTTTATGAATTTACAACTGCCCTGAGGCCCGGGGAACCCGTTGTTGGGCTGGGCTCTCCGCTCTCTGTTATGCTTGGTCCCGGCATGATGGGGAACATATATGATGGGTTGCAGAGGCCGCTCAGCTTTATTAAAGGGCACACCATCACCAGAGGTTATTCAGCGGACCCGATTGACACTGGAAAAAGGTGGAAATTTACGCCTTCGGTTAAGAAAGGTGACCGGGTTAATGAAGGGGCAAAGGTCGGTTATGTGGATGAAACCGACCTGATAAGGCACTATATAATTATTCCCCCAGGCGTCAGCGGTCAGGTTGATGACGTTGTGCCTGAGGCCGAATATACGGTAAACGAGAGCATCGTTGAAATAAAGGGCGGGGACAAAAAGCGCTCCGTTTCGATGGTGCAAAAATGGCCTGTCAGGGTTCCCAGGCCTTTTTCAGACAGAATGCCCAGTTCAGAGCCCCTGGTAACCGGGCAGCGGGTCATAGATTCGCTTTTTCCGATT
>JAMCTX010000016.1:51333-70505 GCA_023381255.1 Nitrososphaerota archaeon
CTGTTCCGGGCGGTTTTGGAACAGGCAAGTGCCTCCTTCCTGAAGAGCGTGTTGTTACCGACCTGGGGTCAATGAGCCTGAACGAGCTGTGGGCAATGGGAAATAATGAATTCAGTTCGGACGGTGGAAGCGCAAGGCTCCTGAATGTTGGTGTGACATCGCTGAAAAACGGCAGGCTTGGCAATTCAGAATCAGCTGCCGTTTTCAGGGACAGGAGCAAATCAATGGTCAGGATAAAAACTATTGGCGGCAGGGAAATGATTGTTACCCCGGCACATAAGCTCTGGAGGATAACTGAAAATGGAATGGAGGAAACGCCAGCATTTTGCCTGAAGCCGGGCGACACATTGGCAGAACCTTCGGTCAAGTGGGAACTTGGTGGGCTTGAAGCCGATAAAATAGATAAAGTGGAGGTGGAATACGGCAATTTTGAGGTGTATGACCTGGTTGTACCGAACGGGAAGAGTTTTGTAGGGGGAAGCGCCAGGCCAGTGATTTATCATAACACCGTCCTCCTGCACCAGATTGCCTCATGGGCCAACTCGAAGGTTGTAGTGTATGTTGGGTGCGGGGAAAGGGGGAATGAAATGGTGGACCTTTTGAAAACGTTTCCAAAGCTCAATGATCCTATTTCGGGGAAGCCCATCATGGAAAAATCGGTGATGATAGCAAATGTAAGCAACATGCCTGTGGCGGCAAGGGAAGCCAGCATATATGTAGGGATAACGATGGCGGAATATTTTAGGGACCAGGGATATGATGCGCTGCTCCTGGCCGATTCTACAAGCAGGTGGGCTGAGGCGCTGAGGGAAATCAGCGGAAGGCTTGAGGAGATACCTGCCGAGGAAGGGTACCCCGCATATCTTGCATCCAGGATAGCATCATTCTATGAGAGGGCCGGCGTGTTCAGGACTCTGGGCGGGGATTCGGGAAGCGTATCTGTTGTAGGAGCTGTTTCTCCGCCAGGAGGGGATTTTACGGAGCCGGTCACGACCCATACCCTGAGGTACGTAAAGGCGTTCTGGCTGCTTGACCCAAATCTGGCATATTCAAGGCACTACCCGGCTGTAAACTGGGTATCCAGCTATTCTGCATATTCTGAGCAACTTGAAAGATGGTGGGCAGATAACGTTGCCCCAGATTTCTCAGAAATAAAGAGGAAGGCTCTTGATATACTTTACAGGGAGGATGAGCTTAGGAACATAGTCAGGCTTCTTGGACCAGAAGTTCTGCCGGAGGAGGAAAAGCTAGTGCTTGAAACAGCAGGCATGATAAAGGACGGCTTCCTCAAGCAGAGCGCATACCATGACGTTGACCGATACACGGCGCCCAAGGCGCAGTACCAGCTCATGAAACTCATAATAGCGTTTTACCAGAAGGGCCGTGAAAAGATACAGGAGGGGTCTACGGTTGAGCAACTGAAATCTGGTGAAGCATACATGCAGATTTTAAGGGCTAGGTATAGCCTTAGCAGCGATGAGGCATATGAAGGATTGATGAAAAAGGTGATGTCAATATGAGCGGTTCTATATCTTACAGCAGCGTGCTGGGTATAAGGGGGTCAATTATGGTAATAAGGACCGACGGGAAGCTGGGCTATGAGGAGCTTGTGGAAATTGAACTGAACAATGGCGAGAAGCGCCTTGGCAGGTCGCTGCAGGCAAGCCAGGACACGGCGGTGGTTGAAGTTTTTGAAGGAACGCAGGGAATATCAACCAATAACTCCAAGATCAGATTCTTGGGCAGGCCACTGGAGCTTCCGGTATCAAATGAGCTTTTAGGAAGGATATTTGACGGGCTGGGCAGGCCACTTGACAGCATGCCGGCTCCTGTGGGAGTCGAAGAGTGGGATATCAACGGCATGACCCTTAATCCATACAAAAGGGAGTACCCGGACGAATTTATTCAGACGGGGGTTTCGGTTATGGACGGAATGCTTAGCCTCATAAGGGGTCAGAAGCTGCCAATATTCTCTGGTTCAGGCCTTCCCCATGACATGCTGGCATCCCAGATTGCCAGGCAGTCAACCATAGCTACCGGAGAGGAATTTGCAGTGGTTTTCGGGGCAATAGGGGTTCCTGCAGACACAGCCATGTTTTTCAGGAAGGAGCTTGAAGAATCTGGCGCACTTAAGAGGAGCGTGCTGTTCCTCAACCTTGCAGAGGACCCTGCAATAGAAAGGATTGTAACGCCTAGAATCGCCCTCACGGCGGCTGAATATCTGGCGTTTGAACAGGGCCTGCACGTGCTTACAATCTTGACTGACATGACAAACTACGGAGAGGCGCTTAGGGAAATAAGCATATTGAGGGAAGAGGTGCCAAGCAGGAGGGGTTACCCTGGATACCTTTACACGGACCTCGCAACCATTTTTGAGAGGTCGGGCAAGGTCACGGGCAAAAACGGGAGCCTCACCCAGCTGCCAATACTTTCAATGCCTGGAGATGACATAACCCACCCCATACCAGACCTTACAGCTTACATTACAGAGGGGCAGGTTGTGCTTGACAAGGACCTTTAC
The DNA here is from genome assembly GCA_023381255.1 of Nitrososphaerota archaeon. Classification (GTDB taxonomy): domain Archaea; phylum Thermoproteota; class Nitrososphaeria; order Conexivisphaerales; family UBA164; genus KM4347-05. The sequence goes on from JAMCTX010000016.1 coordinate 53,855, forward strand.
CACAGGGGAGTCTATCCGCCTGTAAATGTGCTGATGAGTCTGAGCAGGCTTATGAAGGATGGGGTGGGAGAGGGCAAAACAAGGGCCGACCACAAGGAGCTGAGTGACCAGCTTTACAATTCATATTCGAAGGCAATCGAGGTCAGGTCGCTTGTGGAAATCGTTGGAAGGGAGGGCATTCCGGCTTCATCGGTAAAGTACCTTGACTTTGCGGACAAGTTCGAGAAAAAGTTCATGAATCAGGGGCACTATGAAAACAGGGACATAGAAACCACCCTCAACCTGGCATGGGAGGTAATTGCAGCGCTGCCCGACAGCGAGCTTACAAACATAAGCGAAAAAAGCAGGGAGGTGCATTCAAATGTCATTCAAAAACATAGTGTCTAAATCCGAACTTATTCATGAGAAAAAGGAGTTGCAGGCAACTGAAGTCGTGGACAAAATACTTTCCACAAAAAAGGACGTGCTTATACAGAGGCTTTCCGAAAAGACTGATGAGGCAGCAGAATCTGTCTCAAGATACCTTGCCTCCCTGTCGGAAGCATACCAGGCATTTCAGAGGCTTTACCTGGAACTGGGGGAGGACGAGCTCGCATTGCTTTCCAGCTTGCAGGAGGGAAAGCTGGAGATAAGCGCTGGCAGTGACCGGTTCATGGATGTAAACTATATTGTAATAACAGGGCACCAGAGCAACTGGATGGTTCCCTACGCCGGAAGCGTAATGGAGTTTTTCACCAGAGGCGAAAAATTGATAAGCGATATGGCAGAAGCCGCGTGGACCAGGAACCTGGTGCTCAAGATTATTAAGGACCTAAAGGACACTGACAGATTGATGAACGCCATAGAGAGAATAGCGGTGCCAGAGCATCAGGAAAGGATATCCTATCTCTCCTTTGTGCTTGAAGAAAGGGAAAGGGAAGAGTTGACAAGGACCAAGAAGGTCAGGGAAAAGCTGGTGAAGGGCCCTGTCTGAATTTGACGATGCGGAAGGTAAGCTGAAGGAAAAGGTGGATGAACTTAAGAAAATAGCTGATGCAGAATACGAGGAAATAAAGAAGAGTAACCTGAAAAAGCTTAAATTACAGGAGGAGAAGGGTAATCCATGATGATGCTATTAGTTTTAATGCTTCAATCTCTTACAGATAAGGGGTTCGGAACTCTTGGCGCGGGAATAGCATTCGGATTGGCCGCTCTTGGTGCAGGCATTGCAATATCAGGGGCGGGAGCTGCAGCAGTGGCCGCAGTGGGCGAGCACCCCGATAAGCCAGAAATAAGGACCTTTGCGCTGATCATGGTAGCGCTCGGGGAAGCTGTTGCAATATACGGCATCGTTATGGCAATACTGATAATGAGCAGCAGTTAGGTTTCTAAATTAGCCTGAATTTCTTTGTATCTCAGCATTAAGTTTATCCTTTAATTTACTGTAGATTTTCTCATGGCGCTCAGTGTACCACTCCTCCGTTCTGTTTATAGCCCTCATTTTCTCAAGAATTTTCAGGCTCCTGTTCAGGTGAACAAGCGGGTCAACTTTGTTCCATGTGGTGCCGTCATACAGCCTCGTCTGCCTGTCAGACCAGTCCCCCGGCTGGTCCATCCCCGGGTAATAATCGTAAAGCATGGATTGAAGAACAGTTGTAGGGACCGCAGATGCCAATTTCACCTTTGTTCCGCGTGAACTGTAAGCCTGGTCGTCAATGCCATAAAGCGGCATGTCGTAGCCGTTTTCGGACAGCGGTGTGATATTTTCTATGGCTATGGTGATTGTTTTAACATTTTTGCTTGACAGATAGCTTTTTACCCTGTCTACAGCTACCCTTGAAATGAAACCATAAAGCACAACCGCCTTCACCCGGCAATTCTGCGCGCTGCACTTTTTGAAGAAGTTATCAAGCACCTTCAGGGAGGTAAAGCCGCTGGCTTCTGTGTCAGGCTTTAGCAGGTAAAAATCCCCTGATGCAGGAATGGTGTCTGGCGCATCATGGGAAATTGTCAGGTCATCAACCGTGTGTGTTCTGTATGAAGTGTATGAATATACCGGCCTGGTCCACAGTTCGCCAAACTCCTTACCTGTTTCTTGCAGCGCGTCCCTTATCCTGTAGCCAAGCGACGCCCTGAGCACGTGTTGAATAACCAATTTTTCATCAAGCAAACCCAGTTCCTTCATGAACCTTACAGCATAACGCGCCATGGCTAAATTAGATTCTTCAAAAGGTCCCCCGTAAATTGAAGGATCAGACGCTATCCTGCGGCCTTCTTCAGAGTCAATTACATATTCATCATCGCCGTGCCTGTAAACCCCTGCATTGCCGTATCTGCTTACCTCATCAAATTTTATGTCAAAATTAAATAGAGAAAGGGGGTCAGACATGCGCGATCACCATAAAAGTTCCCAGCATAATTGGATTATTCTGCGATGCCTTTAAACTTTGTTCCGGGTAATGTGGAGACCATCCAAATAATTGGCGCGCCATGAAAAGGCCCTTAAGGAAGTTTTCCCATATGGGCCCTTGACCAACCATGGCGCAGTTGGAAAATGGTCAGCCCGGTATAAATGCGTTGCCATCTAACGATGAAGTTAAGCTCATGACATATGTGCTAAATGCAAAGCAAGCAGTTGCATTTACAACTTCCTTTATTCCTTTTAATGTTGTGCCCTCGTCGTTCATTGCACTTTGCAGGCTGAAAGGCAATGAAGATGACATAATGGATCAAATAATCAGAAGGGAGGATAAAAGGATTGTAAACGATGCAGCCTACATGGAGAGATCACTTTTTAGAAATGAAAGGAAGAGGGGCAGGAGGACAAGGGGGCCGTTCAGGGGAATAATAGAAGAGGGAGTTGCTTTTGAACAGAAGCTAAAGCTTGCCAAAAAGGTCGTGAGCAAGCTTGGCGTTCAGTTCAAGGAGAGTAAGAAGGGGAGGAAGAGGTTATTTAGCACGAGGAAGCCGATTGCCGCAGTGCTTGCGAAGGGGAACCTCTCGTTTGTTGACCTTGCAGCTGAAATGAAGGAAATGGGCTAGATGCATCGCTTAGTGGCGAGTACATTTCACCCTCGAAGAGCACGCTGTTCAATGTCTTTTCTTCACTTCCACGGGATTATTTGGAAGAAGCGCTTAAGTTGCTTGACGGCATTGCTGCCGAGCTGTATGCGGGTTTTAACGAAAACGTCAACGTGTTTGACAATTCTGCAATTACATGGTGATGAGGAAGGTCAAGGGAAAGGACAAGCTAATGAGAGGCGCTTCAGACTTATACGCTCTTGTCAGGCTGCCTACAAACACCGTAAGGCTGATCACCGAGCACAGGAACCTGATAATAAGGACTGTTGAAGTGATACCACGCGGGTCAACATTACTGCTCGATGCAGAATTTGGCGTTTAACTGAACTACGAGCTTGCCTTTGAAAGAAAAATTGACGCCCAGATAAACCTAAGAAGCAACCCTAGGCCGTTCATCAGGTTTGATATGCTGAAGTAGAAGCAGAGGAAGCTTGTTGACCGTGTATTTGGAAACATAACAAAAAGGAAAACAAGGTCATACTACAGGAGCTTTGACAGCAGGATCAAGGGTGACCTGCTTGCCGGAATAATACACAACATTCTTGCATATTACAGGTCCGTGAAGTGGACCGATTTATTCAGGTGAAATTGCTAATTATGCTTAACAGGGCGCCCATAGTTTACGCCATATATTATTTGACCCTTGGATCTGTTTTGTGACAAAAAACGCTATTGATAGAGTCGCTCATGCCCCATAAACAGGCTGAACTGCTGCCTTTAACCAAGAAGGCGCGATAATTATTGGACGGTCTCGGTAATGTGGGTGATGCCGATATGTTAATGTATTTCCTTTTTTGCTTTGTGGACCTCATAATTGTGATATAGCATTCAAGCATATTAACTATGAGGCTAATATTTTCTAAAAGGTTGTCTAAATTGCTGTATCGGCATCACCGGTAATGTGAACAGGCAGACAATAACAGTGGAAATATTTTTAATTAGGAATGGATCATCCGGCACATATGAGCATGTATGCCAGTGAACAGCGAGCGTTTGTCAAACGCAGAGTTGACATTTTTGATCATCACTGCATGCATCGCCATGGCACAAATGAGACATGCGACCCTCAGGAATTGTCCAAAAGGTTGAGCGACAAGGAGGCAGTGGTTATAGTTGGGATCTATGATGATGATCATCTGAAAGTGTACAGGGAAGCTGTAGCGCGGGCAGGCCTGAACCAGATGCTGGTTGAGGTCATCGATTACAGATGGAGCAAGGGCACACTGGAAAACGCGGTTGCAGCACTGCAGGCAAACTGGGTAGCGGAACTGGCGCCTGAAATTGAGGGAACAATACAGTACACCAGAAGGGATATAATAACCGGCCATGTTAAAGTTTACACTGAAAGGTCAAACAAGCCTGTTTTCATAGCCGGTGCCTGCGGGGACCTTTACAGGGTGTGTGATACGTGCCAGCAATCGTGCCCTAAAGGCGCCATAACAGTTGACAAAAAGACAGGTGTATCGATAAATGAAGGGGCGTGCGACGCATGTGGACTGTGCGCTTCTTCATGCCCAACTGGTGCCCTGCAGATGCCCAAGTACCCGGACTCCTCATTTGTGGCCATTGGCGAAGTCAAGGGCAGCAAGGTGATTTCCTGTTATAAGCACAGAGGAGAGTCGATAAAGGTACCCTGTGTTGCAGAGCTTAACGCTGTCGATGTTCTGGCAATGAGGGCGGGGGGGCAGGTAACAGTTCTTTGCCCTGATATGTCCTGTCCGTCATTCAGTAATCTGAAGAGGCTGCAGGGAGACATAAATAACCTGGAAAAAATATACGGTGGCATAAGGCTTGTAACAGGCGAAACTGAAAGCACTGAAGCGACAAATGAGGTTCCAATTGAAGCTCCATTGAAATATGAAAGATATGAAATCTTCAAGGGATTAGTTAATGAAACCAACGCAGGCGCGCTGGGAACCCTGGATGTTAGCGTAAACGGGGAATCCTGTACATTATGCGAAAACTGCGCAAAGTACTGCCCCACGGAAGCACTTACAATTGAGAGGGAGCAGGAAAAAACTCTCCTCAGATTTAACCCGGAGCACTGCATAGGCTGCAGGGTCTGTACAAATGTTTGCCCTGAAAATGGCGCAATAACTGTTGATGAGTTCAAAGGCAAGTTTGGTGTAAGAACAGTAGCCCAGGATGAAATCGTCAAGTGCAGGGTTTGCGGTGCCCTTGTGGGGAACAGGAAATCGCTGCTGAAGGTTAAGAAGACGCTGGAAAGCAAGGGTATTCCAGTTGACGATGGTTGGCTCGAAAGATGCCCGCAACACAGGTTTACGTACACGGTAACCCACATGGGGAGCATCACATTTAAGCCGCGTGTTAATAAATGAGTGAACCTGTCCAGAACGAAGACATTTCATTGAAATACCAGGCCATTTCCCTGCTATTCGGGGGGCCGCGTTACTTAAGCGAAGCAAGCGAAGTTGCCGGAAAAGTGCAGGATCAGGTATTTGCAAGCGCTGTCAATAATATAGCAAAAGCTAACAGCGAAAACTCTGAAAAAATTGAAACCCAGTACACGGCGTGCTTTGTCAACAATTTCCCGAAGCTCCCGTGCCCGCCTTATGAATCATGGTACCTGGACGGATCATTCCACGGCGCAGCTGTTGCCAGGCTCACAGTGTGGTACAGGAAATTTGGACTGTTCCCTGCTGCTCTTCCAGAGGATCATATTTCAGCCATTGCCGAGTTTGCGGCATACCTGTATCATACAGACAAGGCAGAGGCGGACAAATTTGTGAGGGAGCATTTTCTAACGTGGGCTGGTAAATTTGCAGATGACATTGCAAAAAAATGCACGAATGAATATGTTAAGGAGCTTGGTTCACTGCTGCAGAGTTTTTTAAATGACGAAATTGAACGATTACGGGATTCTCGCTAATTCCTTCAGGAAGTTGTAAACCAATTTACAACGGGTTTTCAAATGATACTTTTGCGACAGCACAAAGAGGCTCAAATTGATTTAAAAGGTAACTGTATGGGCAACATAAATAATAAAATTATTGATATTTTAAATTTTATTTACAGATTTTGTAAACATATGTACAGAAATTTATTTAAATTAGGACGCATGTACATTAATTATGAGCGAGAACGACCAAAAGTCCAACTTCCTGATTGGACGGCGCGATTTCTTAAAGCTAGCGGGCATTGGTGTGGCAGCAGGAGCGGTTGTTGCCTATGCTGACAAAAGCTTCTTGTTTGATTTTTTATCCCCGCAGGGGTATGATACGGAAACGCTTCTCTCAGGATGGAGTTATTCAACGGTGCCAAGCATTTGCAGCATATGTTCTTCTACGTGCGACGTCCTGGTCACGGTAGAAAAATCTCCGGATGGAAGTTATTTAAGGGCAATTGAAATAGACGGGAATCCTTCATCCACATATAACAAGGGAAAGGTATGCGCCAGGGGTAGGTCAGGCGCCTTCTTAACTTATAACGTAGACAGGATCAAGATGCCGCTGATAAGGACTGGCCCAAAGGGGACTTGGTCGTTCAGGGAAGCTACATGGAGTGAGGCTATAAATTACATATTGCAGTACATGAACACAAACAAGGTTGAACCCTACGACATGATTCTTGGAGGGGGAGCTATTCCATGCGCCAACTACCGGCCAGAATTCATACCTTTTATGTTTGCTTCCCAGATCCCAAACATGGCAGGCAGCCCCATGCAGCCGTGCATCTTTGGCGAGCATCTTGGCATCAATCTGACAATGGGAACATTTGACATACACGGTTCAGACCTAATGGACGATTTTACTAATTCAGCATTGATAGTTATATGGGGTAACAACGGCAATCCAGCTGGTATATTTACAACGCGCGGGGTGAGATTGGGTGATGGAATTAGCAACGGGGCATATGTAATAGCTGTAGACCCCAGGCAGAGTGAAGCGGCATCAAAATCTGACCTCTGGATACCTATCAAACCGGGAACCGATTTGGCGCTTGCCATGTATATAATAAATTACATAATATCGAACAAATATTATGATGAAGATTTTCTGAAGAATTACACGGATTCACCATTTATCTTGGTTGATGAGGGAAACGGCCTGCTTTCCCTGTTGACATCAAACTATAACGATGGAAGCGTAAAATCGTTCTACGTATATGATAAATTAAGCGGCAGCATTGTGGAGGTTCCGCCTTTTGCCAATTCAAACAGCACAGATTCCGGCGGCAGGCCGATAAGTCCATCCCTGAACCCGCAGAATCTAACATGGAACGGCAAACCCGTGTACACAGTGTTCCAGAAGCTTGCTGAGCGCGTGTCTTCGTTTAATCTTGATAGCGTTTCGGCGCTTACTGGCGTTGATTCGTCAAATTTGGAGGAAATGGCCCTAAAGATAGCCACCGTTAAACCAATTGACATCGCAACGGGCCAAAAAGGGCAGTGGGGAAGCTACACAACGCAGTTCAGAAAGGCAATAGCTACAATAATGGCACTTACCGGGAACGTTGACAAGCAGGGCGGATGGGTGTATTCGGGAGTTTACAGGGAGGAGGTCAAAGCTCTCCAGAACGTTTACAGTCAGTCAACATCAAACGGAACTACCAATCCAGGAATACTTATTCAGAGGCCTGAACTGCTGGAGCAAGTACCATATGTACAGCTTCCCGGGTTGATGCTGAACGCTTATGCAACCATATTTGCGTTCAACAATCCCGGCTTTTGGTCCCACGGATATCCGTCCGTGAACCAGATAATTAACCAGAACCTTGCCGCCAACGGAAAGAAACCTGCATCTGCTTTTACGCTATTTGCTGATTCTGGAATGTATGAAGCAATACAGGGACAGTTGAGCTGGAACGGCGCTAACTACAAGCCAAAGATGGCGCTTTTATGTTGCGTAAATCCTGCAAAAGATTTCCAGGAAAATGAATGGAAAGAAATTTTGAGTAACATGTTTGTTGTCACAATTGACATACTGCCCACGGACACTTCACTTTATGCTGACGTTATACTCCCTGACGCAACTTACCTGGAGCGCCAGGAACCTATAACAGACGATTCCGCGTCGCCAGAATACTACTACCGGACAAGGAACCAGGCTGTACCGCGCGTGTTCCCCCAGACAATTCCTGAACTTGACATGTTTATCCTGCTAGCCAATCAGATGGGAATATTAAATCAATATGTCCAGCAAATGGCGGAAGGAAATGGTCTGCCATATCAGGATCTTCTTAATGCAATAAACAGCAGCCTGAGCACATACGCGAGCTACCTGAACCAGTACAACGCGTATCCGAGAACTGGAGGAATAGTGGCTGACGCCTTCAGGCAGGTGCAGGCATCACTTATAGCCCAGAAGATAGGAAGCACGCCGGACCAGGTGCTGAATGAACTTGAGACCCAAGGCGTAATAAACGTAAATTCCTACAGCGATTATGTAAATACTGGGCAGCTTATTCCATTTGATATCCCGGCAGCAACCCCAAGCGGCAGGATTGAATTGTACAGCACCCTGCTTTACTATTATGTTGTTAAAAATTACGGGTACGATATTACATGGGATCCGCTGCTGGCATGGGTGCCGCCCAACTGGAATGCCGGATATGCAGTAACCCCCGGCACTTACACTGAGCCGGCTGCGCCGTACAACGATCCATCCTTTGAGCCAGACCCTCCAGAATTCTTTATAGACTATTTCAAGATACCTCCGATAGCGTACACATTTATGACTGACAACCCAATAACGTACGCCATCACAGCTTACAGTTATCACAAAAATATTTACCAGTACATTTGGATCAACGCGGCATCGGCGTCGGCGCTGGGGATAAGCGAAGGCGACTGGATAACTGTAAACAGCAATCTGAGCGGGGCTAAAATTGTGGCCAGAGCTCACCTGACAAACTGGATAAGGCCTGATACGATAGGGATACCCGAGCCCTGGGGGCAAAAAAATCCTGCCCTTACATATGCATCCCAGGCAATGAGCAGCTTTGGCAACAAAGCAGTAACAAATCTATGGACACAATCATATGACCCATTAACAGGCCATCGCATGACCCAGCAGCAGACTGTGAAGGTGAGCAAATCAACCCAAGCTGAGATCAAGGAGTACACCCAGCTGGCAACCGCATCAACTGAACTGCCCTCCCAGCAGAGCATGCAGCCTGACACAAGCCCTGATTCAGGAGGTGACTGAAATGAGTTCAAACCCGATGCAGGGATTCGGTAATACATCCCCATGCCAGAAATGGGGCATGGCTGTGCTGATTGACCAGTGCCTTGGCTGTGACGCGTGCGTTGCAGCATGTACCATAGAAAACCAGACTCCTTTCTGGGAGGAGCTGTGGAGGACGCACGTGGAGGATGTTGAAATGGGAACATATCCAGATACGCAAAGGATCTTTGTCCCGAGACTGTGCATGCAGTGCGAGAATCCCCCGTGTTATTATGTGTGCCCAACGGGCGCAACCCAGATAGTGGAAGGCGGTATTGTCGTGGTTGATGAATACAAATGCATCGGGTGCCAGTACTGCGTTGAAGCGTGTCCGTTTGGCGCCAGGTACATGTACACGTACGAGGACATGCAGAAGGCTAAAAGTTACTACGGAGAAAATACCATTCACGTGGAGCCTCATGTCGACAAGTGCACTTTCTGTTATGAAACGGCGCCTGATGGAACCAACACGCCGGCATGCGTCAGGTCATGTGTGGGCGGGGCGCGCGTATTTGGCTGCTTGGACAACCCTGACGAGAAAGTGACACAGCTATTTGAAACAGGGCAGGCTGTGGAGCTGAACCCGGAGCTGGGTGTAAAGGCAAAGGTGAGGTATGTTTTAGGCAAGAGCCTGAGCGAGGGGGAGGTGGACAACTTTTGAAGGAAGAAAAACCTGGCTTTAGCATATTAGGGTACTCAACAAAACAAATAACAATTATCGTTACATCATTGATTGTTATTTTAGCGATGGCATATATAGCGTTTTACGGTTATAACCTTGATCAGATACAAGAGCAAATATTTAATATTCCATGGGGTTTAGATGTTGTAGGTTACACGTACTTTGCCTTGATGGCAACTGGGTCAAGCATAGTAAACAGCGTTTATACGATATTTGGATACAAAGGGGAAAAAGGGGAATATACAAAGATGATAAAATATGGCGTGTGGTTTTCACTTGCAACAATTTTTCCTGCTTGGTTGATGGTACTGCTGAGTTTAGCAAAGCCTTTTGACTTCGTATATATTTTGCTTTTTCACAGAATATCGTCAAGAATAACGTGGATGGCTTTATTATATACATTTTTTGCACTGATGCTTGTAATTGAACTTTTATACATGGTGCTGTCTGAATCATTTGATCGCTTTAAGCAGTTAAAATATGGAGAGTTTGCCATAGGTATTCTTGTGCTAATAGCAACGGTAGCTGTTCATACAAACCTTGGAGAAGTCTTTGGAAGCCTGATATCGATGCCTGCTTGGTATGGCCCTTGGCTTGCCCTTTACTTTATACTGAGCGCTGTATTGTTAGGAGCGGCAGGACAATTTATATTTTTACTCCCAATTTTTGGCAAGAATAAAGATATAAAATCATTTATGGTTAAATATTATAATTTGTTATTTTTAATTGGGATATCAGTTTATTCACTTGACTTTATATGGATAGTTATTTCTGGCTGGTACAGCAGGGAGACTATATGGCCAGTATATTATTCAATGCTTTATGGCAGCGGATCGTTTATGTTTTGGGGAATAGAAGTTTTCTTAGGGCTCATAATACCAATTGCTCTATCAACATATGGTGTAATAAAAAGAAATTTAACAGCCAGCACATTATCAGCCGTATTTTTGTTAATAGGCGGCTTTGCTAGCAAATATACCTTAATAATTTTGCCTCAGGAGCTGAGGCCATATGTCTGGCTTACGCTCCAGATTTCTAGTTTCACTTACACTCCCCCAATTGGCCTGATAATAATGTTTGCAGCAGCTACTATTCTCTGGCCAGCCGTATACGTTCTTGGGCTTGAAATATTGCCACTAGAGGAAAATGAAAGGGCAAAGCACCTTTGGATATTTAAGTAACTAAACTTTGGCAAAACTTGTTACTTTTCTGTTTCCCGATCTGAGGAATAAGGATACTATCCTGTCTGCATTCAACTGCCTGCCCATCTTCAGCACGGCTGAGATGCAAGCACCACCCTGTATGCCAGGCGGCGCATGGAGCCTATCGTCTCAGCGATGGCCCTTATCCTTTATGCACCGATACCGTTAAGCCTGGGGCCATCCTTTTTGATGGATGGCACCCAGCGCAAGGAAGGTATGAGCTATGAAGACCATCGCAAGGTGCCTCCTGATACCCTCTATCTTCCTCATCTCATATTCCTCCATGCCCAGCTCCTGCTTGGCATCCCTGTAGAAGGATTCTATCTTCCACCTTCTGGCATATACGTTCAGCATCTTGTCAGCCTTCAAATCTGGCTTGTTGGAACAGTAGAAGTTAGGCTCACCATCAAGCTTTGAATATGAAACTATCACCCTGACCCTCTTGCCCTTCATGGAGCGCATTCTGAGGTTGTCTTCATAGCACCAGAATGTGTCGTGTTTGCCCTTTACGGTGACCTGCTTGAGCTTCTCCTTAGGGATGGTCTTTGCCCATTCCGAAAGGTGAACCCATCCCTGGGGCGTACTACCCTGTCCTTTTTTGACTCAAATATCCACACCTTGCCAAGCGAATCTGCCAGTTCGGTTATTTCCCTGGAAAAGAACCAGGAATCGCCAACAACGTAGAGGAAAGGCATTCCATTGGAGTTTGCCTTCGTAAGAAGCTCCCTCGCCATCTGGTTCTTGTCATCAAACTTTTCATCCTGCTGTTGCCCGCTTTCCCCTTCTTGATGTACATTCTGAAGTCCAGCGGTATTGACAGCCTCCCCTTTACCAGATGAGTGGTGATTATGTCGTGGGCAAGCGTGTACCAACAATTGAACTTTACAATAACCATCTTGGTAAGCGCAAGGAGGAAAAGCCTGTCAATGTTGTAAAAAGTGTTTGGATTTTACAGTGAGTTTAAAAGCGCCGTTCACTGCTTTCTAATTCCCACGAACATGTAGAAGGCATTAAGTGCTTTCTGTTTAAATTTTATCAATTCCACATGCTCTATGATTTTGTCTTTTATTTCAGAATTTGTTGGATTTTTGCAAAAAATATAATATATGTACCTGTAATTTTCAGGTTTTGCTCCCGCAAGGGCAGCCAGATTTGGCTGAACGTATTTCAGATAAAATCCGTCAATCTTTCTGAGAATTGCGCTGTCGGGCTTGCCCATAGCAAGCGCCCCTACAGTATTCCGCGAAACTCTTGACATCTCTGAAACGACTGTTGCCAAATCATCTGCGGCGTGCAACGCAAAGCTGCTCATTACGGCGTCAAATGATTCATCCCTGAATGGCAGATGCGTAAATGAAGCAATTACCCTGTTGTCTGAAGCCTCCGACATGTTTAGCATGTCTTCAGCATAGTCAATCATTACGATCTCAGTTTTAGGTGAAATCTTATTTAACGCTCGGGATAGCTCCCCATTTCCTGCACCCACGTCCAGTGCCCTGCAGGGGTTTTAATCGAAACTAGCATTTTTACCAATTCCTTTCTTAACCTGCCGTCCTGATAAAACGAAATAAAAGAATTCGCCCTGTCATACGAACTAGCTATTTCATTGTATACAGATTTTAGTTCTTTATCGGCAGGAGAAGGCATGTTAGTTCAGACCTTGCATTTTATTTAAAGCACTGCCTCAGCCAATCTTTCGATTTCCTCTGGCATCTGAATTAGCGGTACATCATTTATTTTGTTTATTCCTTTGATTACATAACTTACAATGCAGTCGGGATTCCCGTACTGTTCATTAAAACTAAATATCTGGCTTACATCAGTAACGCAAAGCACATGTTTTACATTATTAAGATGAAGCATTCTGCTCTTAAACCCTTCAATCAACAGGTATTCTATATCCTGGCCATTGAATTTATTTAGGAGTTCTTCAGTTGGCACTGTCCTTGTGCTGGCCTTTTCTATTGTTATTACTTCATTCTCTGTGACTGCCATTACCAAAGATGCGCCGGCCCTTATATGCTTCCATGTATCCTTCCCCCTGGAGTCAAAGGAAAAACTTCCTGAATGGATGTGCTTCATTGTGCCCACCTTCTTCCCCATTTTTGTAAGTCTATCAATCAAAAGCTCTATTGTTCTGGTTTTTCCAGAACCACTGTCACCAACAAAGTCAACAATCTTCATTTTCTGTTCACCGTGCATATAAAATCCATTTGTATCAAGCACGATAATGTTTGTCGTTTCCCCTTTTTTTACTTTTTCCATTACACAAAAAGCATTTTGTAACATTTATTCAGTTGTAGTTAATAAAAGTAATTCATTAATTTGTGGATGCAAGTTTCGTCAACAGGGCAACAGGTTTTACACTTTTAATGCATTATAGTTCAGTAAATTCAAATAATCCGCCCTTGTATTTATATTACGGAAAGTGTCAAGTTCGGGATCAATATCAATAAAATTTTCCACATTAACTAGCACCGGATCTGGCAGGATTTTTATAATATCCCTTGCAGCCCTCAACAGGGATAGATCCAACCCCTTTATGTCATCTGCTCTGTAGACAGAACACAATGGCTCAAACCTGCCGTCTTTAAAGGCAGGTATGGCTGCTGAATGTCCCATTGCTGCATTGTAAAGCCTTTCAATTACTGCCGGCTTTATCAGCGGCATATCGGTCGCGACAACTGCAAAATATGTGTTTCGTGAATTGAGGGCAGCTGTAATTATGCCTCCAATTGGGCTTGATGTATATATAGAATCTGTGATAACCCTTGCACCGTGCGGCAGCTTGGATATAAATGCGTCTGCTTGCATCGTTCCCACTAGTACAATTATATCATCACTCAAAGTGTCAAGTTTATCATATATTATGCGGATAAATGGTTTATTTTGCAACTTTAAAAAGGCCTTTTCAGCTCCCATCCTGGAGCTTTTGCCACCAGCCAATATTGCAGCAGAAAGGCCAATCATGGATTTAAGCTGATCGCGCTAACTCTTAAACTATTCCATGATTGCAATCTTATTGTGATACTTCACTATTTTAGGACAATTCTGCTTAGTTGTAGGTTAACCTGTGCTTAGAATTATTTCACATACCATCAGTTATGTTTAATAATCAGCAAATGATTTGCAGCATTATGGGGTGAGTGGATGATTGATTGGTAGCGCCACGGACATAATCATAATAATCATCGTGGCAGTGGTGCTCTTTGCCGGTTCAAGCAAGATCCCTGAAATCTTCAGGTCAATGGGAAAGGCAAAGGGGGAGTTCAAGAAGGGGGAGCTTGAATCTGAGATGGAGCTCAAGAAGATGACGCCTACTGCAAACGACCAAAAGGCAGACCAGCTTCAGAAGCAGATAGAAGACCTTCAGAAGCAGCTTGAGGAGCTCAAGAAGCAGAAGCCAGCGGATTAAAATTGCTCGGGAGCCTTTCTGATACTCTCATAATAATCGTTGTAGCAATACTGTTGCTCGGGGGAGAGAAGGACATATCAGGCACAGTTAAAAACATAGGAAAGTACTGGAACCAGATACGCAATTCTGAGAATGATTTCAGGAAGGAGATAACAAGGGAGCTAAGTGACATGGATATGAACATGAACGACCCTCCAAGGCAGGCAAGCGACATCAGGGTCAGGCAGCTGGAGAGGCAGGTCAGGGAGCTGCAGGACGAGCTGGAAAGGATGAAGAAGAAAAATGGAGATGAATGAACAGACTGAGCAGGAAGAAAAGCCGCTTTTATCGCACATAAATGAGCTCATGCACAGGATGAGGACGGTGCTGATAGTGCTTGCAGTGGCATTCTTCGTGTTCTTTGCATTTGGCGTTGTAACAGTCAGGGTTGCTGGCTATTTACTGCCTGTGCCTTACCCAAGCATATACCACAGCATATCGGACAGCGCGATAAAGCTGTTCATATACAGTGAGCTCCCTGCAGGGCTGAAGCTGATAAACATAAACCCGTTTGACCCTCTCTTCGCATCATTTTACGTTTCGTTTTACCTTTCCCTGTTCATAGCAGTACCCGTCATAGTGATGGAGCTGTGGGGCTTTGTTTCGCCTGGGCTGTACAGGCACGAAAGGAGCCTGCTGAAATATGTGGTTGCGCCCGCTTTTGCGCTTTTTGCCGCGGGCTCGGCTTTCGCCTATTTCATAATCATACCGTTCATGATGAGGTTCATACTGCTCTATACGCAGGTGCTGGGCGTCGAGCCTACCCTCAGCCTGAAGGCATTCATTAACACCGTTGTTTCGCTGATGATGGTGACGGGAATAGCGTTCGAGTACCCCCTTGTAATGAGCATGCTCACGTACCTGAAGGTCATTGCAGCAAGGACCTGGAAGAAGAGCTGGAAGTGGGGAATACTTGCGGCCTTTGTAATTGCCTGGATGATATCCCCTGGAACAACCGGGGGAATTATAGAGAGCATAATAGGGCTTATACTTACGGGCCTTTACTTTGTCGGCGTTGCGGTTGCATATTCAATAGAAAGCAGGCGCAATAAAAATAAAATGGAATACACATAATGCAATTATTAACCATAAATTTAATTTATTTGTAAGATATTGCCTTAAAATTTCAATAATATTTTCTAAAAAAACATTAAAACTGAACAAACGTATTCAGCGACACATATAATTTGGTTAGTTTAATAATAATTTAATGAGAATTGAAGGGCGCGAAGAGGTTATAGTAAAACCAGATGAATTCTGGGGCTTTCTTTCTACACCTGAAAAGGTAGTCAAATGCGTTCCGGGAGTTTTGACATGGAAAATTGAAAAAGAGATAATATATGCTAAAATTAAGGTTGGCATAGGCTTCATAAAAGGCACCTTTGATACAACCACCAGGATACTTAGGAATGACATAGAACACAAAGTTGCGGAGCTTGAGATATCAGGCACTGGTAGCATGGGGAATTTTTCGGCTACAGTTAATATACTGCTTTCGCCAGCAAGCGGCAGCAAATACCTTGTGACCTATTCCTCAGAAGCCAAGGTTTCTGGAACTATGGGAACCCTGGCAGCACCGATAGTTAATGGCGCAATAAAAAATGTTGTTAAGGACTTTCTTAAATGTGCAGAAAACGGTGGAAAAGACCTTGGCTGAGCAGCATATAGGCAAAAAGGTGCCTCAGCTCGATTCCTGGCGCAAGGTTACCGGAACTCTTACTTACGCCAGCGATATTTCTGTTCCAGGCATGCTTTATGCAAAGCTTGTCACAAGCAAGATGCCCCACGCAAAAATCAAGGGCATTGATGTCACAGAGGCGATGAAGGTAAAGGGCGTTTTAACCATAGCAACTGGCAGGGATTTCCCGTACAGGCTTGGCCTTTACCTTTCCGACAGGGACGTGCTTGCCGTGGACAAGGTAAGGTGGGTCGGGCATCCAGTTGCCGCGGTTGTTGCCGATTCGCTGCAAGCTGCTGAGGAGGCGGCTGAAAAGGTAAGCATAGAGTACGAGCAGCTTGAGCCAGTGCTCACAGTGGAGAGGGCAATGGAAAAGGATTCGCCGCTGAT
>JAMCTX010000017.1 GCA_023381255.1 Nitrososphaerota archaeon
TTAAAGACCGCTATAAAGGCATTAAAGTAAATTGCAATCCATAGAAATCCCATTCCGCTGATCAACGTGAAAGGAAATATTATTATGGCCATGATTATGTTTGTCAATGGCCCCCAAAGGGCTATTTTTCCCATTGTATTTTCTTCGGCATAGCCATATATTACCGTGGCTCCCGGGGCTATTAATTTAAAGGGTAAAAAAATGCTTATGAAAGTTATTAGCGCCCAAATACCCTGCAGCTTAAATTCTGCATATAGGCCGTTTCTTAATGCGATAATTTTATGGGCGTACTCATGTAAAATAAACGCCGCCAAAAACAATATGCTGTTAATAAAAAATCCTGTGGGGCTTAAAAAAATTAACCAGCTTGCGCCCACCCCCCAGACCAATGCTGACCCTATAAGTATATTTGTAAGTTCCCTTGTTCTGCTTTTAACAAAAGTGTAACCGTAATTATCGCTCAATCTTCGTCTATAAACTCCTCTGGCTTGGGCACGTCCGGTGGCAGACCCTTTCTCTTTCTTATGGACCCGATTATCTGGCTCAAAATGCTGCTTGGCACTGGCGCCCACCCTTTAAAGCTTGTGTTCCATACCGCCTTTCCTGCAGTTGCGCCTCTCATGGATTCCGATAGGTCGAAAGTTTCTGCAGCAGGTATCTCCCCCTGCAATACCGTAAATACTTCCTTTTGTGTTATGTTTATAACTTTCCCGCGCTTGCTAGTTATTACACCAATTGCTGGTCCTATTATATCCTGAACCCCTTTGACTTCAATAGCTAGAATGGGCTCCAGCAGAGTTGGCCTTGCTAAAAGCATTGCGCCCAAGATAGCCCGCCTAGATGCCGGCATAAGCTGTGCATATGTCCTGTGTGCTGGATCTTCGTGCGGTACAAAATGATGCAGCACAACCTTGGCTCCTCTGACATATTCGTATGCCAATGGACCATTTGTCATAGAATCAGTAAATCCGGACCTTAGGCTGTCCATGCTTTCCTGAAGAAATTGCACACCTTTTGTTTGGTCCACAAAAATATTGCCTCGTTCATCTATTGCCGCAACGCCCTTGGCTTCATCAGCGTCCCATCCGCTATCCCTTAGGGCTTTTGCTATTTGCTTTTCGTCCATGTTTTCATTTATCTGCCCAGTTATGATCAGGTTGATTACCTGTTCAGAAAGAGGCTCTACCCTGATGAATACCTTGTTATGCTTGTTGGGGCTCTTTGACATTACAGGGCCAGCCTTAGCTGTTATTGTTTCTCTATAATTGATCAGAGGCTTACTTGTAATTATATCAATTCCAGCATCCTGTATGAGGGTCGTGGCGATTTCCAAATGAAGAACGCCCATTCCAGACAGCAAAGTTTCACCGGTTTCCTGATTTATGGTTACAACCAAGTTCGGGTCCTCTGTATGCATGTTTTGCAGTGTTTCTATTAATTTAGGTAAATCTCGGGGGTTTTTGGGTTCTATTGCTATAGTAACAACCGGTTCACTTACATATTTAATGCTTTCAAATGGAGCCACATCCTTTATACTTGAAAGTGTCTCCCCAGATGCTGCATGCTGCAACCCGAGCAACGCTGGAACGTTACCAGCCGGCAAATATCCCACCATTTCCCTAAATGGTCCCATAAACATGCTGACACTTTGAACCCTTTCCTGCCTCTTTGCATTTACCAGATAAAAAAGATCGCCATCCCTGACCGTCCCGCTGAAAAGCCTGCCTACAGCTACTGGCCCAGCCTGTGGGTCCACTACCACATTGGTCACCATCATAACTGTAGGGCCGTTGTCGTCGCATTCAACCATTGCCTTATATACTTCGCTGTTTGGATCTCCCTTCCAAATTTTTGGTATCCTGTAACGCTGCGCCACGTGTGGAGGAGGAATGTGTTTTATTACCATTGAAAGGATGGCTTCATGCAATGGAAACTTACTTATTAAGTCGTCCATGTGGCCTGCTGTATATGAATCATACACCTCCTTGAACCCCATTCCTGCGCGTTTGGCCATGTTTAAGGTAAATCCCCATCTGTCCTTTGAACTCCCAAAAGCTACACTGTCGTTTGCTATGTTTACCTTGAACTTATCTTTATACTCCGGCTCTGCGTAAATATTAATTAACTGATTAACATCATTAATTATATTTGTTAACCAAGCTTGCATTCTCTCCGATGAAAGCCTAAGCTCCTTAATTAGCCGGTCTATTTTATTAATGTAAAGCACCGGCCTCACTCTCTCATCAAGAGCCTGCCTCAGAACGGTCTCGGTCTGTGTCATTACTCCTTCAACAGCATCCACTACCACGACTGCTCCGTCAAGTGCTCTCAATGACCTCGTGACCTTTCCTGTAAAGTCTATGTGGCCTGGGGTATCTATCATGTTAAAAACATATGATTTACCTTCATATTCGTAGTATAGAGTTACGTTTGCGGCCTTGATTGTCATCTGCCTTTTTTGCTCTAATTCCATATAATCTAAAGCCAGTGCCTGACCTGCTACAGTGGGGCTTAACATGCCAGCTGCCGCCAGCAAGGAATCAGAGGTCGTGGTTTTCCCATGGTCTACGTGCGCAATTACACCAAAGTTTCTTATTTGCTCTTTGCTAGAAATAATTTTTAATGCCTCTGTTGTGGTCTTATATCTAGGCATTTGGCGTTACCTCTAAGTTGCCTTCTACTAACACCGCATTAACCTGATAGGTGTCGTCTGCTATTGTGTTTCCCCTTACGAGTTTTTTGCGCCTTTCACCTTCACGTTCCGGGTTAAAACCTGGACCTTCACTTAAAAGTATGTGTTTTTTTACAGGGCCCTCTATGTCCTGCCTGTGCGGAATCCCAGATTTATCGCTGGCACCAGTTATCCTGAACTTTATTTTTCCTAAACCCAATACCCCGCCGTCTATAACTTCACCTATTTTTCTTCCAATAAGGACCGATGACATATTGCCCTTTACCTCTATTTTCTTCGCTTTTCTGCTCTTAGGATCTGACAATACTAATTGTAAATCTACCAATCTGCTTAATTCCTCTAAATACCATCTTTAAAAGTTTATTGCTTTTTACGAGCGCTCTCTTACCCGCAAATTATTGCACACCAATATGATTGCTGGATGTTTGAGATAAACGGGAATTTTTCCGAAGCTTTAGCTGATGGGTAACACGCATAATAAACAGCGGCTAAGCATGCTAATTTCAATTAATTGAATGAAATGATTGGCAAGACAAAGGTTAACGCAAAATAGGATGAAGTGAATCTTAATGTACAAAATGTAAAAGTTTTCTCTGAATGATCTTTGAATTGCCGCTGATCACGGTTTTGCGGTTTTGATTAAACGATAGGCCGCATATTTTTCTGATCGGCGATGATCATGCTTTTTCAAGCATCCTGCTAAATGTCCACAGTGCCGTATTTATAATTTCATTTAATCTTGTTTGGGTTCTGTAATTTTTTATGCTAACTTGCTGGATAACTCCCTCACTTGTCTCAATTTCAAATTTAAATGATTCTTCTGAACCAATTTTTCCCTCGTTAACCTCTTCCTGATCTTTATTTTTCATTCCTTCTAATATTTTATTAATAAAGAATGACTTGAACGGCGGGGTTTCCTGTTTTAAGCTAAGCTCAGGCAGCGGTTTAATTACTGCGCTATCCTTTTTAATATAAGCATCAGCAAGGTGCAACCCATCTTTAGGCCTTTTTAGCTGCCTTATTTCTATTTCCTCTTCCTTTTGGCCCTCTATCGGCATCTGCACGGCCTTTACAAAGCTTTCTTTTTTTAACAATTCATCTATTAAGGATAGTATTTCCGAATATAGGCGCTCCTGATCCTTTAATTCTTCAAGTTTTGCTTCGATCTGAGTCTTTAACTCAGCCAAGCGTTGCAACTCCTCAGTGTTCAACACTGATTTTGAGCAAAATGTTAATATTAAATCTTGCGTTGCGTTCCTTTTTTATTGATGATTCAGAAGCCACTAGGTTACTGAACCGTTGGGGTTTTCGAGTGTAGGTGTTGACCTCTATTTAAGCAGGTTTCCAAGCTGCTAGTGATTTTTCAGTGAAACCGTTTACCCCAGGTGCTGCTGCGCATTGCTAACGTACAGTGATGCATCCAAGTTTAATGTTGCAAGTTAGATTGCTAATAATATTTTAATCCCATCATAAGATTTGAGGCTAGCCTGTTTTATCTTTAATTTTCCTAGGCTTTCGCTTAACTGCGCTACCGCAATATGGACATATCTCGAAAGGCTTTTTAAAATATCTGCCGCAACCGGTGCATCGATATGTCCACTGTATTATTTTTTTTATTCCAGTTGTCTTTATTCCTTTACATTTAATGTTATGCAGGGCAAGGACGTTCTGCAACTCATAGTCGTCAGTTATAACCGTTATATCATATTGTTCGCCTAATTGCAAAGCGAGCGCAATAACTGAAATATCAGCTTCTGTTAACCTTGGACTTGTGCCAGTAATATTCAGAGCCAACCCTGATGCCTTCTTATCCGGCTCAAGAACCTTCAACCTGAAGCTTTTTATATAGCTGTTTACAATCAGCCTTTCATTTTCGCTGGCAACCTCGTTTACAACTTCATTGGTAGTAAACAAGGCTTTTGAATCAATTAAGCTAATCCTGAACAGGCCGGCGGCATCTAAAATATAACCTGGCGGTAATCCTTTGGCCATTTTTTAACCCAGCTCAAGCCTCGGGCGGGATTCGAACCCGCGACCTTCGCCTTACCAAGGCGACGCTCTAACCAACTGAGCTACCGGGGCTTATATTATGCATGGCGATTAGGTCTTTCTTAAATGCTGCTAATTCTTGTGGCATTTTTAAATTTATTGGGTCCTTCAAACTTTTTCCATTAGCCTTCTTTAAATTCCAAACGTAATGATTAAACTGTAGCAAACTGTCCGTCAATTTAGCATAATCTTCCTTTGGCGCTATCTCTAAAGGCGTGGGATACGGTTCTTGATGGACATCTACTACGTAAATATTTTTGTAAATGTAGAACGTTATAAACGGTATATATGGCGCCATTAATTTCAATAGCGTTTTTAGAATGAGGTTCATTGTATAAAAACACGATGCTCTTTCTGCTTCAGTAAATTCGCCATTATTATATATGCGCGGCTTTATCATTTCCAAATAATGGTCGGCGAAGATGAACCACGTGTAGTCCCTTATAGCTGTAAAGCTCTTATTGAAAGCGTATTTATCATTCAAATTATTTACATTGGTAACTAATTTTCTTAATTCTGATAAAATCCACATATCGGTGGGTGTCAAGTCAGCTATATTTTCAGCGTTAAATGATTTTACGAACTTGGACATGTTGAGTAGTTTTGTAAGAAATTTACCAGCTGATTCTATTCTATTATAGGAGCATTTTACATCAGTCTGAGTTATGTCCCCCTCCAGAAACACCCAAGATCTGAATGCTTCTGCCCCATACCTTTTGATAATATCCATGGGATCTATTACGTTGCCCTGACTCTTGCTCATCTTGAACCCTTTTTCGTCGACCACATGCATGTGTATCCATACATCCTTAAATGGCCTATCCCCCGTAATCAGGTAGGATTTTAACAGCGTAAAATATAACCAGCTTCTTACTATTTCCTTTCCCTGGGGTCTTAGGCTTACTGGAAAATTTTTTCTAAAAAATTCCCTATTCCACAGGTATCCCGATATATACATTGGTGTGTTGCTTGAATCAAACCACGTATCAAAAATTCTTGCTTCTCCCACAAATTCATTTGCCCCACATTTTGGGCATTTATCAATTGGCGGCTTTTCTATCCAAGGTCTATAATATTTTCCTTTTGGAGGCAAATATGGCGTCCCACATTTTTTGCAGTACCAAATTGGTATTTCTGTGCCATAATATCTGCGCCTGGAAATTACCCAGTCATCTGTTAGAGAGTCTATCCACCTCGTCAGAAGTTCAGAGCTTTCAGGGGCGTAAAACTGCATTAAAGATGAACGACTCTTTAATTCGCCCTTAAAACTTACCTGCTTAAGGTAAAGCTCCTTGCGTGGAATAAATTCTATTGGTGTTTTACTTCTCCAGCAAATTGGTGTTTCATGCTTTATCTGCTCTTCCTTTGCTATCAATCCTTTATTTTTTAAATCGTCCACTATTGCTTTGCGCGCCTCCCTAACCTTTAGCCCGCCGTACTTTCCCGCATTATCATTCATAAGGCCGCGCTCATTTATTAAAAAGGTGGGAGTCAGCCCAAGGTCCTTGAACACCATTATATCGCCCCTATCACCAAAACTGCAAATCATTACAAGCCCAGTCCCAAATTCTTGCTTTGCATAGGGATGCGCCAAAATAGGCACTGCATGACCATAAATGGGCACCCTAGCATATTTTCCCTGCAAATTTTCGTATCTCTTATCCTCTGGATTATAAATTATGGCTTTACATGCACCTAACAGTTCTGGCCTAGTTGTAGCTACTGTTAGGTCTTGTTGTTCATCTGTCTCAAACTTGATATAATAAAGCGCTGTGTTTCCTTCCTCATATTCAACTTCTGCATCAGAAAGGGATATTTTGCAATCTGGGCAGTAATTTGAAACCTTCTCACTTTCATACACAAGCCCCTGATTATAGAGTTCTATGAATGTTTCCTGTGTAAGCCTTCTAAATTCCTGATCGTCTGTTTCATACATGGCTCCCAGTGTATAATCCTTTTTATAATAATTGAAACTGATGCCGAGCTGCTTAAAGGAATTTACCGATGCCGAGCTGTATCTGTCAAGCATCTCTTTACACTTAGATATGAAGAGTTCCCTGGGCGTGCTCCTTACACTTAGTTTAAGCTCTTTTTCAACCTGCACCTCTATTGGCAATCCATTTCTATCCAGACCCAGCGGAAATAATACGTCAAATCCATGCATCCTCTTGTACCGTGCAATTGCATCCATGTAAACATAGGTATAAGCGTGCCCGATATGAATGGGCATGTTGACATACGGGGGCGGAGTGTCTATAATATATTTTGGCCTATCGTCATTTTTAAAAAGGTCATGGCCTTCCTTTTCCCATTCATCCATTATTGTGCTCTCAAGTTTGGGGTCCCATTTAGCTATTAATTCCATTTTGCCTGTACCTTAGTATAACTCCGATGCCACCAAAGCTTTTAAACATCACGCCCGGCTCTGACTTTGAGGAAATTATTTCAACTTTTGCCCCTATTTGACCAGCAAGGTCTGATATGTAGTCTACTACATCCTCCACCTTTATCGACCATACGCTTTTTCCGCAGTTTGGGCACACTGATTGGTTTGTCTGAATCTTTTCCTGATAGAGCTGAGATTCACTAGAGTATTTTTCGGCCTGATAACCGCAGCTTTTGCATGTAGCTTCAATTCTGTAAATATCTAGGTCTTCAGAAATCAGAATCAAATCAGCATTGCCTGTTTTAATGGCCTTTAATGACGGGTTTAACCCATAAACAGCCAAGCCATCTCGCTTTGTAGTTTCTATCATAAATCTTTCGATTAATCTTTTTTCCTTGACCAATCTCAAGTTTTCAATTAAGCTTTCACCCCGTTCAAGGGTTTCCCTTATGCCTTCCTCCCCCGCATATCCAGTATCTACAAGCCCTATTACCGCCTGCTTTAATCTATAATCCAGATAATCGGTCTTGTAAAAATCTTCCTTAGTCATGCCAGGCCCGCTTATTATAAGGGACTTTATTGTATATTGATCTACAAATATCGATTTAGCATGATCTGCCACCCTGTGAAAAAAGTCGTTAATCTCGTTCTCCCTGATTCTTTCAAACCTTCTTGCAGATTGCCCCCCCTGCCTGTGCTTGCTGCCCACTCCGCTCGTTATTACTTCTACTGTTTCTGACCTGTCTCCCGAAATTATGCCAAAGCCTGCCTCTGAGGTGTCAACAGATATTACCCCCACTAGTTCCTCTTCCCTTAGTAGCGATTTTAAAATGTCTATATGAAAATGGTCGTCGCACCGGTAAAGGTACGTTAAAACAGGTCTGGGAGGCACGATTTCATAATATTTCATTTCCTCGTCTACTGGGTTATCCTCCGAAGGCACATAACCGCAGAAAATTATTATGCCTGTATCAGAAAACTGTTTAAAAAGTCTGAGCCTTTGCATTATGTGCGTCAACGCGTCCTGCACGTGTGTTCGCGTCTGATCGCTTTTTATATTTGATGCCGTCCCGTACTCATCCCTCAGCTGATTTATCACATCGTAAACTGGCCTGCGCGGGGGAACATATAGCGAGATGAGCTCGGTTCCCCTTCCCGCAACGTTTCCCAGCTCTTTAAGTAACCTTTTAATCTTATACAGGTTTACCGAATTATATTCTTCCATTCTAACCCACCTTTGTTTCTTAATTTAAAATATTTTTTATATAATCCTTAATATATACTATTGCAAGTGATGTTTAATGAGGTATATTATCAAACTTTCTGGAAGCATATTGGATAGTAAAGGGAATCTTGACGAACTTGGAAAAATTCTGAACGAACTTAAAATTGTGGCAAAAAATGAAAATAAAATTGGGCTTGTCATAGGGGGCGGCAGGAGGTCTAGAGAATTCATAGAGGCCGGCAGGACGTTTGATCTGACTGAATCTGAATTAGATAAAATAGGCATAGCTTTGACCCGCATTAATGCCATGATAGTTATTGGTGCTCTGTACGGTCTTGCTTACCCACGTGTAGTAACCGATTTTGAGGATGCTGCGCTGGCCTGGAACGAGCAAAAAATTCCTGTGATGGGAGGGTTAACCCCTGGCCACAGCACAAATGCGGTTGCGGCAATGCTTGCTGAATATACAAGGGCGGATCTGCTTATAAATGCCACAAAAGCAGGGGGTGTTTTTGACAGGGACCCCACAAAATTTCCAGACGCTTCAATGTTGGAAAGTGTTTCTGTTACCGATCTTAAAAAAATCATTGGCTCATCGTTTCAGGCTGGAAAGTATGAGCTAATGGATGAAGTGGCTTTGGGCATTATAGAAAGGTCAAAAATACGGACAAAAATAATTGGCACTGATGCGGCATCTTTAAGGAAAGCCTTAAAAGGCGAGAAAACAGGCACATACATTGTCTTTGAGTGAAAAAAGAAAAAAAGCTAAAGAAGCGGTTCTGATACCGCCTCATACACACTGCAAGGTTTGCGGAAGGGCAATCCCCGAAGGCCAGATATATTGCAGCAAAGAATGCAGGGATAAGGACCTTAACCGGTCAAAGAGGGACAAAAGGATGATGTGGGGATTTTATGGGGCATTCATGGTAATACTAGTGGTAATGCTTGTGGTTGCTTATGCTTTCAAGTGATAGCGCATTTTGGCATAAATTAAAAACTGCCGGATTCTCTGAATCAATATCGCTTTAGCATTATCTTTTAAATTTCTTTTCTCTTTAAATTAGAATTATTTTATGTCGCCCATTTTTCTTATTCCCACGATATCTGAATTCCCTGCAGGGAGGGCTTTTTGAAATTCTTCCACTGGAGGCACTGTTTCATACACTGACAACAGCATTTTTGATATTTTTTTTGCGGCTTCAGATTGCTGCAACCTTCCCGGAATTATTTCAACGAACCACCTGCAATGGACTGATGCAGACTGCAGTGGGGCTGAGAATACCTTCAAAGAAGATTTGATTTCGACAAGGCCCATTCCAAGCTGTAGTTTAACCCCTCTGATGTAGTTTTTTTGTCCAACCAAAATTGCTCCCCCTTTAGGCAAAAATTCACCAGAGGGAGCTGAAAACTTGACCTGCTCTGGCGTTACATAGTAAACATCTGCAGAAGAAAGGCCCGCTCGCCAAGCTCTGCTAAACGATGCAGTAGCGGTTGCTACTTCCATAATTGATTTTTCATCTGCGTTGTTGGGAATTAAAAAAAATGGTGACCCCTGAATTTCCGTGTGAAAAACAAGGTCATTTGGCTTCATGATTTTTTTCAAAAGCGCTTCATTGCTGCTTGAATCTCTGCCACCTACGGCCAATAACTCGTTTGAAGTTATGAACCACCTATACTTTTCGTACCACTCCCTGTTTATCACTTCTTTATATTTAATTTGGCGTTTCTCTCTAACACTAATTTTTGATGCAGATTTTCTTAACCTTTTAGCACCCTCTTCATATGATTTAGCCTCCCGGTAGATTTCTGAGGCGATGGCGGCTGGCGTTGCGCCCTTTAGAGTCTTGCCGTTGATGATTATTGTATCGCTTTTAATTTCAGCGTTTAATTTACTTATCAAGTCCTTTACTGATTCCGAATTATATTGCATTATTGCACTCGCTAGCTGCCTGAGCAATGTTGCCCTTTCTAGGTACTGCCTTTCAAGTTCCTGCTGCTTTAAAACTCTTTCCTGATTCAGGTCCTTAATTTCAAATATATACTTATCGAAAGCCTGTTTAAGCCCATCCAGCAGGCCTTCGTATTTAGTTTCTTGATATTGCGACAGGTGACCCAGTTTGATCAAGGAGTAAACGGTTTCATCGTTTTTATATTCATATATGGCATCTGACTGGTTTATCTGCTCTATAATTTGCTTTAGTGAGTTCATGATTTTTCCCTTTTCATCATCACTTATTTTTGATGCTGACTTCTGGGAATCCACATTCGACATGAAAAAAATTTCATTCATGAGCTTTCTAGAAATTGACCAGTTATATGCCATGTGCTTGGCCAGAGGCACATCTTCATTATATGGCAGTTGCGCTAAATCGCTCAGAGGATTTCCTCTGGGTTTGGGCAGAATGTATTTTTGACCCGCTGTTATGCTGCGCGATTTAAATTCTTCTTCCCTTAAAGCGCACGATATTATCATTTCTTCGTCAGTACATATCAGATTTCCATTGCCGAAAAACTCAAATATTATGTTGCCGCCGCCCAAGTTCAAAAATATTATTCTTTCCCCCTTTACAGCTCTTAGGGAACCAACTCTCCTGCCTTCGGCAAAGCGCCTTAATTGCGCTAGAAATTCTGTCCCCGATCGTTCCTTTAAATACCGATCTGACAGCCAGATTCCAATTTTCAAGTTGACGTTTATAGAACTTGCGTGTTCTCCCTTTAACAAAAATGAGTATTTATATTCGTCTGGTGAGTAAATGTTATTAATGAACATTCCACCTATCAGGTGGTTGAGCCTATCAGCAATGGCAGCTAGTTCCAAATCAGATAAAAAATCCATAGAAAAGAGAAAAGAACGTCTACTTTATAAATTGTATTGGATTCGCACTTTACTATCTGTTGCTGCAGGCATAACAAGCGGATATCTTTACATCAGAGGGGTTTTTCTTTTACCAGATATTATGCCCATAATATTTTATCTAGCAACAATTTCATTGCTCACAAATCAGTCGTATAAAAATACGTTGGGAACCAGGAAGCTGGTATATCATGGTATAGGCACCTTCATTATTTCGTGGCTTGTAATCTATATGCTAAGTATAACACTTATGTCAGCGGTTTAATCCGGGTTTTGTGATGGCTTTGAACTTAACAAGTTGCGTGTGCCAGCGATAAGGGTTGCGGATATAAATACACCGAAAATTTTTAGAAATATTTAAAAACGATATCGATAACGATGTTGACATGTGGAATTCGAGCTTATACAAAAGCTTTTTGCTTAAAAGAGAAATAGGCAAACATGGCGGGCTACGATTCATGGTAATGTATATTTTGAAGGATGGCCCTAAAAACGGTGCAGAAATTATGGATGAAATAGAAAAGGTAAGCCGTGGATGGTGGAGGCCATCTCCTGGATCCATTTACCCTCTGCTGTCAACCCTAGTTTCTGAAGAATTAATAGAGAAGCTAGACGATAGAAGGTACAGATTAACTACAAAAGGGGAAACAAAGGTCAAAGAGTTTTCAGGGTTGATGCATAAAAACGAAATGAGTATAGAAGAAATGTTAGATGCAATCGATAACTATATCTCATATTTTGAGGATCTGGGAAGCAGTAAGCTTGAACCTTATAAAGAAAGGGTTGAACAGTTAAGCAAAAAACTCGGGGCGCTTCTAAAATGACAGATTCAATTATAAAAGTTGTTGGACTAACAAAAATTTATAACCACACTGTACTCGCTGTGGATCATATATCATTTGAAGTTAATCGTGGGGAAATTTTTGGGTTGCTGGGCCCCAATGGGGCAGGCAAAAGTACTACCATAGGAATGCTCAACACGCTATTAAAACCGACAGAAGGGACCGCACTGATAGATGGGATAGACGTCACAAAAGAGCCTTCTAATGTAAGAAAAATAATAGGCGTTGTTCCACAAGAATATACTGCAGATGAAGACCTTACTGGATGGGAAAATGTTATGCTGATAGCGGATTTTTATGGCATATCGCGTGATATAAGCAGGCAGAGGGCGAAGGAATTACTTGAAATGGTGGGTTTGACTGAAGCTTCTAAGAGAAAGGTTGAAACGTATTCTGGCGGCATGAGAAGGCGGCTGGAGCTTGCCATGGGCTTGATAAACAAACCAAAAGTGCTTTTCCTTGACGAGCCCACTTTGGGTTTAGATGTGCAAACTAGGACTGCCATTTGGGAACACATAAGGAAGCTTAAAAGCGAGTATAACATGACCATTTTGGTTACAACACATTATCTTGAAGAGGCGGATGAGTTTTGCGATAGAATAGCCATAATCGACAGGGGCAAGATAGTAAAAGCAGACACCCCCGAAAACCTAAAGAAGGGTGTTGGAGGGGACATAATAACAATCCAACTTACCAAGGATGGGAAAGATGTAGATCAGGCACTTAAGGGCATACAGGGCGTGACAGAAGTAAAAAACAACGGTGATGGGCTGATAACCCTGAAGGTAATTGATGGCGGTGCTGTTGCGCCTGCAATAATAAAGGCATTTACGCAGATGAACCTGAATGTAACCAGGCTGACACTTGCCAGGCCCACCATGGACGAAGTCTATATGACATACACTGGCAGAAATCTGAGGGAAGAGCAGGCGACTTCTGAAGAAACATTTACCATGAGAAGAACAATGAGGACGGCGAGATCGTGATGGACGAGAAAGGAATTAATAGCGGACCATTGCATGGCCTATGGGCAGTAACAAACAGGGAGCTTAAAAAATGGTACAAGGAGCCATTTATATTTATAATTAGTTTAGTGCAACCAATAATATGGATTGGCTTATTTGGAAAAGCCATGAATTTGGGTGAAATTTTCAGTGCTGGAAGCTTAAATATACCTGGACTTGATCTGCCCAAGCAAATAATTGACAGCCTTTCACAGGAAATATTGAAATCCACGTTTGGCACAACAAACTACTTTTCATTCCTCGCTGTAGGTATGCTGTCATTTATAGTGCTCTTTTCTGCAATGAGCAGCGGGATGACTATCGTTTGGGATCGCAGGCTTGGTTTTCTTAACAAAATGCTTACAACCCCGTTGTCAAGGGGAAATGTCATAATGGGCAAGGTGCTTTCTTCTGTTATCAAGGCATTAGTTCAGGCAGTAATAGTTCTGCTTATAGCCGTACTGCTTGGACTTACATTTTCTGCCCAGTTTACAGTTTTTAGCTTGGCAATTACATTCTTTGCTCTTTTCCTGCTTGCCATGGGACTTTCTTCATTATTTATAATGCTAGCAATAAGGTCTACCAGGTGGGAAACCCAAATGGCTATAATGAATCTGCTTAACCTGCCGCTGTTGTTTGCGAGCAATGCCTTTTATCCTGTAAAATTCATGCCATACTGGCTTAAACCAATTGTCATGGTTAACCCGCTGACTTATGCCAACAATGTCGCAAGGGCTATGCTTATTGGTGTTACACCTACAGCCAGCGTTGCATTTAGCGTGCTATACCTTGTAGGGTTTGCGGCAATATTTTCCTTCATAGGGATCTTCCTATCGTGGAAATACATATCAAGCTGACAAAGTGGAAGAACTGCACCCGTGTTAAAAGCGATTGGCATTAGCTGACTGGTCTAACCGCTTGAAGATCTTGCATAGAGATCAATAACTTATTTATTTGAAGCCATTAAATGACCTGAAAAGCCTAGAACCCAGAGCAAAATCGGATAAACTATCAGCCTTTCCATACCTCCTGGACCTATCATGATGTAAATATTTTCGGTGTACAGCACCAGAGCCGTTAATGTTATTACCCCACAGGTAGCTGAAATGATATTTAGCGGTAAATTAAGTATTTTATATGAAAGAATTGAGCTTATGCCACCAAAAAGGAAAGCTGCCAACGACATTATAGTATGTAGATAATATGGAGAACCTTCGGGGAACATCCCAACGCCAATTGCCCCTATTCCAGCAAGCATCATTGAAACTAAAAATGGGCGTAATTTGAATTTTAGAAATATCGGGTATGATGATATTAAAACAAATAAACCAAAGATGATTATAGATGTGTTAAATATATATGCAGTTCCGCCTACACCTAGGTCGCTTATGTAATTTTTGCTTATGGAGTAGGATGGATACAGTGCTTCAGATACTATCATCAAAATTATAAATTGGAATGTACCTAAAAATAAGAATGTTCCAGAAAATTTCGAATAATCAATTTTCATGATTATTTTATAAGTGAAATGTATTTATAAATTTTTCTTAAGTAAAAAATTTTTGCGCTTAAACCCATGCCTTATGTGAAAAATTTCAGGAAATAAAATCAGAAACTATTTCAAGTAAACCTCCTTGCGCGCTTCCAAAGTCGTTCTCCTTCAGCGCGGAAGGTTTCAGGTACTTCAGCTCGTCTATCCATTCCTCCCCGACTGGCTCTTCGCCAGTAATGACCTTGTACAGGAAGCAATAATCCCAGTGGTACTCCCCGGGATACCTTCTGCTCGGCGCATAAAAGCTGTACAGTTTCATGCCATCTGGGGTACTGAAATTTTTTATCCCCAGCTGGCCGTTCATTATCCTTTCAAGCGTTTTGTCCGGGTGCTCACCAAATGCTACGTAAGAGCTCGGGAACCTCCACCTGCTGAATTCTGATGACATGCTGGACGCATCGTATATCCTCCAGTTTGGAGCCCATTCTTCCCACCTCTGGTGCTGCCTTGGCCTTAACAGGAGAACCTTGCCATCCCTTTCAATTATTGCAAAAGCGGAAATGCAGAACCCGCCCTCGGGAACAAAGTGCTTTGGTGACGGTCCAAACAGCGCATATGGCATGGCAAATTTACGATCAGTAACATTTTAAGCTTTACTTTACTTTTGTTAGAACAATGCTTGTCGGATTTCAATAGGGCCTTCTAAAGCAGCCATGCCGCTGTGGCGCCAAAGAGCGTAAGGGTATGCGTAGAACTAAGCAGTACCCTATGCGCACTGCCAAAAGCACCCTTTTATTGATCATGTGACAAGAAAACCTTTGCTTTTAAGCAAAGGATGAATTGTCAAAAATGGCAGCCCTTAAATATACAATTTGCTATAATACATTCATGCAAACGGCCAAGTACCGGCAGATTGCAAAGGACCGCAGTGAGACCAGGGAAAGGCAGTATGGGGAAGAACTTGGGGGGCAATGGTCAAGCCGTCTTCACAGGACGCCCCGCAAA
>JAMCTX010000018.1 GCA_023381255.1 Nitrososphaerota archaeon
ATCTTAGGCTGATGGCCGGTGTACAGGTACTCATTCTTCATTGTAAGCCAAGAGGCATCCGCACTCACGGTAAACGGGTAGCCGCACAGCCGCAGTCCACGCAGGGTTATGGCCAGTGAAGCCAGCCTGTTCCTGTCGTAGCCCACGGCACATGTTTTGCATACGGAAATCCCCCACGTCGGGTGCTTAAGTTTGCTCCCGCACACAGGACACTCGGATGAGGTCCCCCTTGGGTTCACGTAAACAGTCTTGCATGACGACTTGTACTCAACCATTTTCTGGAATGACCTGTAGGGCCATCTGTTGAGCTCTGTCCTGAAGGTTTTGCCCTTATTATAACCATCGTTCCTTATTCCTTTCAGGTCCTCGAAAACAAACGTTGTGTCGGGGTTCTCTTTCACAACCTTGGTTGACAGCTTTTGAAGGGCATCATTTACCCTGTTCTCCTGCCTGCCCTTTGTCTCCTTTACCTTCCTGTCCCTCTTCTGCCTGTTTGGGATGTGCTTTTGCAGTTTTTGTCTCCTCCTGGAGTAATCCTGCTGGATGTGCTTTATGTTTGAGGTATCAATTGTGCTTGTCCCTTTCAGCTCAGGCTTGCCATCCTTTATAGCAACAACTGTAGTATCTACCGTGGAAAAGTTGA
The DNA here is from genome assembly GCA_023381255.1 of Nitrososphaerota archaeon. Taxonomy (GTDB): domain Archaea; phylum Thermoproteota; class Nitrososphaeria; order Conexivisphaerales; family UBA164; genus KM4347-05. Next base: position 644 of record JAMCTX010000018.1, read on the forward strand.
GGTCCTGACCCGCGATGTTCCTGCCAAGTGGCTTCTCAGTTTTTGAAACGGTGAATGTCAAAATTACAACCATGTCCGTTATCAAAAGTTCCGATGTTTTCCCCTTACTGTATTCCTGAAAGTGCTTGTTTTTTGTATTTAACGGAACATAGGCATATTGCCCCGGCTGCAGCGTTATCCTTGCCCTGTCCCCCTCAACCTTGAACAGCTCTGAATCAATCCTCATTTCTAGCTTTTTCACGTCAGGGATCCCTAGTTTGCCCTTATGGCTTTTCTTGTATGATTTTAGCAAAGCAACGGCAGCCCTGCACACTGGATTAACGTGATGCACGGCATAATTGTAGTGGGATGTGAACCAGGGCTTGATTTCCCTCCTCAGTGCTATTGGAGAGGGCACTCTATTGCCATCCCTTCTTGCCATTATGTACGCAGTTTCAAGGGCATGCATTACTGCAACCTGCATGTCCTGGAGGTATTTTATAATCTCGTCAGAAGGCTCATAGTAGCCTACAATCGCCCTCTTTTCGCCGTGCGATTTCCAGGGATGCGCCATTGAATAATAATTATAACAGTTGCAGAATTTATATGTATCGTTCCTTAACCGGTTTTAACATCGATTGCACGTTATTGTAACAAATTATAATGTTTGACGGAGCTGTTACATTCCCTATTTGGCCGCGCTAAAAGCGCCCAAGATTTAGAACCAACGGCATTATCTGTTCCAGCTTTATTGTCTGATCCTCAAATGGCCTCTGCAACGTTGATAAATATATTCCGTACCTGCTTTTTACTGCACCATCCTGGCCTCCATAAGGAGAAAAGAAAATGAAGCTGTCCAGGACTGAGCGCATCTTTTCCAGGTAGTTATCAACAAGATTCAGGCCTTCACAGCTTCTGTCATTTTCATATAAATTTATAGATGCTACAAAGGTGCCCCTGCCGAGCATCATTTTGAATTTATCGAACACGGCTTCAAGTTCCTCTTTAAGCGTCATTTTCTCAATGTCGAGGGATGGGTAACCAGCGGTTGGGGTTGTCAGAGGAATGTTTGAAGGAATCAATGACCGCTTTTGCATGTCAGCAATACTCATATCTCCCAGTATCTTGAGCCAGGCCGATTTCGGGGTCTGATAGTCACTGTTTTCAACTACACCCCTGGCAACGCTGTTCAACAGATGATTCAGGAATTTGGGTTGACAGTCTGCCAGGCCTTCGTACCCCAACCCCATTATGCCCACAGCGGCTGCTCTCATCAACCATCAACCAGCGACCTTAGCTTGCTGAGCAGAAATTCACGCGGGACAACCCCAACTATCCTGTCCACTGGCTCTCCGTTGCTGAATATTATAAGGGTGGGCAACCCATAAACCGAGAATTGATCTGCTGCTCCAGGGTATTTCTGGGTATCTACCCTGCCGAACTTTACCTCGGGGAACATCGGAATTACCCCCTGAACTATCCTGTGCAGTACATGACAGGGGGCGCACCATGGGGCCCAGAAATCGATTACTGCCTTTTCAGAATTTTCTATAAACTCCCTGACCTGATCTTCTGAAAGGCACTCCATTTCAACTTGCATAACCGGCAATAAATTCACTTCGAATTTAAATCTTTATAAAAAATTTGCGACCCGAAACCAGAACTCATGCACAATATTACTGATAACGATAAAATTTACTCATTATTTTTGATACGCATAAAATCAATACGCTTATGCAAAATAAGGCCAAAATGTAATAAAGAAATAACCGAAGCATCCTACATCTTGTTAATTATAATATGAAAAAATAATGCCGTTATCAGTAATTTGCCAGATTAAAATATGGAATTTAAGATGAAGCAATGAATTTTATTAGCAAACAACATATGCGCTAAATTATAAATAATGAAACGTCAACTTGCATGTCACAGGTACCTGAACCCGCTATCTGGAAGCACTGAAATAATTGTGCTGTCGCTTTTCATTGACATGGCAAGATTCCTTGAGACAAGAAGAACGGCCGCAGAGCTCCACCCGATAAGCATGGCTTCCCTTTCTGCAACCTCCTTCACTATTCCCCCCAGCTCTGACTGCTCGCTTTTACCTATCCACTTAATTTCATCTATTGCTGAATCATCTAGTACCTTTGAGGGCATATCATCATTTGGATTCCTTAGGCCCGGAACTGTAATTCCCTTTTCCGGAGCCACGCCAAAAACCCTTATTCTTGGGTCGTATCGCTTGAGCACAGCCGAGCATCCTGTAGCAGTACCGCCAGTTCCTATGCCAACTACCAGCGCGTCTAACTTTCCATTTGTCTGCTTCAGTATTTCCAGAGCCGTGCCCTCCCTGTGGGCTCTGGGGTTTTCTGCATTGCTGAACTGGTCAAGGCTTACAAATTTGCTTTTGCTTTGTTTTAAAATGCTCTCCTTCATCCTGATCGCGCCAGCCGTCCCATCCTCCTCCGGGGTGAGTATGAGCGAGGCCCCGAACATTTCTATTGCTTTCTGCTTTTCCCTGCTTGCGCTTTCAGGCATTATTATAGTCACCTTTACGCCATAATATGCGCCCACCATTGCAAGTGCTATACCGGTGTTTCCCGAAGTAGCTTCCACAAGCTGTTTTTCTGATGAAATTGCACCAGTTTTTATTGCGCTTTCAAACATAGATTGGACTATCCTATCCTTCAGAGATCCGCCCGGATTGAACCACTCAAGTTTTGCATAAATCTGTCCGCCGTTTTCTGGTGAAAATTTCCTGAGCCATACCATTGGTGTGTTTCCAATTAAAGACAGGTAACTGGTATTAATCATCTTTTTAACGAATGATTTGATGCAATATAACTTTTTTTAAACTTGATGCTAAATCCCCGCAGTTATGCCAGTCAGGACCCTTATTGCATTGCCCAGAAGGTATGTCGCCAGCGCAGCAACCAGAGCCAGCAGCACCATCTCTGCAACCTTTCTTTTACCGCTAACTCCACTTATAATGCTGGTCAGGTACCCGGCCACTGCAAGCGCAAACACCGCAAGCAGCGTTGAAGCAAACTGGTCTGTCAATACTGAAAATGGCAGAAAATAGGGGAGTGTTGGTATCAGCGCGCCAACTATGTAGAATATTCCTACAAATGCGGCAGATTCTTTGGCACTTGAAACCTTTTCGCCATTACCCTGCTGATCCCCGAACACGATCCTGGACAGTTCCATCCTCATGTTCCTATTTTGGTTCAGTTCATTTTCTGATTTGGTGGAGACATAAGCGCCGACCGACATTGACAGCGCCCCGGCGATGCCTATCACAAGCCCTGTTATTGCCACAAGAAGGCTCCTTTCGTAAGCCCCTGCAAGGCCTGACACGGCTGCAAGAAGTTCCACAAGGCCATCATTCATTCCAAATAACACGTCTCGAAGGTTTTCCACTATGCTCATAGATGACTTTTCTGCAAAAAAACTTTCGTGTTCCATTTCATCCTTAACTATGCTTTTAAGAGTCTCCCTGTCAGCCTCGTTTAACTCCACCTCATCAAACAGCTTCAGGTAGTTTACCACTGTTGCAGCTTCCCTTTCCTCAAATAACTTCATCAGGATGCCCAAGCCAAAAAGTTTCATCAGAAAGGCTTCCAGCTTGACCTTGGTCCTGGAAGGGGCATCAGGAACGCTAACGCCAGACCTTTTTAAGAGACTTAGAAAGAACTTTGAATGGCCCTCTTCTATTCTTGACAGTTCGCGAAGCTTTTTTTTGGCTCCTTCATCCCGAACTGAACGAGCAAGTTCACTGTAAAGCATCTGATCCCTGAGTTCATCTAAATAAAAATCGCTGACCTGCATGATTTATCAACAGCAGCTGTTTATAAATAAAAGTATTGGCCAAAAAATCAGTCTATTCTTTCAATGCTAGGTATAGGCACGCTTACAGCCTCTTCTGGCTCAAGGTCAAGCACCCTATCACCCAGCACCTTTTGTATTATATCGTTGTCCAAAAGTTTTAACCTCCCCTCAACTATTTCAGCCATTATACTTCTGTTTCCAACATAACTTAAACTTACCGGTACGCTCATCATTGTCAGCCTTTTTACTATGTCACTGGCCTCTGCTGGTGACAGGGAGCCGTCCATTACCAGCACATGCAATTCCTTTATTGATTCAGTCATTCTCAAGGCTGTTAGTGCAAGAGAAGCCATGTCGTTTGAATCCTTTTGAGTAAATATAAGGTGCGCTCCACCATTAAGGTGCTGCAACCCCTCACCGCTGTTGGCAAGCGCCTTGAGCAGTTCAGATATCTCCTCAACAATGATCGACCCTATGGTAGACAGTTCACTGTTTTTCATTCTGTCCTCATAACTGTCCATGTCGACTACAAGCACAGGCACCCCATGCCCGACCAGCCTCTGCAGCTGTATTGAAGCCCTGAACCTTCTTTCCACCTCAAATGAAAATGGTGAAATTCCAACGTACATGCCAGCTTCATCAACCTGCTCGGCCCTTCTATCACCTAAATTAAATATTACCACAGGAGAAAGAGGAAATTCCACACCTTCCCCGTTAAGCTTACCCGCAATGGCTTCGCCAATATCCCCTAGGCCAAAAAATGCTGACATAAGCTATCCTCTCTTGCCATAAGTATAAACAATTCTGAACTAATTTTTTAAATAATAAATAAATATTTTTTGACCCACGCTCAGACAGAGAACTTCACTGCTGTCCTGTCAATTGATTCAAATATGGTGGGATGCTGGTGCGCCAGTTGTGCCAGGTCCTTTACCCTTGTCCCGCCTGCAATGGCAAGGGCTATCTCGTTTATCACCATTGATGCAGAATCCCCATATATTGATCCCCCGATTATCCTCTGTGTTTCCCTTTCCACTATGAGCTTTAACCAGCCATCTTTAATGCCTATTATCTGGGCATATGCGTCATCCTCCAGCGGATATTTTACTGTGGAATACGCTATCCCCCTTGCCCTTGCCTCCTCTTCTCCTATCCCCACAACTGAGGCTTCCGGTTCTGTAAAAACAGTGACAGGGACTGTCGAGTAGTTAAATTCATACACAGGCATGCCATGCAAAATGTTCCAGGCTGCTATCACGGATTCCTTGACTGCTGCATGAAAAAGCATGTATTTGCCGGTAACATCCCCCGTGGCATAAACATTCGGGAGGGAGGTTCTCATTGCCGAATCAACCTCAACGTGGCCCTTTTTAACAATCCCTAATGTTTCGAGCCCCTCCACATACGGCTTTCTTCCGGCTGCCATTATAACCTCATCTGACACAAGCGAACCATTTTTGCCGTCGGGCATGGTGTAGCTTACTTCCTTCTGCCTGCCGTTCATCTTTATTCCGGAAACCCTCGCGCCTGTTATTACATTCACGTTCCTCTTCTGCAGCATTTTTTCCATTTCAGAAACCAGCTCACTGTCCCATCCGCCCATTATTCTGGGAAGCATCTCCAGCACGGTAACACTTTTGCCCAACGAACTGAGCATGGATGAAACTTCCACCCCTATGTATCCCCCTCCTATTATTGTTATGCTGTCTGGCATGTTTCGGTATGATGTCCTGTAGCCAAACAGCTCAAGGCTCCCTATTGCGAGTTCGGCCCCCGGCACAGGGATCGTTGAAGCAACGGACCCGGTGGCTATTATGGTGTTCTTTCCACTCACCGTCTTCTTCCACGAACCGTCCAGAGATTGTACCTCCAGCGTATGGCTATCCACAAACCTCGCAGTGCCCCTTGCAAAATCCAAATTCTGATGTTCCTTAATTTCCCTTATGTGCTGCCTGTATCTGGTAGATTGAACCTCATCCTTGTGGTTCATCACGTCCTCCCAAAGCATTTCAAGATTTTTGACGTTGCTGTTCCCAGAACCCCTAAGTATATTCCTGACCTTCTCCATCAGGTAAATTGTTACCGCTGCTGATTTGGAAGGAATGCATCCCTCATACAAGCAGTTGCCACCAAGATTGCCCTTGTCGTCTACAAGCATTACGCTTTTCCCACCTCTGCTAAGTTCAAATCCGCCGTGATAGCCGCCACCACCCCCGCCAACAATTATTGCATCGTACAGCTCTTTATTCGGTGCATCGGTAAATTCGTTGTCTGTTAAAGGAAGAACGGGATATTTTCCAAGCATAGCATACATATTCTTGGGGTAAATTTAAATTTTTATATAAAAAAGAAAAAAAATCATAAAATAGATTTTATTTTCCTTTTACAAACTCGCCGATTATATCATCATGCACTTCCCCGTCATAAACTGTTTCGCCGCCTACCACGGTATACACTACTTTGCCTTTCAGTTCCATGCCATCAAATGGGGAATATTTGGCCTTGGAATAAAACTTCTCAGCATTTATTTTTGCCCTTGAATTGAGCGAGATGATAGTTATGTTTCCGCGCGCCCCAGGAAGCAGGGAGCCGTATTGCGGATAAATGCCAAAAAGCCTGGCCACATTTTCACTCATAAGCCTAACTACATCTGAAAGACCCAATTTCCCAGCATTTACGGCATCAAGCATAAGCGGTAGCTCAGTTTCAAGCCCTGGAAAGCCGGACGGTGGCGAATCCCCGATTTTTTCTTCCACCGTATGAGGAGAATGATCAGAAGCTACTGTAGATATTATCCCATTACTAACAGCGTTCAGAAGAGCCTTGCCGTCTTCCTCGCTCCTTATTGGCGGATTTATTTTTGCCAAGTTTCCAGCCGTGTCATAGATTTTACTGCCAAGGAAGAGGTGGTGCGGAGTAACTTCCCCTGTTAACTTTATCCCGTTCATTTTTGCCCATCCAATGATTTTAACCGTTTTAGCTGAGCTGACATGGGCAACATGCACATGAGCACCGGTATATTCAGAAAGAGATGCAAGTTCCCCAACTGAAAATGTTTCACATACATATGGCCTGGAATTTAGATGCGACAGGATATCACTTTTATTTGCCTTTTCTGTGAAAAGCTTTATCAGTCCATCGTCCTCTGCATGAACTACAAGCGGGACATCGGCTTCTGACAATGCGTTTAAAATTGTGTACAGGGTCCCGTGAGATGGCGCAGGTATGTTACCTGTAGTAGGGCCCATATATGATTTAAATCCTATGCATCCAGAATTGATCATCCTGATTACCTCCGTGACTTCCGAGGTATCCCTCACAAGCCCATAAAGCCCGTAGTCAACGTGGGATTTTCGCCCAACTATTTCTTTCTTCTCTATCAACCTTTCCGCGCTGTCGGTAGGAGGCAGTGTATTGGGCATGTCAAGCACCAGGGTCATTCCACCAGCTGCGGCAGCTGACGTGCCAGACCCAAAATCCTCTTTATAAGTCAGCCCGGGCTCCCTCAAATGCACATGTTCATCTATAAGACCTGGTAAAACATATAGCCCCCCAGCGTCAAGTTCCTTTATTCCATTGCCATTTAGGCAGCACCCTATTTTGCTTATAATCCCGTTTTCAATCAACACGTCTGTATTAACTGAAACCCCATTTACAATGGCAGTGCCATTTTTTACCAGCAGGCTCCCCATATCATGTATTTACCCACCATAAATAAAATGTTTGCACGTTCAGAAAAAAATATATGGTATTGTGCCGATGGCCTGTCATGGAACGCATAAAGGATGTTATTTCAGCAATTGACCTTGATCGCAGTAATGTTGAGTTAATTCTCAGCGAAGCAGAAATCTTCCAGAAGCAACTTGAGGGTAAAAGGTGCCTGCACATTGCAGACGACAGGATAGTGATGACGGTTTTCCTTGAACCAAGCACCAGGACCAGGTTAAGCTTCCAGTTCGCTGCAACGTACCTGGGTGCCAGGGCAATGGACTTTGGTGCAACTGAAATATCAAGCATCCAGAAGGGGGAAACATTTGAAGATACAATTAGGATGGTTGATGGCTATGACCCCGATGTTATAGTGCTGAGGCAGGGCGTACCAGGAAACGCAAAAATTGCAGCTGACATTTCTAGGGCGCCAGTCATAAATGCGGGTGATGGTGCCAATGAACATCCGACCCAGGCGCTTACCGATATATATACAATAAAAAGGGAAACCGGAAAGGTCAGCGGTTTAACGGTGGGCATCATGGGTGACCTCAAGCATGGCAGAACCGTAAGCAGCCTTTCATATATGCTGGACAAATTTGGCGGCAATACTGTAATTTACATAGCGCCGGAGGAGCTTCAGGTCAGGCAGGAAGTGGTTTCTAAATTGAGCAAGTTAAGATACGAAAAGGCTGACAGCGTTGAAGGCGTTATGGAAGACATTGATATCCTATATGTTACCAGAATACAGAAGGAAAGGTTCAGTGATCCCACGGAATATGAAAGGCTGAAGGGGAGCTATGTAATTAGCCGCAACTTCCTTGAAAAATTCAAGAAGAGACCCTTGATCATGCACCCTCTGCCGCGCGTTGACGAATTGACAAACGACGTTGACAGCATGAAAGAAGCAAAATACTTTGAACAGGCCAGAAATGGGGTTTACGTGAGAATGGCTCTTCTAAAGGAAGTCATGGACTTATAGTTGCTAGCCCAGAGCCGGCATAACTTTTTCGGCAATAAGCTTCATAGAATTTACTCTCATTTCGTGTGTTATTCCTGGAAAGCTCATCTTTATCAGCAATTCCGTGACCCCTAGCCTTTTACGGTACATGTCAATCTTTTCCGTTGCGCATGAAGAATTGCACACTATCATCCTTTCAAGTACATCCTCCCTTATGCTTGCGTAATCCACATCCTTCGGGTCTATTTCCCTTCCCTCCCGGTCCTGCAGATGGCCCCACTGATAGTAATCCTGCCTGTAGGATTCAAGCATCAGTTCTGCCACCCTTTTAAGTTCATTTTCATCATCAGAAATGAAAACTTCTCTTCGTAAAGGAAAGTCTAGCGCAATTTGGTTTAATTTATTTAATTCATCCCTGTAGGTTTTTAACCTGTGTTCAAGCACCCTTATATCAGTAACTGGGTCCATAATCCAGGCATCGCCCCTGTGAGCTGCTTTTGCAACAGCTTCTTCGCTCTTTGCGGCTATCCATAATGGCGGCCTAGGCTTCTGCACAGGCCTAGGGTATATTGAGAGCCTGTTATCGCCTACCTGCAACTGATGACCCTCAAGGAGTTGCTTTACCGATTTTAAATTATTTTCATACAGCTTTGCCTTTAATTTTATATCCTTTCCAAATGCTTTGTACTCCTCCTTCCGGTATCCAAGGCCTACCCCCAGAATCATCCTACCGTTGCTTATCACATCAAGCGCACTTGCCTGCTCTGCAATTTCAAATGGGTTGTGCAGCGGCAGAACCACGATGTCTGTTCCAAGCCTAATCCTTGAGGTAACTGCGGCAGCGGCCGAAAGCGCAATAAACGGCGCGGGACTCCAGCCGTCAGGAGAAAAGTGATGTTCCCCCACGTAAACTGCCGAAAAGTTCAGCTTTTCGCCCAGCGAAGATTCCTGTAAAAAACCCCTGTACTCTTCAACCCATCTCCCATCTGATTGGAGCGTGTAATGAAGGGAGAACTTCACTTCAGGATTGCCCCCCTAGTTTCAGGGATGGCCCATATCACAACAGCAGCTATTATGAAGAGGATTGCAAAGAACCCTATTACGCCTGATATTTTGAATACTGGTGAAAAGATGCCTATTAAAAGGGGAGCTATGCCGCCAAATCCCCTGCCAGTATTAAATATAAAATTCACCGCAGTTGAGCGAGCCGCAGTTGGATATGGCTCGGAGAACAGTGCCCCAAATATGGTAAAATAGCTGTTTATGAAAAAGCCCATTGCAAATGAAGCATACATGGCTGCGGTTGAAGTCCTGGAAATGGCAAACATCAGAGCTGCTACCGTTATTCCTATAAATCCCAGGCTTATGGCTATCCTCCTACCAATAATGTCTGATATTAATCCAAATACAACCATGCCAGCTATCACCATCAAGTCTGTCCCGAGCAGTATGTAAATTGTCTTAACAAACGTAATGTGATACTCAATCTCAAGGGCTGTGGGCAGCCATATCATCACACCCCAGTATCCCATTTCAGCCACTATAGCTATAATCAGGAATACAGTTGTGAACCTGAGGTACTTTTTCCTGAAAACCTGGGCAAGTGAGAATCCGCTTTCCTCCTGATTCCGCTGCACAAATGTATTTGCTTCTGGGTTAAATATATTGGCCGCGTCAAGCTTTTGGGCCTCCCTCTTTTTCTGAACCCTGTCCTTCCACATAGGGGATTCTGGCAATTTATAACGATAATAAAATGCCAGAATTGCGGGTGTTATCCCTATTAGATAAAGCGACCTCCATCCGAATACTGGCATCAGGAACAAGCTTATAACCGTGGCGAGGATTATGCCGAAGGTCCATCCTACTGAAACGATGGTTGATCCCATGCCCCTCCACTTGGCCCTGAAGGATTCTGACATTAGGGTCATACCTATCCCGTATTCTGCACCTGTTCCCACACCACTGAGGAACCTGGTTACCAGTATCATGGGATAGTTTATTGAGACGGCAGTTAGTGCCGTAAAAACAGAGTATAGCAGTATTGAATACGTAAAGGTCCTGACCCTGCCGTACCTGTCAGCAAGAATGCCAAATATGTAACCGCCGGTTACCATGCCTCCAGTAAGCACAAACCCTATTAGGCCTTCTTCTGCTGACGAAAGCAGGAAGGCCAGCCCTATTGCTGATAGTGTTAGAGAAAGGATTAGCGAATCCATACCGTCGAGCATATAACCAAGCACTGCAGCCGTGGTTGCCTTTTTTTCATACCCTGGCACCGCTTTTGATTCTTGCGCCATATTTAGATGGCATTTGTATTATTTATAAATTTTATGTAGCCAAAGCGATAAATCTGTTCGAAATTAGTACGAAAAATTTACTCCATACAATGTCAGTTTGCTGATTTATAATGCAATTTTTGCCGCAAAAGCAAATGTGGTTTTTCCTGCCAAAAGCTAATAAATCCCTAAAAAAATAGCTACATGAGCTCCGGTGGTGTAGACCGGTTAAGCATGACGGCCTTTCGAGCCGTAGATCGCGGGTTCAAATCCCGCCCGGAGCAATCCCAATCAGGTTTAAATACCAGCCTTTTTTATATACTGCATGCCATACCACAGGAAAAAGTACGTGCAGTTGCTTAACAATGAAACGGTAAGGAAGTGGTACGAGAACGCCGCGCGCTCTTCCCCCATAACAGCGGAGGCGATGCTCAGGGCGCTAGGGCACATGTGCGAAAGGTTCAACACCACCCCGGAAAAAATCGCCGGGATGAGCGAAAACGAAGCGTACAGCTTCCTGCTGGACATGGTTTCCGCGCTGACTTCTGACGGATTAACAGGCTCCTCTGTCGCCACCATGGTGAAGGACATCAGGTCGTGGCTCACGTTCAATGGGGTTTCCGTGAAGAGGAGGGTGAACGTGCCGAACTCTCAGGACACGCCCAGGCTGAGGAACGAAAGGGCCCCAACTGCTGAGGAGCTCAGGAAGATATTCCTTGCAGGCGACGAGAAGGCAAGGGTCGCGTGCGCGATAATGGCCCACTCGGGGGTAAGGCCTGAAGTGCTTGGAAACTACCACGGCACAGACGGCCTGAAAGTGAGGGACTTTCCCGAAATGGAGATAAAGGACGGGAAGGTTTCTTTCAGGAAGGTGCCGACCATGATCGTTGTGAGGGCAAGCCTTTCAAAGAGCAGGAGGCAGTACTTCACCTTCCTGACCCAGGAGGGGGGCGACTACCTGGCAAGCTACATTGAAAAGAGGGTCAGGGAAGGGGAAAGCATCGGGCCGGAGTCGGCAATAATAACGCCAAAGTACGCGGAAAAGCCGCACATAAGGACCATAAACATAGGCGACGCAGTGAGGGGGACGATCAGGAAGGCGGGGTTTCCATGGAGGCCGTACGTGCTGCGGGTGTACTTTGACACGCAGATGATGCTAGCGGAGAGCAAGGGGCTGATAATCAGGGATTACAGGTCGTTCTTCATGGGTCATGTCGGGGACATCGAGAACCGCTACACGACAAACAAGCACAGGCTCCCAGAAAGCATAATCGAGGATATGAGGGAGTCGTACGCAAAGTCGTCAAAGTATCTGGTGACAACGGCGGCTGAACCGCATGAGGACCCCAAGGCCTTTTTCAGGAAATCGGTACTGCTTGCAGTGGGCTACACTGAAGACGAGCTGGAAAAGATGGACCTGGACGGGATCGATGACAAAAAGATGCAGCAGATGATCAGGGACAAGCTCGCGGGAATGATGTCGATGAATGGTCACAAACAGGTTGTCGTGAAGGTTGACGAAGTGCAGAAGTTCATTGAATCCGGCTACGAGTTCGTCGCGGCGCTGCCAAACAACACCGCAATCATGAAGCTTCCATTTTGAAATTTTTGAATGGAGTTTAGTTTAATGAATTCCAAAAGCTGTTCAAAATATGCCTGACACAACTGTCCACAGACCACAAATGCTGACCTCGCTCGTTTTATTCATGATATGCTGTTATTAAATAAATGTGGCACTTACGGGGTGCAGCTATTATAACCCACTTTTTCCAGAATACCCTGTACTTGCCGTCGCCCTCAGGGATTCTGTCCCCCTGTTCAAGTGCTTTATCGACTTCATCTGCAGAAAGGAACCTATCCTGTCCACGCTCTATAAAGTGATTGCTGTAAACCGTTTCACAGTCTTTCCATGGGTCCGTGTAATTTCACCCGGCAATTAACTCAACCCAGCTTCTTGAGCTTCAAGTTTGGATACAGTGAATGTCGACTGGATTGCAGCATTAATTGAAGGATCCCCATCCTGTGTGTATTTATCCTTTATCAAAAGTAGCTTAGTAAGGGTTGTTCTCTGCCTCAGGACATATGCAGGGTCTCCAGCCACTATAAACTCATTCCAGGGCGCCCTTTCTGTTTCCCATACAACGTAGTTGGTTATATCAACATTTTCACCCTTTGATGGATCCTGAGATGGCGGGCCTCTTCTTCCCCTGTTTGTAAAACCCATGGCAAACTGGGCCTTAATCATATAGTTTGGCTGCTCGTCAATTGAACCTTGCAGGGTACTCTTTGGCTGTTCTATAATCTTTACAGGAATATTTATAATTCGAAGCTGGCCTGCTATTTCCCTGTATTCAACTTCGTATGTAGTGAACTCGAGCTTTCTTATCCTGAATTGTCTGTCAATGCCAACAGGAGTGATGTTAGGGATCATTTGGCATTAATGTACACCTGATCAGACAGGTTGGCTTTGAACTGTTCTACGATTGTTTTATCATTGCGTTGTATATTAAGCGGTTCATGTATTTCCTCCACCTCGATTTTTCTCTCAACTTTTTCGGGGGAACCTATCAGCCCCAGCCTACTTGCTTCTTCTGTAACCTTTCTGTAACCATTCCTGGTGAGTGCCTGGTAAAAGCATATGGGACAGATGTATGCTTCGGCAAAGCATACAAAATCGCCGTCAAGCTTAAACGGTGCCTGACTTCGCTCCAGCCTGGTTCCGCACCTTGGACAGAGCAGGCTTCCGTTTTCATTCACAATTGGAATCTCTTCCATACTATCAGAAAACAAACTCTTACATAAAAAGGTATTGGGAAAGGTAAAAAAACATCATGAAGCTTCCGTTTTAAGTTCGGAGTCTATGATTGCTTCCCATGTTTCCACCAGGTCGGGGAGAGTCGACGCTTCCACATCGTCTGGTGCCTTTGCCAGAATTTCTGACAGTTTGGACTCTGGATATTTTGAAATGAAACCCCTTTTCACTTCCCTTATGCTTATTTTCATAAATAACACAGGAAAGCAGGGCTTAAAAGGCGGGTTTGGCATGCAGGTTGCGGGCTGGCCAGCACCGTGGCGCTTTTGCGCCTTTATGGATTTTCGTATTCCTTCCTGTAGCCCATGTGCTTGAGAACATTGTATGCTTCTGGAATTGCGTACGCGAATCCCGTGTGGACGCAGTGGTCCGACTTGCAGACATCGCACCAGAGCTCGTCCTCCATCAGGTAAACCTCAACGATTCTGTCGATCTTTTCGTCCCTGATGAACATCCCCCTCCCGTCGTTTGACCAGCCAACCAGCGAAAGGTACGGAACGTAGTGGCGCAGCATCTCGTCCGCCTCAATGTTTGTCCACAGCAGGCTTGCAACAAACTTGCTGAATGATTTGACGTTGTGCTTCTCCATTGCCGCCTTTTCCCTTTCGTACATTTGCCTGAGCTTCTCGCTCAGCTCTTCTCTTATCGCGATTGTTACGTAACCGTTTCCACCCATGGACATTTTTTATTAACACACATATATAAGCTTTATGCATTTAATTATAAAATATCGGCAATTGTAATTTACTGTAAAATAATTTTTTATAAAAGTAAAAAAATTGTTTATATAATGAAGTATAAGCATATAGTAAAATTTAAATATGCAAATAGACATAAAATCCAGCATGGAGTACAATTTTGCCGACGCTGTTAAATTTGAAAACTCTGAAGAAGACTCACTGACCAATTCTGAACTGGAAAGGATCGTGGGCCATTCCGTGGGCAGGAAGCTCGGCAACATGTACAGGGCAGCGTCAACGGACACGGTAAAAAACAGGGTCAGGAGCTTTGCGCTCAGGTTCGCGGACATGCTACCTGTTAACATAAACAGGAATTTGCTCGTAGAGAGCGTGCTGGCTAACTACCCCAGGGTAAAAAGAATGGGAACCAAGCGCGCTGTGATAGCGTTGCTGACATATTTCCTGGAAACGGAAGGCTTTTCGCTGCCTCAAATAACCGCGATGCTGCGCGGGACTACGCGGGAAGTTACAGCCGCGCCACTGGTGTTCTTTACACGGAAGGCACCCGCAGGAGTGCTTGTAGACGGGGAGCCCAGGAAGTACAGGGTAGTCAGCCGCAGAAACTATGCCGAGGTCAGGGTGACAGTTTATGCAGGTGACAGGGAGCTGAAAATCAACGGAACATGCTTCACTCCGGCGCAGAAGGGGCACGTCATGATCACATCCCATGACATTGCAAGGCTCGACACGGAGAACATGACAAGCTTTGCCCTGTTCAGGGCCATGAAAATGGTTTCAAAGGAAGTTGGCCCGGCAGGCATGGGGGAAAGGGTGAATCAGATGCTCAGGCTGTACAGCATCGACAGACTGCCTGTCACCATGATGCTGGCCAGGAAGTACGGTTGCGAAATGGAGCTGAAGCGGGAATACGCCAGATCCTTCAGGCGCACGATGGAAAAGAGCAGCGGCAGGACCGCAAGGCAGGTTGCGATAAAGGCCCTGAAGGAGGCATCGGAGAAGGTTGTGAGCAGAATGAATGCACTGGCAGCTGCCTTACTGCAGGAGGAAACTGGCAACAGCGGCTTTTATTGCCCGCAGGATATAAGGGAATGGTGAAATGGATGAGGATACCGGTGAACGAACTGGACATATACCCGGGCTGCAGATTCAGGTTTGAATACAGGCTTGACGACCTGGAAAAGA
>JAMCTX010000019.1 GCA_023381255.1 Nitrososphaerota archaeon
TCCTCTTGTCCACGTAATTCTTTCCCCACCTGCGCATTTCAGGCATATAAATAAAAGCCAGGCAACTTGTTTATACATTATAATGTCAAATTTTGATTACAAAATAGTCAAGTAATTGGACACAGCACACTTTCGGAAAAGTATATAAACGCCCATTTTAAAAAACTGTAAGCCGGCCACAGGAGCAGGGCTCTACCCGGTCCCATCCGAACCCGGAAGTAAAACCTGCTATCGCCGCTGTGTTAGTGAGGTGCGCAAGCTCTCGTGAAGCAGCGGTGCCGGCGCCTTTTTATATAATTGTTGCTAAAAACGCGCTTAATTGTGAGATCCTTTAATTAACGAATCAACGATTCTGCCCTTTACTGACATCTTATCCATGTTATGCAAAACGCGCAATGTGACTCCGCCAGGAGTAGTTATCTTTTCAATCAGTTCTTCATAGGTAACTCTGTTATACTTAAGGTAATCAGACGTAGATAAAGCCACCATGTTAACTATTTCTCTGGAACTATCTCCCTCTAAACCAATTATTTTGCAATATTGAACAAGCGAATCAAGAAAATAGGATATCAGCGCAGGGCCGCTGCCCACAATGGTTGTTAGGGCATTAAGTAACGGCTCATTTACCTGATAAATTTTTCCCAGCCTGCCCAGAACTTCTTGAACTGTAGAATCCAGCGGTTCGTCGCCAGCAACCAAAATTGGAGCAGAGTTAAATTCACACCCCAAGTTCGTCATAATGCGGTATATCTTAATATTTGGTGCCGTTAGATTATTCTTTATAAAATCAAGTGAAACGCCGGCAGCAGCTGATATAACAGTTTTTCCAGCAAACCCAGCGGACAATTTATGTAGCACCGATTTAACCTGTAACGGTTTAACAGCAACAAAAAGGATATCTGAATTTTGATAAAGCTCCTCTTCGGACTTCACCATGTTAACGCGATCAGCTTCTTTAACCTTTGAGATTGCATTGCCATTCTTATCGTATACGAATAGCTTAATCTTGCCTGCATCAGATTGAGTTAACCCATTTATAATCGAACTCCCCAGATTTCCTATGCCTAATATTCCAACATTCAATTTAATGCTTCTAAAATGGGGTCAGATTTAAATTTAGCCGTTTGAAATAAAAAAATCACATATGGACTACGATTTAATAATATTGGCCGCGGGAGAATCAACACGGTTTGGAGAAAATAAACTAATTTACAGGATAAACGGCATTCCAATTATAAGAAGGGTAACGACGGAGGCGCTGTTGCCAAATGTAAGGGTAATGGTTGTGATTGGACATGACCCCAACAAAATCAGGGAGGCATTAGAAGGAATAAATGTAAATTATATTTATAATCCGGATTATAAAAAGGGAATGAGTCAGTCAATTATAGCAGGGGTTAAACTTTCAAATTCTGACAAAGGAATTTTAATATTGCCTGGCGACATGGCATACATCAAGTCGCACATAATAGAACAAGTTATAGAAGCGCATATGAGAACCGGAGCCAATATAGTGATTCCCACTTATAACGGCCGTGGCGGTCACCCAATACTGTTTGATGTTAAATTAAAGAACGAGCTGTTATTTATTAAAGAAGAAACGAGGGGATTAAAGGAAATAGTGCAGCGACACGAGAATGAAGCATACAAAATAGAAGTGGGTACACCAACAATCGTCCACGACGTAGATATAAAGGGCGACTTAAATTTCGACGGTTAAATATAGCTTGTGTTGTATAATGTCGTTCAACCGATTAGACGACTAAATTAATATGCAAAAATTTTTAACGCCTAATATTATAGTGTTGGATATGGATGTTTCTGTCACCTTTACTTTAAATGGAAAACAAGTTACAGTGAAAGCACCAGCAGCAAAAAGCCTTCTGAGAACACTTAGGGAAGATTTAGGCATAACCTCAGTAAAGCCAGGTTGTGAAGCTGGAGAGTGCGGCGCCTGTACAGTTTTAATGGACGGAAAGGCCGTTACTTCTTGTTTAGTAATGCTTTCCCAAGTAGAAGAGCACCAGATTGTTACAGATGAGGGGTTGGTAAAGGACGGGAAGTTGGACCCATTACAGGAAGCATTTGTAGAAGAAGGAGCAAGCCAGTGTGGTTACTGCACGCCCGGATTTGTCATGTCAGCCAAGGAGCTGTTACTGGAAAAACCCAACCCAAGTGAAAACGAAATACTGGAAGCTATAGGAGGAAACATATGCCGGTGCGGAGCATATCCTCGGATTGTGAGTGCAATAAAAAAGGCCGGTGGTGAACAGCATTGAATTATTCTCAGTATACGGTCCATTCTCCTCAGACCCTCAATGAAGCGCTAGGAATCTTAAAAGAGAAACAATCAGAAGTTAGACTCATTGCGGGTGGCACCGACGTCATGGTCTTAATAAAAGATGGTGTATTAAAAGAAAAAGAACTTCTTAATCTATCTTATTTAGACGAATTAAAATATATAAGGGAAGACGGGAACATAATAAAAGTAGGGGCCCTAACAACATATAGGGAACTTGAAAAATCAAGCGTTGTGAACCTCAGCGCCCCAATACTCGTTGATGCATGTAAAACCATCGGGGCAACGCAAATCCAAAATTTAGGCACGCTCGCGGGAAATTTGGGCAATGCGAGCCCAGCAGGCGACAGCCTTCCTCCATTATACGTTCTTAATGCTAATGTTAAGCTACAGAGTGCAGAATCTGAAAGGATTATTCCGGTAAGCGAGTTTTTCTTGGGACCAAGGAAAACCAAAAGGGCCCCAAATGAGCTTATCACGGAAATAACAATTGAAAAGGCAAAACCCGGTTTACACTACTTTTTCAAAAAGCTTGGATTAAGGGAAGCAAATGCAATTTCCCTTGTAAGCGTTGCATGCATAGTAGATTTAGACAAAGATAAGAAAATAAATTCAATCAAGCTTGCACTGGGCGCAGTAGCTCCAACGGTAATGCGCGCGGTAAAATCGGAAAAACTTGCAACCGGCAGGCAACTTGATTTGAATCTGATAGATGAGATTGCGAGGGGCGTTTCAGAAGAAATATCGCCAATAACAGATATCAGGGGCAGTACTGAGTACAGAAGAAGGGCAGCCTATGGGCTTGTTTATGAAGGGTTATACGAGGCACTCATGGGAACTGCTAAAAGGGTAAGTGGCGGCATTGAAGGTGTCTATTGAATTGGGCGGCACGTTCATATATCAGTTTGGGAGAGAGCACTCTTTAAATCTTAAAGAGGGCTCAAGCATTGAAGACGCGCTTGAAATGCTGGGTATCAAGGAACGCATTTACATTATAACAGTAAGGAATGGCAACATAGCCAAATTCAGTGACAGACTCAAGGACGGCGATAAACTGGTGGTTTTTCCCCCAATAGGCGGTGGAAATTAATTTTGGAAGAAGAACTTGAGCAAAAATATAAATCAATAACTAGGTCGGTTCCAAGAGTAGATTCAGAACCCAAGGTATCTGGAGCTCTGAAGTTTATCACTGACATGAAGATTGAAAACATGCTCTTTGCCGCAGTTGTAAGAAGTGTACATGCGCACGCCAGAATTCTCTCCATAGACACACGGGAAGCCGAAAAAATCAGCGGAGTAAAGGCCATACTTACATACAAAGATATTCCAGGCCTAAACGCGTATGGGGCGATAGTTCCCGACGCGCCGGTTCTTGCATATGACCGCGTGCGTTATTATGGTGAGCCTGTTGCTCTTATAGCGGCGGACACCGAAGAGCTTGCTAGGGAGGCAGCATCCCTTGTAAAAATAGAATACGACCCATTGCCTGTAATAAGGAGCATAGACGAATCAATAGCCTCATCAGCAATAGCGCTGCATGATAATGGAAATATAGCCAGGCATACGATAATCAAGAGAGGAGATACTGAAAGGGCCAAGCAGGAAGCGTACCTGACGCTTGATAGGACATACAGAACACCATTCCAAAAACACATGTTTTTAGAACCAGAAGGGGGCGTCGCGTATATTGACGAATCTGGAATAATAAACGTATTTGCAGGAGGCCAGAGCCCATACAGGGATAAATTACAGATTGCAAGGTCCCTTAATATACCCCCAGAAAAAATTCGCACAGTTGATTATCCAACCGGTGGCGCCTTTGGTGGAAAAGACGACGTCACTGTTCAAATACATCTGGCATTACTTGCTTATAAAACTGGAAAGCCCGTTAAATTGTGGTTCAGTAGAGAAGAAAGCGGCGTGGCGGGGTATCATAGAACTGGATCTGAAATACATCTTATTACATCAGTAGATAAAGAAGGAGGGCTTCTTTCAAATGAAGCACAAATATATTTGGACACTGGGGCATATCAGAGCTTTGGTCCGACTATCCTGGACGTTAGCATAGAAACAATAAACGGCCCATACAGAATTCCAAACTACACCATAAACGCGAACCTCGTCTACACAAACAACGGGTTTTCATCAGCATTCAGGGGATTCGGGGCTCCTGAAAGCAACTTTGCAATAGAAAGCATGATCAATGAACTTGCAGCAGAGCTCCATCTTGATCCGATAGACATAAGGTTAAAAAACATCCTTATGACTGGCGAAGAGGGGCCATTTGGAAACACAGTGAGGCACAGCGACGGCTTAAGGGAAGCCCTTATGAGAGCTAAAAGGTCTAAAATCTGGGCCGGTGCGTTGCAAAACAAAAAGCCTTGGCAAAGGAATGGCGTAGGGATAGCTGTTGCGATAAAGGGCGTGGGGTTCGGCACTTTGCCAGACTATCCTACAGCCGCAATAGAAATAGCAACAGAAGGGAAGGTGAAAATAATGTTTAGCAATGTAGACTATGGACAGGGCATTAACACTGGAAACGCGCAGCTTGTAGCAGAAAAGCTGGATATACCATTAAATCAGGTCGAGGTAAGGCACGCAGATACCAAGTATTCACCAGATACAGGCAGTTCAAGTGCATCCAGATCAACTTTTACATCTGGCAATGCCCTTTTAATGGCATGCAGCAAGGCTCTAGATCGGCTGAAAATGGAAGCATGCCTATACTT
Organism: Nitrososphaerota archaeon; assembly: GCA_023381255.1. Lineage (GTDB taxonomy): Archaea > Thermoproteota > Nitrososphaeria > Conexivisphaerales > UBA164 > KM4347-05. Next base: position 5,029 of record JAMCTX010000019.1, read on the forward strand.
TGGGACGACCAATGAAAAACTGGAGTATAAAGAAGGGAGGTTTTACTACAAAGACAAATCAGCTAGCATATATGAACTAGCGAAGGGCCTGAAGGCAAGGGGAGAAACGCTCAGGTTCGAATCAACGTTTGAGGTACCGAGATATCCAGCGCCGATCGAGGGAACGCTTGAAGTCCCCCATGTAGTTTACATGTATGGCACTATGCTGAGTTCCGCTTTGCTTGATGAACTTACCGGCAAAGTCCATATAAATCAGGTAGAATTTTATGCGGACATAGGCACAGTAATAAATCCCTCCATTGCAAGCGGGCAAATTGAAGGGGGAATAGTGCAGGGGTTGGGATTTGCTATAACAGAAGACCTCAAATATGATGCCAGCGGCAAACCCATCAATAACAATTATACAACTTACATAGTGCCTTCGGTCAGGGATGTACCAGACATATACGTGGAATTTATCGACAGTTCTGAGGAGCTTGGGCCTTATGGGGCCAAGGGCGTAGGCGAAATATCAATTATCCCAGCTGGGGCATCTGCGGCTCATGCGGTTTACAATGCCAGCGGCAAATGGGTCCGAGACCTCCCGCTTCTCCCTTGGAAACTGATCTAAATATCATCAGTATAGACAATAAAGAAAATAAAATAAGGACTTATAACAAAATTTATAAGTAATATAAAGAACGTCGCCATGACCAAAATTGAGTGAAAAAAAGCAAAATCCATGGGAAATGGCACTTTCTCAATTCAAAAAAGCCGCAGATGTAATAAATTTATCAGACGATTTGCGAGCAGTGCTATCAGTTCCTCAGAGAGAGATTCACGTAGCGCTTCCAGTAAAAATGGACAACGGAAAAGTCAAGGTGTTTACAGGCTATAGAGTGCAGCACAACAATGCACGCGGGCCATACAAAGGAGGAATCAGATATCATCCAAACGTCTCAATAGAAGAGGTAAAAGCACTGTCAATGTGGATGACCTGGAAAACCGCTGTGCTTGACTTACCTCTTGGCGGAGCAAAGGGCGGGATAATATGCGACCCAAAAAACCTGTCTATTGGAGAGAATGAACGCCTGACAAGAAGGTATGCCTACGCAATTTCAAAGTTCATAGGGCCATATGAAGATGTTCCGGCGCCTGATGTTTACACCACGCCACAGCACATGGCTTGGATAATGGATGTGTACAGTGCACTTGCAGGGCACTACGAGCCAGGAGTTATAACAGGAAAACCGATTGAATCTGGCGGAAGCCTTGGAAGATCAAATTCTACTTCCCGCGGGGTTGCAATAACAGTCGCAGAAGCGGCTAAGCGCATGAACATAAAGCTAAAAGACGCATCAGTGGCCATTCAGGGATTCGGCAATGTTGGGTCTAACGCAGCCATCATAATGGCACAGGAATACGGAATGAAAATTGTGGCAGTAAGTGACTCAAAGGGGGGCATATATAAGAAAGAAGGATTAAATGTCGGTTCAGTCCTTAAGGAAAAGGAAAAAAGCGGAACCGTTACAACCCTAAATGGTGTAGAAAAGATATCAAACGAAGAAGTGCTTACGCTAGATGTGGATGTTCTTGTACCGGCCGCATTGGAGGAAGTTATAACCGAAAAAAACGCAAGCAAAATAAAAGCCAAAATAATCAGTGAAGGAGCTAACGGTCCAACCACCCCAGAAGCAGACGAAATATTATTTAAAAAAGGCTCATTAGTGATACCTGATATACTAGCAAACAGCGGCGGTGTTACAGTAAGTTATTTTGAGTGGGTGCAGGACTTGCAGAGATTATGGTGGAGCGAAGAAGAAGTAAACAGGATGCTTACAGAAAGGATGACAAAATCCTTTAATGACGTTTATGATGCGATGAAAAAATACAAGATAGACATGAGGACAGCCGCTCTTACATTAGCCGTCAAGAGAGTCTCGGACGCAGTTACAGCCCGAGGAATATGGCCATAAATAACAATTAACTACCTGTTTTTTGTTTATTTGTTATAAATATTTTTAAATGCCTCTAATTCCACATTTTAATTATGGTATTAGAAGAAAAATTCGGAGAATCAGAACACACAATTAACAGATTTCTAAGGCAGACTAGAAGCATATGCCCAGAATGCAACAGAATAATCGACGCCACAATATTTGAAAGAGAGGGCAAGGTTTACATCGGTAAGACATGTCCCAAGCACGGCTATTTTGAAGAGGTATATTTCGGTTATAACTTCCTCCATGAAAGGTTTTCCGGTTATGCGCAAGATGGTCGTGGAATTGAAAACCCAAAGATTGTATCTGAAGGTATAACGTGCCCTGCAAGCTGCGGCTTATGTTCCAACCACCTTAGCCATACCGCTTTAGCCAACATAGTGTTAACAAACCGGTGTGACCTAAACTGCTGGTATTGCTTCTTTTATGCTGAAAAAGCCGGTTACATCTATGAGCCAACCATAGACCAAATCAGGAGAATGGTCAAGAACATGCTTGGCGAAAAGCCTATTCCAGGAGTTGCTGTGCAGCTTACCGGGGGAGAACCCACAATGAGGGAGGACCTCGTTGAAATTATAAAGGCAATAAAGGAAGAAGGGCTGACACATATCCAACTGAACACAGATGGGGTAAACCTGTCTAGAAAGCCAGAACTGGTTAAAGCAGTAAGAGACGCCGGCGTAAACACGCTTTATGTGAGCTTTGACGGTGTAACGCCCAAGTCAAACCCGAAAAATTACTGGGAAATACCGGGGCTGTTAAAGAATTGCAGAGACGCCAATCTAGGATTGGTGCTGGTGCCCACTGTAATTAACGGCATCAACGACCATGAAGTCGGGGACATGTTGCGTTTTGCATTTCTTAATATGGATATTGTTAGGGGCTTGAATTATCAACCGGTTTCACTTGTGGGGCGCATCCCGAAAAGGGAACGCGAAAAGTTCAGAATAACAATTCCAGACGTAATAGGAAAAATAGAGGAACAAACAAAGGGCGCGGTTAAGTCAGACGACTGGTTCCCAATTCCTGCCGCAATGCCGTTTTCCAGATTTATAGAAGCATGGACGGGCCAGTTAAAATATGAATTAAGCACGCACTTTGCCTGTGGAGCGGCAACATATATATTTAATGACGACGGGAGAATGGTGCCAATTTCTAGGTTTGTTGACATAGATGGGTTACTGAAATTCCTGGACGAAAAGGCGGAAAAAATAGAGCGCGGTGAAAACAAATATCTGGTGGGTTTATCAGTGATAACAAACCTTTCCAGATATATTAACAGGTCCAGGATGCCCAGTGGATTAAACCTTACACAGATGCTGATAAACGTGATCGTAAAACACGACTATTCAGCACTAGGTGAACTTCAGATGAAATCATTGTTTGTGGGTATGATGCACTTCCAAGACAAATATAACCACGACGAAGAGCGCGTTAGGCGCTGTGACATCCACTATCTTACGCCAGACGATAGGATAATTCCCTTCTGCACATTTAATGTCATACCTGAATGGTACAGGGACCGCATTCAGAAAAAATACTCCGTAACTATTGAGGAATGGGAGAAACAAACAGGAAGGAAGCTCAAAAATGACTATTATATCAGGCCAAGTTTCAGTTATGAAGAAGGGGAAGACCTGTTTAAAAAAATGGCAATAGACAAAACATCGGTCAAAGAAGCGTAAAAATAGGAGACCTTATATTTTAATGGTTGCCAATAAGTGATATGGCAAAAAGAAAGTTTATTATAGATCTAGACGGGGAAAAAGTGGAAGTAGAAGGATACGATCCAAAAAAGGCACTAATACGTTATTTGATGAAAAAGAGGAGAAGCATGCTTATGACAAAGGACAAAGAAAAGGTTGAAAAAATGTGGGCAAAGGTCCCTTTGAATGCCTCGGTTTCAGGCGCAAGGTCAGAAAAGAGCTATAAAATTAACTGGAAGAGGCAGGGAGAGGGGGAGTTGGCCGGGGCAAGATTTGTGTTCGAACTTCAGGAAATTTAGAATCAACAGCTGAGATTAGTTCCTAACCGTACAGGGAAGGTAGGTGCGATACGACTGCTTTATTTGTGGGGATAGTTGGTCATAGCGCAGTTAAATCAATGAGCAAAACCTCCAAATTCCTGCCAATAACTTTTTCATAATGCTTAAATTGCATTAAAATTTAATTTTACAGCATTGAATGAAAAGATTCAGGCACTTATATTTACCGGAATAGGACACTATCTAAACGACAGCTTTTTGATTTTGCTATCAATCCTAATAGTTTATTATCTTATTGAGGGAGTGCCTCCTGTTTTCCTTGCGATAGCAAGCGCCGTTTATGGCATAATTTCTGGTCTGTTGAGCACACCAATCGGAAGCATTGCTGATAGGAGGGGAAATTATGCGCAGCTGATGCTTTTTGGTTTTGTGCTTATTGGAATATCAAACATCTTATTTGCCATTTCATTTATGGTGTACAGACTGTATTTTATAGCCGTGGGATCAGTACTGCTGGGAAGCGGAGCCGCATTCTATCACCCATTGGGAGGGACTATACTGCAAATAAAATATGGGGGCAAAGAGGCACCCAAAGCGCTGGGGATCAACGGTTCACTAGGAAGTCTAGGGAGGGCGATATCGCCAACGCTTTTAGTCCTTTTGCTGACTTTTTTCGGCAAAATCACGGGGCTGTTAGTGACATCAATATATACGTTTGCACTAGGAACAGCTGTGTATATTGGGCTGAGAGGGCTCACAATCAATGCTCCAGCAGATAAAGCAAAAGCCGTCAGGAGCTCCATACGAAAATACGCATATCTGTTATTCCCTTTATCGATAATGATTTTTGTAAGATCCATGTTTACCTTTGGGGTGATGATGTATATGCCTACATATATGACAGACTTGTACAGGTCAAAAATAATCATGGGCCTGGTTCTGACTGTAAGCTACTCTATGGCAATATTTGGTCAGCCTTATTTTGGTAGAATAACATCTAGCTTGGGTGGAAGGAAGGTGCTTATCATTACCACAGTTGGGGCAACGGCGTCGTTTTTACTTTTTATTCTGTCAAAGGGGTTCTACCTTCAGGTTATACTTTTTGCCATATATTCCTTCTTTGCGTATAGTGGATTTCCAAATTTATTAGGTTATGTAGGACAGGTGGTTGACCGCGGCGCCTTAACAAGGGCAAACGGTATTGTGTGGGGGGTAGGCAGCTCAGTGGGCGGAGCGGTAGGCGTTCTTTTGGGCGGGTCGCTAATTTCTATTATAGGCTTAGGTGATGTTATGCGGGTGTTCGCTGCAATAGCAGTAGCATCAACGGCATTGCTTGTTATACTTCCAAAGACGCGCGCCGCATTATAACCATACCATATTCAGGCTTCTGTATTATTGCTACGCTGGAAACCAAGATGCCGCTGATTCTCTAAGAATGCTTTTAAGATGGTAATTTAAGAACTAAAATTGTAATGCCGCGCGATAGTAAGGAAGAGGATCTGATAAGCATGGTGTACAAGCTGGTGCTAGAGAGTGGAGATGGGGGAATACTGCAGAGCGAACTTTGGAAGAAACTCAGTTTAACAAGCAGAGACGGCTCTAGAATTGCAACAAGGCTTGAGAAACGTAAACTGATAAAGAGGGATAAGGTATTGGAAGACGGAAGATGGACTTACAGATTAAAACCATTGGTTGTACCTCTTAGTATAGAAAGCATAGCTGATGCTCCATGCATAACATGTCCGCTTTATTACAAATGCTATGAGGATGGCGCAGTATCGCCAAGGACCTGTACAAAAATAGAAGGGTGGGTTGTAACAGAATACCAGAGAGCTACAAGCGTTAGCACTGTAAGTGCAGGCGAAATAAATGAGGCCGGATGAAGCCAAAAACGATTATTATAGGAGATTGGCCAGAAAGACCGGCTATGTAAGCAGGGCAGCGTTTAAACTAATTGAGCTGAACTCAAAGTACGAAATATTTTATCCTGGACAAAGGGTATTGGACTTGGGTGCATCCCCAGGCGGGTGGTCTCAGGTGGCTTCTAAGGCAGTAAGTGAGGAGGGGGAAGTTATTGCGGTGGACGTCAGGCCGATCAAGGTAAATCTCAGCAACGTTAGCTTTATTAAAATGAACCTGAAAGAAGAAAAGCCTGCGCTAAAGGGTGCGGATGTCGTATTGTCAGATCTTTCGCCACAGGTCAGTGGCATCTGGGAATATGATCAGGAAACGCAGTGGAATCTGACGGAAAAAGCCCTTGAGATAGCTGAAGAAAGCCTTAACCGGGGCGGGACGTTTGTATGTAAGGTTTTTGATGGGGAGGGGGTAAAGCGCATTATGACCAGAGCCGAAAAATCATTTACATTTGTAAAACTGACAAAGCCCAAAGCAAGCAGAAGAGAAAGTAGCGAACTTTATCTTATATGCAAAAACTTTTTAAGGCATAATCCGGCCAATAATCTAAATGGATAATAAATCATTTGCCAAGGAGAACTACACAAAAATATTTGAACTCTTAAAGGAGCATCATAAATGGTTTTCAGAATCGCTTACGCTAATAGCATCAGAAAACGTAATGAGTGAAGCCGTTAAAGAAGCCGTCGTTTCTGATTTGATGTCCAGATATGCGGAGGGGTGGCCAGGCGACAGGGTTTATGCTGGATGCAAATACATTGACCAAATTGAGCTGAGCGCCATAGATTTGGGAAAGAAGCTGTTTGATGCAGAATTTGTTGATGTAAGGCCCATAGCTGGTGTTACGGCAAACCTTGCTGTTTACACGGCATTTACACAGCCTGGCGACACGATCATCTCCCTGGCAATTCCCAACGGCGGGCACATCACTTATGGTAAAAAGGACCTAGGAGGAACGGCCGGTGCCGTGCGCGGGCTAAATGTTGAGAACTTTCCATTTGATTCTACTGAAATGAACATTGATGTGGATAAAACAAAGGCTCTGGTTAGCAAGCTAAAATCAGAAGGCAGAAAACCAAAAATGGTCATATTTGGCGGTTCGCTTTTCCTTTTTCCGCACCCATTAAAGGAACTTGTTCCCTTCCTTAAGGCAGAAGGAATTACTGTTATGTATGATGGGGCCCACGTGATGGGGCTAATTGCAGGCGGGAAATTCCAGCAGCCCCTAAAAGAAGGGGCAGACGTAATGACTGGCAGCACGCACAAAACGTTGCCAGGGCCCCAGGGGGGATTGATAGTTAGCTATGATAAATATGCCGAGGTTCTAAAAAGCGCCGTATTTCCAAGCAATGTTTCTAACCATCACCTGCACCATGTTGCAGGCAAGGCAATAGCCTTTGCTGAAATGCTAAATTTTGGAGAAGATTATGCAAGCGCAGTAATTAGTAATGCAAAAAAACTCGCTGAATCCTTGGCAGCAAAGGGTCTTGTTGTACTTGGCGAAAAATACGGCTACACAAAATCTCATCAGGTTGTAATAGATGTTTCCATGTACGGGGGAGGTGGCATAATAGAGAAGGAGCTTGAAGAGTCAAACATAATAGCGAACAGGAACCTGATACCGGGTGACATAAAAGCAGGGAGGCACTTCCGCAATCCTGGCGGGTTAAGAATGGGGGTGCAGGAAATCACAAGGCTGGGCATGGGATTGAATGAAATGGAAGAAGTTGCTGATATTCTCTACAGGGTCATAGTTAAAAAGGAGGACCACAATAAAACCAAAGAGAGCATAAGGGAACTTAAAAACAAATTCAGCAGCGTCAAATATACATTTGAAAGCAACGGGGAAGCATACAAATACATAAAAATAAGGATTTGACTTTTTTACAAAACTTTTTGATTGTTATTATTAAGGCCGATGATTACCTGCATAAACCTTAAGATGCACCTTAGTGAGATGTTTGGGTATTGAAAGAATTCAATCCTTGGGCCGCCACAGACATAAAAGATTATGATAAACTAATAGATGAATTCGGCATATCCAAGTTAAATAGCGATTTAGTCAAAAAATTAAATGACAACAAATATGTCAGAAGAGGGCTAATAATAGGACACAGGGACCTAGAACTGTTTTTAAATTATGCAGAAAGTGGCAAGAAGATATCAGTCATATCCGGCATCAAACCAACGGGCATATTTCATTTGGGAAGCAGAACAACCGCAGAGCAGATGATTTATTTTCAGAAAAAATTCTCGAATTCAGAATTATATTATTCAATAGCCGATTTGGAAGCGTATATGGACAACGGTCAGGACCTGATAACAAGCAAAAAACTGGCGATAGAAAACGTAGCAGATATGCTTGCTCTTGGAATGGATCCGAGCAGGAGTGTAGTTTATATGCAATCAAGCGCACTTTTGGTCTCGGATCTCGCATTTATTTTTTCAGATGACGTTACAGTAAACATGTTGCAGGATATATATGGGGAAAGGCGATTTTCGCTTTATCTCTCCGCACTAGTGCAGTCTGGTGATATTTTATTGCCTCAGACGAAAAATTTTGGCGGGCCAAAGCCGGTTCTGGTTCCTGTGGGCGCTGACCAAGATCCGCACATAAGATTAAGCAGGGACCTTGCATTTAAGCACAGAAACGATTTTGGTTTCTTTCCTCCATCTTCAGTATATCATAAACTAATAAGGTCACTTAGTGGCGATGAAAAAATGTCAAAAAGAAATCCAGACAGCATGATAACGCTGTCTGACAGCAAGGCAGATTTAAAGCGCAAAATTATGGCGGCTTTCACTGGAGGAAGAACTACAATTGAAGAGCAGAGAAAGCTGGGAGGTGAGCCAGATAAGTGCCCGGTATTCGACCTTTATCTGTACTTTGAGGATAATGATAAAGAAATTGGCGAAGTTAGGGCTGAATGCTTAGCTGGAAAAAGGCTATGCGGTGAATGTAAACAGCAGGCCCTTAAAATGGTAGGTTCAAATCTTGAGGAGCATCAATTAAAAAGAACAAAAATGAAAGATTTGGCAGGGGACATTATTCAAAAAGGAAACGAATTGGTTAAGAACATGTCTTTGTAGGTGAAGAATATGGATAACTTGTCATTGCACCCGCTGGAAAAAAAGGTAGTTAAGGCATTGCTTGAAGGGGGCGAGGGAAATATAGAACACGTAGCAGCACTAGCCGGCATAAGTATTGATCAGGCCCGCAGAGCCACAGAGTGGCTGAGAGCAAAGGGGCTTATCAGAGTTGAAGAAAAAAGAGAAAAGCTGCTTATGCTGGGCGAAAGCGGGAAAATGGCTCTTCTTTATGGGTTTCCAGAAGAAAGAATAGCCAATCTAGTTATTGAGGGTGGCAGCATAAGTGTTCAGGATCTGGGCAAATCAATGGACAAAAACGAACTAAAGGCAGCCCTTGGAAGAGCCGTAAAAAATGGGTGGATAGAAATAAAAAATGGGATGGCAGTAGCCAAAACTAAAGAAAAAGTAAAAATCGAAAAAACACTTCTTGATAAAATTGCAAACGGGGCAACAACTGAAAACCAGTTAAACGCGTCAGAGTTGAAAAATCTTGAGGAGCTTCTTAGGCGACCAGGCTACGTTGAATATAAGGACTTGATTAAAACAAACATAGCCTTGGAAAAGGGAATCACCCAGAGTTTGCCAGATCTTAATGTTGCAGAATCCACAACTTTGACGGCCGAGATGATATCTTCTGGCAAATGGAAGGACACTGTATTTTCGAAGCTTGATATATCAGCCCCGGCGCCCCCAGTTTTTGTTCCAAGAATTCATCCGCTTTCTGAGTTAATAGAGTACATTAAGGAAGTTATGGTTTCCTTGGGGTTTGAGGAAGTTGAAGGCCAGATCATCAGATCATCATTCTGGAACTTCGACGTACTTTTTACTCCACAGGACCATCCGGCTAGGGATATGCATGATACATTTTATGTTGAGGGATTAAGGTTTAATGAAAGCGACAAACAGTTGGTCGAAAGAGTTAAGGAAACACATCAAAATGGCTGGGTTACTGGATCAACCGGCTGGAAATACAACTGGAATGCTGATATAGCAAACAAGGCAGTTCTCAGGACGCACACGACTACAATTACAGCAGAGCAACTATACAAAACAAAGAAGGGTAGAATTTTTACCGTTGGCAGAGTATTCAGAAATGAGAAACCAGATTTTAAGCACTTGGTCGAGCTCCACCAGCTTGATGCAGTAGTTGCAGGTGAAGAGGTCAGCATATCAAGATTAATGGGCTTTCTTACAGCATTTTACAGCAAACTGGGCTTTAAAAGGGTAAAATTCTGGCCAACTTTCTTTCCGTATACGGAACCCTCCATGCAGTCAATGATATATTCAGATAAGCTTAATGACTGGATTGAACTTTGCGGGATGGGGATATTCAGGCCAGAAGTAACAAAACCGCTAGGCTTAGATGGTCCGGTTATGGCGTGGGGAATGGGGTTGGAGAGGCTGGCTATGCTAATATACGACATAGACGATATAAGGGAGCTGTATGAAAACAGGCTTTCTTTATTGAGGAATTACAGGCCGTTTTTCACAAGCTTATAAAATATTGTTTAATCATAAAACAAACTCTCTGGACAAATGATGCATGGAGGCTTTACAGCTTTAGGATGAGTTAATATCACCGATCAGGTAAAGTCTGAGTGCATATGCCTCATATCGCTCTCTGTTATACCGTCCTTATTTGCCAAGTAATAGATCAGAGTTTCTAAAAAAAAGAGAGCCCTGAGCTCAAAAATGGAATACATTGGATCCTGAGGATAATAGCTTGACCTTAATCCCTTTAGATTCATTTTTATTCTGCCTGGAATTTCAACTACATAATCTGAATTCCTTGCCAGTTCTGAATCGATAAATGAAGTTAATGCGACAACCTTTGCGCCCTTTTCTCTGCCCCTTTTCGCCAAGTTAGGGGAAACACCGCCGCCAGAGCCTGATATTATAAATACGAGGTCGCCATTTCCAATGCTTACGCTTCCCTTGTCCAACCAGAAACTAACGTGCCTCTCCCCACCGGGCTTGGAGCAATGTCTTAATCTGGTGGCAAAAAATTTGCCCACGATCCCGCTAAGCCCCTCGCCTATGATTACAGTTTTTTTATATTCGCCGCCTTTACCCGTTTTAGGCAGCAATTTGTATAAATCTGCATAAAATTCTGCCCTGGGATTAAAGTCTGAAATTCCTTTTACCAATGATTTATGAGATTCAGTGAAGCTGAGACCCTTCAATTGGGACACTAACGAAAGCGAAAAAAGGAGAGACCTCAATTCAAACAACGTGCCCATTGGGGTTAATGGCACCTTAGAAATTCCTGTTATTTGGTTTGTAAAATGATCAGACTCTTTAAGCGAAGCACCAGGGATTAATATCATTTTGTCAGACAGGGCAGAGAGCGGGCTGCTTGAATTGCTTGTTATCGAGGTTAAAAATCCACCACCCTGCTTTACAGCTCTGGCCACTTCAACCGTATAATAAGTTGAACCGCTTCCAGAAAACGCAATCGACAGGTCACATGGCCCTAACACATAGGGCAAATCATTGGGGCCATAAGAATAGTCTATGCCAAGGTTTCTCAAAAACCGCATCAACACTTCCGCTACATCGCCGGACCTCCCTGTCCCCACCGTTATTACTCTTTTAGAATTTTTGATTCTTTCAATTAACCATTCGGTGTCGTCTGGCAGGCTGTAATCAATGACCGAATTCACTAGCATCTGGTATGCTGAATTGTCGCTCATACTAGGTACCCTCTTTTGATTCCCATGGCGTCATCAGTCATTTTTATCGAGTCATTTTTTGTAGCCTTGCCGTGAACTGCCCTTATAGCATCTATGTTTTCGGGAACAACTATCGATTCCTGATGGACAGCATAACTCAAAAGGACTGTGCAGTCTTCCGTGTTTATGGATTCCTCAAATACAGCAACTTCTGGCAGATCTGCCCTTTTTCTTCCGAGGTCCCTCGCTATCTCCATTATTTCAGCCGTTGATTGTACACCAGAACGGGAGCTCAATAGCACTATTCTGGGCGTGTCTAGCAGCGCGTTTATAACTTCGCCTTTGAGAACTTTTTTATCGAGCCGAACGGTCATCTGATGCAAATGCATTAACGTGGTGGGAACTATTGCGGCCCTGGTAACTATTTTTAGGTCGGGCATTACGGATTTAACGTCGTCGGCATGATGACTCGGGCTCTTTACCGGGTCTAACGTAATTGAATTTATTGGCCCCTTTTTAATTTCCCGCGGATCTGCTGCCCTTCTTATAATGTCCACTTGAACGCTCTTTATTCCAAAACTTCTCAATGAGCATATTGTCCTGAGAATTGCGGTGGTGTTGCACGAAACAACCCTGAGATATCTTTTGCCAGAAGCCTGTTCATAATTGCAAAGGGCAGAAAATGAAAGGTCAGTCAGATTGGCGTCTTCCCCCCCTTGAAATATAGCGGGCTTGCCAGCCGATTGATAAAGCTCCTTGTATTTCGGGCCGTATCCTCCCGGTGTGGCATCGACTATAATATCGCTTGAATTAACCATTTCAGATATGGTGCCCTTGACGCTAATTCCCCTATCTTCAAACCTTTTCAGGTTATCTTCTGGCACATATAGGTTTATTCCCGCTTTGTTTAACATTATTGCTTCATAATCAGGGGTTGCTTTTGAAACGCCTGATAGCTGCAAATCGTTCTGCATAATAACAGCATCAGCCACGCGCTTACCGATGGTTCCATAGCCATTTACAGCGACCTTCATGCCTTTTACTAAAAACTATTCAGGATTTAATTGTTGCCCCTTGATGCATAACTTTATACAACTTGAGCCATATGTATGAATCTATATGCAGAGGCTGTATGTTTGATATTCTGGAAATCAGGTTCCATGCCTCACTAATCTTGTTCTGCTCAGAGCATTCAGCATTAATTAGCCCAATTGCCTGGCTGACCTTAATGACTCTGCTATCAACGGGAATAGGAATACTGTAAGGAAGTGCTATACGCTGATTTTCTTTAGCAAGAACTGAATAATAAAATATTTTAATAGCAAAGCTCAGAGTTTTTTCTCCTCCGCCATTAAGCGCGCCACTTATCCTATCGTATAATTTTTTGGGATCATTTTTATATTCGACAAAATTTTCCATTACAGAGAAGTTCGCTTTCCTGAGTTTCTCAAGCCGGGCCAGCTTTCCCCTTATCGCCAGCTCCCTGCGTGACACTAAAAAATTTTCAACAATATCAAATGGGGAACTTGGTGTGAATTCATGTGTTTTAGCGAGGTCTGACCAGTACAACTCACCTGTGCCCCTTAGCCTGTAAGCAACCAGCGCAGCCAGCAAAGATACATCATAAAAAACACCGTTCTCTAATTTGGCAGCCAACTCCCTTAATGAAATTAGTTGCGGGTCCTCATTTTCGAGACTGTAAATGTAGTCCAGCCCCACGCTTTTTAAGGTAAGCCCCATGCAGTACAGGATTTTTTTATTGGTTTTGCATCGCATTATATAATCCTTTAATAACAAGCATTAATTTATGTTTGCTGAAATTTCAGCCAAAAAGCGCAGCGTGCACTATGAATGGTAACGCTATTGTCGCATCGACATGGACCGTTACGTGTCTGCCTTTTGGCTTTATTTTGCCCCAGGAAACGGCTTCTTTGGTAAGGGCTCCACTTAGGCTTCCATCGTATTCATATGCAGATGTAAGATAAACTGCCGAATCAAGCCCCTCTATAAACTGGGACCACCATATTGCATGATGCTTTGAGATTCCGCCTCCAATGATCAGCGCGCCTAGGCTTTTTTTTGTAAACACAAAATCCGACATGGCGGTTTCATCTTCTAGCACATCCACCAAGAAGTTTTTATGAGACTGTCTGTAAAGCCATAGCTGGTATCCAACCGCGCCATCAGTTATGCCAGGCACGATTACAGGAACTTCGTTTTTATATGCCCAGTACAGCAGGGAGCTATTGTCATGCATATATTCGCCAATGTCCCAAGCCAGCCTGTAAGTAGGTATTTTTGTCTCTTTTAACCCGTACTTTGTTTTTAGGAAATCCTGCATTTTGCTTTCTATTAGTTCTCCATAGTTTTTTACGGGCACTAGCACGTTGCCAAGCCGGTGAAAACCGCTTTCAAGCAATTTTGCATCATCTTCAAAATATGTTCCCCGATAGTATTTTCCGTAGGTTCTTGCTATATCATGGTCAAGGGCACCGCACGTAGTTATAACAAGGTCGAACGCCTTTTCCTTAATCAACTGCACAATTATTCCTCGGGCACCAGTTGCAATTATGTCTGCTGGGAACGTCAGTATTCTTCCCCCTGAACCGCGAATTACATCTTTTAACATAACGGAGGCCTCAGCCAACTCTCTCCCAGAAAAACCCCCAGAGTTCAGCATGTAATTTAGTATTTCTGAAGGGGTCTGACCATTTTTCAGAATTATATCTTCTACACTTTCCATATTGTTCATTAAATGAAGTTTAAAAAATGAAAATTTAAACTTTAAGCTATTTAGAGCTTCCCTATGTCGTCAGGGACTCTTATTTTTATTATTTGTTGTCCTTCTTCCCAGTTAGCGGGCAAAATATCGAATTCCTCTGCTGTTGCCGGATGCTCATAAATGTACTTGAGTCCCTTTAGCGCGTTAAGAATGTGTTTGACATCCTTTCCCAGCCTATCATTGAAAACGGATATATACTGGACTACGCCTTCTGGGTCTATTATAACAGTCCCCCTCTTTGTCATACCCGTCTCTGAGTTGAGAAATCCATAAGCGGTTGCTATCTCCTTTTTTATGTCTTCTACGAGCGGATAAGTGACTTTTTTAACTCTGGGGCTGGTTTCCCACCATACTTTGTGTGAGTAAATCGAATCTTCACTAATGGCAAAAACCTCCGCATTTAATGCCTTAAATTTTTCATATGAACTCTGGAAAGCTTCAAGGTCTGTTGCGCATACAAATGTGAAATCTCCTGGATGAAATGTAAACACAACCCACTTTCCCCTGTAATCGCTCAATGAGATTTGTTTTATCTTCTTCTCCAATGGGAAGAATGCTTTTGCAGTAAAATTTGGGGCCTGTACCCCCACTTCTAATTTATTTGTGTCCATGTATATGGAATGTTTTGAAGGATATAAAAATATTGCGCTATTTTCTATTTTTTCAGGCATATAAAATCATTAAATTTGAAAAATTACACAGTTTTATGATTTATTTTTACAAAAGCTTTTTAGATTGACAAATGCGTACTAATGATATGGTTGATGAACTAGATATAAAAATTATAACTGCCATGGAGAACGACCCCGATGCATCAATTGAACAGATGGCCAAGTCCATTGGGGTAAGCAAGGGGACTATAAGGAACAGAATAATAAAACTTAAGGAAGAGCAGATAGTGATAGGAAGCAGCTTAAAGGTAAAATGGCGAGCCCTTGGCATGGATGAAGTTTATCTCGGACTCGACATAATGCCTGAACTGTATCTTAGAGTGCTTGATTCAGTCAAAGAATACGATTTTGTCAAAAAATTGTTTTCAACATCTGGGGATCATTCAGCAATTGCGTATGTCGTAGCTGAGTCAAGCAAAATCAGAGATAATATAGCACAGATAGAAGGCATACAGGGCGTCGTAAAAACATATCCTGCATTTGTAACCAATATAATAAAATGGTGAAACCCAGCATTAATTTTAGTTTGATAATATTATTAATTCCTACGCCTTAGATAAAATATAATAATTATGTAAGCCAAGAAAAGGACCATCATTATTGCTGCCATAATTAAAGTCAAGCTTGAAATCAGGGTTACCGGCTTTCCAAATGTAAAAATAAATGGTATCGGAAATATTATTACTGATACTCCATAGTTGCCCGTGAATCCCAAAGAAATCAGAAATATGCCAGCAATTATAATTATAAAACCAAAAATATACAAAAGGGTGGATTTTCTCATATGGACGTTAAATTATTATCAGATTATCAGTAACCCTTCGCCATTTCTCTTATCATCATTTTAACGTCGTCGCCCAGCGGGTACATTATAGGTGATGTCGCTCCACTGTCAATGTATTCCTTTACCTTCTTTCTGCACTGATCGGGCGTTCCAGTAACAGTTAGCATTTTCACAACTTCATCAGGCACGAGCTTCTTTGCCCTTTCCAATCCACCCGGTTTTGCTGGCCATCCGCCTAACGCTTCATTGACTTCGCTTATCAGCGACTCTGATACCCCGCTGGCCTTCATTATATGAGGTTGCTGCCCCAGGTACATTGAAACCAGCGTTTTTGCCCTATCTATAGCCTTATCTTCATCGTAGTCCATAGAAACAACTACCAGCTGTGGTCTATCTATTTCCTCCAGCCTTCTATTTGTTTTTGCAGCCCCCTTCTTTATCATTTCTAGTGCTTTTTTGTTATATTCCGGTGAGACAAGGTAATTTAAAACAACGCCGTCGGCTATTTCCCCTGCAAGTTCAAGCATTTCAAATCCTGTAGCACCTATGTATACTGGCACCTTTCTGGGTTTCTTCTCCCCATATACAACGTCTATCTGGATGTCTGTAACATTTACAAATTTTCCATGGAAAGTTACTGATTCCAAATTAAAAAGCCTCTTTAGAACTGTTACATACTCTTTCATTGCAAGAAGCGGCTTTTCCCTCTTAACTCCAACCTTTGATGCAAGTGGCTCCCACCAGGCTCCAACTCCAAGTATTACCCTGTCGGGTGCCAATTCATACAGCGTGCCAAAAGTCGCAGCCATCAGACCCACGTTCCTTGTCCAGTTGTTTACTACTCCACTTGCAACCGTAATTTTTGATGTGTTAGAAGCCACAGCCGCCATGGGCACAATAGCGTCCCTGGCCAGTCTGGATTCGGCAAACCAGACCGCTTCAAAACCATTTTGCTCAGCATACTTTGAATATTCGATCTCATCCTTTATCGGGTGCTTGTCCTGCATATATAACGCTAATCTTACCATACAGTGGGTTCCAGCAAGTTAATATTTAAGTATTTTAAAACTTAACGCCGTGTCTGCCGCTAGCATACGAGAAATAGTAAATGAAGCACTTAAACGCGGGATGCAGGTAAATCCTGAGGTTATAAAATTTATTGAAGAAAACCCCGATTATGCGCCAAAGGTTTTATACGCAGTAATCCACAAAAAGAAAGGCAGCAGCGTTTTTCTAAACCTTAACGATATAATCGACAACAATGCTGGCATAGAAAGTAAAAGGGCAGCGATTCTAATAAGCGGTGGAAGGTCTTACTCAGATGGCGCCTTGCCGCTGCCACCTGAGGAAATATCGCTGATGCTAGCTTACAGGCTTAACACGCTAAAATCCATATGGGCCGCAAGGCCAGAAAAGATTAACTTTATTTCCCTCCAATTTATAACCAGGCAGTTCAAAGGTTACAGATGGACTTTTGCGCTGGTACTGAGAAAAACAGATGGCCGCCTGTTACTTGATGATGGAAGAACAGAAGTTTCATTAAAGGTTTCCGAAAACAGGGTTTTAAATGAAGCCGTCATTGGTTCCGCAGCAGCTTTTAAAATCAAGTTTGATGGGGAGCCAATTATAGAGGAAATGTCCGATGTTGAAGTTCCGGAAACTAAAGATTTAAAGAAAAAAACCGGGAGAGTAATTGTAATAAGTGGAATAAGTGAAGGCAGCGACGACAGAGACACTTTATTCAAAAAGTTGCAGGCAGAAAAAGCAGAGGGAATTATAATCTTGGGAAATTTGATAGATAAACGTAATTTATTAGATAGAGGGTTGTTGCCAACTTACGGATATGAACAGCTAGTGAAGCACTTAAAGCAGCTACCTAAAAACCAATTTAAGATAGTAATACCCGGCGAAAACGATGAAACAAATGCAGGACTTCCCCAGAAACCTATAGGTTTTAAATTGATGAAAGAAGCTTATAATATAACTAACTTCAGATCGCTTGGCAATCCCTCTGAAATAAGGCTAAACGATCAACTGGTTTTACTTTATGGCGGGCAAGGGTTGAGGTGCTATTCAGGATTTGACGAGGAATATGCAATTAAGAAAATGTTAAAAACTAGGCATCTCGCGCCAACTTTAGGAGTTATTCCACTGACAGCTTCCAGTAAGGATAGGCTAATAGTTGAGGATAGGCCAGATGTATTTTTAATAAGCAATGTTAAGAAGCCACATGATATTATGTACAGGGGCATCTGGTCAGTTGCTGTTCCCTCATTTGTAGAAGGCAGAAGCTACGGGATATTAGATTTTGATAAAACGGAAGTCGAATGGGTTAATATTTAATTTTTTTAGTATTATTAAAAGAACAGCATAGCAGAGTTTGTCTATGCCTATCAATGATGCAGTACAGACTTTCCCGCCTTGCGGTGCCAACTTGACCTCATTGCTGGTGGCCCGTGAACCTATAAAACGCGCTCTCACCCTAACAGGATTGCGGCTTTGAGGCCAAATTATTTTTATTGTCAGCCATTATTTGTGAAAAATGCAAGCTAATTCAAAAAAGTTAAAATATTAGTGTTTTGCTATAATTGCTCAAGGTGCTATGATAAATGGCAAAAAAGAAAAAGGAAGTAAAAAAAGAGCAAAAGAAGTAAATTAAATTACTATTCTTTTTTTGACTCAAGTATATTTTTTATTGACAGCTTTATATCTTCAGATTTTACTGTTTTTCTTCCTGCGTGGGTAGCAAGTAAAACTGATTGGCCCGCTACTTTTAATCCATATTCTTCTAAAAATTTTCCCATTTCATTTATTGCATCTTCCCCAACCCTTTCGGCTCCCGCTTTTTTAAATATTCTATATATTGCCGATGCCGGTATTTCTGGCATATGCAACCATATAATGCACAGCCTTTAAACCTTTTTTACCGCAATTGGAAGTGTTGACTAAATGCTGAAACTTAATAACTGGCATGCATCAACTAATTGCATAAAGGTGTTAATATATGCCTGAAGTTTGGATTCCATATGGCGAAGTTGAAGCCTCATTAAGGTTAAAACATGAAAATTATGAGGGCACCGCAGAGCCACTTAAAATAGAAGGATATAGTGGGGAAATAAAAGACGCTCTTTACTATATTACTGATGGAAAAAAAACAAGCGTCGAGCTTTTGCAAAAAAGCTTCCCATTATTAAAGCCATTTGATTTTAAAAAGGCCGGTGAAACTATAATAGATGGAGTGCTGGTAAAGGTTCCAGAAAACATTGAAAAGACCATAATAGTATGTACGGTAAGGCTAGATCCGCTATACGGATTCACGGGCCCACATTCAATTTTAGCTTCACTGCTAGGACTAGAAGGCGAGGTTTTAAACAGAAAAGAAAAGGATACTGCAACAGTAAACGGCTCATCAGCGAGTTTTGCTGCCAGAATTCTGGAGGAAACAAAGCCTTATGCAATATGCCATTTTGGGGGAGTTACTCAAAGGGTTTTAATGGGGCCGGCTATGGAGGTTTTTAAACGCATTCAGGCAGCTTTTTTGGAAATGGCGGTAAAACAAAAAAAGCGCCGGCTCATTGTAGCTTCTGCGGGGGGTTATCCATATGATGACACCCTTTTTGACGCTTTATTGTCTGCCTATAATCTGCTGCCATTTATAGATAATGACGGAGAAATAATACTTGCTTCGGAATGCCAGAACGGCCTTGGTGACGAAGGGCTTAGAAGGTTAACTCTGGGACTTTCTTCTAATAGCCAGGCATCGCAAATACTTGGCAAACTAAAAAAGCAGGCGCATTTAACTCTGGTAAGTTCATTTCCAAATGCCCTGACGGGCAGATTAGGCATAAGCGGGCATTCAAGTTTAACTGAGGCATTTGAATTTATTGAATCAAGAAATTCGTGGAAACTTAAGGCATGGATTGTAAAGGAGAGCGCAACATTATATTCTGGTGAGCAGTAATGCCGAAATTATTGATTAAAATTGATGATCAGAACATTGAAGCCACGTTGGATAACGCAATTTGCCCTTATACGATAAACGCCCTTCTAAGGAAGAAGACATTTAGCGCAATAATTGTTAATGCGTCATATGGGATTTTGATGCACACGGACATAATAAGTGGATATGAGAAGGCAAAGACCAGCTTCAAGCCTGGCGACTTAGCGTTTGACCCAAAAGGTTCTTGGCTTATTGTTTTTAAAACAGAAAACGAATACTCTAATAAGGCAAACCCAGTGGGGCATATGCAGTTTAACGACATCAATAAATTCAGTGGCGCAAAGAATGTTGTTCTGGAATTTAAGTAAAATTATATACCCTATTGTTAGCGGCTAAAGACTGCAATTGCCTATCTTTGAATTATCATTAAGGGAACTCCCTGTTCTTCTTGCATCAATCCACCATGGTGCCCCTTAAATGCAATATAATCAGCGTCGCCTTCCCCCCTGTATGAATATATAAGTGATTCATTTACCTCTGGTACTGCCAGTATGTCCCCGATTCTATCTTCAAATCTTGGATTAAGACTCGGCCCCAGATATCCACTTTTGATAACTTCGGACTTCCTGAATAAAATAAATCCGCCAAGATTTTTCTCAAGATACCTTATTGCAGAATCTTCATTCTTCACATTTAAAAATACAGCTCTAGAATCGCCAAATGGCGGCATATCTAAGATATCCATAAGTTGCTGGTTTACAACATTTGTCTTATCATTTGGAACTTGACCATGATCAGCAGTTATCAAAGCGGTGAAGCCTTTTAGGCCATCTAGCGATTTTGATATCATTGCCAGCAGATCTTCAGCCGAACTCAAGGTTTCTGGGCTTTGCGGACCATAATGGTGGGAAAGCGTATCCACTACGGGTATATATACTGAAATAAACGCCTTGCCCTCGTTAGAAAGGAGCTTTTTCATTTGAATCAATGCGTCCCAGGGGTAGTAATATTTGACCCTGTTCATACCTCGTGTATGAAATATAGTAGTTGGTGAATCAGATATTGAATTTGGCAGTATGGCCGTGCTGGAAACTCCTAGCTTTGAAAGTTCAACCCCCAGAGGAACCGCTTTTTCAGATATATACTTGGGAAAATTTTGCGCCAGCATCTGTATAGGTTCTTCTTGGGCCGGATGGGAAAGGTTTAACATGTTTATTATGCTGCCAAATTCTTTCATATATGTTGTGAACCCCATTACGCCGTGTTCTGACGGTGTGAGACCAGTATAAAAGCTAAGCATGGCGGCAGCGGTAGTCGAGGGAAATATACTCGTAATCCTCTTAACATCGGCATCAGCAAGCGGGTTTTTTATTTTATCAAAGACGCTTAAACCAAAGGCATCCAAAATTATGAGCACAAGTTTATCTTGCCTCCCCAGATTATATTTTAAAGGTGTTCTATCAGTATTTCCTCCAAAAAACTTTATAGCACTTGCATATATGTTTGCATTGCTGTTTCCGCCATACTCGGGCTTTATTAGATTCATTTTTCCCCCTGTTATTGCGATAATCCCCTATAAATTCCTTTAGTTGGTATTTTAGGGCAAGGCTAATTTTATCTAGAAACGCAATATTTGTAAATTTATATATGATAAACCCCATTATACTTGAGAAGTATTTCAATACCAGAAAACGATTGCATAAGGTTTATTTATTTTATACTAGCTTGAATTGTAAAAATTGACTCAAATAAACACAATTTATTTTTTGACGCCGGCCATAGTTATGGCATTTTCTGTTGGGGCAGTAATTTACTGGCATTTTAAGAGAAGCTTTACATTAAATGTTCTGCTATACACTTTTATAGCATATTTTGGCGCCATTACAATTAAATACATATTTCAATATCTTACATTAGTCCCTTATAGTTCAATGATTCACGGCAACCAACCTCTGTTAGGTGTCTACTATGGCCTGCAAACCATGTTACTTGAGGTGGGCTTGGCTTATATCATTGCGCGGTTCGCAACCTCGAAAGATAAAATATCTAGGAAAGACGCAACGGGCTACGGTCTGGGGCTGGCAATGTGGGAAAACGGGGTTTTAATCGCGATTCCCTTAATGATAGATTACCTGCTATATTATACGTTGCTGGCATCTCCCAGCTCAAGCTCCTTTTACATTAAGTTATTTGCCGCCGCTCCAGCACTGTTTTTACCTACGAACCAGGCCCTTCCGTTGATCGGGTTTGTGGTATTGGAAAGGATATCTTCACTACTGTCACATGTGGCGTGGGGATATCTTGCTGTTATAGCAGCCGTAACTGGTAAAAAACGCTATTTTTATATTGCCTTGCCGATGGGATTAATTGATTTCTTTGTCCCATACGCATCTTCCATGGGCATAACCGCATTTGAACTGCTGATCTTTATTCTTTCCTTTACCAGCTTAGCAGTGGCATTAGTTGCTGGCTCTAGATCTAAGGCAGGTTACGCGGTTCAGGAAAACGTTAATGACTCGATATCATTATTTAAGCTAAACTTTAGAAGGACGGTCAGTGTCAGTAAGGTGTATATTTTAATAGGAATTATCCTCCCCATTCTTTTTGCGGGCGAGTTTTCTTTTATTTCCAGCACTTCAGCTACAGCCAGAATCACAATTAGTTCGATGTATCCGCTGATAATGCCTTTGTTTATAATAATTGGGTCAATGGGCGCGCTGTGGATTTTTACAAGCGACAAAAGGAAGGGAGTTTATGAATACCTAATAGCTTCTGGCGTTGAAGTATCTTCAGTATTCTGGTCAATACTTATGATCACAGCCGGATTGGCCACAATAATATTAGTATCTGTAATGATAATCACAATACCGATATTCGCATTGGCACACGTGCAAATTACCCCTATTATGGTTGAAACGATAATTTTCTATTCCATTCCAATGTGCTATTCATCCTCAATATTTATGAGCATGGCTGGAATGATCTGGGCTTCGCTCTCCAAGCGGATCACTGGCGTAAATAGCCCAGTTGGTTTGGCGCCTTTGTTGGGGATCATCCCAATTATGGTTACGTTTTTAATTTCAGCGCTAGTGGGACCATACATGTCTTTATATGTGGCAGGAGCAGTATCGTTGGGGGTTTTTGCACTAGCCGTTGTCATTTTAATAATAGCTAACATAAAAATGGATAGAGAGAGGTTTTTATCAAATGAGTGATTATGGCGATAAAAAAATGGATTTTGTGGTTGAAAATCTGGTTTCTGGATACTTTGGAAACGCCGTATTAAAAGATATAACTTTTAAATTAACGGAGCCGGCCATATATGTAGTCCTTGGCCCAAATGGAGCAGGAAAAACCACTTTATTGAGGAGCATGGCTGGAATATTAAAGCCAATGCAGGGCAAAGTCGAATTAAACGGCTTGCCAGTTAATGAACAGCGTTCAAGGCGAAGATTAAGCTATTTATCACACCTTGACGGCATACCCGAGGGATTAACGGTAATTGAAGCCCTTAAATTTTATGCTAAAATAGAGGGCGCAGGCGAAAACAGCGTAAGTAATGTAGCAGGAAAGCTAGAACTCAACGAGCTTTTATCAAAAAGGTTTTCTCAGTTAAGTCAGGGGCAGAAAAAACGGGTCTCAATAGCAAGAATTTTCTTACAAGAGCGAGACATTTACCTGCTAGACGAGCCTACTAGCAATCTAGACCCGAAAATTGCTGGCGGAATCAGGTCGTTGATATTAGGCATGAGCAAAAACAAAATAGTTCTCTATTCTTCGCATAATCTGTATGAAGCGAAAGAAATAGGTAGCTATGTAATAGCAATAAAGGGAGGAAAACTGGCTTTATTCTCTAAAATTAACGAACTTAAGCCGCAAAGCTATTTGATAGGTATAAGAACAATAGGAAATACAGCGCCCATGGCATTTACAAGAAAGGAAGGCGATTACTATATATATGAATTAAGCTATCCTGAAGAAGTCCAAGAATTAATAAGCAAATTGATGCTGGATGGTATAAAACTCAGGGAGGTTAGGGAAATGTCCAACCCGCTCGAAGACCTATTTAAAGACCATTAGAGATTTGTGGGAAGTAGCAACCTCCAGTAGAAAAATCGTGGTTTGCTAAAAGGAACTACGACTGTAACATTCTTGTGAAGCTTGATAGAGTTTCAAGTCTGGTGCTTTACAAATTGTGCCGGGCCAGCAGACAGTTTGCAACATATTACAGTAGAGTGTAGAATAATAGCAGGCAAACTGTTGAGGAAACAGAGCTTCCTATCATTCTGAGTCAGATTAACCGGTGATCAGCTAAAACAGGACATAAGCAAAGAAAAAGGCACATTTAAATCTGTTAAAACAACGTAGTTAAAGCAAAATGATCTGATGGCACTAAAATTTGTAAAATCTGTCTGATTACAGCAGTCTGTTTAAAATAATAATTATGAAAATTATTGCAAGATATATATTGGTATAAATAAAAACTCTAAATGAATCGCGTTCGCTTGATGACAATATTGTTTTGAAACTTAGTAGCAGCATTATTAAATTGAGAATCTCAATTAAAATCAAGAGATAAAAACTTAGTTCTACAATTCCTATGGCAGTTGTAAAGACCATTAACAGCAACGCAAACGCGCCAATCATTCGTGAAGCTAGTTTTTTACCGTAAACCACTGGTAGCATAGGAATTTCCGCGGCTTTATAATCGTCATAATACCTTATTGAAATGCTCCATATGTGAATGGGTGTCCATATCACTATGATCATAAACAAATAAAATGGCGCTAGCGCAAACAGTTTATCCGTAATTCCGCTCCACATAACGAATACAGGTGCGCCCCCAGCTAGCGAGCCTATAAGTATGTTAAAAGCTGTTCTCCTTTTACTAAACCAGTTATAAAGCAAAGGGTCAAAAATTACTCCAAAAAGAATCCAGAAGCTTGAATAAGGGGAAGCCATCCAAGCAATAAATATAGAAATTATTAGTAAAACCGCGCCAAATATCAGGGCGTTGTTCGGCTTGATTCTGCCCGACGGTATTGCCCTTTTGAGAGTGCGGCGCATTTTGCCATCTATGTCGCGGTCAATATAATTGGTAACGGCGTTTATACCAGAAGTGGCTATATATAGAGCTATAAATGATATAACAAACCCGTTAATGTTGCTTGCTGGGTTTGCAAGAAAGCTTCCCGCAACGCCAGCCAGCACAAGAAGAAGCGTCACCGCCGGCTTGGTCAGATCGAAGTATGGTGATAGCTTCATTGTGCTTAGAGCGCGCCTCAATTTAATTTACTTTACTCAAAAAATAAAACCATATCCGCAAGACAACTAAAATATCTTACATAAATAGAAGCATGTTGGTATCCATTATTCTAGCGTCGTTAATTGGTTTGGGGTTTATCTCCACAAATTTCCACTTAAAGCATTCTATAACGTGTAGCATAAAAGTAAAATCACACTCCGGCGGGCATCAAGAACCAAAAACCCAGTAATGCAACAGTAAAACTGTGCCAATATGGGCGATAGCTAATTTCAGCCGAAGCCAGATAAAGCGAAATAGGAAATGATATAATTGCGTGGCACTATATCCAAAATTAATTTTGCCCTCCTTTTAACCATATATTTTTACCATCATCAATTAGTACAATTATTTATCTGTATTTGAAGTTATACTTCAATAAATTTGTTTATTACTTTATGAATTATGAGCAATTTAATGTATTACTTTTGTCAAGAACCAAGGCTTTTATATAATGCTAACTTTTGCCTTTCACGTTAGTTTTAAACACATTAAAAAGTGGGCCGGGCCGGATTTGAACCGGCGACCCCCGCCGTGTGAGGGCGATGTGCTAACCAGGCTACACCACCGGCCCATCGCAAAAATATAGCCTTACTTGTTTATAAACTGGTGTTATTTTCTTTTTGCCTTTTTTTCAATTTAATGTTACAGGCAAGACAGCGACCAGCTTCCAGCATAAAATATAATACGGGTTCTCTAAAAGAATTGGCTATAATAATAAACACGTAAATGATATTCTGTCACCTATGTGACGTTATGTATCTGGTTTCTGGCAGCATTAAAAAGCAACTCATTGCTGCCAGAGAACTAATTGAAATAACCAAAAATGGCAGAGCGGGGCTTTTCAAATCTTCTAGTATGCTGCCAAGAACCAAAGGAGATATCATGCCAGCAATTCTTCCCCACGCCAAGGAGTTCCCCAAACCTCTTCCCCGCATTTCTGAACCATATAATTCTGAAGATACAATAGTTACAATCGCTAAAGCGCCTTCCATAAATAGCAGCGAGGCAAATATCAAAGCAGCAATCAACAAAATCGCATTGCCAGAAATTAATCCCACAAGCATTTCTGTAATTCCAGCTATAAGATCAACCAGCACGCCAAGGAGCTTCCTCCCAAGTTTCTCTATAAACGGTGCCATAAGAGCTGCGCCAGAGAATGCCCCCAAATTGGCAATTATAATATAATCCTTTTGAAAAAAAGCAGGGACTTCAATTATTCCATTATATATTAATGTGGGAAACCAGTCTATTATGCCGTAGACAGAAAAAAATACAAAAAAAGTAGCAAATGACACCAACAGTGTCCTTTTTAAGTAACTGCTTTTGTATAATTGGTTAAATCCGCCTCCACCGTTTAATTTGGTTATTTCGGGAACCGATATAAGGGGTATAATTGATATTAATTGTATTAACCCGTAAGCAAATATAAACCTAGCTGCCCCAAATAGCAGAAAAAGCGGTATAATTATAAATCCGAGGTTAAAAATTGCATTGCCAATAGACATTATAGTACCCCTCTCTTTTTGGTCGGAGAATTCATTCATCATTGCATTAACAATAGGCACGTTGGCCCCGATGCCGGTCCCCATTATAATCATCGACGCAATTAGGGGATAGAATGAATGATTTAAATACGGCAGGAAGGACCCAACCGAATATAGCATTATAGCAACAGCCAATGCAGGCCGCCTTCCAATTTTATCCGAAGCCCCAGGCAGAAGCAATGACCCGATTAGCATACCAAAAAACTCAAAAAAGAAAAGATATCCCTCTAAATATGCAGCAATTTTAAAGTAAATTGGCAACATAATTGATGGTAAAACCAGAAGTGAGCCTGCGGAAAGCTGGGTATAAAAAAGGTATGACTGTCTTAACCAATCCGTTCTCCCATTTCCTGCCATAATACTTGTAGTTGGTTTTTGATAGATTTAATGCTTTAGGCAAGGGTTGGTATAACGCATATCATTGCGCATCAATGA
>JAMCTX010000020.1 GCA_023381255.1 Nitrososphaerota archaeon
CCTACACGACGCTCTTCCGATCTGTACATGATAGAAGACCTGCATGATGCTGGTGGCGTGCCGGCTATTATGAAGGCGGTAAAAAATAAACTCGAGCTTGACCTGCCGACCGTGAGCGGCTTGGATGTTGGGGAAATAATTGAAAATGCGGCAATCGGCAATGCGGAAATTATAAGGGGTCAAAGCAATCCCGTCCACAGGACAGGGGGAATCGCCATCCTTAAGGGAAACCTGGCGCCCAACGGATCAGTAATAAAGGTCGGGGCGCTCAGGGAAAATTACAGGTTTACCGGAAAGGCCGTGGCGTTTGATTCAGAGGAGGAAGCGTTCAAAGCGGTGGTAGGCGGGAAAATCCAGCCCGGGCACGTAATCGTGATCAGGTATGAAGGGCCAAAGGGGGGACCTGGAATGAGAGAGATGCTCGACATTACAAGCGCCGTGGTTGGAATGAAGATAGATGACGGGGTTGCCCTGATAACCGACGGGAGATTTTCCGGAGGCACCAGGGGGCCTGCCGTGGGGCACATAAGCCCGGAGGCCTGGGACTGCGGGCCGATAGCGCTTGTAAATGACGACGACATAATTGAAATAGACGTGCCGGGCAGAAGGCTGAGCCTGAAGGTCAGTGACGAGGAACTTAAGGCCAGAAAGGAAAGGTGGGTTAGGCCAAAAATTAAAACGGATTCGCCTTTGCTGAAGAGGTACTCCCACCTTGTAACATCGTCGGACATGGGATGCGTGATGAGGAAGGATTTTTATGGATAAAGTTGAGATTCTGGACACCACGCTCAGGGATGGCAGCCAGATGGCAGGAGTTAACTTTACGCTTGAAGACAAGCTTGACATAACTAAAAGGCTTGACGAACTGGGGGTTGATTTTATAGAAGGCGGCTGGCCCGGTTCAAATCCAAAGGACATAAATTACTTCAAGGAGGTGAAGAAGATACCGATTGCGTATTCAAAAATATCGGCGTTTGGGTCCACAAAGAGGAAGCCCGGCAGCGAAGACAGGAATCTGGAAACGATAATTCAGGCAGACACAGAATTTGCCACCCTTTTTGGAAAGACCTGGAAGCTGCACGTAAAGGAGGTCCTGAAGCTAACGCCGGCCGAAAACCTGTCGCTTATAGGAGAATCCATTGATTACCTGAAATCACACGGAATTAAAGTGATCTACGATGCTGAACACTTTTTTGACGGTTACAGGGATGACCCTGAATATGCGCTGAGCACGCTTCGCGCCGCTTCTGGCGCATATGCAGTAGTCCTTGCCGACACAAACGGCGGCACGCTGACGCACGTGCTCTCGGGCATAATTCAGGAAGTAAAAAGGAAGTTCCCATTCAAAATTGGCATCCACGCGCACAACGATTCCGGCGTTGCCGTTGCAAATTCACTTATGGCTGTGGAGCAAGGAGCAAGCCACGTGCAGGGTACAATAAACGGCCTGGGTGAGAGGTGCGGAAATGCCGACCTCGTGCAAATAATACCGGCACTGGAGCTTAAAATGGGTTTACGGGCGCTGAATAACGAAGGCGGGTTAAGGGCCCTAAAGGACATATCTTCGTATGTATATGGCATTCTCAACATTCGCGAAAACCCGTACCAGCCGTATGTTGGTAAATATGCGTTCACCCACAAGGGGGGAGTGCACATAGATGCTATGATGAAGGATTCAAGGACGTACGAGCATATCGACCCGGAAAGGGTTGGAAACGTGCGCAATTATGTTGTATCTGAACTGTCTGGAAGGGCAGCCCTGCTGAAATATTCCCAGGAACTCGGCCTGGAGCTGGAAAAGGACCACCCAGCTGTCATCAAATCACTTGGCGAAATCAAGGAGCTTGAGGCCTACGGCATAGTTGAAAATGCTGATGCGACGGTAAAGCTGATAATTCTCAAAAACCTGGGGATTTATGCCGATAAGTTCAACGTGCTTTACTGGATGGCAAATGCCAGGGACACAAACGGCAGAACCGAATCGGAAGGCGAGGTAATAGTTAGGGTGGACAACGAAGTCCACTATGAGAGGGAATTCGGGGTGGGCCCAGTCCATGCACTGGACAATGCGCTCAGGAAAGTGATAGTCAGGGTATTTGAAATCCTCAAAACCACAGAGTTGCTTAACTACAAAGTAAGCGTGACTGAAGGCGACAGCAAGGGGACGGCCTCCTACGTAAGGGTTTTTATAGAGTTTGGGGACAGGAAGCTCCGCTGGTCAACAACCGGAGTTTCAAAAAATATACTGGAAGCTTCCGTTAAGGCGCTTACCGACGGCTACAATTACAGGCTGGCGCTGGAGGAACTTAGCCGTTTGGACAGGTTGGAGTAGATGCCCATCAGCTCGATTCCTACAGAGATTCCCATGCTTGCTTCAGGAGTAGGATTGTTTTTGAAGAAGTCCGTGACCTCCTTTTCCCTCCCCAGGCCTATAAATGGTATTGTGTAGGAGATTATTCTGGGAAGCACGCCGCTGCCCGAATATATTTTTCTCAGGGTGCCGTAGTTCTCGGTAAGCCACGACCATATCATCTCCCTGTTGCCATAATTTGTAATTGAGGCTGTAATTGCCCTTATATCCTGCTTTTTTACTTTATCACTTAGCAGCAGCTTCAGCGCTTCCTTCAGCCCCTCGCGTTCCCTTATATTAACCATGCCAGCAATTATCCTTGACTTGTCCTCATCGTTTTTTGCGCTGGTATAAATGCGGAGCAGCTCATTAAATGGGTCGCCTGAATATATTGCCTTCGACAGGGCAACCGTGGATTTCATGTCCGGTTCTGCCGAGAAGAAATCGGATTCAGCAAATGACCTTCCGGATGAGTTGTCAACAAGCACCAGCCTCCTGGATAAAGCGCCGGCAAGCACTTTTGCTGTTGGGTCCTGTTTCTGGCTCCACTGATTTAACTGCTTCCTGTGAAATTCTATGAATTGCTCCCTCACGACGGGCTGGTTCACTGATAAAATCTGCGTAAGTTGGCTTGAGACTTCCCAAACAGGCAGATAACCCGAATCTTCATAATATTCCTTTATCAGGCTCAGGTACTTCCGTAATTCAATATTCCCCGAAATCAGCATTGCATATGAATCCGATGCCACATTCCACCTGTCGAAGGCGTTCCTGGATTTTAAAAGCGCCTCATTCCAGTCCTGATACTGGACCCTGTAGAAACCGCTGCCGTTGGCATTGAGTTTGGTTGCCCTCTTTATTAAGCCTGATTCAGCATCTAGGAGCTCCGATTCTGTGACGTCCCCGTGGTAATACGTTAAGGGCACCGGCCATACGCCATGCTCGCTGCCTTTAAAAAGGAATTTTTTCTGCTTCACCCTGAGCTTATCCCCCTCCTCTTCAAGATTGAGCACGGGGTGGCCCGGAAGGGTTACCCACTCTTTCATGATCCTGCTGATTGGCAACCCTGAGCTTTCTTCAAGTGAAATCCACAGGTCCTGCATGGTGGCGTTTGAAAAGGAGTACTTTTTCAGGTAGCTTCTTATGCCCTGCATAAATCGTTCCGAACCCATATAGCTCTCAAGCATTCTCAGAACGCTGGCCCCCTTTCCATAACTTATATCGTCAAATATCTGTTCAATGTCATCTTCAGATTTGACGTCAACATGTATGGGGTGGGTCGACGAAATGGAATCCATCAGAAGGGCTGGCGATGTTTCGCCAAGCACAAAGTCGTTCCAGTGATCCCATTCCGGATGCATGCTTTCAATGGCCTTGTAGCTCATAAATGTGGCGAAGCTTTCGTTTAGCCATAAATCGTCCCACCATTTCATCGTAACCAGATCGCCAAACCACTGGTGCGCAAGCTCATGTGCTATGACTACTGCTACGCTTCTTTTGGTTTGTTCAGCGCTTGATTCATCAGCCAGCAGCGCGGTTTCCCTGAAGGTTATTGCTCCCCAGTTTTCCATCGCGCCCATCGCGAACTCCGGGACGGCTATCAGGTGCATCTTTGGCAGCGCGAACTTTATCCCAAAATACTGCTCGTAGAATTCTATAGCGCCCTTTGCTACTTCAAGCGCGAACTTCCCCCTTTTAGACCTGTTCCCGTAAGATGCAACGTACAGCTCCTTCCCGTCAAACCTGTCTGCTATGAAATCAAACGGCCCGACCCCCAGATAAAGGAGGTAGCTGGACATGGCTGGCGTTTCCATAAATTCGACCATCTTAACTTTTCCTTCTCTTTCCGACCTGACCTGGGGCATGTTTGATATCACCTCCAGGTCCGTGTCAACATAAACTATGAGCCTGTACCTGGCCTTGAAAGCCGGGTTATCCACACAGGGTATAAAGTATCTTGCACCGTTTGGCTCAAAGTGTGTAGTAAACACCTTGCCACCATCATACCGCGCAACATAAAAGCCCATCAGGTTGCTGGAAACGCTGTTTGAAAAATTAACTTCCACGCTTCTGTCGATTTTCCCCGTGATCCGGAGCTTCTTTCCATCGTATGCATAATTTGCAGACTTTCCATCAACCTTTATCCCCTCAATTTTCATGTCTACTGCATCCAGTTCCAGGCCATCCATCCTGCCTGCTTCAATTACCTCCCTCCCGCTGTACTTCTCAGAACTGTAATCCACCTTCAGTTCAACCAAATATCTTGCGTCGCTCATTTGCCCTGTATTTATCATACTAAATATTATATATTTCCCCCATCAATGCTTAAGGGCAATGAAAAAGGGCATAATCAACGTCGTTTTCTATATATCGGTGATCCTGCTGATAGTAAATGTGGCATTGCTGGCTCTAAACGTTGCTGGAGTTGCATATCCGGTAATGGGAGTAAGCATGCAGCCAAAACTTTACACCGGATATATTGCATTTATTCAGCCTGTCAATATAAGCCAGCTTCAGGTCAATAAAAGCATAGTGGTCTACTATAACCCGTTTTACCGGGAACTGGTGATACACCATGTTGTAGGAAGGGTAAACAATGGTGTTATAGTACAGGGTTTTAACAAATTGACTAACCCTACACCTGACATGAACTTTACAAGCATGGAACCGCTTGTTGTAACCCAGAGCATGATAAGGGGGGTCGTTGTATTTTATGCTCCACTATTTGGGTTCTTCATTTTAAGGCCTTACAGCTATATCGTTCTGGTTTTCTTCCTGGTGATGCTTGTTCTTAAAATGATCGTCGACAGAAAACCGGCGCAAAAACTAAAATCTACAGATAATCTCACTCCTCCATAGAATAATTGAAAATTTTGCTCCGTTCGCTTTGAGCGTGCCAACCATATTCTTGTGGCCCGGATTTTGCATGCAGGCATATACGTTCAGTTCATCTATCTTTTTAGGAAGCTGCCTTTTACCAAACCTGCATGAGTATTTCAGCCTGCAGCATCAAGTTAATCGACAATTGCATAATTTGGCATTCCTTAAGGCCCGTGCAACGTGGTATTTAGCTACTTAACATTATCACTAGACAATTTTCCAGTTTCGCTTCCTGCATGGCATTTGGCATACAAATATCGCGCTATTCCTGCTAAAGCAAAAAGTTTCCTGCCATAAAAGTTATGAAGAATTTTTAAATAAGATATTTATGCATGTTTTACGCTGGTTACCATATGGTTAGGGCTACCTTCATTAGACCTTCTAACTATTCTGGCAGCGTATATCTTACAAAGTGGGGCTTTTTGCCGGCTCCCCTTGGCCTGCTGCAGCTTGCTGGATGCGTCTTGACGCTCAAGGGCAGTTCGGTTCAGGTTATTGATATGGAGGCCGATAAATTCAAGACGGTGGATCAGGTTGTTGACGAAACCGTAAAATTTAACCCGGATATAGTTGGCATAACCCTTCATGCAACCGCAGCGCATAATACTGCAGGCGAAATAGCGCGCAGGATAAAGGAACAGAAGCCAGCCGCTGTGCTTGTGGCAGGCGGACACCATGCAACATTTCTGCCGTATGAAATGCTCAGGCAGGGGTTTGATATATCCGTGCTTGGTGAGGGCGACGCAACCATGATTGACATATCGGAGGCCGTGGAAAAGGGAACCGGCTTCAGCGAAATCCCCGGGATCGTATACAAAAGCGGAGGCAAATTTATCAGAACCAAGCCCAGGCCTCTTATTGAGGACCTGGACAGCCTCCCGATGCCCGCACTGGACCTCGTGAACAAGGACCTTTACTTTTTTAAAACCTTCGGCGGCAATGATACTGTCACATGCATTGAAACTGCGAGGGGATGCCCGTATGCCTGCGACTTTTGCTCTGTAACGCCGACATGGGGCAACAAGTGGAGGAACAAATCCCTGGACAGAATACTTGCCGAGCTTGACCTTGCGAAGAAGCTTGGCTATGACTGGGTATTCTTTACCGATGACATATTTGTTGTTTACCCCAATGTAAAGCAAAGGATGAAACTTTTTGAAAAGATGATCGAGCGTAACTATAACTTCAAGTTCATAGTTCAGATGAGGGCTGACGTAACCAGCAAGAACCCTGAACTCATAAGGAAGGGGGCGGAAGCTGGAATGACAATAGCGTTTTTAGGAATAGAATCTGGAAGCCAGGAAACGCTGAAGAAAATGCACAAGGGAACGTTTATCCCGCAGTCGGTCAAAGCTGTACAGATACTCAGCAAATATGGAATAATCACGCTTGGCGGCATGATGCTTGGGGCGCCATACGAAAGCATAAGGGATATGTTGAATACCGTGAAGTTTTCCCACAAGCTTGCGGATGCGGGGCTGGATGCGGTGCAGTTCAGCATGTACACTCCGCTCCCCGGTACCAGAATATTTGACGATGCGGTCAGGAACAACCTGCTGTTCACTCTGGACTGGGACAGGTATGACATACTTACTCCGGTCATGAGGACGCGTGTTCATCCTGTAATAACGCAAATAATACAGTGGTACGGCCATTACTCATTTTATATACTCAAATACCTGAAGGGCAAGATCTCTGGCAGGGAGGCTGCTACAGCCAGCAAGGACAGGCTGGTAAAAAATGCCACGAAATTCATTTTTGATATGTTCCCGGAATATTTGAAAGATATTTCAAGGTTTCCGGCCTTCCTTTACAAAACAGCCAGGCTCTATAATTCCAAGGCAACAGCAATCAGTGCTGACAAGATGAAGGAGCTGCTGCAATTCTCTGGCAGCATAGTCTATGAGGAAGTGGGCGGCAAGAATCCGTATTTTATGATAAAGGAGGCAGAATGGACATGAAAGTGAAGACGTGCGGGATATGCGGAAAGGAGTTCACATGCGGCAGCCCCCTTTCGTGCTGGTGTTCCGGCATATCGCTGACCAAGGGCCAGCTTGCAAAATTAAGGGAGCTCAGCAGCGACTGCGTATGCCCTGATTGCTTGGCAAAAGCATCAAGATCCCAGTTTGATCTGGTGCGCTAAAAATTTTTGTAATACACTTATAATCGAAACAGGCGAAAACATGTCGTTGCTGTCAAAGCTGCACATGGTCAATGGGTTCATTATGACCAAGTACTTTAATAGGGTACCGTTTTACGCCACTTACAACGTCACATTTAGATGCAATTCAAGATGCGTGTATTGCGACTACTGGAAAAGCGACCCTCCTGAATTAAACACCGAAAATGCATTGAGGGTTATAGACAGAATGGCCGAATCAGGAATATCGATGCTGGCCATAAGCGGCGGCGAACCCCTCCTCAGGAATGATTTGGTTCCCTTGCTTAAAAGGGCAAGGGATTCTGGCGTTGTAACCACGCTGAACACCAGCGGGCTTATTATCAAAGAACAGCTTGCGTTTGAGCTGGCTAAATATGTTGACGCACTAACCATTTCCATCGACGGCCCGCCGGAAATCCACGATAAACAAAGGGGAATAAGCGGGGCGTTTGAAAGGTCCCTGAGAGCACTGGCGCTATACAAATCCGCGGGGATCAAGGTTGGCATCAACATGGTGCTTACCGACCTTAACAGAGATCTGGTTTTGGAAACGTATAACCTTCTGGAAAGCCATATTGATTTTATGACCGTTCAGCCGGTAAATCCGCCGCTGAAAAACAGCATTAGTGAAAAAACCGTAGATGACCTTTATTCAATTAAGGATAAGGGGAAGCTGTTCTTGCCCGAGCAGTACATCGAAAAAATGAAAGAATACTTTGACGGGAGCTTCGCCAAAATCTGCGATGCGCTGAAACTTTATTATGCTGTTGACCCGTTGGGCAACGTAACTGCCTGCGCCCCACGGCACGACATCATAGTGGGGAATTTGCTGCAAGATTCCTACAGACAAATAGTCAGCAGCATTTCAAAAACTTCCATGGAAAAGATAGAAAATTGCTCCGGTTGCTACCTTGTATGCACAGTGGGAGTCAATATGCAGATTAAACAGCCAATTTTAAGCAGCGCAACGCAGGGAATTAGGACATACTTTTAGCTTTTCGGTAAACAGCAGGCGTTGGCGCTTCTAAAAAAATACAAAAATAATTATTAATATCTTAAGCATCAATAATTGCAAATGCATAAAGGATTTTGCCTTGATGGAACAAGTGCAGAATTTGCATGCCCCTAGATTCTGGTGATAAAAATGGCGAAATATGTGCTTTTATCAGACCTTACACTGCTGTATAATTACCGCAACTTCCCGCTGCTGGACTTCTTGCCCTGCGCTCCGTCAAGCTCTGTCCCACAGTTCATTTATTCGTTTTTGAAAGGCAATGAATCGCCCCCACTTGACAATGGTGAAGCAAAGTACAGCACTTATTCAATAAGGAAGATCGAATCCTCTCTGCTCAGAAACAACAGGAGAGAGGAAGTGACAGTTCCCCATTTTGACTACATTGATAGATTTATCGGTGACGATACTGAGGTAATCGGGGTATCCACGATGGACCCGCTGGGGCTGGGGCCGCTAACGATGTCATATGCCATACTTTTTGGGAATGACAGTTATGCATGGGTTCGCAGGGAATGGGAAGAACTCCTTAAAAAGATAAATGCCGTAAAGAGTAATAAGACAAAGCTCGTGGTTGGCGGACCCGGTGTATGGGAATTTACCATAAGACCGGAAGAACTCAATAAGTTCAACATCGACTATGCCGTTCAGGGAGAAATAGATGACGTTGCCCCGGAACTGTTTTCCCAGATATCTGAAGACAGAATCGATAAAAATATGTTTTTTGAGGGTTATGTCTCTTATGATGAAAGTTTTTCAAGGCTAACCAGGTCAAACAGCAAATTCATATCAAGGAGGATTGGAACAAGGATGTACCCTACCCTGGACCAGATTCCAGATATTGTCAGACCCACCATGAAAGACATCACGGAGGTAATGAGGGGATGCGGAGTCGGCTGTGATTTCTGTGAAGTCACCCTCCGCCCTCTCAGGTACTATCCCATTGAAAAGATAAAGAGAGAAATAGAAGTTAACGTGAAAGGTGGGAGCAACTCCGCATGGTTGCATTCCGATGAAATATTTGCCTATATGCACGGCAAAAGGTTTGAGCCCAACTATGACGCCTTGATTGACCTGTTCAATGGCGTAATGACCATTCCCGGAATAACCCATACAAATCCCACACATGGCAGGATATCAATACCAGCAGGCTACCCTGACCTGATCAGGAAGCTTTCTGATATAATGAGGGCTGGACCTGACAACTGGATTGGGATACAGGTGGGCCTGGAGACAGGGAGCGAAAGACTGGCTAAAATCCACATGCCAAACAAGACACTGCCATTAAAGGTGGGGTCAGACGGCAGCTGGCAGCAGATTGTATGGAAGGGAGTGTACAATATGAACCTGTATTACTGGAGGCCGGCATTTACTGTGCAGGTTGGGCAGGGAGATGAAACAGATGAAGACAACTGGGAGACGGTATCTCTTATTAACCGGCTCAGCAATTCAGAGGTTAATGGAAAGCCTTTTGAGTTCACTGTAACGCCAATGCAGAATATACCTCTGGGATTGCTGAAGAACAGGGAGTTCTCGGCCATAAAGCTGTCGGAATCCCAGCTGGCCGTATATTATGCATCATACAGGCATTTGGCTAAAATGGCAGCAAGGGATGCCTATTCAGAAGGCGGCGGAAACATCCTGGCGAGGCTAGGCGCATCAGCTCTTATAAGCCTGGGTGGGAGGGCAATGCTAAGATACGTCGAATCAATCTGCAGGAAAAACGGCCTGGACGTTGAAAAGGTGAAGAACTATGGTCTGGGGAACCAAAAAACTGTAATCGCGCCGGTGCAGATGAACTGAACTCCACGATATCCGCTTATGCCCTGTCAAAATACGAAAGCAGTTCCTCCTTGCTGCTTATTGGAGAACTGCAATAGCTGCTGCCGCACACATAAGCAGTGCATTTTCCATTTTTTGCCTGATAAGTTGGCGTAAATCCTGACAAACTGTCAATCAAAGGATCATCAGGGTCCCGGAAAACCGCCACGCTGCCCGGCGCATATATCCTGCAAAATGCCCCTGCCCATATTTTTGCTTCTTTCTGCTGACCAACCAGAATTACCCTTTTTGGGTCTGATTCATGTATTTTCTTAACAAGGTAGAAAAATGCGTGGGCAAAGGGCTGTTCACAGGCGTATGGGCTGATGCTCCTCTCAAGATTATTATATTGCGCCTTTATCGAATCATCATCCGTTATCAGGTATAATCTGAGCAGGTTATACAACATAACCGAATTGCCGGATGGGAGCACAAGGTCTTCCGTGTCAGTTATCCTTGATATCAGCCCGCCGCTATTTTTGTAATAGGGTCCGTTTTCATTTTTGAAATTTTTGTTTACAAGGCCAAGCAAATTGATGGCTGATTTCAGGTAGGAAATTTCGAAAGTGGCCTCATATAGTTCAAGCGCGCCCCACGTCATAAAAGCATAATCTTCAAGCATGGCATCTATTTTTGCCTTGCCGCCGATAAAGCAGTGCTTTAACGCGCCATTTACCAGCATGTTTTTTTCAATAAACCCGAACGCGGTTTTTGCAGCGTTTACCATCTCGTCTCTGCCCAACACAGAACCGGCAAACGCCAGCGATGCCACGGCCAGCGAGTTCCAATCTGTCAGTATTTTTTCGTCTATTTTTGGCCTTACCTTGCCTTCCCTAGACTTTTTAAGCAATTCCAGGCACTTCTGCCCTTCTGCCGTGCCATCCGTGCCCCTGACAATATAGCCGTTGCCAAACGGTATAAGCATGCTGCGCTTAGCATATTGCATCAAATCAGGCGGCAATATTCTAGCCGGATCTGTAACTGTATAGTATTTGCCCTCCTCGCCCTCGCTATCGGCATCCTCCGAGGAATAGAAGCCTCCTTCAGCTGACAGCAGCCTGTTGTGCATATACTCAACCAGAAGACCCGCGCACCTGGCAAATTCTTCGTTGCCGGTGCCCCTGTATGCATCTGTATAACAGATAATTGAAAGCGCCTGGTCGTATAGCATTTTTTCAAAATGCGGAATTCCCCACTGCTGGTCAGTGGAATACCTGTGGAATCCGTATTCCAGCTGGTCAAAAGTTCCGCCGTTCATCATTTCATGAAGCGTCTTGCCGACCATGTCATTCTTGCCTGTGCTGAGCAAAAGCATAATTGCGCAGTAATTCGGGAATTTGGGGGCTGTGCCAAACCCGCCATACTTGCTGTCATAGGATGTACTCAGTTCATACATTAGCCTTTCAAAACAATCTTTCCCGGGCCTGGCAGGGATCCCTCCGGGCAGCGCATCTACAAGCGCGTTGCCATAGTCCAAAAGCTCCCTTCTCCTGGTTTTCCACAGATTCTGGATCAGCGGAATCAATTCTACCATGCCCCTGATGCCATATGAGCTGTTTTTTGGAATATAAGTTGCAGCAAAAAAAGGCTTGCGGTCATAAGTCATAATTACAGTAAGCGGCCATCCACCCGTGCCTGTCATAAGCAATGACGCCTTCATGAAGTAGCTGTCCAGGTCAGGCCTTTCCTCCCTGTCGACTTTTATATTTATGAACGAGCTGTTCATCAGGCTGGCAACCTCCGTGTCCATGAAACAATCTTCGTTCATCCTGTGGCACCAGTGGCATGAGGAATAACCTATTGAAAGAAATACGGCCCTGTCAAGTTCTTTTGCCCTGGCGAAGGCTTCGTCCCCCCAGGGATACCAATCCACGGGATTGTTTGCGTGCTCCCTTAAATACGGGCTGCTTTCCCCATTGAGCCTGTTAACCATACAATAGTGTTTCTATAATATTATTAATATCTGGTGGAACTTTTTTAAGCAGTTAACGCAGCATTTTAGCATGAGGAAGGTTTTCTGCGAACTTGCCGGGAAGGAGCTTTTTCTGCCAGATAAGATTGAGAGGATAGTAAGCCTGAGCCCTGCCGTAACCGAGACGCTCTATTTGCTGGGGCTGGGAAAAGAGGTGGTTGGGGTCACTGCTTTTGACGTGCATCCCGCAGAAGCCAGGGAAAAACCGGTTGTGGCAAGCTACAACAAGGTTAGCATGCGAAAGCTAAGCGATTTAAACCCGGATATAATTTTCACCGTAACTGGATACCAGAGGAACACTGCACTGGAACTTTCCAAATTTTACCCGACATATATAATTGAGTTGCCTGCTTCAGTTGCATCAATAATTGACATGGTTATCAAAGTTGGCATTGTAACGGGAAAAATTGACGAATCAAGGGCGTTATCCAAGAGCCTGCTATCATCACTTGCAAACGTGCAGGACAGGATACATGGCAGTGTCTATGTTGAGATAGACCTGGGCGGACCTGTTACATTTGGAGGTTACAGCTATATAACTGACGGATTATCTGTAATAGGGCTAAATAACATATTTTCAAACCACTTTGCTGAATGGGAGAAACCAGATTTTGATGCCGTAAGTTCAGCTAATCCTGATTACATAATCTACGAGCCCAAGATGTACAGGCAGGTTGAGCAGGATAAGGTATTCCGCATGTTAAGTGGCCGTGGATGGAATAACATCGATTCAAAAGTTTTGGTTACGCCCGGGCCATTCGACTTCCTTGCTCACCACGGGCCCAGTTTTATAACAACCGCCCTGCCATGGATTGTAGCAAACGCCCCAATGGCGTTAAAACTTAAATAATCAACCCCCATTGTCGCAGCATTTTTGCGGAAAAAATTTCTAAAAAGTGTTTTGCTGAATGGTGCTGGCAGGTGGCAGAAATGTTCAATCAGTATTGCGATAAGGTGCCATCCCTTCTTGCCTTGTTAAAGGCTTCAATGTACACGAATGTCCCCAACGGAACCAGCACGGCAACAAACACGAGCATTATTAAAATATCTGGAAATATCGCTGAAAATCCCTGACCGTACAGGAGAGCCCCCCTTAAACCCTGAAGCGCCCAGGTGAGCGGTATAAAATAGCTGACAAGCCTAAGGTAGTATGGCAGGGCCGCAACAGGAAATACAACATTTCCCATAAGGGTTGAGAATGTTGAGTAGAAAAAGGCTATGGGATTGCCCTGCTTTGTCACCATGACAACCGCGCCGGAAATTGCCGCTATTCCAAATGATGAAAGCATAAGCAAGAATATGAGCAGCAGGGCAACAAGAGTGCCGCTCAGCGTATAAGTAACTCCCAGGGCTCTGCCCACTATGAGTATCACTATGGCACTGAGGCTGTTCAGGGCCAACCCCCACAACATTGTATAGATCAAAAAGCTCAATGCCCCGGAGGGCGCAAGCACATAGTACTCTATGGTACCGTAAAGCTGCTCGTTCCTGAGCCTCTGGCTTGCGGTGGTGATTGTTGACGCTACATAACCCTGAAACGCCAAGCCTATAACAAAGAAGGCAGTATAATTTCCTGCGCCAAGTTTGGAGACCAAGCTGTCCCCCAGTGCAGTGCCGGTGAAATAATATGTGAATACAGGCAGCACCCAGCTGAGCAGAGTCAGCACTGCCTGGGTCCTGTAGCTGAACCAGACCCTGAACCCCCTCAGGTAAAGGTAAGCATAGAGCTTAGAAAGGATGTTCACGTCCCCACGCCCCCCCTCTTTTTACCTGGTATGGCCTGAAATCCGCGGTGCTTTCCCCTGCAAGCAGTATATATGCATCTTCAAGCGTCGGCTCAACAGCGGTATATTCTCCGGTCAGCGTGGAGATCTTGTCTTCAGGCCCCCTGATGAGCGCATTTCCGTTTTCATACCTGAGAACAAATTTTTCCATTTCGGCCGGTATGTTCGCCGTCGGGACAAAGGCTTCTGCAAATTGCCCGGCCATTGACCTTATTTCCGCAGGCGTCCCACTGCTTATTACCTTCCCAGTCCTGATTAGATAGATGCTATCTGCCAGTTCTTCTATCTCCTTCATGAGATGACTTGTGAGCACTATTGTTCTGTCAGTTGCCAGCCTCCTTATCAGCTGCCTGACCTTCCTGGAAGAAGTTGTATCTATCCCCAGCGTTGGCTCGTCCAGCAGCACTACGTCAGGATTGTGCATGAGAGCCCTAGCTATTGCCAGCCTTCTAAGCATGCCTGTGCTGTAATGCATTATTGGCTGGTTGCCCCACTCGCCAAGCCCTACAGTATCCAGGAGCTCGCGGGCCTTTGTCTGGGCCTCCTTTAGCCCCATGTTATAAAGCGCTCCGTAAAACACAAGATTTTCGATTCCTGTTAATCTAAAATACATCAGCCTGTCGCTCACTGTTACAAGCCCTATCTTTTCACGGACTTCCTTTGCCTGCGAGACTACATCAAAGCCATCCACGTAAGCGCTGCCGGATGTAGGAAGTATAAGAGTTGAAATGATTTTGATTAACGTAGTTTTTCCTGCGCCGTTTGGGCCCACTAGCGCTGTTATGCTGCCGCGGTTAGCCTTAAAGTTCACCCCCCTTAGGGCTTCGACGGTCCAGCCCCTGGAATTGAATGTCTTGGTCAGCTCAACAGTTTCTATCATTTTTATCCGCCATTTCCCTGAGAATTTCTGTAGCCATTGAGAGATTGCGCTTTTCATCCAAGCTTAAACCACCAATGCGCTCCTCGATCCTCTCAAGAACGCGTTTCCTGGCCGTAATGAGAACCTCGTTGCCCATTTTTGTCAACCCCAGCTTGACTCTTCTCCTGTCATTCCCGTCTTCAACCCTGGTTACAAACCCCCTCATGTTAAGGGCTTCAACCAGCCTGCTTGTAGAAGGAGTGGAAATTCCAAGGTAGTTTTTTAACTCCAAAAGTGAACAGTTGTTATTTCTACTTATAAATGATAGAACCCTGAATTGGGCCACAGATAATCCAGAGCATTCTCTCATCCAAGTGCGAAATGTTCTGGAAGCGGTAAAAACTGCCTCCATAATCTCCTCGTTAAGGTGATTATAATTAGCCATAGTAATAGTTAGCAATGCTAATTATTTAATGTTTTTCCTTTTTATATGTGTTTGATATAATGTTGAATTTAAGCCGTAATTCTACGTCACTTCGGCG
The DNA here is from genome assembly GCA_023381255.1 of Nitrososphaerota archaeon. GTDB lineage: Archaea > Thermoproteota > Nitrososphaeria > Conexivisphaerales > UBA164 > KM4347-05. The sequence continues at coordinate 15,382 of JAMCTX010000020.1, forward strand.
GAATATACAGGGATCTGTGAAAATCTTTATAGCATGCATGAGAACGCATATAAATGGCCGATAATCCGTTCTTTAAAGAATATGCCGAAGGTTACGCGAAGAGCAAATCTCACGCATCCGGGTCGGATCTTTTCAGGCTTGTGTCAATTGTAAAGAAGAATAGCAATCTATGCCTTGATATAGCAACCGGAACCGGTTTTACGGCTGCAGAATTATCAAAAAGGTGCAGGAAAGTTGTCGCTATTGACGAAACGGAAAACATGATCAGGAAGGCCGTAGAACTGATGAACCAACTAAAAATAAAGAATGTAGAATTCATCAAAAGCAATTTAGAGAATTTCGAAACTGCGGATAAGTATGATGTCATAACAATAAGAAGGGCCCTTCACCATTTCCAGAACAAAGATCTGTTCTTCAAGAAATGCCATACGCTGTTAAAAGACGATGGCGTCCTGATAATAGCGGATATGATATCTCCCGAAGAGGACACCGAGGATAACTTTAATAAACTTGAGAGGATCAGGGACCCGACACATGTGGGTGCGCTCAAGCTTAGTGAATACTACGAGTTTGCTGAAAAATATGGTTATTCGATACGTTATGAAGATACCGTTATAGAAGACCTGGGTTTTGAAGAATGGCTCTACCCGGTGCCTCTATCATCTGACACTGGAAAAAATTGCCTGGAATTCATCAGTCAATTGAGTGACGACCAACTTGCAAATATGCATTACGACAGAAATAAAATGGTGCTGTCGAAACACAGGGTAATAATAGCGCTATCAAAAAAAGGCATTTAGAGGAGATAGATGCTTATCGCCGTTGCAACAGTAATTAATATCGCTAATCTGCAGCTATCGGTAGAAACTCCCACACTTGATATCCGTGCCAGTAGATAGGAATGTGCCCAGATGGGAAAGTGCATAGGCGTTATTTTACAGCGTAAATAACCATGCCAGACACTTGGAGCGCATCCATTGGGCAAAAATGACCGGCTTTATGTCATGATTAATGCCAGCAATGCATTTTACCTGCTCCGACAGTTAAAAAATGTCTGTTTTATGGGCTCATCGTTCATGGTTTTATCTAATTCGGCCATTGAGTTAGCTAACCTGCATTATATGCTGTGCATGATCATCCTCCATCCCTCACCTGTCTGAGATGTTCAATGTAGAGGGTGTGGAAGACCCCCTTCAGAAACTGCATGCTTATGTTTACCCTGAATTTCGTCGCAAACTTCCTTGTAAGCTCAATGTTTGCCAGTAACCATGCGTTGTAAACTATCAGAGCATAGTAAAAGTAAAACGTTCTCAAAGAACGGTTCCTGCTTGTTGTCCTGGCCCTGAACTGCTCAACCCCCTTGTAGCCGGTCTCTATTCCCCACCTCTTCCTGTACTCTTCCGGAATAATGCTGATGTTCCACAGCACCTTATGCTCTGGCAGGTTTGTGGCAAAAGCTATGTACTTATCTTTAAGCAGGTTTGATTTTGCGTTTTGCTTGGGAAGTATCACGATGGTGAACGTTGCCCTCTCCTCTTCAGGGCCCATTGTAAATGTGGAAATTGCAGGCCTCTTATGGCTGTCATATTCTGCAAGCGCCTTCTTGATGCCTGTGGTTAGCTTGCAAGGGACCAGGAAGTACTGTTTCATCTTCTTCAACCTGTTAAAGCCCAGGGTGCCTGTTTCATACTATGTGGAAAATGTGCTGCTTGAAAACATCGAAACAGAAGACCCGATAAAACAGTACGGTCCTTTCCTTTCATACGTTAACACTAGCGAGAATATAATACATATAAATGACTGGAAGCAGCAGAGGATAGCCGGCGTAAGGGTTCAGGCTAACAAGGACGGTTCCTTTTCGCTTTTCTGCGAGCTTGGCAAGACAGATAACTGCGTGCACGTGGGATTTGCGCTTGCATTGCCCCAGTTTTACAGGATGCTCGGGGAAAGAGCCCAAAAAAAAGCTGAATTGATTACAGCTGCAGCATCATACATAATTTTTGATATGCAAAATCGGCATAGCCTATCAATCCAACAAAGCCAAGTTATTTTGTCAATATTTTTGATGATGAGCGCCAATTATAAATAGGACTTACGTAGTTGAACTATGAATGATAACCATAAATTTTTTACAAGATTAACGAAAGAATTTGATTTGCAATCTTAATATTTTCTTCATGATTTTCCCATTCAAATGAACCCCGCGAAGTGCAACGACCTAGATTACATTGATTTCTCATAGCGTCGCAGATGGCATTTACCTGCACCGAAGCAGCTCGCTGCCAGCCCGATGACAGGCAAAATGTTGCCCATGATTCATATAACAGGCTGCTTGAAAGACTGCCTCAAAATACCGAGGCGTTATGGAAGGAGTCAAGGGCGCTGGTTGACCTAAAAGGCGGCGTCCTTATTCTTGAAGACACAACCATTGACAAGCCGTATTCAGAAAAGATGGATTACGTGACTTATGCCTGGAGCGGCAAGCACCACAGTGAAGGGAATAAACGTGATAACACTGCTCTGGTCTGACGGTAACACACTTATCCCAACCGGCTTCAGGATATACAACGCTCCAAAGGATGGCCTGACAAAGAACGACCACTTTGCCTCCATGCTTAAGACAGCAAAGACGAGGGGCTTCTCAGTGAGCTATGTCCTTTTTGAGAGCTGGTACTCTTCACTTGAAAACCTCAAGCTTGTAAGGGAGTACAGATGACACTTCACACGGATAAAGTCAAACAGGCTCGTGAACCCAGACAGGAGCGGAAACGTGCAGGTTGACTCACTGCAGATACCAGAAGAGGGCCTGGTTGTGCACTTGAAGGGTTTTGGAATGATAAAGGTGTTCCGGACAGTCTCCAGGGAAGGGGACGTGGGCAACTGATAACCTAGGCATGAAAGAAAACGAGAGAAAAGAGCTTGCAGGCAAGGCATGGGGGATAGAAGTGTTTCACAGGGGAATCAAGCAGTGCTGAGGGCTGGAGAGGGTGAGGAAGGGCAGGAAGGCGTTCAACCACATTTGTTTATCAATAAGGGCATACCTAAGACTTGAAGTCCACAGGCTGAGGTCTGGAATAAGCTGGTATTAATCAAAGGCTTTGATAATCAGGGAGGCGATAAGGCCATACTTGGCTAATCCGGCTTATAAACTGGGGTCAACCGCGTAACTCCTATTATTATTATTCTTATTATTATGGAATGCCAGTCAGTATTTCGGGGCATAGTACAGACTGGCTGAACCTTCAACAAATACGGAGACGTCTTCAAACAGAGGCCCAATAATGCCCCTGATAATATCTGTGATTCTTTCGGGATATTTTGAAATCAGTTCTTTTAAGTTAGTTTGTTGCTGATCCCCTAAAGAAGCAACAAGAGTACAGGTCATAGAATTTATCATTGCCTTTTTTTCGTCGTCTTCCAGGCTGACATATGCCTCTATCCTGAAAGGGGCATCAATATAACGATTGTAATGGTAATCTAGAAGGGTTTGCGTCGGCCCGGCATTTCCGTATCGGGATACCAGCAGTTCCACTGCTCTTATTAGATTTGTCTTTCCAGCATTGTTGGGTCCGGTAATTAAATTTATGTCTCGAATATTGCTTAATTTAACTTCATCACTAACAGACAGGAAGTTTTCCACGCTTATACTGCTAAGCTTTAACTTAACAGTAAACGCCTGAATTTATAAATAAGGTTTACTGCTGCAATAATTTTTCGGAATAGGCTATAATAATGCAGCTATGGTATCCATTACAAGGAAGGTAGCATCTGAAAGGCGTTCAAGCGCAGATCATAAATTGTACGAACGCTTTGCCAAGGCGCTCAAATTGGAGAACATATTACCAATAGACCGTGCAGTAAAGGGGTGACATAAGTCCTAAAATTCTACAACGATCAAAATTCTACAATTTTCTGGCTTGCCCTTCAACCCCCCACGCCTTTATCCTCGAATCTCCTTAACAAGTATTATGATGCCCATAACCTGCTCTCGTGCATTTCCTTGGCGGCCTGCCGGCTTTGCCTAATGTAGGAATAACGCCGGTATGCGTGTATTGGCTCCACAACTGCTTTATCCTGATCACTGAAACGTGCTGGATTGTGGCTATGTCTTTGTTGCTCATTTCACCGTTTCCTTTTGTTTTATTATCCATCGTATGCTGCTGTCTGTAAGCTTCACATTATGTTTAGTATGCAGATGGTATAATATTTTTGGGATGCTACAACAAAGGATTTCCAAGGAAATATATATAAACCAAAATTATACAATTAAAGTTGGGGATGGAGTCCCCCTTCAATTGCCCACAATAGGACTAATGACTCCTACTGAGGTGGTAAACTGATGGCATTCAAAAGTATATTGTGGACAGAAGATGGTACATTTAGTAACGAACATAATTTCTTTGCCGACCTTAACCTTGAACAGGTAATTAATGAAATAACAAAAGGGGATCAAGAGTTAAAGCAGTTGTTCTACCTTCCCTTAAAGTCAAGCACTTCAATTGCTTATAGGCAGAAAATATTTGAGGATCTTGAAAATAGCAAAACCTTGAATTCAATTATGGCATTTTATACTAAAATAGAAAAAATTGACAAGCAACTGCAATATTTAGACAAATTATACGATTATCAAAGGGAAGGCGTATTTATTGAAACGGTGATCAGCTACTGCAATGCATTGATTGACCTCGCTGCGGATTTGAGTAATGCACCTCTGAAATCCACAGGATTAGCTGATTTCCGGGATTTTTTAAAAACATATTTAGAGTCACATGAATTTACAGTCCTTAAAATAAATGCCGAAAAAATACGCTCAAGCATATCTTCAATCAAGTTCATAATAACGATAAACGGCGGGCGGATAACAGTGAAAAAATATAACGGTGAAAACGGTTACAATAATGAAATCGTATCTGCTTTTAGCAAATTTGGCGTTAGAGAAGTGAATGGCACGCCTGAGGTGCGCAATAACTTCAATCATATTGAAGCAAATATCCTGAAGCTACTGGCAAATATATATATAAATGAATTTTATACATTAAAGGAGTTTTACAAACAAAACAAAAATTTTATTGACCAAATAATATATAAATTTTACAAAGAAGTAAGGTTTTACTTGTTTTTTATTGATTATATAACGCCATTGAAACTTGGTGGCCTAAGCTTCTGCTTGCCTCAAATAGACCCAAATTGTGAAAAAGTATTTGGTAAGGAAATGTTTGACTTCGTGCTTGCAAAAAAACTGATCAAGGAAAATAAAAAAATTGTAACAAACGATTTTTACCTGGATGAGCGCATTGTTGTTATAACAGGTCCTAATTCTGGAGGAAAAACTACATTCGCTAGGGCGTTTGGGCAGATGCATGCCTTTGGAAGACTTGGATTGCCAGTTCCTGGAAGGGCGGCCTCGCTTTGCCTCTGTGACCACATATTTACTCATTTTGAAATTGTAGAGAGGGTTGAAAATTTGACGGGTAAATTTGAAGATGACCTAGTTAGAATCAGGCAGATAATAGATAAAAGCACAGAAAAAAGCGTTTTAATAATAAATGAAATGTTAAGTTCAACTTCAATATATGATGCAAAAGTAATAGGAAAACAAATTTTGGAGATAATTAAGGGAAAAGGGGCAATTTGTGTATATGTAACATTCATAGATGACCTAGCTAAGATCAAAGGAGTTCTCAGCATGGTAGCGCAGGTAGACCCGAATGACCCAAGCATAAGAACATACAAAATAGTTGTGCAAGAAGCGTCAAGCAAGGCATACACGGATGTGCTAGCAAGAAAATATGGATTAAGTAAAGAAATGGTGCTCAGGAGGCTTAAAGCATGAAGGTCAGCCTTTTGTACATTAACGAAAAACTGCCACTAAATGCGGACGACCTGATAATTGACCTCGGACTAAATCAGGTAATTGAGACGATGGCCGGAAACGACAAATTTATATTTGATACTTGCACGAAAGTCCTGCTTACTGGGGTTAATGATGAAACTGAAATAGCGTACAGGCATGATGTTTTGGTTGATGCAATTAACAATCCCAGCATCGTGGAGCAGATGTACCAGATATTGAACGATGCCTCGACCAAAGCGCGTAACAGGCTTTATTTTATCACCAAACCACACCCAATATATCTACTATACGAGTCAATTTCCGTATTGGAGATTTTTATTGAGGTGCTTGGCAAAATAAAAACTGTGGTAGGCGATAATTCAGTCTATTTTAAGTCTGAGGGCTTCAGGTCATTTTTTAAAATAATTTTTGATGAATTTAACCTGCAATACATTACAATGGTGATGAATCATATTAACAACTTAAGGTTTAACAACGGCATAACATTCAGGTGTGAGATAGGCTCCGGCAACAAGCTTGTTAATTACATCTTACTCAAGCCTGACTCAAAAAAAAGGTTAGCCTTTTTACGGAAAAGAGAGGAATATTCATATAATTTACCAGCAATGGATGAAGGTGGCGCGCAGATCCTTGATGATATGCGCAATGCCGCAGTTGCGGATACAGCAGAAATCATCAAGATGGCCGCTGATAATGCGCTTGGATTTATTAATGACACCAAAGCCCAGATCGCATTTTATGTGGGATGTATAAACCTTCATAAAAAAATGAAAGATCTTGGTGAGCCAACTGCAATTCCGCGTATAAGCAAATCCTCGGTGAAATTCAAGGGCCTATACGATATATCGCTGAGCCTTGCTATAAAGGGAGGCACGGTTAAAAATTCACTTGAAATAGAAAAACCACTGGTTATAGTTACTGGCCCCAACAGCGGAGGGAAGTCCACCTTGCTCAGGAGTTTGGGCCAGGCACAGCTCATGTTACGAGCAGGGATGTTTGTGCCTGCAGAATATTATGAAGGACCCTTGCTCAAAACAATCAACACTCACTTTAGAAGAGGGGAGAGTGCCAAGATGGAAGCTGGAAACTTTGAAAATGAACTGGTACACATAAAGGCAGCAATTGAAAATACCGCGGTTCACGGGCTAGTCCTGCTAAATGAGCCATTTTCGTCAACAAACGCAATTGAGGCTACCGAACTGTCAAGGCAGATAATTGACTCATTAATTGAAGGCGGGGTGCATGTTGTCGTGGTGACTCACTTTTATGAGCTGGCCTGGGAATATATAAAGGATCCAAACGCGGTTTTCCTGAAGGCAGAAAGAAAGGAAGACGGTACGCGCACGTTCAGGATTGTCCCGGGCGAACCGTCATTCACCAGTTATGGAGAAGAAATTTTCCTTAAGGTATTTGGGGATCTAAAGGTTCACAAGGCAGCAGATTAGCGTTAAAGTTTGTTCTGCAGCAACGCGACGAAATTATGATGCTGATATAAAATATGCTTTACGCACTTGAGCAATTTTTCTATGTTTGGTCGTTTATGTAAAGGCAGTGATTCATATATTTAAACGCAATTAGTTTTTCTGCCAAGACACCCCATTTTGTCGGTAAATCTGCAAAGGGGAACAGCTGCGCTGGTGATGCCGATACAGTAATTAAGACAACTTTTTAGAAAATATTAGTACCATAGTTAATACGCTTGAATACTGTATTACAATTATGAGTCCCACAAAGCAAAAAGGACATACATTAACATATAGGCATCACCAATATTTGCTGAGTTAGGGTTTAAATAATCATTAATAGGAAATACATTCATGCAGCAAAAATGGTTAACAAGAAACATGGCGCTGATATCGTTATCCGCGTTCTTTTCTGATATGGGTTATCAGGCTGTGCTGGCAGCATTACCCGTGCTGCTTGTCATAGTGTATCATGCACCGGTTTATGTTTACGGTGTAACTGTTGCAATTTCATACGGGCTTGGCTCGCTCATGGGGTACATAGGAGGGAGGCTTTCTGACAAATATGGAAAGAAAAAAATTGTAGTTGCAGGGAATGCCCTAATCCCATTTCTGTCTTTCAGCGGGATTGCCCCCAATGCATACAGTGCTTCAACTATGTTCAGTGCTGGATGGCTTTCCAGAAATTTTCGTTCCCCGGCAAGGAAATCGATGTTCAGTGATGAAACAAACGAGGAAAACAGGGGAAGAGCATTCGGCTTCCTCAACGCCCTAGATGTGGGGGGAGGGGTGCTGTCTGTACTGATGCTGGTTCTGCTCATTTATCTCGGCACACCGCTAAAAGACATACTCATGATAACGGCAATACCTATTACTGTGGCAACCGTCCTGCTTGTTTTCACCAAAGAAAGGCATGGCGTAAAAAGAGAAGTTCACGAAAGTGGATCGGGCTCTGGCGCATACAAGGGCGTCATAATAGCAACAGCTCTATATGGGTTCAGTTACTACAGCCTTGGATTTCCAGTCCTGACGATAGCTCAGGCCACTCACATGGACATTCCCGCGTTTGCATCATATGGTGTATTTCTCCTGGCATCGGCGCTTTTTGGATACTTCATTGGAACAAAAAAGCTGAAGATAATAACATCGCTTGGGGTGCTGGGTTACCTGCTTTCAGCAATAGGCACAATGCTGCTTGGGATAGCTGATTTTATGCACTTGGGGCTCCCGCTGTTAATGGCATCGGTACTTATTATAGGAATGGCCATTGGCACGATTGATACGCTTGAGCCAAACCTGATAACTCAGGTCAAAAGGCAGCTGGGGGAAGGCATGGGAGCCCTCACTGCGTCAAGGAGCCTGGGGCTTTTTTTCGGAAATCTTGTGATGGGTATACTGTACTACTTTAACCCGGTATATTCGTATACATATGCTGCAGCAGCGGCCTTCTTGGCATTTATAGTGCTTATGGCACTAGGTGGAAAATACAGCGGAAAGATATAATCATTTCAATTAGCAGTTTTATATAGCATTTTTTGCAACCTGAAAACTGTTTTTATAAAAATAACACCGTAATTGTGATGAAGTAACCAGCAGAATAAAAATTTATATGGTATTATTTTGAAGGTATAATCCAGCGGAGATGACGTTCTCCCGGGTCAGTCCCAAACCGCTATAGCTGATAACGTCTACCAATATTTGGTGAAAACAGAATGACAATAATGACCATAGAGGGAGGAATTGTACAGGTTTTGTTTACTTTACTTACTGCTCCCTTATATGGAGGCATAATAAATAAATTAAAGGCTAGGGTCGAAGGGAAAAGGGGGCCAAGCATTTTCCAACCATATTATGATATTTTAAAACTAATAAAAAAGGAGGTTATAATTCCTGAAGATTCAAACCAGTTATTCTTAATTGCGCCATATTTGGTGTTTGCAATTTATGTTGTTATTTCGTTTGTAATTCCTGTGATAATGCCGGCACCGGTGGTTTTTACTGCCACAGTGGATTTTCTGGGAGGAGGGATACTTTTTACTTTGGCTGCCTTCTTAAAGGTTACAGGAGCTTTGGGCAGTAAAAGCAACTTTGTCGCCCTGTCAGCTTCTAGAGTAACATCATTTATGTTTCTAGGGGAGGGCACGCTGATTTCTGTCTTTTTTGCGGTTGCTCTTATAACTGGCACAAACAATCCATACATAACACTCGCAACTGTAAGTTCATTGAGCAATTATTTTTCACTTGATCACCTGTTTGCTGCGTTTGCCTTCTTTTTATTATGGTTATTTGAAACTGGCAAGCTTCCAGTAGAGAGTTCAGGCCTGTCTGAGATGGGAATGATTGACGAAGGCATAAATTATGAATACAGCGGTAAGCTCTTAGGATTATCAAAGTGGGGATCATATATAAAGCAGTATTTACTGGGTTCAGTGTTTCTGAACGTTTTTCTGTTGCCATTTTGGTTCTTTTATGGCTCCGCGGGTTACATCCTTAACCCAGTCATGATGCTTCTCAAGTGGATAATCCTGATCGGAGTTACAGTAATCATTGAAACATCATTAGCTAAAGTAAGGTTATTTAAGATTCAGGATTACTTGGCCATAGCATTTACAATTTCTGTATTATCCCTTATCTTGACGGTTATTGGTGGTTTCTCATGATTGTATACTTCGAAATAGTTTTAATGCTGGTTGTCATAAATGCCTTTTATATTCAGGGTCAGGCTTATATAAAGCCTGCCATATATGGGCTTGGCGTTGAATCATTAATTATAGGTGCAACAATAGCTGCAATTGGACTGCTGCAATTTAGCTGGGAGCTATTGTTGTTAGGCATTCTTGTTATAACGCTGAGGGCTTTTGCCATAACTTACGTGCTCGATAGGTCATTTGCCGGTAAATCAAGATTGAAAAAGGAACCAACAAATATTACGTCAATGTTTGTAATAGACATGTTTACGCTGATTTTTGCCATAATCATATTCCAGTTCTTCTTGATAGATTATTTGAAACTCAACGCACCACAGTTACTATTTGCAATAGCGCTGTTCTTTCAGGGGCTTTTCCTTATAGCTTCAAGGAAGAACACATACATACAGGTGATCGGCTATGTTGAAGAGGAAAATGCCATGATACTTTTCGGGATATTTATAATCACAATTCCGTTACTTATAGAGGCCAGTGTTCTGCTAGACGTTTTAGCCCTTATTCTTGTTATTTCGATTGTTGTAAGAGAGAAGGATGAGCACCTGGCCATAGAGGAGTTAAAAGGGTGAAACATGTTGCAAACCTTCCTGATTCCAACACTCATCATCTTGGTTCCTGTTTTAGCATCAATTTCTGGTTTAACAAGGTGGTACAGGCATATAACAGTTGGAGCATCAATTATTGATGCTGTTATGTCCTTATTTCTTTTTAAAAACGTCCAGGCATCATTTTACCTTGTCAATAATACCACATGGATCTTTTCGATGATGATTATCCTGATCTACGTTTTATCTGCCCTCTTTTCCCTGGAATATATATCAAGCGCAAACTCCGGAATACCGGAAGGCGCCTATTATTCACTAATGAACATATTTGTATCCACAATGCTGTTTACAGTTCTTATAAACAATTATGGTTTGATGTGGATTGGAATTGAAGCTACAACCATAAGCTCAGCGCTTCTATTATTATCGGAAAAATCTCAGGTGGCGTTGGAGGTGGCGTGGAGGTACATCATTCTAGTCTCAGCAGGCGTAGCTGTGGCATTTATTTCCATCATCCTGATATATTACTCGCTTGGCACCCTTACTGTTTCCATTGCACTAGAGTCAACTGGCAATGCAAAGGTGCTTGCTCTGGCCGTTGCGATCGCACTTGTCGGATTTGGCACAAAGGTTGGCGTATTTCCAGTTCATACCTGGCTGCCTGACGCGCACAGTGAGGCACCAGCCCCAATCAGTGCCATGTTTTCCGGCATATTGCTGCCAACTGCTTTGTATGTGCTATATATGCTTTACAGGTTGCACCCACTTACAGAACTGTTTTTGGCCTTCGGGTTAATATCTGTTACATTTGCCACAGCCGCCATGGCAAATCAGAGAAGCTTCAAGAGGTTATTTGCTTATTCCACAATGGAAAACATGAACATAGCGCTTATTGGTCTGGCGATTGGCGGTTCTGGTATAATTGGTGCTATTTTGCTTCTAGTATCGCATGCTTTTGGCAAGGCAGGGGCATTTTATTCCTCAGGAATTATCAGTAGAAAATATAACACAAAGAATATAGACGACGTTGCAGGGGCCCAGGGATTAAGATTGACTTCTACCGCGCTTATTTTGTCATCCATGGCGGTTACAGGCGCTCCACCCTTTGCAAATTTCATAGGCGAATTTCTGATAATAACCCAGCTCTTTAAGATGGGTCTTACGCCAGAGGCTGTTTTCCTCTCGATGATGATTGCCACTGCGTTTATCACTGTAAACTATCATGTGACAAAGATGGTGTTCAAAGGCAAGAAAACGCTTGATGAACCAAAGATGATGGCTGTTGTGGCGATCATCTCCTCACTGGTGCCGCTTGTTTTGGGGTTGGTAATGGTAATATGAGTATGGGAAGAAGGATTGGAAAACTGGGTGACTATGTGCTTTATGCAGGTGGTTTAAAAAAGGAAGAGATCTCAGACGAGGAAAACGCAGAGATGCCAGAGATGCCATATGGGACCTTTAATTTTACATATGGCCCATCAGCTGGCGGCCTTATTGAATCGATTGGCTTCGATATTTTGACAAACGGTGAGTACATAGTGGCAGTAAAGCCCAGGCTATACAAGTGCAGGAAGGTTCATGTAACAGGATTGAACATAAATGACGCGGTGTTTGCTGTGCAGAGGATAAATGCCGCATTTTCAGCTTCACATGCAACTGCCTTCCTGCTCGCATCTAGCAAAGAGATTGACTATTATATGAAAATAGATTTGATTCTGAAGATGGAGCTGGAAAGGATCAGGAACAACCTTCACGTTATAGGGCGAATGGTTGATGCTTCGTCTCAGGGCGTAGCGTCAAACTGGATCTTTTACCTGCGCGAACTTGTAAACAGGTCTATAGACAGAGCATATGGACACAGGTTCTTCTTTAACAGCAATGTAAACAAGTATGACGGTCTGGGCAAAGAGTTAAAATCAATAAACAAGGAGTTCATAAAGGCGCTTGACGGTCTGCTTGGGACGCGCATTTTTATAGACAGGCTTGAGAAAAATGGCACTATTAGTTCAGATGACCTGATAGGACCAGCTGCAAGAGCTGCAGGATATGACTATGATGCCAGAAATGAAGTTGACCTCCCATATAAAGACCTGGGGTTTAGGAGCAAGACAGATCTGTTCAAGGCTGAAGGAAGAGGTGATGCTCTTGACCGATTCCTAATAAGGGCCAGTGAAATACCCACTTCAACCGAATTAGTGGAGCGTGCACTGGATTTAATTGGAAAAAGGGGCTTTCCCAATCCATCTGTGCATAATGATGTTGGAATAGGCAGGGTAGAGTCACCCTCAGGGGACCTTGCATATTATGTCAGAATCAATGATAAAAAGGTACAGGAGATATATCTCCTCTCGCCTTCAGATAGAAACCTTGCCTTTTTTGCAAGGTCAATGGCAGGCAATATTTTTACCGATTTTCAGTTCAACTGGGAGAGTTTTGGGGTTTGGGCGTCGGAACTGGGGGTGTCATTTACATGAGCTGGTTTTTAAGAGGTATAAAAAAGGGAGTAAAGACAGAGCGTTTCCCTGTGGGTGACCCCGAATATAAGCCAGGATGGTCCACCGAAATTTCAGGGGAGGGACCCGCTGAGTGCCCCACAGGTGCGATAGATAATGGCAGGTGGATTCCAGAAAGGTGCATATTTTGCAGAAGGTGCTATCCAAATTATAAGCCAACCGGAAACGTGAGAATAGGTAAAATTTACAGGACTAATGGAATGTTCAGCAAGTCGCTGCATGTATACACCATTGATGTTGGTTCTTGCGGCGGATGCAATCAGGAGATCAACGCACTGACCAGCCCACATTATGACATGAATAGGTTAGGAATATTTTTTGTAAACACGCCAAGACAAGCTGACGCGCTGGTCGTCCTCGGACCATTAAGTGAAAGCATGAGAGAGCCACTTATGAGGGCTTATCAGGCAATGCCTGAACCGAAACTGGTAGTGGCTGGATGTTCCTGTGCGGTGGTAAACGATTTTCCGCTAAAGTTTGATGCGGTTATACCCGGAAGCCCGCCAAACCCATATACAATGCTGGATGTCCTCATTAAGCTGGGGCGAAATAAAAAATGATACTTCCAGTCATTTTACTTTCTGCATCAGTTCTCATAGCTGTATTCAATAAAAAACTGGGGTATATAGCGATAGCATTTTCCGCTATAGTTTTTGCAGCAATTAGCGTACTAAGTTTCAGTTTGCTACACGCTTTCTGGCTAGTTGCATCAATTTCTTGGGCTATGATATCACTGTACTCTCTATCCTATGATAAATATGGTAAGTGGCTTTCGGCACTCCTTTCAATCATGATAGCTGGTATGTCATTGGTCCTAACTGCAAACAACTTCATTTTGTTTCTGGCAGGCTGGGAAATCATGAGTATTTCATCATATTTTATACTTGGCTTGAATAAAAGCAATGAATCACCCCCATTTCTTTTTATGGCATTCAGTGAAATAAGCACCATGATGATACTATTGGGCTTTAGCCTGGCCTATTCAGAAACTGGTTCTCTGGCATTTGTTCACCTTTCTTCCTCATTGCCTCTTGACCTGACAGTCATGGGTTTTCTAATAAAAATGGGGTCGTTCCCATTTCTGCTTGTAGAGTGGTTGCCTGCAGCTCACGGCGAAGCTCCGGCCAACGCTTCAGCGGCCCTGAGTGGAACAATGACCCTGATGGGTGCATATGGAATAGTAAAAATGATAGGGATAAGCCCAGCAGATGTCCAGCTGGGCCTGCTATTGCTTGGCACCGGCGCGTTTACGGCTTTTTTCGGCGCCCTCTATGCGCACACTACTGATCACTATAAAAAACTGCCAGCCTACAGCACCATTGAAAACAACGGTTCCATACTTGTACTGTTTGGAGCCGCGCTTTTAAGTCCAAATTTAACCATCAAGTATTTTGCGCTAGTTGGAGCCCTGTTATTTGGCATGGCCCACACATTTGGAAAAACAGGGCTATTCATGATCAGCGGACTGGTAGACGGTGAATCACTTAGTCAGTCAAATGGGCCGCGCTCGTTAACTATAGATGCAGGAAAGGCATTGTTAACTTCGTCGCTGTCAGGGCTCCTACCCAGCTTGGGAGGTGTTGCTACATGGATGCTCCTCGAAATTACATTTATGCTTGCATATGTTGAACGATATACGCTTCTTGGCGTTGTATTCATAATTTCTGGAATAGTTATTGCCATTGCTGAAGGAATGGCAACCAGCGTCATGATTAAATTCTTTGCTTTCTCCGGGGCTTTTTCTTTGTCAATTAAAAAAAGTAATGCATGGGCATTTCTGATGGGAATAATTGTTTTGCTTTCTGGTTTAACTGCCTCGGTTATTGTGGGGGCAATTGATTCATCATATATTGGATCGGCCCCTTCACTGTACAATTATTTTATAATCTTCTCTCTCAAGAGCTCGACTTCGACTTTTGGCGGCATAGATCCGCTATACATAGGCATCCTTATCGGTGCGTTTTCCTTGTTGACTGTAGCAATATTTGGAAGGCCAAAAGCCAGAAGGGCACCAGTATGGAATAACGGGGAAGCACAAGGGGAAAAGTACACGTCAACGGCGTTTAGCCACAACATAATATTAATGCTGAAAATATTTTACAGGCCAACGCATTATAACATCACAAAGAACGTTTTCTGGCAATTTTTGTACTTTATAACAAGGGCTTATAAAAAACTGACCAAGGCTGTAACATACTACGTTATGAACAGCTCCATAAGCACGTACATGCTGTACATGATCATGTTACTGATATTTATCATAATAATAGTTTCATTATGACATATGTGGTATTTCTAATCCAAGCAAAGCCAACAATTCCAAATGCTGAATTATTAAAGCAGCTTTCAACTCTAGGAAAGAAATTGGCAAATAGAGAAGCTGGTTACCAAGATGTGGAAGATGATGGCACATTCAAATTCTATGATAAAGATGCATACAATGAATGGTCTAACTTTGCTAATGAGGTGTGGGCAAATTACGAAAATGAATACAAAAAACTTTTCAACGAACAACAGGTGAACTTGATAAAGCCAGAATGGAGATTTGTTCTAGAAAACACCGCCTAAATGCTCTAATGTTCTGGTCAATTTATTTTTCGCATCTTTTCTAGAGAATATGGCTGGTATTAGCGGGGCGGCATGCCGTGAACCAATTGGTATGGTATGGTGATGCGGTAACTTGCACCTTACCGCAATGAACCCGCAAATTTATATGCGGGGGGTGGGATTTGAACCCACGAAGGTCAACACCAGTGGATCTTAAGTCCACCCCCATTGACCTGGCTAGGGCACCCCCGCTTACATTTCATGCTAAAATACATGGCTTTAAGCGTTTTGTTATGCCAGAGCGAATACTATGCTAACCAAAAACACTGTTGTATGCCAACTACTGCTTTTTGAAAAGCGTAATATAATGGAATCTGAGGTCCTTTGATCTAACCAGCGTAAACCCGTGTTTTTCCATATCGCTGATTACTTCTTCCTTTTTTATCTTAAATGGCGGCCCGAAAAAAGTGTCTTCTTTGAAATCCATTATGGCAACATATTTCCTTGTCATCATTTTAAAATTGTTCAAAATCGCGTCCTTGCATGCCCTCCTGATCCCGTGATAAACGTTTGCCATGAACAGGAGGTCATAGATCCCATCCTGCCCCCTGCACAAATCCGCCCTGATGGTTTTCACGCCTGCCTTCTGCAATTCGCTGAAAGCGCTGTTGTCGATATCGTATGCGGTAACGGATTTTGCAGTCTTGATAAATTCCTTCGAAAAGTACCCGTCCCGTTTCTGAAAGGTTATAATTTCTTATAACCCACATTCGGAGCGTTGGCTTCCTCTGTCATGCCCGCTCTGGCCATCTTAGGCTGATGGCCGGTGTACAGGTACTCATTCTTCATTGTAAGCCAAGAGGCGTCCGCACTCACGGTAAACGGGTAGCCGCACAGCCGCAGTCCACGCAGGGTTATGGCCAATGAAGCCAGCCTGTTCCTGTCGTAGCTAACGGCGCATGTTTTGCATACGGAAATCCCCCACGTCGGATGCCTAAGCTTGCTCCCGCACACGGGACACTCGGATGAGGTCCCCCTTGGGTTCACGTAAACAGTCTTGCATGACGACTTGTACTCAACCATTTTCTGGAATGACCTGTAGGGCCACCTGTTGAGCTCTGTCCTGAA
>JAMCTX010000021.1 GCA_023381255.1 Nitrososphaerota archaeon
TTCGTGAACATGGCCAGGGAGATGGTGATTAAGGTATCACTGTACAACATGTTCATGAGGATGACCCATGATGGGGTATAACATTAAAGCAAGATTGCAGCAGAATAATCAGTAATTGGACACAGCAGCAATTTCACAAAATTAATATACACCCGGGTTAAGGGGTTTACGAAGGAAATATGTCTGAAAAGAATCTTATTGTAATAGCATTAGGAGGCAATGCATTACTTCAGAAAGGGCAGAAGGGAACCTTTGAAGAACAATATGAGAATACAAAAATGACTACAAAGAAGATAGCCGATGTTATAGAAAGAGGTTACAAGGTTGTTGTTACCCACGGCAACGGGCCGCAGGTAGGCGCCACCCTTTTAAGGCACGACGCTGGCACAAAGGTATACAACCTGCCGGCTTTTCCTATGGACGTAGCCGGCTCAGAGACACAGGGATTTGTAGGCTATATGATTCAGCAGGCTTTAAGAAATGAGCTGAAGAGCAGAAAAATAGACAAATATGTTACCACAATAGTTACAAGGACAATAGTAGATGAAAATGACCCGGCATTTTCCAACCCAACCAAACCAGTTGGTGCATTTTACACCAAAGAAGATGTAGAAAAGATCAAGCAAACCTTCCCTAACTGGGTAATAAAGGAAGATTCAGGAAGGGGGTACAGGAGGGTTGTGCCATCACCAGATCCCAAACTTATTGCTGAAAGGTATGCCATAAAAACGCTGGTTGATGCGGGCTTTATAGTTGTGGCCAGCGGAGGCGGTGGAATACCCGTAATAGAAAAGGATGGAATAGCAACCGGTGTTGAAGCGGTGATTGACAAAGACCTTGCAGGCCAGAGGCTTGCTACACTGCTGGGTGCAAGCAAATACATAATAGCCACAGACGTGGATGGGGCATATCTTAACTATGGAACACCACAACAGAAAAAATTAGAAAGGGTTTCTGTAGAGGAAATGAGGAAATATTACGAAGCAGGTCATTTTAAAGCAGGAAGCATGGGACCCAAGGTCCTAGCTACAATCAGGTTCGTTGAAGCTGGCGGAGAATCAGCCACAATAGGCCATTTATTTGATATTAATGAAATGCTGGAAAACAAGAAAGGAACAAGCATTCTCGGATCAACCGGTTAAAGGGAATTTTTTCTTTCACTATTTTTTATGTTTTCCTGTTCTATTTGATTTATTTTCCATTCTAAAGCAGCTATTAGGTCCTTATTGCTGTCCTCCTTCAGTGGATTACCGCACTCTGGACACACAAAAAAGAGTTCTATGGCCTCTTCAAAAATGTATTTTTTGCATGTAGGCGTACCGCACCAATAAAATGTATGCGATCTTTCATAATCAAGCCTTTCTCTCAGTTTTCTTAAAATTACTGACCTCTGCTTATTAAGGAAGACTTCTACCTGGTCATGTTGAATTTTCCATCTGTACATAAACCAGCCTTTTTTAGGGTCCTTGTCCTTAATCCCCACTATTAGTCCCCTCTCAAACAGGTCATAAAGCACCTTCCTTACCTTGTTTATCTTCAACCCAGTTGCGCTTGCAATTTCTTCGTCTGTAGCATCTGGGTTGTTTAGCAGCGCACGCGCTACCCTAATATAATCATCGTCGCCAAGTATGCCTGCAACTTTGACAAATGTATCTTCATATTCTAATTTAACCATTAAAATTTAATGTTGATCTTAAACTTTATAAACGTTACATAAACATCCAAGAAGGATTAGATAATCATAGAACCTGCCATTTGGCATTAACAGGCATCAACTTGGGCCGCAAAACGCATAATGACGAGATGTGTGCTCGCGCAATTTGTGAACTACGTCGCGCTAAAGCGCGCCGGGTCCCGCTTCAATGGAACCAGCTTGCTCTCCATGAAGGTTACCCTCCATGAAGCGTAGAGGTCATTTCCTCTGCGGGCATTCTGGGTCTTTTTAAGACCCATGGGCTTATGTTCCCCCATCTCCACATGGGAGACATCGCTTATTCTGGAACCAGTGAGTACGGGAGCCGATGCGCTGCACGCGAAGTTCTGCTCACTTTCCTGTTGCGTCTCACTCATTCCTTTATTATTATACAAAAACATGTATTTGGCCGCCATTTTTGACAATTCATCCTTTGCTTGAAAGCAAAGGTTTTCTTGTCACATAATCAATAAATATATCATTTGATTAATAAACTTACAATGTACATACATAAAAGCGCTATCATATAAATCCTAAACCTGCCCATGGCCAATTTCATAGAATTTTTTAATTTGGTAACTCCTTCTGATCCCATCACCTTGATTTTAGTGTCCCACATATTAAGGTACACTTGAGCCTCCATTAGGCGGTCAGTCGCTCTGTGTTCTAGAGTTTTTATAATATAATTTGCATCAGTCAAGTCGCCGAATGCCCAGTACCCCTTCGAGTTCATAAAAGTTGATGTTTGATGGGTATCGCTGGTAACCAACACCATTCCTAGCCCTTTTTCAATTGTATCTGTGGCTTCTGGCAGCGAATTATTAGAATCAGCGCATAATAATTTAATAGTTTCATGGAGGTCTGAAATAGTAAGTTTATGAATGCCTGCGCCAGCAATTTCAGGAATCTCCGCGTCAATCCGCTCAAACTGAACATACAAGCTCGGAGAACCCTCGTTCTTGGAGCTGCTACATTCTTTAAACACCTCATCATAGTTTATATCTCCAAATTTTGTTGCAAGCCTGTTATGAGCATCAATTAACACCAATTCCTTGCCAGCTTTGCCAGATTCGAGGAGTGCCTTTGACGTAAATCCGAACGGAAAATCATCCATAGGCTGCTTTGGTACAGTTATCCCTAAAGTTGATTGGTCAGAATCAAACCCCAAACATCTGAAATACTGACCGTCGTTTTTAAATATATTCAAATTTGTAAGCTGCAATTTTGAACTGGGTTCGCCGCCAATGTAATTAATGTACTTCTCCAGCTCTGCATTTGAAGGCAAATTCATATCATGATTAGATAATGAATGAAATACAATGCAGTCCGAATAGCCTTTTTTAAGCATCAGGTTGCTGAATTTTTCTGGCAAGGAACTGCTTCCCACCCATTTAAATGGCCCTGGATGTATGGGTGGTATGACCAAGCACGCCTTGGTTCTGTCTTTAAAATAAAAATCAAACACATAAGTTCTAGCAACTATTTCGGTGGAATTCCTTTCCAAAATATCCTCGAACCCTTTAGAGTAGCCGGTCATCCATGCATCCAGAGCCGATTGAGTTATTTCCACTACGTCAGCCCCAATCAACTTCCTTGTAATTTCATTCATTGTCCCATAAAACCATAGTGAAATAATTGTGACAACAATCCAAAATATGATCACAGTCGTGTTTACGTTCAATGCCAAAACCTGCCAAGAGGGAAACAGAAAAATTATAAAGTAAATTAACAGCATTGCAAATGAAACATAAACGCTTCTAAAAAATTCTCCTCTAATAACCAATAATGAAAAGCTAAAAACAACAGCCAGTGAACTTATAAATGATACATAATTTAGGTTTAGAATTTTAAATATAAAAATGTCTATTATTGCAATGAGTAAAAAAAACGAGTGCGTGGCAGCGACCCTTCTTAAAGTCGCATATGAAATAATTTTACTTGCAACAGCTCTGGCCCCAAATATATAAATTATGGCAAATGCAAAAGATAGCGGAATCAGATAAAAAGATCCATGAATATATGTAAGTAAAAGCAACTGAAAGACAAGCAGCAACACAAAGTGAAGTATTGGCAATACATATGGGTTTGTAGGCAACCTAAACGTGGTTCTGATTGCATGACCCACATTCTGATTTACTTTTTGCAATTTATAAATCCTAAAAAGGTTTTAAAACTAAGAGTATGACAGAAATTACAATAAACCCTATTGTAAGACCCATGATTGCTTCTGGTCTTAATTTTACCCCAGGCTCATCGGCATTGTAAAATGACATTAGCCCCGCACTGGACATGGGCATTACTGTCTTTTTCTTTTTTGAGCTCATTGCATATAGTCTAAACGCGCTTTTATAAAAACATTAACCAACTAATCTAGCCATAATTATGTTAAAGCAATTCCATAGCATAAAATCCCACACCGTTTTGCTCATTGCGTAATGGCTTCAGATAATCCAAGAATATTTTCGTTCAATAAAAGGATAAGTTACTCAGGTTAACCTAATACATATCGTTAGGAGGTGCAAAGCTTCAGCTGGAAGAACTTACTCTCTTATTGTTTCTAGAAGGGACATTATATTCCAAATTAAAACTCGTATGTGAGATGGTATATTTGGGTCCTGTGATATTTCCTCTAGGGTACTAACTGTATTTGCTGCCTTTATTGCCGGTCCAGTGCCCTTATTCTGTAACTGGTCCAATGTCCCTTTTAGCAACAACCTAAGATTCCGCGGAATTCCTTTGTTGTTTAGCAAGGGAGTTAACTGCTGTACCGCCTGAGCTATTTTTTGTTCATCAGACAATGCTGGGTGTGCTGACATGCAGGGAGTTTAAATAATATAATTTATTAACATTTTTGGAATTTGTTTATTATTTTTCATTTTTTAAATTATTGATATGCAACACCACTGGCTTGCAATGAAGCTTTCAGTTTGCAAAATACGCTAAAGCATCAAGACTTACTGCGGCACGGTGATAGTACAAATGAAAGAGGCGATCATTTGTAATGAATTTCTGACTTTAGACATAAATACCAGTTAAGAACGCTGGTACACCAAAAAATTAGATGATAGCAGCATGTAGCTCATCCACCTGCTACAGGGGGAAATGCTATTATTTTTTGATAATCTTCGATCCCGGCATCTAATTTAGCAGGTTCATCATTTACAAGCAATTTTATTTCTTGTGGGTCTACGCCCAACCTTATGGCAATACCCCTTACGATGTCACCATAGGTGGGTTTACCATTTAATTCTAGCTCGATATAATCACTTTTGGCAATTTCTCTAAAACTGGCAAAAAGCTTGACCTTTATCATCATTGGCCAGAATCATCTTCAAGCTTCTCAAGTATTTCTATAACTTCTTTATCAGATTGGTCCATTGATGGTGACCCAACTGCGTTTATGAACCACCCCTTTATCTCGGTGATTGTCATGCCAGCTTTTTTTCCTTCATTAATCAGGTTTATTAGCACTCTATCCTTAAATACTAAATTGGGGTCAGATAACAAGGCTTCTATGCTAATTTTACCTGAATATAAATCAATGATTTTTTGGTGATCTAACATATTTTAATGTTTTAAAAATAATAGTATAAAAAGATAATTAAAAAATATGTAAAAAAATAAATGGGTTATTTACTGTCTGCTTTCTTCGCTGCCAAGGCTTAAACCGCTTACATCAGGCAGGTTCTGTTTCATCTTAGCTTCTGCTACAGCCCCAGCTTCTGAAAGTATCTTTTCTGCGTCCTCATTAGCAGTCTCAAAGTTTATTGATGAGCCGTATACAGACCCTGCATCCACCAGTATGTTGTTAAGCAGTGATGATATTTCTGATATTTCGCCTTCTGCTGCTGGCATTACCCCGCTTATGCCTTTCTTTACTCCAGATATTACAGCCATTGCAGGGGCCAATGTTGCCACTATGTCTCCTATATCTGTTGCAGTTGTTAATCTTGTTACTATCTGCTCAAGCGCTAGCTTGGCTTGCATTAGCATCCTGTACATTTTCCTTATTTCTGCTAGTTCTGTAGCATATATGTTTGCATGCTCGCTGTCATGCTTCTGCAGGTACATCACTACTTTTCCAAAGTACCTTGAATCTTTCTCCTTTAATCTTGCACCGGTATTGTCAAGTTTTGAAATTTGAGTTTGAAGTAACCTTACAGCCTGCTCGATCCTAGGTTTTAACGGTTGTTCTGGCCTTACAGCCGCTTTGATTTTTTCACCTAAGCCCTCATCGTTCTGTGGGTTCCATTTTTTACCGAATTCACTCATTGTTTATAATTTTCAACATTTAGTTTTAAGGTATTTTGTCACTGGACATGCCTGTAACCACAGTTATACCATATTGTAGTTACAAAGATCATTGCATAAAACATTAAACCTCATGACCAAGGCGAGCGTTGATTTACAAATTCTAAGTAAAAATCTTATTCCTTGGTGGAAAGTGTACAACCTTCCTTGGTGCATCGGTCGCAACCGCGTGGAATATGAAAGTGCCGAGGCCGTTCAGGAGCAAAATAACTTTGCATCGCAAGATTAAATGTTTTTAACTTTGCTTTTTGATGATATAAACAATGAAAGCCTATATATTAGCGGGGGGTCTCGGCTCTAGATTATTTCCGTTTACTTTTGCCGTTCCCAAACCGCTTCTTATGCTGGGGCAAAAAACAGTTATTGAGCATATACTTGACAGACTATCTGATGCTAATTTTGAAGAGTTTGTTATTGCTTTAAGCTCAAGGGGCTGGATGTACAGAGCTTCGATTGGTGACAATTACAGAGGAATAAAGGTCAGGTATATGGAAAGCAATGCGCCGCTTGGAACCGCAGGGCAGTTAAAACACGTGGCAGCAAGAGAAAAAGAACCGTTTTTTGTATCGTATTCCGATTCAATAATAGACGCAAATTTTAGGGATGCGATAACCAAGCATCTTAAAAGCCATCCGTTAGCAACAATATTTGTATTGGGTCTTGAAAGCAAAATTCCCTATGGGCAAATAGTGTTGGCTAAAGGCAACGTAGAGGAATGGAGGGAAAAGCCTTCAGTAGCAATAACAGTGGCAGTTGGCGCTTTTATATTTGATCCTAAATTTCTTTCATACATACCTGCAGGGCAGAGATATGGAATGAATGTAGCCGTGAACAATGCTCTAAAGGGTGGAGAAAAAATAGTGGCATATGATGCCAAGAATTTTATCGATGTGGGGAGCAAGAAAAAGTATCTTGAAGCTGTAAAAAAAGAGGTTGAATCGCTCGGTGAAATACCATGAAATATGCGATTTTTGAGGAGGAATATCCAAACCGAATGCTGCCATTTTCACTTACTAGGCCTTCATTTGAACTTATATACAGATACAAAAAAATAATAGACTGGTACAGGGAAAAACTTGGCAATCCCGCAGGCTACCTGTTGCCGCATAGGTTCAGGGAGAAATACAATTCTGATTATGAAACGGATGATTTTGATTTGATAATAAATTCAACCATCAGACCTGAACTTCTGGGTAAAATAGATGAACTAAAAGATGGAAATTCTGCCTATGAGGGAAGCAGGTTAGTGGCTATAAAAGGATCAAAAAAAAGGTCTGAAAAAATTACCGTTAAAGGCTACCTGTTGCAAGGCCCATGGGAACTTGTAAAATCCATAGAGAATCCCCCGTTTACCAAAAGCAGGATTGAAGGTAAACTGGAAAACTACACAATAATTGATGATAGCAGAGGCCCAGTCATAATCGAAAGTGATTCCCAAATTGAGGCGTTCAGCAGGATAGTAGGCCCAGCTTATATATCTTCAGGTAGCAAAATAAGTTCAGCCCGCATATCAGGTTCATTTGTGGGTAATGGGTGCAGGATAGGCGGCGAGTTGGAAAGATCAATCGTGGATAGCTTTACAAACAAGGCGCATTACGGATTTTTTGGCGATTCATATCTAGGCATAAATGCAAATGTGGGGGCTGGTTCCACCAGCAGCAATCTGAAAAATACATATGGCACTGTTAAGGTAAAGCTCGGCAATTCAACTTTCCATACAGGAGAAATTAAAATTGGGGCCTTTCTGGGTGATTTTTCCAGGATTTCAATAAATACTTCAATAATGGCCGGAAAATTAGTGGGTGCTGGAGCATATGTTCAAGGCGTTGTAAATAAAAATGTTAAACCGTTTACTTTTTTTAACAGGAAAGGCAATTTAGAACTTATCATTGAACATATCAGAAGGGCCCTAGCAAGGCGCAATATAAAACTGGACAAACCCCTTGAAACGGTAATTAGAAACGCGTACAATGTGGTATGGCGCAGCTAGGGTTTCTAAAGAGCCATTTTTGCTTGCCCTATTGCCTGATTAAACTCATCGGTTAAATTGGTATTTCTAAGAACCGCCGCAGGATGATAGCAGGCTACCACTTTTATGCCTTTTATTTCAAATATTTTTCCGTTTACTTCGGATAACCTTGACTTGATTCCAAAGTACTCTGCTGCAGTCTTCCCCAGGGCCAAAATCACGTGGGGCTTAACAGCATTTATCTCGCATTCCAAGAAATCTGAACACGCGATAATTTCTTCCTTTTTTGGCTTCCTGTTTTCTGGCGGTCTGTGTTTAACAACATTTGTAATATAGGGATTTTTTATTTCAAATTTTTCCAGGGTTTTTCTAAGCAGTTTACCGCCGCGCCCAACAAAGGGCCTGCCAACCTTTTCTTCATTAGCGCCTGGCGCTTCACCAACAATCATTATTTTAGAATCGGCGGGACCTTCCCCAAGAACCGGGTTGGTGCCCATTGATCCCAAGTCGCACTTTTTGCATAAAACTATGTTTTGTCCAAGATCTTTTAGGCAACTCATTGCTGCATGCGCTTTAAATATGACCTTGCTAAACGCCTTACTTTATCTTCCACTTCAACTATGACCATTCCTTCATTAGGCTGGCCATAGGCTATAACCCATCCTTTTTTTGAATAAATTATGCATGGGATTGCCAGCAGGTCCTCCTCGCCTTCAACTATTATTCGTGTTCTTTGCTCTATTCTTACAGCACATTTTATGGCCTCTATCGAGCTTGCCGTTATTGTGCCCTGCGGATTTTTTACAAAAGTTTTTATGTCAATATCATTGCCCGGAAGTGCCCGGCTTTTTCTTTTTTCCATCCCATCGACAATTTCCACCTTGGGGTTAAGGCCTATTTCTTCTAATCTTTCAGTGGTTCTATCCCCAACCGAGATTATTATCCTGCCCTTCAGCTCCTTTATCCTTGGGCTAGCATCAATATCTTTAATAAGATCCCCCAGAGGACGCTTAAGTTCATCCCTCAGTTTTTCATTTATTTTATATGACATTTATGGCATACCTTCCGGGCACCTTTGTTCCAATCATCTTTGCAACCTCTGATTTTTCAACATCAAGTATTATTATCATGCCAGACCAGTTGACACTTAGATCGTCAGAACCACATACAGGACACTTGCTTTCTCTCGTTACTGCCCTGCACTTCCTGCATGCCTTTTCTATTGGCATTTTACTTTGTCCCCTGCTGCTGTGGGGTTGTGGCCTTTTTCACATCCTCTTTTATCCATTCAAGAGACCCCAGAAAAGGCTGCCTGCAGGTTATGCCTATTTTCCCCATGCTCATTCCCTTTCCTATGCTTACGGCTATTATTTTTGCCCTTACCATATCTCCTACCTTCAGCTGCCTTTTTGTATTTTGGCCCACTATAGCACCCCCCTTAAGATCAACCGACACATAATCGTCCATTACTTGACTTATATGCAGCAGCGCATCCGCAGGCCCTATTTTCACAAAAGCTCCGAAATCGGTTATTTCTACAACCTCCCCCTCCATTATTTCTCCTATCTGAGGGTAAAATGACAAAGCGTCGAACAGGGCCCTGTGATAGGTGGCCCCGTCGCCTTGTATTATTTTGCCTATCTTTTCTACGTTTACACCCAGAACCTTAATAAGGTAACCATAATCCGATGAAACAGTGCTTTCGTACTTTTCCTTTAGTGCTTTTATTGCAACAATTTCTATATTATTCCCAAATTCTTTAGGCGATATTCTTATTACATCTTCTACCGTCAAAATCTGAAACAAATAAGCCACCGCACTGAAGTTGGTTTGCCTCAAAATTTAAGCTTTGTGATTTATGTGGCTGTGGGGACAGAACCCTAGCGTGAATTCAGGTTGAACAGGTTGTGCCACAATCCAGTGGTGAACTGTGCGCAGTCTATCCTGTCTTCCCTTCTCTGGGCAATTCCCCAGCCAAGCATCTTCTTGTCAGCGGAGAACCCGGCTTCAGAGTTTTCCCTCTTGTAATACTCCTCCAGGTATTTCATAGTGTTTGTCACAAACTCCTTCATCGTGCCCTTCCACTTCTGCGAGCCGTTTAGAGTTGCGTTCTTCTTTGGTATGATGTACACCTTTGTTCCCTTGCCAAACTTGCTTACGTACTTTGATACGCTGTAGTATTTGTCAAGCCTGATGCTCTTCAGAGTTATATCGGTTCTTCTTAGCATTCCCATTGCCCTGTTAAACGCCTCTTTTTCAGACTTCAGGCTTGAACCAAAGGCAATGTACATCCTTGTGCCAAGGTCCATCAGCCTGAACGAATAGGTAAACAGCTTCTTTTTATGCACCGATTCATGCCCTGATGCTTTATTATCTGATGCACTCTTTTCATTGTTTTGCCTGCCTCCTTTGCCTTTTCCTTAAGCTCTCTCGCATACGACTCCTAGTTCTTCTTGACTGTAAGTGAATACCCTGTGCCATAACCTGTTGCGTCAGACTCCTTTACGCCCTTCTTTTTCAGTATAAGCACGTGCAGGTTGTTCAGCGTCATCATCACCAGCTCGTCGGAGTAAAGCCGTTCGACTGTCTTGTACGAGACATCTATGCCTGACACCATTGAGAATATGTCAAGCATGTACGCAAACTCCCTGTTTGATTTTCCAATAAGCTGCTTGATCAGCAGCAGTTTGACCTTGTCCTCAAGGCTCAGCGCTGACGACCTTCCTGTCTCCCTGTTAACCTTTATCGAGGAAACAGCTTCATGTATCAGCGGGTCAAGGGCCTTCATTGCCCCCTTGATCCTCTGGGCATCAATCTGCCCCCACGTCCCCTCCTCTTTTTAGGCCTGGCCGCAAGATATTCCTCCCTGATGTGCTTATCTATTTCATCCAGTGTTTTGCTGATGTCGTCGTCTGTGATCATTTGATTTATGACTAAATGTCATTTATTGCATATATACGTATATGTAAAGGCGCTTCATAATTCGCTTAAAAATATGAATTTGCTGCTTTATATTTACGTGGATAAATGTCACTGTTGGATTTTTTCTAATGGGCTATTAGCTGTTTTGTCCCACAGCCGATTTATGTTGGAGCAACCATTTAAATTAAAAAAATTTATGCCTGATTAAATTCTAAATGCTAAAACGCTTTTTTTCATATAGACAGCAATTCTTTTTCCCTTTTTTGTCAGATTAAAATAAATTCCGCGAGGTTTTAAATCCCTGTTCCTTACCTTGAACTTTAACCATGGCTTTATGGAAGATGTTGGTTTCCATTTGAGGTTTCCGCCATATCTGGCCAGTATTCCCATGTTTTCCATTTGGATGCACCTTGCTGCTATCTGATCTTCGTCAAGCTTTGGCGCCCATCCGCTGTTGCCAAGCATCCTTCTTGCCATTAACCATGGGGTGTCCGGTCCAAATTTGTATATGTGAATAATAATGGCTAAGTCAAGCCTATCTAACTTTTGTTCTATTTCAGTTAATTCCCTTTCCATTTTATATTTATTGCTTTTCTAATATCTTCAGAATTTATTATCTTTGCCCCATAGACACTTACAAAGTATTTTTCCCATGATTGATCAATCCTAGCTGCCACCGCATCCCTTACTACAAAAATAGAATAACCCCTGAAAAAAGCATCTGCCGCGGTGTGCCTCACGCATATATCTGCATCAAGCCCTACCAACACTATCGCATCAACTTCATTTGACCTAAGTATATAATCAAGGTGCGTTCCGTAAAATCCGGAATAGGTGTGCTTTTCTATTATATACTCCCCCTTGTGGGGGGCGATCTCTGCAAACACCCTTGAACCTTCAGTGCCAGCCATTGCATGCTTGCCCCATACCTTTATTTCAAAATCATTTATGTAATGATGGTCGTTTACATAAATTACAGGCAATTTACTGGCCCTAAATACTTTAAGCACTTGTTTTGTAGCCTTAACCGTGTTAATTGCCTCTTTCGTTTTTAACGCGCCTTCCAAAAAATCATTTAGCATGTCCACTATTACCAAAGCCGTTTTCATAAGATAAAATGTAAAAACCTGTTGTTAATTAATTTTTTCAGCGTTTTTGGCCGGCCGGGTTTTTTGCAAAAAATTAAATAGGGCGCTTTCAGAATTATAATAAGGTGTCATTACAATCTCCAGTGCTATACGGATTATCCACTGAGGGGGTAAACTTCGTTAAAAAAAAGTATGGAAAAAGTTTTCCAGTGATTGACGAATCGCTAAGGTTAACAGTTGCAACCATAGACAGCAACCTGCAAGTAGAATTAAATTCGAAGCGTGAGTTGAGCGATATTGTACCTGCAAGTGAAACAATAAGCAAGGCGAAGGAAATTTTCTTTGCCCCAAAGGCAAAAAGGTGGGGACAAGATTGGTGGGAGGAAATTTCCCATCATATAAAATTCATAGGCAATAACATAAGTCAAGATCAACATTTCATAAATCTGATGCCTCTGGCGCGTGGCAAAAACGAGCAGCTGATAAATACCATAGAAACTGTCAGTGGGCTAAGCGCAGGCAAGGATTTCGGATATCATTATATGCCTTTGCCTGCAAATTTGGCAATTACTGCTTCAATATGGAACGGCACTCCGTATGAATGGTCAAGCGGCCAAACCGAACTTGACGGAGGAGAGACCGGTTATCTGATTAAATCAATAGGATATTATTTGAAGCTATTTGAGGAAGTATGGCTTAACCAGTCTAAATCTGTTTTTATTTCTGATTATTCAAAGGGAATATTCCCTTTAACGCTATCATTGGAAAGCTTTGATAAGGGTTCTAGCTTGCATGGCATTGCCAACGTCCTACTCAAGTCATCCGACGATTACGTTAATCGCATTGTTAACGATATAAAATTAAAATTAAGAGAAGAAGCAGTGAAACCGGCCAGGGCAGTAATATACGTAATCTGGGAGCTAGATGATTATGAGTTGTTTGATGAATCGCATTATTTGAGGGCAAAGCTTGTAGCGCGGTTGGAAGAACATTTTGGAGAAGTGATACCTCTTTCACTCAAAAAAATGGAAAATCTAATCCTGAATTATTCTGTTTCTAAAGAAAGCTTAATATTAGCTTGTACAAAGAATTCAGCTAACTCCCTTATTAACAGTGAAGTAAGCAGCAGGGTAGTGCCAGCGGTAATCTGATATTTAAAGTGCGGATAAACCTTCCATTTTATGATTGTCATGAATTATCTGCCCATATATGATATGGGTGATATTAACTTGTTCCCATAAATTTGGGCATTATATATTATTGCCCCCCAATTCAATTATACAATAACTGGTAAATGTTTATAATATTATGCCTAAAGTCATGGAAATTTAAGATTTTCCTGCTCGGCTGTTGGTTAAGCCTGTATGCCAGTTGCTTGTAATATAATTCTAATTCAAATATATAAAGTAGGGGAAAGTCCAACGCATCACTATAAATCTCTTGAGAATTAATGCTTATCACAGGCTATTAACTTCTTTTTAATTTTTGTTTTAAATATTACATATCCTAACTGAAGGCCATAACTTGCACAGGTATCGTAAAAGGTTAAAAGCTAGTTCTGTAAGCATTTTATCAAGTTGGGCGTTGATCTTTCGCCCATAATAGGGGATATAAAGAGAAGCATAACGCTAGATGCTCTTAACGAAAAAAAGCTAGCTATTGATGGCTATAACGCCCTTTATCAGTTCATAACCATTATCAGGGGTGAGGATGGTTCCCCCTTGATGGATTCTAATGGTTTGATCACCAGCCACATAAGCGGTCTTTTTTATAGAACTTTGAACTTCCTTGAGAAGGGAATAAAACCCGTATATGTGTTCGATGGCAAGCCGCCTGAACTTAAGGCGCATGAAATAAGCACCAGAAGAACAGCAAGAAATGACGCCATAAAAATGTATGAGGATGCAAAGGCTCAGGGCAACCAGGAACTTATGAAGCGCTATTCGGTGAGGGCAGCCACATTAAAATCATACATGGTTGATGATGCAAAGAGGCTCCTTGGCCTAATGGGCGTGCCCTGGTTGCAGGCACCAGGGGAGGGTGAAGCTGAAGCAGCCCATTTAACTGCAAAAGGATATACATGGGGTTCAGTTTCCCAGGACTATGATTCTCTTTTATTTGGTTCACCCCGACTGCTGAGGAACATCACCATTTCCGGCAAAAGAAAATTACCCGGAAAGAACTTTTACATCAACGTTTCCCCGGAAATGATACAAATAGAAGAAATGTTAGGCAACCTAGAAATAAACAGGGAACAATTAGTTGATTTGGCGATAATTATCGGGACTGATTTTAATGAAGGAATTAAGGGAATAGGGCCAAAGACGGCTTTAAAGTTAATAAAGCAGTTTGGCAGGTTGGAAAATTCGAGCGATCTCAGTTCTGCTATACCTGAAGATCTGGTAAAACAGGTAAGAAATATCTTTTTAAAACCTGATGTTGTTGATGCAGAAAATCTTGAGTGGAAAAGTCCCGATGCAGAGGGGCTAATAAGCTTCCTGTGTGGGGAAAAAAGCTTTTCTGAGGAAAGGGTCAAAAATGCAATTGGTCGGCTTAAAAAAAGGCCTGCAAGCGGTGCTCTTGATGAATGGTTTACCTGACAACGAAAGTATGGTAAATGAAATTATTGAAATGGGTCTTATAAAAAGCAACAGGGTCAAGAATGCCTTCATGAGTGTTGACAGAGGTAGATTTGTTTTTCCCGGTTTTGAGAGATATGCATATTTTGACGAGCCGCTTCCGCTGGGTGAAAGCGGCCAGACTATTTCTGCTCCAAGCATGCTTGGAATAATGCTTGAAGTTATGAGAATCGAAAGGTGGCACTATGTGCTGGAGATAGGGACGGGGAGTGGGTACAGTGCCGCCTTAATTTCCAGAATAGCGGATTTTGGAGGCGTTGTAAGCGTAGAACACAATTATAACTTATTTAAATTTGGAAAAAACAACCTTAGGGAATTCAGCAATGTTCTGCCAGTGTTTGGAGACGGCACTGCAGGTTACCCGCCATTTTCTCAGAAGCCACAATACGACAGAATAGTTATAATGGCTTCCACCAACACTATACCTGACATTTTGTTAACTCAACTTATGAATGATGGTTTTGTGGTAGCACCAATTGGGCCCCGCAACTACCAGGAACTGGTCAGAGTGTGGAAGAACGGAAAGGTGGAAAAATACGGGGGATGTATTTTTGTCCCCCTTAAATACGGGTTTGATTAAAATTAAAAAAATTGCTTATTGCTTTTTCATTGTAGATACTATACTTATGACATCTCTGTCCTTTAATTTATATGTTGGGGGCAGTCTCAATCCTGTCCTTGCATCTATAGCGTACAGAAGCCCCCTTGCAAGATCTGAGTGTATTTGAGCCGCAAGGTCCTTCACGGTTGTTCCATCTGGAACAAGCATTGCATCAGGAAGCACGCGACCCTTCTTATCTGACAGTTTATTGAGGTCTGCCACTGGGTACACGACGTTCATTCTCAATAGTTTAAATGTGCCCACGTTGACGGCAAACTGTATGCCGGTTCTCATCATTTCCTTCATGGAAAACTTATTTACGAAATCTAGTGCTTTCTTTTCTTCCTGATTTAGAAGGCTGGCATCCTTGATTATATAGTTGTCCTCGGCGGCATTAAACTCCAAGGCGTTTTTCTCGGTCCCCTTTTTCAATGCCAGTTCATAATTTCCGCTTACAGGAACTATTATTTTATCCTTAAGTGTTTCCTTGAGACTTTTAAATCCCCGTTCAGCAAAAGTTATGTCCATCTTGTTAGCTATGACCAGCGTGGGCTTTGAAATGTCCCTTATTTTTGACGCCAGTTCCCACATTTCTTGATCATTCATACCTTTTATATCATATGGCGACTTTCCAATATCACCCAATGCCTGGATTACATGCTCCTTTGCAACCTTTATCCCTGCCAACACTTCGTATATAGCATTAAATGCCCCCATTTCTGTTTTGCTTTCTTCAATTTTTTTAATTATCTTTTCAATATTGTTTTCCAAAATGCCCTTGTACCATTGAATTATTTCACCCTCTATTTCTCTGTAATCCATCAACGGGTTTCCCGATCCCGGTTCCGCAATCTTGCCTTCTTCGTCGATGCTGCCAGAAGCGTCAACTACATGTAAAAATGCGTCGCATGTGGCAGCTACAGCAAGAAACCTGGTGCCTAGCCCTCTGCCCGCACTTGCGCCCTTTATGAGGCCAGGCATGTCCATAAGCTCCACGGGGATGTACCTCCAACCAGCGATACATTTTGAATTAACGGGATTATCATTTACTCCAAATTCTTTGTGCACACAGGGAGACGTAGCATAGGTTATGCCTACTGACGGCTCTTTGGTAGTAAACGAATAGTTTCCTATTGGCGCATTTATTCCAGTGGCAGTGTCAAATATTGTTGTTTTTCCGGCATTTGTCTTACCAATAAGAGCGATTCTAAATGTCATAATCAGAATAATAATCCTTTTGCTCCCTAAATAAGTTTGCCTCTGTTATATTTCGTCACTTGCCCTAGAACAAAGTTTTTCGATTTGCTGCCGGTTTATTCTTAGAAAAAGTGGATTTAATCTAATAGGAAAGTAGCTTGTGTTATCACGGAACGCCTATTGTGTTGCCAATGCCGGCAACGATAACTACGTCGCCCTCTTTTGTCCTTTCTTTTATGGCTGCTTTCACCTTCTCTGAAGCGTCCAGGGACGCTCTCCTGACTTTATCAGTCATTTTGCATATTGCTTCCTTTAGTGACATTTTTACCACGACCACATAAAGCGGGACCTTCTTTCTAGCCGCAGCTTCTTCTACTTCAAATCTGTCTGTTCCAGGCCCTCCGATTGCAACGCCATAGCCTTCTACAGTTTCCCCCGTATCTTCGCCCTCCAATTTCAATGCTGCATCTACAGTGATCACCATTGAGGCCGGGTAACTGTCAAGAACCTTGGAAATTGCTTCTCCTGGCATGCCTACAGTTCCTCCAGGCCCCTTTGCCTTTATTAGCAAGAGTTTCCTGCCTTCAAAATCAGTTTCCCCCATTTCTGTGTCTTTTGTTATTTCTTTATATTGAACGTTTGGGGAAAGTTGTGTAAGCACCACCGGTCCAAGAGTATCCCCTATGCTTTCGCCGCTGATAAATGCAGGCATACTTTCAAAATATGCTTCTGCCGCATCTATTATAGATGACATCTGAATCTGCAACATTATAAGTGAATAGTAATCATGATATTTTTTTGCAGATATATAGTAATGCCTCACAAATTTATATATTTCATTTAATGCAAGCGCTGATTCTGCAATATTACTCATATTCTGAATGGAAACAATCTGTTCATTTGGCATCAGCCTCTTGAGTCTACCTATAAAGAAATCTTCATAATTCCTTACTAGCTGTTCAAGTTTGTTAACTATGCCATGCGGATCCAGACTTGTAGGCTGTATGAGAAAGCTATTTGTAATAATGTCAGCCTCCGCTTTTGCATCAGCCTCGGCGACACCTTTCTTTTTAAGTGCGTCTATAAATGTATTCATTGCGTCGCTGTTCATCTTTTCCAGTTTTTGCAATCTTTTATTTACGCTTCGCAAGGATAATTCTATCTGTATTCTTTGTCCGTATGCTAAAAATACCACTATGAGAATTATCCAAGCGAAATTCGAGGTATAAACCAGAATATCCATTGTAGATACCATATATCCCGGCATTTTAGAACGCATTAATATAAACGTTA
The DNA here is from genome assembly GCA_023381255.1 of Nitrososphaerota archaeon. Lineage (GTDB taxonomy): Archaea > Thermoproteota > Nitrososphaeria > Conexivisphaerales > UBA164 > KM4347-05. The sequence goes on from JAMCTX010000021.1 coordinate 17,714, forward strand.
TTCAAGTTATGACGTAAATTCGTGAATATGTTTCATTTTTTCAACGGCATTTAGCCAATAATGTTTTATAACTTATTTTCTATATTTATGGTATGGAAAATACAAAGGCTGCTATTTTGTGCGGGGGGACTGGCAGCAGACTCAGGCCTTTGACATATTATTTTCAGAAGACCATGTTGCCAATAGGCAACAGCCAAAAGCCCATACTTGAATATGTTATAGGTTACATCAAGCACTTCGGAATAAACAGTTTTACTTTACTTGTGGGTTACAAGGCGGAACAAATTGTTAATTATTTTAAGGACGGAATCCAGTTCAATGCGCAGATAGACTATTCTTATGATAGAGAAGATATTAAAGGCAATGGCGGCGCGCTGATAAATGCTTATCTTGCAGGGAAATTTGATGGCTATTCAAATGTATTAATATATTATTCAGACATACTTGCAACGCTTGACATATCAAAGATGCATGAACTGCACATAACAAACGATTTTGATGCAACAATAGCTGTTTCTGATCATTATAAATTGCCAGTTGGCGTTGCCAGCGTAGAAAATAATAAAGTTACCAAATTTGAAGAGAAACCAAATTATAACATAAACTCAACAATCGGAATTTTGATACTGAAAGTAAGTGCAATAAAGAAGTTCGTAAACATGGCTGGCGATGTTGATATAATGAAAGACATGATCCAGAACCTGGTGGCCGAAGGAAAGGTAGGAGCATATGTAACAAATGATTTCTGGATTGATGTGGGCAGCACTGACACATATGAAAAATTAGATCATAACGCCATTGACAGCCTGTTTTCAAAATACCTAATCTGACATATCCCAAATAATCCGCCAGAAAAGCATTAAATTTTAAGAAAAATATTAATAATGAGAGATGCGCTTTTTTTAAACGTGGAAAACGAAGGGCGTAGGGATCGCAGAATTTCAAAGATATTAAACGTTCAGAAGCCTTACGTCTTGATTCCGCTCATTACTTTAATCTCTTTGATTTTAATGATGGCTGGGTTAATATTTTTTAATTATAGCGCAGTATCTGAAGCGTACTGGTACATTTTTCCTGTTATAATAGGATTTATCTTTACGTTTGCTATCTATTATAATACAGGAGAAAGGCAGGTGCTTACATACGCAGGCACAATTCTTCTCTTTTATTCACTTCTAATATTTATAGGCGCAATGCCAGGATTCTACATAGCAAAATTATTGCCCCAAACGATAAACAGTTTTGAACAGACCCTCCTTTCAGTAAGGGAAGGGCAAAAGACGGTACTTGGTATGGCCTCTGTAATATTTCTTAATAACATTAGGATAGATGCCATGTCATTTATTCCTTTAATAGGACCATTTATTCTTTCCATGTCTATGGTTGATACTGCGTCTTTGCTATGGGGCCTTTCGTTTACAGAAATGTACAGTGGGTATCACCTGTGGTTCTTGGGACCAGTATCGGTTGTGCTGGCGCCGGACACATTTACGGAACTGTCTTCATATATTATAGCCATGATAGGTGGATTATATTTGTTTAAGGCCGCAAATTCGATTCCTCAAATAAGAAATCAATATATTATAAAATCCTTGGAATACCTTGCGGCTTCAATTGTATTGCTATATGGATCTGCCGTTTTAGAGTCTTTTTTGATAATTAAATATGGGCTTTAGCTGGGCACAGATGCCAATGAAAAAATTTGTTTTCAAAGAGTTAGGAGCTTACGAGAAGAAGTAATTCTCAAGGCTTTGGCGTGAGTTAATATCAGTCTACATCCAGTCCCAGATTTTGAGCGAAGCTGGAGAATTTCCTGTACTCATCCAGCAACATCGCGCCGTTTTTGGTTATTTTATAATAGTTTCCAGCTTCTCCAACAAGCTCGACAAAATTCTTCTTGAGCAGTTCATCAAGAAGTTCGGTCAACCTGACGTATGGCACGTTTGCCTTCCTAACTAAATCCGTTATTTTAGCACCGTTTTCAGACTGCTCCAGCGCATCAAGAATGTCGACTATGATTTTTATCTGGCTTCTCATATCAGCGCACCAGTGCAGAGATCAGCATTGAGTACCCCGCAAGCTGAACGATAAGCTGCAAGTTGGCTGGAACCACATAGAAAATGAGCTGCATAAAAATAGACACAGAAATAAGCATGAATCCAGTGCCCGTTATGATGTTAATCTTTTTACCGCTTTTACTGTAGAATAGTAAAGTTTCCACCCCAGCATACAGTGAAAAGAAAAAAGCCAGCGTTTCGCCAACGGCTACGGGAATTATGCCGATGGCAAGGTACCGCCTTACAGTCCTGGCATGTATTAGAGAAGATACAAGGAAGCCGGCTGCTTCAAAGAAATATCCCACAAAACTAAGGTTATATAGATTCAAAATCAGGCCTGCGGAAATCAGCAAGAAGGCTGTAAATCCCGTTAAAAAAGTTGTGCTCCTTAGCTTGTTGTATCCTAAAATAAAGTAGATTGCAATAATTAAAGAGACAGCAATACTGACCAAGTAACTAATTATTCTAAGGTCCATCATTTTATTTGAGCAATAAATGCACTTTCTTACTTTAAAACCTTTTTAGTGAGCTATGCTCATTCGGTAAATATTAACTTAAAAAACCAAAATTTGTTACAACCTGAGTGCTGAAAGCCATTGAACCATGCAAGACCTTGACGGATGGGCACTTCCTCGAATGGACTTTTTGACCAAGTGCGGATAGCGCATCTGCGGCTGTTTCATATCATAATGTAAAGCACCATATATGCGCCTGCAGATTTGTCAAACCTATTTTACAAAAACATATATTTTATAGACCCACGCTATGCTCTGTTGGCGATAATATTTGGTTCTTGATAGAGTTGTAAAAAGGGACGGGCGTATAGTGTCATTCGATAAAAATAAAATAATTGAGGCTGTATGGAAGGCCCAGAAGGCCGTCGGTATAAATGACAAAGCTATAGCGCTGAGCGTTGCAGACCTTGTAGTTGATGAGCTTGAAGCCCGGGGCGGGATTCCTAAAGTAGAAGATATTCAGGACATCGTTGAGAAGAAGCTCATAGAAAAAAACCAGGCAACAATAGCGAAGGCATACATAGTGTACAGGGAAAAAAGGGCTGAAATAAGAGAGGAAAAGAAAAAAATCCTTAACAAGGAAACAATTGATGAGGTTGATAAGGCATTTGACATAAATGCGCTGAGGGTTCTTGCTTCACGATACCTAAAGAAGGATGAAAGTGGCAAACCAATAGAGACTCCGAAGGAGCTGTTTACACGAGTTGCAATACACATCGCGTTGCCAGATATAATATATGATGAAAGGGTATTCCGGAAAAACGGCGGTAGCCCATTCAATTATGAACAACTTGACGAAGGGGTTTCCTTAAAGGTGGGAAAGTACGAATTAAATATTTTTCATGTGCGGGCGTTGAAGGAACTTTACGACAAAATGAATTCCAAGGGACTTGTCAGGGTTCCATGGTCCACGCTAGTAGGCATGTTAGGCGAAATGAAAAATGTAGAAAACTACATTGACACCTACTACTCCATGATGGTGAGCAAAAAGTTCATGCCAAATACTCCCGCGCTTGTCAATTTTGGCTCATATTATGGCATGGGAAGCGCGTGCTTTGTGCTTGATATTGAGGATTCGCTTGACAGCATAATGAACACCCTGAAAAGTGCCGCCATGATCTTTCAGGCCGGCGGTGGCGTTGGCTATAATTTCAGCAAGCTTAGACCTGCAGGGGATTTTGTAAAATCAACAGGAGGCGTAGCAAGTGGGCCAATTTCATTTATGGGGCTTTTCGATTACATGACAGAGGTCGTAAAGCAGGGGGGAGTGAGAAGGGGTGCAAATATGGGCATCCTCAACGTTAACCATCCGGACATAATGAAATTTATTACGGCTAAAAAAGGGAATGCAATGTTTCACAATTTTAACATTTCTGTATTGATCTTCCCAGAATTCTGGGAGGCCTATGAAAATGGTGAAAAATATCCGCTGGTAAATCCAAGGAACAAAAAGGTTGTGGATTATGTAGACCCGGTTCATGTAGTTGACATGATATCATACCAGGCCTGGGAGAGCGCTGAACCCGGCATAATATATTTTGACAATATGAATAAGCACAATCCACTGATAGATGTCCTTGGACCCATAATGGCCACTAACCCATGCGGCGAAACAGCGCTATATCCAAATGAATCATGCAATCTCGGAAGCATAAACGTCTGGGCATTTGTCAAGGAAGCCCCTGACGGAAGTACCGAATATGACTGGGATGGGTTAAAGGAAACCGTAATGCTGGCAACCAGATTACTTGATAACGTGATAGACATAAACAAGTACCCGCTGGAGCAGATAGAAGAATCAACAAAGTTATCAAGAAAAATAGGGCTGGGAATAATGGGGCTGGCTGACCTGCTATATGAGCTGAATCTTCCTTATAACGACCAGAAGGCTAGAGATTTTATGGAGCAAATCACGGAATTTTTCCAGTACTGGTCAAAGGTGGAATCAGTAGAACTGGCCAAGGAGCGTGGGCCATTCCCAATTTACAGCAAAAGCAAGTATGCACAAGGGGAAATGCCATTCGCCGGATTTTATGATAGGGCATCCTGGCATTTTGAGTGGGACAAGCTGGCAGATGCCATCAGAGAATACGGCACCCGTCACGGATTTAACCTTGTATTTGCCCCTACGGGCAGCATATCGATGATTGCAGGCGTAAGCAGCGGAATAGAACCGGTATTTGCGCTTGTCTATGAAAAAAATGTAACAGTGGGTTCATTTTATTACACCGATGCGGCGTTTGAACGCATCATGCAAAAGTACGGGCTTTACAGCGCAGAGCTCCTGAAGGATGTTGTTGCACAGAACGGCACAGTTGGGCAGCTCAAATATATACCACGTGAAATAAGGAGGGTGTTTGTAACCTCAATGGAGATAGACCCCGAAGACCATGTAAAGGCGCTGGCAGCAATACAGAAGTGGGTTGACAGCTCGGTTTCAAAGACAATCAACATGCCCTCAAATGTGGTGCCTGAAGATGTAAGAAACATATTTATGCTGGCCCACAGGCTCGGTGTGAAAGACATAACTGTGTACAGGGATAAATCCCTTAAAGTGCAGGTTTTAAGCGCCCCGAAAAAACAGAACGAAGATGGCTCCGGAAAACAGGAAGTTCTAGTTGAAGCCAAAGGAACGCAGGTAGGTGCAAATTGCCCAGTATGCGGTTCTAAGCTGGAATTTAAAGAGGGCTGCTCCACGTGCCCCGTGTGTGGCTGGAGTGCGTGCGCATCAGCATGATTGGGCCTTTTTAAGATATATGCGCCAATCACATAAGATTTTAATATGAACTATCAGTAAACCTATGATGTGCCCAGATACTTTTGTGAAAATTGCGGCTTTACCGATAAGCTAGATAAAAATCTTTACTTCTGCCCAAACTGCGGAGACCCACTCACCATAACATACAGCGACGACGAACTGGAAGTAAATTTTTCTGGGTCAGGGGTTTGGAGATACTCCGGCGTTTTACCTGTAGATCCGAATAAAAAGGTGTCGTTAAAGGAGGGAAATACACCATTATATAAATCGCTTCATTTGGGCAGCGGAGTCAAGGGGTTATACATAAAAAATGAAGGCATGAATCCAACAGGAAGCTTTAAGGACCGGGGGATGACCGTTGCGATCACCCGCGCCATAGAAAAGAATTTTAAATCAGTTATATGCGCATCCACTGGAAACACCTCAGCCAGCCTGGCAATATATGCGGCCCGTGCAGGAATCAGGGGGTATGTTGTTGTCCCCGATGGCGCAGTGGCTTTGGGAAAAATGGCGCAGGCAAGGGCGGCTGGAGCGCATATAATCAAGGTAAGGGGGAATTTTGACTTGGCCCTGCAGATGGTTAAGGATTTTGCAAGAAAATCCGACGAAGCCTACCTGGTAAATTCTGTAAATCCATTCAGAATAGAAGGCCAGAAAACTGTGGCATATGAAATAGTTGAAGAAATAGGGGCACCTGACTGGATAACAATACCAGTTGGAAACGCTGGCAATATAACAGCCCTGTGGAAGGGCTTGAATGAAATGAAAAGGCTTGGGAAAATAAAATACCTGCCCAAACTGCTTGGCGTGCAGGCCTCGGGGGCCTCCCCAATTGTCAAGGCATTTAACGACAGCAGCAATAAGATCGAACCTGTTGTTTCACCAAACACGCTAGCAACTGCAATTAAGATCGGCAACCCCGCAAGCTGGAGAAGGGCACTTAAGGCCGTTAGGGAGTCAAGAGGGGCGATGATTGAGGTAAGCGATGACCATATTGTTCAGGCACAGTACCTTCTGTCGTCAAGGGAAGGGATTTTTGTCGAGCCCGCCAGTGCCGCATCTGTTGCAGGATTTTTAAGCGCATTACAAAATGGCCTTATAAGAAAGGAGGATACTGTTGTTTCGATAGTCACCGGAAACGGGCTCAAGGACCCGGATTCGGTAAGCAGGTTTGAAAGCATTGAAATAACTGTAGGCTCGGAGGAAGGTTTGCTGCATTCAGTGATTGCCCAATGAGGATAGCGCTTCTGGGGTACGGTACAGTCGGCACTGCTTTTCACAGGCTTGTAAACGAAAAGAAGAACCTACTGAAGGAAAAGTATGGTATTGTCCCCCAACTGGTCGCGATATGTGACAGGTCCGGGTGCATGGTCAATGAGGAAGGCATATCTTATGAAACAGCGTACAAGGCTAAAACTGAATCAGGGCGGGTGTGCAGTGAAGGCAGCGTGATGCGTCCCATGGACGTAATCAGGGGACTGTCCCTGGACCTGATGGTGGAAACAACCACCGCAAATTTTAAGACCGGCGAACCATCACTTTCCCACATCTTTGAATCGATGAAGCGTGGGATACATGTAATAACAACAAACAAGGCGCCCCTTGCTTTGCACATGCCAGCGCTTCTGGAAGAAGCCTCTTTAAATGGGGTCGAATTTCTTTACAGCGGGACGGTGGGGGGTGGGACCCCATTTATCAGTTTTGGAGATAAGGTGCTAAGAGGAAATTCACTCAAGGGAATAAAGGGCATTTTAAACGGGACTACCAATTATATGTTAAGCAGGGTTATTGATAGCGGGCTGCAGATGAGCGAAGCTTTGAGTGAAGCCCAGAGGCTAGGAATAGCCGAAGCAGATCCGACACTTGACCTTAACGGCTTTGATTCTGCTGCAAAGCTCGTAATATTGATGAATCACCTGCTGAACAAAAGGGTTACTATATCCGACATAAAAATATCAGGAATAAAGGAGGACCTGCCAAAATATGCAGGCGACCAGACAGTAAAATTAATTGCGTCTTCATTTCCAGAACCAAAAGTTTCAATGGAAGTTGTGAAGCGGGGTAGTCCCATGGACGTGGGAGGCACATATAATGTGCTTGAATTTAGCGTCGAAGAGCTCGACAAAATTTACGTTACGGGTAGGGGAGCCGGGGGCCAAGAAACCGCGGCTTCGATAATAAGGGACATAGTTGAGCTGAAGGAAAAATTAATGCAGAAGTCATACCAGATTTAGCTCTGCAAATTAAGGTCAAAGATGTGCTGCCCAGTATATTAGATTCTTGATACAATTTTTTATTTTGTCGACGATTTATCTTCGAATACCCATTAAATAGACTATTCAAATATACTGTTGATGACCTTAAAAAGCGCATTTATGAATATTTACGGTGTTTCTATATCCCCTATATATAAGTGGGGCTGGCCGGATTTGAACCGGCGATCACCAGCGCCCAAGGCTGGCAGCCTAAACCATGCTAGCCGACAGCCCCTACTTTACAATGCTCAATATTCCTTTAGATAAAGCTTCCGCCGAACTAACGCGGGTAGTCTGGTTGGGGACGGTGTCCGAACTTATTATTTCTGTTATTCCTTCGCTGTACAATTTGTAGAGTGCTTCATTTACAAACAACCCGTGCGCGCATGCAACACCTTTGAGCTTTCCTCCGCCATCAGAAATGAGTTTTGAAGCCTCTATTATCGTGCCCCCCGTGCTGATTATGTCGTCAACCACGAACGCGTTCTTGCCTTTGAGGTCAAGGCTTCCGCTCACCTTTACATCTTCATCCCCATACCTTTTCTTTTGCAGCGCGCCGTATTCTTTAACCCCTACAGATTCTGCGGCAATCTTTGCCCACTGTATTGCTTCACCATCTGGACCCACGATTACGGTTTTATCGTTTATCAGCCCCTGCGATGCTGCGTACTTGGTCAGGTCTGGCATAACTGAAACATCAATCCATTTACCATTAAACACTGAGCTGAAATCAAGTATCCTGTGCCGATGCACGTCGACCGTTATCAGACTGCTTATCCCAGATGCGTTAAGAAGCCCGGCGACGGCAGCTACGCTTATCGCTTCTCCTGGTTTGAACCTTTCATCCTGCCTGGCATAGGCAAAGTACGGTGCTACCAAGGACACGCTACTTGCGCCGGCATCACGCGCTGCTGATGCAAGCAGCAACGATTCAATTATGTATTCATCTGGTTTAAAGTGCATCGACTGGACTATAAACACGTTTTTACCGTTAACATCAGAATCTATCCTTACGTACTTTTCGCTGTCTGGAAACCTTCTAATTTCTGCCCTGGCAGGTTTGACGCCAAGCCGTCTCGCTATCAGGAAGGCAAGCGGCGCGTTAGAGGAACCCGGAACTATTACTATTTCGCTCACAAGGAGGTTATATACTGTCCGTATTTATCTTTTTTTGATGACTTTCATTGACCACTTCTCTGTACGACTTGATCAGGCCGCCTATACCTATAACCCCGACAACCGCCAGCACAAGCAGCAAGCCCATATCAAAGGTATTTAAATTAGGCACGCCCAACCCCGTGGAAATGGCAAATGTGTCAAGTGAGGGGAACAAGATTACAAAGATTCCAATCAAGGCAAACGCCGCACCGCCGTAATAGAGTGTCCTTCCTGCGCTTCTTCGTGCAACTACTTTTATGTCACTCTCGCTGAGTTTCTTGGCCTTCAGTATGTTTGCAAAGACCGCACCAAACAGAATCTGCATGATCATTGTTCCAATTCCAAACATTATGCCTGGAAGTGGCGCGTATATTAGGGAGGGCACCATAGGAGCAAGCACAAACGTTATAACTGTTGCATACGCCCCAAACCCAAACCCCGCTATCAGGCCGTGCACCACGGTCATCCTTAGCGGTATTTCCTTCTCATGAACTTCGTGCAAAGGGATTCTGGAAGCGTTGCTGCTGTGATGCTTCTTGCCCCCAAGCAGGACATCAACTGGCAGATGAATGTACCTGCCCTTCAATACGTATGAACCAGCAATTGCCATCACCAGCCCCACCACTATGTACACAGGCCCGTCAAGGTTGTATTTTATGTAAAAGTAGGCAAGCCCGAGGAATCCCAGCGTGGTAAGCAGCGCGCGCTGAAATGTAAACCCCAATGAAAAGAGGAATCCGGCTTTCATCCCTCCTTTTGTGCTGTACGAGCCTATGGCATAGCTGAATGTTATTGGCCAAGTGTGTTCATCGGGAGTAGCCCCATGGAGAAGGCCAAGCACCATAGATATGAGCAGTATCTCCGACAGGGTTATGCCCGAAGGGGGGCTTAAAAGGAAGCTCAGTATTGACATTTAGGTCACATTTATGAGCTTGCCATGCGGGCATAACTCAGGGGCATTCAGCTTCCCAAAGAGTTTTATAATCACTTCTTGGTCAACCAGGTAGTCTATTTTGCTGCACTCTTTGCATGCAAGGTCGGGTTCTATTCCGAACCTGAACAGCAGCGTTTCCAGCGTCCTGTGTGCCATGATTATTTTCCTGTAAAATTCGTGCCCATTCTTTGTGAGGACAATCATTCCTGTCTTAGTCTCTACAAGACCGGCCTTCTTCAGCCTTTCAATCATTTCGAAAGCTGTCGGCTCGCTCACCCCCAGGGACCTTGCGAGTTCGCTGAGTCTCATTGGAAACTTATCGGTGCTTTGCCCTATTTGCACCATGTAATCCCTTTCCTTTTTAGTTATATGCATATTATTATAGGATATACCTATAATATATAAGCATATCTTAAAAACAGTTAATAATATTGCAGCTGCAATAGCGGTTATGGAAAGCGTTGTCATCAGGGATGGGCTCACTTACACGAACGGGATCCTCACGGAAGCCAGTGTGCTTGTAGAGAATGGAAAAATAGCCAAAATATCGAAGGGAAGCATAGAAGGCGATCGCGTGATCGATGCAAGCGGAAAGCTTGTGCTTCCAGGCGCGATAGATGTTCATGCGCATACTCACGACCCCGGATTTCTATACAGAGAAGATTTTGAAGATGCAAGCCGGGCTGCGCTTCTGGGAGGTATAACCGCCTATGTTGAAATGCCGCTTGTAAAGGATATTGACGATGGACCAAGCTTTGAGGAAAGGAAAGCTGATGGGGCCAGATTGTCATACGTGGACTTCGGTATTCATGCGGGTTTTATGAGGGCAAAAAACTACGCCAGAATAGGTGAACTTAACAAACTCGGGCTGAGAACTTTCAAGGTGTTCACCTGCAGGCCGTTTCAGGCCGAGGATGGCATTCTGATAAAACTACTGGCTGAATCGGAATCAACCGGCTCACTGATGCTGTTCCATTCGGAGGATGAAGGCATTTTGAGCTATTATTCAGAACTGTTTGCAGAAAGGAGGGATCAGCTGTGCGTCCATGAAGCCAGGCCTGCAGAAGCTGAGGAACTTGCAATATCAAAAATTGGATCATATTCTTTGCTTACTGGCGGGCATGCCCACATTGTTCACCTGAGCAGCGCCTTGGGCCTTGAAGCCATCAGCAGGTTCAAGGGGCTTGGAGCTGACATCACAAGTGAAACCTGCCCGCATTACCTGATATTCACCAGAAAGGACGCAGAGCGGCTGGGTCCATATGCAAAAATGGCCCCATCGTTGAAGGGGCAGCACGACGTTGAAGAACTCTGGAAAGGACTCCAGTCCGGAAAAATAGAGATGGTCACCACAGATCATGCGCCGGGGACTCATGAAGAGAAGGACGTGGGGTACAAGAATCCGTGGCAGGCGTGGGGCGGTATTCCGGGGCTGGCAACCATGTTTCCGCTGATCTACACGGAGGGATTTGAAAGGGGCAGGCTGGACGTTGAAACGCTGGTGAAGGTCACGTCCGAGAACGCGGCAAAGCGCTTTGGCATGCTGGGAAAAGGTTCGATTTCTGTGGGAAACTCGGGGGACCTGATGATAATAGACAGAACCTATGAAAGGGTCGTGGACGGTAAGGAATTGTACAAGGTCGGCTGGTCTGCATATGATGGCATGAAACTTAAAGGGTGGCCCCAGCACGTTCTGTCAGGTGGCGAACTTGCAGTGGAAGACTGGAATTTTGTGAAGAAGGGCAGGGGAAAGTTCATTGAACTTAACCCGCCTACAGGTAAGCCAAGAGTGCAGCCACAAGGCCTGTAACAAATACGCCATCAAATATGCCTGCGCCTCCTATGCTAACAAACGATGCATTCAGGTTCTTTATCTTTTTCAGGTTAAGAAGGTCGGCGCCGATAAGAGCCCCCATGGTTCCAGATATATATGCGCCTATAACAGGAGATGACGGAATCAGAATCAATGACGTCAGAGCTGCCAGAACCGGGGGCAAAAAGAAGGGGGTCATTATGCCCACGCCCCTCACGGGCCTCGCAATTATGTGCATGAGCAAGGACGTTATCACTACAGCCATGATTATCTGGGGCAATATTGAAATGTGCATCACTGAAAGGTACACCGATGCTATTGCAGGCACCACTGCGCCTCCCAAGTTTACCGCAACTGTTACCTTTTGTGCACCATAAAATGGAACCTGCACGTCGAACCCCATCCACTTTATGTTGCGGACAGTCATTATAGGCTGATCCGTTTTAAGAGTTAAAACGGGTATGTTGACACCCGCCCCCAGCAGGGAAACGGCTGATATGATCAATATTTCCAGTGGAGTGAAACCCACGATTGAAAGTGAAAAATAGAAAACCCAGCCAAGGAAAAGCAGGATGAGGAACGCTATGAATATCAGCATCCTGTAATCAATGTAAAGTACCGGTCTCAATTTCAGTAACTGTTGCAAAGTGATTTTTAATTGTTTGCAGAAAATTATCCTGTGACATGTTTATAAATCCCTTCAAAAAAATAAAACACAGTAAATTGGATGTCGTTGAAGTAAAGAATTTGACATTTTATTACAGTGGCTCCAGCAGGCCTGCGCTGGAAAACGTAAACTTTGGCCTGGCTGGGGGCTCTGTGCTGCTGCTTGTGGGCGTCAGCGGATGCGGAAAAACCACCCTGTTGAGGTCAATTGTAGGCCTTGTTCCCAAGTTCTATGCAGGCAAATATGAAGGAAGCGTCCTCCTGAACGGGAAAAATATAAATGAAATGGATATGCCGGAGATCTCGCAGTATGTGGGTTACCTTTTCCAGAATCCTGACAATCAGCTTTTTTCGTATACGGTTGAACGAGATCTTGCCTTCGGGCTGGAAAATCTAGGCGTTGAAAAAAGTGAGGCAATTAAAAGAATTGATGAAATTATACAGCTGCTTTCTCTGGACGGCATCAGAAAAAAACCGATCTACGAGCTGAGCGACGGCCAGAAGCAGGTGGTTGCTCTGGCGGGGATACTGGTGCTCAGGCCAAAGCTCCTGGTGCTTGATGAACCTACGTCGCTCCTGGACCCCAGGACGGCATTGAGCATAATCAACATTGTAAAGATGCTGAAGGACAAATTCGGGATTTCCGCGATAATTGTTGAGCACAGGCTTGAACTTGCCCTTGAGATTTCAGATTATATCATGGTTATGGCGGGCGGATCAGTTAAAATGTTTGACAGCACCAGACAGGCGTTGAGGAACCGCCTGCAAGATTATGGCGTTGCTGTCCCGCCTGTTATATCAGTGCAGAGGGAACTCATGTGCGACCCGCTTGAACTTACAGTGAAAGATTTTGTGGGGAGGCTACATGCAAGGTGATTGAAGTAAATGACATTTATTTTTCGTACGATGATTATCAGGTGCTAAATGGCATAAGCTTTAAAGTAAAAACTGGTGAAGTTCTGGCAGTAGTTGGCTCAAACGGTTCTGGAAAGACAACCCTTTTAAAACACCTAAACGGCATACTGAAGCCGAAAAGGGGTTCTGTGAAGGTATTTGGCATGGACACCGGGTCAGTGAAAATTTCCGAGCTGTCAAGGAGGGTTGGGCTGGTCATGCAGAATTCTGACCACCAGCTCTTTGCCAGCAGCGTCACAGATGAAATAAGCTTTGCACTGCGGAATTTCGGGTTCAGCAAAATCGAAATTGACTCGCATGTCAGGGAAGTGCTTGACGAATTTGGACTTTATGAATTCAGGAACAGGCCGCCTCTCAGCCTCAGCGGGGGTGAGAAAAAAAGACTGTGCATTGCAACAGTCATGGCCTGGCAGCCTGAAATTGTGATGCTTGACGAACCTACTGTGGGACAGGATGCGGTGAACAAGAAAAACCTGAGAAAAATCATAAACCGCCTTTCGCAGGATGGAAAGACGGTCATAATATCCACGCATGACCTTGAATTCCTGTGGCCTATTAACCCAAGGACCATTGTTATCTCCCATGGCAAAGTTCTGACGGATGGTAGCCTGCGTTCAATCAGCTTAAACGGCACTGTTTTTGCGTCAGCCAACCTAATTGCCCCTCAGCTGGCGGCGCTAGCCAGCGGCATTGGTCTGAATGAGCCCCCTGCTGATGAAGCTCAGGCTGTTGAGATGATAAAGCAATGGCAAAAAGCGTGATGAAAGCATACATTTACCAGAGCAGAAATTCCTGGTTCTTGAGGCGGGACCCTCGGGCCAAGATCGTCGCTTCAGTGATACTGATAGTTGCGTCACTTGCAATTTTTGACTTTTACAGGTCGCTGGTTATGCTTGCCATTATTTTAGTTATATCAGCGTTTGCAAAGATCATCAATAAAACCCTGAGGTCAGCGCTTGTAGGCATTCCATTTTCCGCCTTTATATTTTTAACTGAGTTGCTTGCCAGATACGGGCTGCTCTTTTCAGCGACAATTTCCATGAGATTCTTTAATCTGGTGGTATCATCCTCGCTATTTTTCACCACCCTTTCTCCAGATGAAATAGAGTTTATAACAAGGTGGCTGAGGATGCCCCGGGATATCTCGTTTGTGGTCGTGTCCACACTCAGGTTTATCCCCCTGCTTGCTATGGACCTGAGCCAGATAGTTGAGGTGCAGATGTCGCGGGGGCTCGACCTGCAGACAAAAAACCCTGCAAAATGGATAAAAAATTCACTGCCAGTCATAATCCCGCTCATTGTAATCTCAGTTTTGAGGAGCCAGCAGATGGCAGAGGCTATCGAGCTCAGGGGATACGGGGCATCAAAAAGACCCACGCGGCTGGTTGAATTTAGATTTGGCGCAGCCGACTTGATGCTTGTGCTTGCTGTTTTTCTTGCAGCAATTGTGATAATAGTTTAGCTTATATTTGCCACTTTTAACCTAAAGTTCATGGAAGCATTCAGGATAAAGGTTGGCACATGGTTTAATCTTCCTAAACTTGAAAGGAACGATTTTATGGAGCTCATGCGCTCTGGCATATATTACAAAAGCGGCAGCGGATTCATGGTCAGGGAAGTCGCCGATATGGCTGGCGCAAAAAGGGTACTTGAGAAAGTTTTGACAAAGCCAGTTTACGTAGGTTTCAACTGCGCCATCTGCAACAGGGAAACAGATTGCAGCGCCTGCGAATACAAATACTACTGCCCCGTGGAAACCACCGGTGGCGCATGCATATGCAACGATTGCATGCAGAAAAAAAGCTTAGCCGATTATCTGGCATCAGTAAAGCTCATGATGCAAAATTTAAAATAAAATATAAAAAAATAATTAGAAATTTACGATTGTTGCTTAGCATCAAACCCGGCAAGGCTCTTCTTTCCTGTCTCGAATCCCTTGTACTGCCACATTAGTGCAAGCGCAAATGCTATTATAAACACCGCCATTACAACCCCTGCTTCTATGTTAAATGGTGTTGTATAATAATATGAAAGTATGCCTGTTATGCTGCCTGCTATGACCCATACAAAGAACCTGACTACGGATACGTATGTGCCTCTCCTTTTAGTTGGGAACATTTCAGGTTCAAGCATTGCCCTGGAACCCCATGTCAATTCTACAGGAAGGAATAGCAGAGTCATGAGGACCAGCAGAGTGATACCGCTTGTGCTATGAGTTATTGCCTCAAATCCCCAGAGTAATGCCCAGAGCAAAACCATCAAGCCATACGAAATTGTAGCTGTTGTTCTTCTTGAGATTCTATGCACAAAGAAAATACCAAGAAGTATCCCCACTACTACCATGGTTAATCCTCCAATCAGCGGTATTTCGCTTGCTACATAGTACTGATAATATGTGTATCCTACATCATATGTTATATAAACAAATGCCACGTCCTGTGCAATGCCTAGTATAGTTATCATGAGAAATCTGAAACCAAGGCCTGCTGTCACATTTACTGACTCGGCTTCTTT
The DNA here is from genome assembly GCA_023381255.1 of Nitrososphaerota archaeon. Taxonomy (GTDB): domain Archaea; phylum Thermoproteota; class Nitrososphaeria; order Conexivisphaerales; family UBA164; genus KM4347-05. The sequence goes on from JAMCTX010000021.1 coordinate 33,299, forward strand.
ATCTACTGCCTTCCATGCTTCATTAATTTCCACTTGCGCTTTTCCAGTTGCAGCTTCCCATGGTATAGATTCTTTAACTGTCCAGTATCCAATAAGTAAAGCAATTAGTGGAGCTACAAAAAGAAGAACGTACGCGGCATCACTTTCAAATGCTGAAAGACCTAACAAAACTGGTATAAAGACCAAGGCCACGCCGAGATTGCCGAAGTTTTGCACAATTACTTCGAGGTTTCCACGCCATTTTGCTGGAACAGATTCTGCTATCGCCGTTATTACAGGCGTTTCAAGCCCAATTGCTGCCATCCCGATAAGTATGAAGGAAATTATTATGGCTGCTACATTAGTTGGCGCCGCAAGAAAAATTATTATGCCTATTAACACCATTGCAGCTACCAACAAGAAGGAGTTTCTTCTGCCTAATTTATCCGCCATATATCCAGCCAAAAGTGCTCCAACTCCTGCGGCTATGAATGGAGCGCTTAATCCTAGCCATGCAAAACCCTTTGGTATGACGCCGGTTATCGCGATGACTGGCCCGTAGCTTTCCGCAACACCGTATACCAGCATGCCCATAGCTAAAGCAATTATAGCCCCCCAAGGTATTTCCTGAGAAGATTTTGATGCGTTTTGACCTGCATTTTGTTTGCTTTCAGGATTTACTTTTGCAGAGCCTGACGATGCATTACTTACTTTTGCGTCTTTACTCGTCATCAGCGATTAAATAATGGCTTGCTATAAAAACCTTGCTCTAGCCAAAAAAATTTGACCAAAAAAGCTACTATTAACGACTATTTCAGGATTTAATGATGGTTTTCTTCAGCTCCGAACGGTGTTTTTGAAAAATTTTTTTGACGTCACATAAAGGTTTAAAAGAGTTACATTGCTGGATTTTGTCATGGCGGAAAAAGAAAAGAAGGCGTTTAGCTTTATAGTTCCAGGCGGAGAGGCAAATGCAGGTCCCCCCATTGGGCCGGCTCTTGGCCCTTTAGCGCTGAACGTCATGCAGGTTGTAAAGAAGATTAACGATTTGACAGGGGACTACAAAGGAATGAAGGTGCCGGTGTCAGTGGAGGTTTATTCGGACAAAACTTTCAACGTGATTGTCAAGTTGCCACCGACATCAGCACTGATATTGAAGGAGGCTGCGCTGCAGAAGGGTTCCGCAAAAGCTGGCACGGAATGGGCGGGCAACATTTCATTTGATGCGGTTGTCAAAGTTGCCAAAAGCAAATATGATTACACCAGTGCAAAAACACTTAAGGGAGCAGTTAAGATGATTGTGGGCACCTGCGCATCACTTGGCATAAAGGTTGAAAATAAAGCGCCTAAGGAAATAGTTGCTGAAATCGATTCAGGAGCCTGGGACCAAAAAATTTCCTGACAGTTAAGCTTAATAAAAGTTGTTTTTACATGTTATATGGAGCGGCAGTCGTCTAGCCTGGTCTAGGACGTCAGCCTGCCACGCTGGAAATCCCGGGTTCAAATCCCGGCTGCCGCATCCCCTATCGGGTTTAAATACCAGCCCTTTCCATATATATGCATACAGAAAAAGCATTATATTTTGCTTGAAAGCAAAGGTTTTCTTGTCACATAATCAATAAATCACATAACAATCCTGATCACTCGATAATGCGCCAAAACCGGATAAGTTAAGTTTACCCGTGATCGTAAACTAATGCCTATTTTTAGCTTCGATTTTTTCCTAAACAATTTCTCCGGAGTAAATCTCACTGTAATTCTTTGACGCGCTCCCAGTCCTCTGTGCCGCCATCTACCTGAACGAATAGCACATTTGGAAGAGGCTCAGTGATGCCTTTCAGCTTTTCAAACTGTTTTGCATTGCGCTTTGCAAGCTTGGAAAGAAGAAGGGAAAACTCGTACTTTACCTGGCCTCTTTTAACGCTTATCCTGAGCCTTTTGTCAACCCTGCTGTAATCAATCTTGCGGGCGTCAAAACCGTAGCCCCGGGATTTCGCCTCCTCCAGCACGTAATAGAGATAGGTGTTAATTCCTTTCAGCGGGTCATTCAGCGTTTTGAACCTCTGCAGCTGCGGGTGGTTCCTGTACCCTTTTGTCCTGCCCTCAAGGACCCTTTTTGCCAGCAGCGACTCCCTCCACAGCGCAATCAAGCCTATTGTGTCAAGATAGCTGAATTCTATTGACCATAGCCTCATGATATAATTTAAGCTGAACGATTTTTTAAGCATATTCAAAAGAGCCCGTAATAGAATGCAACGCCTCCGCGTTTCAATCCCTTATAGGTAGGCTACAAAGAGCTATTATTTTGGCTCTATTTAAGGTTTTAAGCCCGAATTGGGCTCCTTTTTGGGCACCCTTCCGGTCGACCTCCAATCCCACCCCCTCCACGCGTGGATCGACCGGGCTCGTTTCATGCAAAAAATTGCCTGATTTTTTCTCCAAAAACCGCAAAAAAGGGGGGGATCGACCGGCTTTTGGCAGGTGTTTTTACATCTAAAGCTCTGAAAATCTAGGTATAGTAGTAAGACTATTGCATAGTATATTAATGACAACCTAGGTAGCAGGTAACACAGAAGGCTTGGTTAAGCACTGTATAAATATAATCATAATAGGACATCATTGTAACCATAATTGACTTTAAAGAAGATAGATAATTCCCCTCTTTTAAGCCATTTTTATACCTAGACAATGAGGGAAATTGAGAGAGAAACTCTGCCCGGCATGCGGGAAGCCAGCGGTCGGCGTTTACTGGAAAACGGTCTGGGGGTCAAACAGGATACCCAAAGATTACCCTTATGCGATGCATTACGAGAATGGTCAAGTAAAATGGTGCTACCTTCGTGTGGGAATGCCGCACAGGTTACTTAAAAAAAGAAGAACTAGAAAAAAAATAATCGTGCTTGAATAAAAAAATTTTTCAGCATTGTATCCCGCTTTTCTTGGGTCAACCTTAACGATGTTCAGCTTTTCATCCCCTATCAGAGCGCTTATGTCTTCCCTCACTTCTTCCTCTCTTTAGTTTGGTCCAATAATGTAATTTACCTCATATTCCTGCCTGATAAGGTTGGCAACAAAAAGTTCAACTACAAGCCTGGTTCTGATGTCTGATACACTCATTTCAAATTCGTTAAAAATATTGGGTCCTATTGCAGATTCCGCATTTAATTCTGTTGATGGCGCAAGCTTCATTGTGCCCAGCTTTCCCAGCTTGGGACGATTTAGCAGGTGTAAAGGCTCCAGTATTGATTACTATGACATGGGAGAATTAAAGAGGAAGAAGGACAATGTACGCAGCATGACATCAAAGGAAGTTTATTTCGGGGTAGATGTTCACGAAAGGGAATCACAGGTCGCTGTGCTTGGTAGGGATGGAACGACGGTTATGGAGAGGAGGCTGCCAACCGGGGATCTGTCTGAGTTCATATCCAAGTTTCCTGCGGATGAAAAGCACGTTGCAATTGAATCTGTGGGCTTTATAAGGCCAATATATCAGGAACTTGCAAAGATACAATCCTGCCATGTTTCCGTTGCTAATCCAACAAAGGTCAAGTTGATTGGTGAAAGCAAGACAAAAAATGACAGGAGCGATTCGTTTATACTTGGTGATTTGCTTAGGACAAATTATTTGCCGGTATCATATATTGCGGATGACAAAACAATGGAAAGGAGGTACCTGATCAGGGACAGAGTAAGCTATGGGTTAAGAAGGGCTCAGCTCAAGACATCAATAAGGTGGATGCTTAAGAGGAGAGGGATAAAGGTAAAGGGGCCTTTCTCTGATAAGGGCAGGGAGGAGTTAAAGAAGCTTCATTTTAGAGAGATAGATATCAGGTTGAGGGACCTTGAACTCACTGAATCGATAATTAGGGAACTTGATGCTGACATTGCACTTGAAGTTGCCACGGACAGAAACGCCCAATTGCTCGATACAATTCCAGGGATAGCAGCGTATACTGCTTTGTTCCTCTCCTCGGAGCTTGGAGATGTAAACAGGTTTCCTGACTCCAAGCACGCAGCTGCATATATTGGCCTTGTCCCATCATTGCATCAGTCAGGCGACACTGAATATACAGGGCACATCACTCTAACAGGAAACAGGTGGCTCAGGAGGAACCTTATTGAGTGCGCAAGGACAGCCATAAGGGTTGACCCCCACCTGAGGAAAAGCTACCTAAAACTCAAGCACAAGAGGGGGGAAAGGAAGGCTATAATTGCAATAGCCAGGAGGCTTGTCCTTTATGCATATTGGATGCTGAAAAGGAATTTAACCTATGAAGAGCTTAAGCCCTGGGAACGTGAGTGGGGAAATCCCCGTCCCTTGAATAGGGAAAGTTCTTCTTAGGGGTGAAAAGGAAAATGGGGCAATCCCCGAATAGATGGATGCCAGCCTTTTCAGGACGGTGATGAAAATAAGGATTGAAAAAGGATAAAAATGTCATAGATGACATGTTGGTTGTCGTCATGTAATGCAGCGGATGTTCTATTTCATAGTCCCTGTCCTTTAGCACCCTGGCAGTTCTCACATCCTGCCCCAGCATGTTTACGAACTTGATTTCAACTATAGCATCGCACACGAACCTGACCTGCCTTGAAACATCGTTAAGCCCCTCCGATATCAGTATCAGCGAGCCGTTTTTTGCCTTGACCGAGCCGTAAATCACCTGCAGGAATGCCCTGACCTCTTCCTTTATCCCGTAGAACATCGCATCAAGCGAATCAACAACGACAAGCTCCTCCCTGCCCCTGCTTCTTCAATCAGCGAAAAGACACTGTCCGGCTTTCCGCTAAGCATGCTCACAACCTTAAATGGCCCTTTGAACCTCGGTTCCACAACCTTAAGCTTTCTTGTTATCGAAACTTCTGGGTCGGCATACGAGATGTACGTTGCGTTCCCGTGCCTTGCGCACGCTTTCAGCGCAAGAGTTGTCTTCCCCGAACCCGGCTCTCCTTCTATAATTGAAACGTAACCGGGAGTGTTAAGGATGTCAAGAAGATCGCGGTGTTCATTAATGCAATTTTACTGCCAATCCAAAATATATAAGCGTTGATTGCCGCCTTATAAGGCATTTTTTTACAAGCTTGCATGTCAATAATACAGGAAAGGCAGCAGCTTGCAAGGCCTGTGGCAAAGAGGATGTACCAATTGGGCATTCCTTCTCACATTATCGTTGAGGCTTTTCACACCGTTGGTGTTGGCATGAGCACAAAGACGGTCATAAACATGGTCGGCTATTCCACCGAAGGCCACGGCGTTAGGGGGTTTGACGTATTCAGGCAGAAGCAGACGTACAGCTGGACAAAGAATAAGCAGGGACCGCACAAAAAGTGGCAGCTGATAGGAAAAATAACTGGCAGAGTTCTTGCTATCGTGCAGGCGTTTGACTCATGGTTCGCCTACTACAGGATACACAGACAGGAAGGAGCAACGTTCGACCTTGACGCAATCCTGAGAGGAGAGAAGCCTCCCTAGCGGGTTATGAAAGCCGCTTTTTTTCACTTTTTCTTTTTTTCACTTTTCCTGAACTCCTTCCTATTTTACGGAATGGAATGGATTTATGAAATTATGTATATAAAATAATAAAACTATGAAAAAAAGCGAAAACATCAGGAAAAAAGTTCTCCGGTTTTGCCCTGTTATTTTTCCGCTGCAACCTGCGCAGCATGATCTGCTTATAGAGCGCTGGCTTTTTGGCTTTCAGAAAACTTGTTGCAGGCTCCGCAGGCCTCCGTTTTGCATTCCTGGATAAAGATGCTGGTCAATGAAGCATATCTAAACTTGCGCTTTACATTTTGAAAATCAAACCAAATTTTGTTTATGGAAAATCCGCGTTCATTCATGGGAAAAATGGAGCATGCCGTTTTTTTGTTTCATGCTGACAGGGATATGTCCAAAATTCCGGCGGCAGACTTTTGGACTTGGCGTTTTTTGTTTCATGTTAAAGGCTCCATGTTCCATTTTTTTGTTTCATGATCGGGCATGCGCAATAGGGCAGGTTCTGAAAATTTATATGCGATATTAAGGGCATTTGGATGGTTGACCGACAGGTTTGCCAAAAACTTGTCAATTGGTTGACAACAACAGCAACGGTGATGGCCTTTTATTCGTTAAATTGACTCTGTTTTATGAAAGGCTGAAAGCTGTTCATGCTCTTTGTGGATCCGCTTCTGAAAAACCGTTGACGAAATTCCGGACCCGGCACTGCAAGAGGCTGTCAGAAAATCTGTCTAGGTATAGCCCAGCAGCTGGTGATGTATTGGCATAATCCTGAACCGCCTTAAATTTTATCTGGCATCCCCGGTTGAGCATTTTGCTTGTGGTTCATTGCCCGGGGCGGTGCTTTATTGCCTTCCTGTTGTTTAATTTGAGCATTTCCTGAACTATGTCGTTAAAGACGTATTCCTGGTCAATGCCGTACTTTTTTGCAAGATTTCCCGATTTTGTCCATACCTTGACAAATAGCTCAAAAAATTTATCGAAATCAATATCCTCCCCTTTTATTTCGCCGGCTGCCTCTTTGTTTTCGCCTGCATATTTAATAATTTCCTCATGGTATTTTTCATCCGTGGTAAATTTCTTTTTTGGACTCTTTGAAGAAGCCAAATTTTGACGCCTTAACTTTTATCGCAGCTATTGTATTTAAACTTGCGCCATAAAAGGGCCGCAAAATATCGCGGACGATGCCGGGAGCATTAAAATGCGGGCAGGCATTATCCAGATTTCACTATACCTAGACGCCGGAAACTTATCAGGCCTTTGCCGGCAGCAAATCAATCACCTCAGGCATTATGCCAATAGCCATAACTGCGCGTGTCAACATTATAAACCGGTCATTGCGTAATCGTGATATGGATGACAAAGACACTATGGTGGAGCATCTAAAGGACCTTGTGAGAAAGTTCTGCGAGGACAGGGACTGGGACCAGTTCCACAACCCCAAGGACCTTGCGATAGGGATATCCACGGAGGCAAACGAGCTGCTTGAACTTTTCAGGTTCAAGTCAGAGGAGGAGATGAGGGCAATGATGAGGGAGGAAAGGAAGGAAATAGGGGAAGAACTTGCTGATGTTCTGTACTTTGTGCTCAGGTTTGCCCAGAAGAACAGCTTCGACCTGACGCAGGAGCTTATAAACAAGCTAAAGATTAACGAAAGGAAGTACCCGGTTGAAAGGTCCAGGGGTTCAAACAAAAAGTACAGGCCTTGGACCAAAAATGCTTACTGCGTATCTTGCGGGCATTGAAACGCGGTCATGCAGATGGGGCGTGTTTTGCAAATCAGCACACTCGCGGCATGTGCTTTTTTTCCGCATCAGCCATTGCGGCCGCCATCAATTGTCCTCTCCCTACGATTTTCCGCTCCTTAAAGCGTTCCTAAGATTAACGAAATAAAAGTAAAACCACACTCCTGCGAATATCAGGAACCAAAAACCCAGGAATGCAACAGCAAAGCTGTGCCAGTATGGATGATACTTAATTTCAGCAGAAGCCAGATAGAACGAAATGGGAAGCGATATAATTGCGCCCGGCACCACCTCCAAAATTATTTTTGTCCTCCTTTTAGCCATATTTTTACCGTCCCATCAATTACCATATATATTTTGCGTAATTCGCATTTGAAGTTGTGTTTCAATAAATGCCTTAGCCGGACCATAATAGCACTGAAACTCGCTGGCGCAAATTATTATCGCGGAACGGCAGGCAAATACTTCCGGTTCGGCTGCACAAGTTGCATGCCGCGGGTTGAGACAAGGAAAAGGTTTTGCCGCCCTTCACGTATTCCACAAGATAAACAAGCTGAAAGGTTACCCCGCAGAAAGCGGTGTTCTTGAGGTGAATTTTGAAATAGAATGACGGGAAAAATTGTTTTTGCGCCAGAAAAAGTTCCAGCATCATGGATTGCTGTTCACTGGAACCGCTGTTATGGTCGTGGGCCCGTCGATAACCCATATTGTCAGCGTTCTGCCGGCATGAGCATAGGTGCCGTTGACAAACCACTTTACGGGAACGCTTGAGGTTGTTTCCCAGGGACCGCTACCGGCATGGACCCACTCAAGCTGGGGCGGAAAGCTAACTGTCGTATTTATCGCGACCTTTGAAACCGGCACAAGGTTTGTGGACGAAGAGTTTGCCATGAAAAGCGCGCCAAGGCAGGTGAGGATGCCAGAATCCGGGTCGTCTGTGTACAGGTAAACCGTGGAGCCGTACTGCAGGCACTCGTTTTCGGGCCGGAATGAAAGAGAACCGCTGCTTTCCGTTACGAGGTCTTTCAGGCACGTCGGGCTTCCGTAGTTCGTTACTGCTATGCCGGGGCTTCCGCCTGGAGGCAAGGCCTGCAAATAGTAAACAGTCAAGTTCTGCTTGCTGAATCCGCTTTCGATTTCCATGATTGAGTTGTAGCTTTCCTTTTCCGTGAAATACGTGCCAACGGTGAACATGGTTGCCGTTGAGGCCAGGAAGATTACAGAAACAAGAAATACGGCTCCAAAAACGTCGGCAACTGCCCTCCTCATGTTATCTTTACTTCATAAGCTCCCTCATTTGTCAGCACCGCAATCGTTTCGTTTGGCTTTATCGCGCTGTAAAGGTAAACCGAGGTTTCCTGCCCGGAATTCAGCGAAGCTGTGTAGGGTATCACAAACGCGCCCTTTCCCTGAAATACCGCAAACCCGCTAACCGCAAGCATGTTTGCGCCCGTGTTTGTTACGTTGAAATACTGGGTAGTTTCGCTGTACGCCGTGTACAGGTGGGGCGCAGGGCTTGCAGACTGAACAGGCTGCAAATTCATGGCGTAAAGCAGCACAAAGATTGAGCCGAACGCCAGAATAAGCACGAACAGCGCAATAAAAACGCTCGATACCGCTTTCATGATTAAAGGGGCAAAAAATGCTTATAAGGAAGACTGGCCATGCGCTTTTTATGAGCAGATTTCCGCTGTGGACCCCGCCGGTAATTGTGGCCGCAAGCGATTTTATAGTAACGTTCTCGATCTTTTATTTTGTCCCAAATACTTCATCATACATACCGCTGTATTTTATTGTTTACGCGCTCATATCTGTGGCTGCCGCAATGGCCTATTTCGTAATAAGGTCCAGGAGCCGTAAACTTATCATTAAGGATGTCATGGTATCAGGAAACCTTGACGAAGATTACAGGGAAAGGCTGAGGCAGGCGTCGGAAATGTTCATGCAGGGCAAGATGGAGACAGAGGACCAGTTCTTTACCTTCATGGGACAGCGCACCGACAGGGAGGAAAAAATCTTTTCAGCATTAAAGGAGTCCAGGGAAAAGCTAGAAAAAAAGCAATGAACAGGCTTGTCCTTTCATCAGCGCTTGCAACAGGCGGAATGTTAGTTATGTTTCTTTCAATCCCGGTAAGCCGATTTTTTCCAGTTAATTACCAGAACTCTTACGGCTTTTTCCAGATGTTGCCACCAGCGCTAATGATGCTTGTCGGTGCCGTGCTGGTCGGGGCCGCGGCGTATAATCTTGTTGACAGGGAAAGGCCATACTTTTTCAGGACTAGAATGACGAGCCTGGTAATGGGGGCGACCATGACTGTATTTGCATGGGCAGCATATGTTTACGGCGCACAGGGATACGTTATAGCTGGATATCTTGTAGTAGGCATAATCCTGATTGCCGGTGCCATATTCAGGATATTCATCCAGGCGGTACGGCAATAGGCAAATGATTTTAAACACCTGACTTGTCGCACTTATCGTGGCGCAAACTCTATTTTATAGCAAGGAACGCATAATTGAAGAAAAATTGTTGCGCGTCAAACTCGGTTGCAGGCAATATATTGCCTGTTAATGGGAAGCAGCACCGCATGGCAAAAGTGGGTGGAAAGACATCAGTAACTTTTCTTTAAATTCAACCGCCAACACTTTCAAACAACAAAAAATGAGTTCAAAATCATTCAGCTATGGCGATGGAAACGTAAGCCGTTTTTTAAAGTTGTGTTTTAAATTTTAAAAAAATCATTGAGGTGAAACTTCTGAAGCGTTGCTGGTTGCCTGGGAGCTGGCAGCCGCTGACACCCGGTGCAGGCCAATTATGAGCAATATCGTTGATGCTATGCCCAGCAATGACGCTACAGATGTAACTGCAGGGAGGAGCACGCCAAATATTGCCGACAGAACAACGTCCACAATGACCAGGATTATTGAAACCTTTATCATCCGGTTATTGTACGACGAACCGAGCCTCCAGAGGCCAATGTACAGCATGATTACCCCAACTATGATCAGTATTGCGCCCACAAATGAGAGTATGCCTATTCCTGCTATGAGCGGCAAAACAGAGGTCAGAGCCGAGCTGCCCTGTAATACGGCTGAAGTTAGCTCAGGCAGCAGCGCCATAAACGACACCAGTGCAAATACAGCGCCAACGACGACCAATATAAGGCCCCTCCTGCCTATTGCGTATCTGCTGTCAGCCGTTTTCAGGGAAGACCAGCCCATCCACTGGAACACGAGCTCAACCACGCCGAACACAACGGCTATCCCTATAACAATGTACAGCACTCCTGCTATGCCAGAAATCAATGTCGGCACGGTGCTTGGCGGTAAAGTGCTCGTGGTGTTAAGGTATGAGGTTGAATTGATGTAATAGTTGGACGAAAACGAAAGATATGGAATCAGCTTGATTAACAGCATGTATACCAGGACAATCCCCGACACTACCGACCCTATGACAGCTACCAGCATTGACCACATGAGCATCCTTGCCCCCTTTGAAATCAGCTTCGCGTTGTTTTGCATGGAGGTGATTTTTGTTAATTATTTTATAAATTTTGCTGCTGACAAAAGCTTTCCTGAATGCGTAAGGTCCTTCCTAGAAGAATTTGTACGCCCAAATTGCGAATTCTGATACCTCACGTTCTGGAAAAACCTTTTACGCACTTTTTGTATAACAATACTTTCAAGTTTGTCTCTCAATGACGGTGTTTTTGCTGATAGTAACTGCCCCTGCCAGAAAGGTCTTAACCACGGTGAAAACAAGCCTGCCGCCGAAATAGACCGCTATCATTTTGTTGCCCTTCAAAATCGGAACACCATCAAATTCCACAGCTATGTTCATGCCTTCAATCTCCCTAAAGTCTTCAATTATTGAAATTGTGAGCTTTTTGGCAGGCCTGGCTTTTACTTTTCTCACCTTAACACAGCCCCCTACGTCAACCCCGGTATTTTCTCTCATGAGGCCGTCCATCCTGATCATTTCTTTGCCTTCATCTGCAGGATAAAGAGGCATCACTTTACTTACTGTTTTATTTTTTCCCGTTATTTCCACAACATAACCGCTACTCAAACCAAGTTCATCCATGGTATGATAATCAATTCTTGCAATGCTCTCGTTGACGTCTATACCGTAAGCTTCCTTTGCCCTTAGAGTTACATAGCCTGGCATTGGAAATAATTTATAACATAAAGTTAAATATTTTTAAAAATATCATTCAACAGTTAAAAATAAAATGCCCGTAATTTTTAGCCAGATATCAGCACCAAAGCCTGCCCAGCCAGACTACCTTGAATATAGAGTTATAACAGCAATAGTCGTTGTGGCCGTCTTGGCTGGCATATTAATGGCAAGAAGAAAACGCTGAAACAAATGGGTATTTTTTAGAATTTTTAGCATTTAATATTAGTTGTACCGCATTGTTAAGCGGTAAACGGCACTATCATTAGTTTCCCAACTTTATGCAAACCTTAAAGAGTGAAGTGTTATACTTTTTTTCAAATATTTATACCCGTTTGGGTATACGAACCGGTTGGCGCACAGCAAACTCAATATTAAATAAAAATGGTTAGTTTGATATTATCCCCGTCCTTGAGATTCAGTTCCTTTCTAAAATTTACAGGAGATATAACCTCAATGACACTTATATCATAATGGGTTCTTTCAATTAACACTACAGCTCCCCTGATGCTTTCAATAAGGCAATGAAAGCACCACAGCGCACCATATGTCCTGGTTCCGTCGCTAAATCCCTCTATTTTAATTCCCAGGTGCTTATACTGTTCAAGCTTTTCCCTTTCCATAATGTGCCTTAAATCGATCTTCAAGTTTAGGGTTCCAGGGAAGGGTTCAAACCCTATCTTTTTCAAAAATTGTTCCTTATAGCCGGGGAGGCTCATATAATATGCGCCTTCGCCCATTCCACTGAATAAAGACCCTTCAAGCACTATTGAAGTTGGTGATTCTTCAAGTTCATTTCTTAAAAGGAGATAAACGGTAACCAGCTGGTCAAGCCCGCTTTGCGTAATTTTTACTACCGTGCCATCCCTGCTGGATTGCCTCTCTATCAGACCTTCGCGTTCAAGAGTAATCAGATAAATGCTGGCTGCTTGCTGTGATTTTCCGAGTTTTGCTGCAAGGTCTGCTGTTTTTATTTTTACGTAATTGTCCTTTGCCCCCATCAACATCAAATTAAATAAAAGCTCGAAGTGCTTAATTTGTATCTTGGTCAATAATTCCACTTATTTTATTCTTTATAAAAGAGTTGCTGTGCTGGCGCGCGCCTTTCGCCTTGAAATTTATTTACTGTTTATTTATTTTGCCTCTAAATACGGATAGTGGAATTGCTATTGTTGCTGTTATGGCCGCAACCATCGCTGCGTATTTTATGCCAATCATAAACTTTAACAACAGGCCTGCGGGGGCTCCTCCACCAAAAATAAATATGCTTAACAGAGAGGAAAGCGGCACAAAATTTAAAATTACCGGTATAAGCAGCGAAAAACTCAATATAGAACCGAAGTTGCGGAAAAGCGACATTGTTCCAGATGTTAGGCCCCTTTTGTGCGGTGGAGGTATATTCATTATAAATTTATTGTTAGGAGAATTAAACATTCCTGCGCCAATTCCCACGATTGCCATATAGGCGCTCAAGAGCAGGGGCGTTGTAGATAGGGCTACCGTTGATAACATCCACATGCCTGCAGCTACAAGCAGCAGTCCTGCAGCTGCTATCACTGGGGCGTTTCCCCTGTCTGCCAGCTTGCCGCTTAGGGGGGAAATGAGTGACCATGACGCGGCAAAGGGTATCATGTAAAACGCAGCTTTAAGGGGCGACATCCCATATGGCCCCTGAAATATCAGCGTCAAGAGAAAAATCAGCGAGCCAGTGGCTATTCCATTTAGCAGGTTAACAGTCATCGATATGCTAAAAGGTCTGTTTGAAAAAAGCTGCGGGTCAAAGATCGCATTTGCTGACCTGCGTTCGGTTAACAGGAGAAAAACTATCAGCAACGCTATTACAATTATAGAAATGTAATATACATAAGAGCTTAGGTTAAAAAGCGGAAAAATTGTAAGTACAAGGCTTGCGTAAGTAATTATTATCGAAAATGTTAGTGCTCCTATCCAATCTATTCTGGACGGATTTTTGCTTTCTGGAATTCCGTGCAGTTTGCCTCTGCTCCACAGCAATATGGCTATGCCTATTGGCACATTGTACCAGAAAACCCACCTCCAGGATAACTCGGTCAGTATCCCCCCTATTATCGGGCCTATTGCAAAGCCGGCCGATACGGCTATTTGATTTATGCTCAAGGCAAACCCCAGGTTCCCCCTATTTGAAAATACTTCCGTCACCATGGCACTTGAATTTGTCATTATGAATCCGGCCCCAACTGCCTGAAATACCCTGAAGATTATTATGAAAAGTGGGGAGGGGGAGAAACCAAGGATCAAAGAAAAAATGGTGAATATTATTACTCCCAGCCTGAATGTATTGGCCCTTCCAATTCTATCTGTTATTGCGCCTATAATAGTCAGCACTGATACCAGAGCTATTAGATATGACAGGATGATCCAAAGTGTGTATATTAAATTGACATGAAACTCCACCATTATGGATGGCAGGGCAAGCATGAGCGCACTGGCTGCCATGCCGCTCAGGGCTGCTGCTGAAGTTGTAACAGAAAGAAGTTGCCAGCCGTTGTTCATAACATTCTGGCACTTTGTAACTTGTTAAAAGCTTTATCATTAAATCGAAACGGTGCGTCAAATGTGCTGTAAAGTTTATATGCCAATATCGATATTTCGACATTTAAATTGAACAGGATGCATGGTCATGGCGGGCACAGGATGCTAAGGTTGATAGTGCTTACAATTTTGCTGCAAGGTCCAAAAAACGGTGTTGAAATAATGAAGGAGATGGAGAACAGGCTTGGCTGGTTGCCTTCTCCCGGCTCAATATATCCGGTGCTTGCGCAGCTGGCAGCGGAAAACTATATACAGAAAATGGACGATGGCAAATATGCATTGACCCCAAGCGGAAAACTGTATTCTGGTGGTCCCCCTCTTTGGTTAAGCTCGGTTCCCGTAGCGCTTGGGGCGCTTGACTCAATAATAGATTATCTGGAAAGCGAAAAATCCTCTGACGCACTTTTCCCTTACCTGAATAGAATACGGGAAATTGCAAGTAGGCTGAAGGCGCTTGCCGAATAGGCGCCTAATGCGCTTTGGATTCCCTAAGCAAAAATTTCCCCTTCCTAGTTAACCTGTAGTACAGATGGTGTTTATGCACTTCTCTTGAAAGTTTAAATTTAGCGTTTTCTCTTTTTATCGAATCGCCCTGAACTCGTTCAATCAATCCCTGCTCCTCCAATTTTTCAAGCAATACAAGTATTTGCTGCAAATCTATCCCTGTGGATAAAGCTATTGATTTACCATAATCAATCCTTGCAAGCTTAAGATGCCGCAGCACGACGGTTTCTTCTTCCAACACGCAATAATGTTTCTGCAGCTCCATTTTTAAGCTGTTTGCATCCAAATCCTGTGTTTATGTTGGCTGCTCCCACAAAGCACCGCAGCTTCAAACATTCCAGAATCTTTAAACTGACTGCTCCGCACCAATTTGGTTACTGCGCAGTTTGGTCTCAAAAAGTTAATTATGGGCTTTTGTCAACTTCCTAGCATGTACTTGCCAGCCACTGTTATAGGCACGCTAAATGTTGATATAAACCTCTACGTCGACCGCATTTCCTCTCCTGGCGGCGAATCAAAGGTGCTTAAAATAAAAAGGACCCTTGGAGGAAAGGGAGGAAACATAATCACAGCCTTCGCCAAGCTTGCAGGCGGTGGCAGGTTCGTGGGCGCTATAGGAAATGACGATGCCGGCAAGTTGCACCTTGATTCATTTAAAAAACTGAACATAGACACAAATGGCGTTAAAATTGTGGATAATATTGAAAGCGGACAATCATATGTGCTTGTTGATCCATCAGGGCAGAATCAGATAAATTCCTATTATGGCGCAAATTCAGCGGTTGATTCTGACCTTATTTTCTCGCAGAGAGCATCAATTCACGAATCCAAGTTTGTCATAGCAGCCAACATAGATCCCAGCCTGGCGTCCCTTGCCTTCAGAATGACTGATGGGATAAAAGCGTATGTGCCAGCTGCTTTTGCTGCACGCAGCCCGGAATCTGTCTGTAAAGTTTCTGGTGATTATATTTTCTTGAATCAAGATGAAATGAATAGCGTCGCCAGCTGCATATTCCAGTCTTTTAAAAATATAATAGTTACAATGGGGAGCGATGGGGCCAAGATAATAACCGAAAATCAGGAGTTCAGGGTCCCAAGAGTTGACCTGGAATCCTTTGGGCTTAAAGTAAGAAATACTGCTGGTGCAGGCGACGCTTTTACCGGGGCATTTATGGCCGCTTTATATAAAGGGCTGGACAACTTTCAGGCTTTAAGGCATGCCAACTATGCAGCTGCGCTAAAGGTTACAAATGACGAGGCAAGAGGCAGCCCGACAGTGGCGGAGCTTGCAAAGTTTTTAAGCAGGGCAGGTGAAAGTGCAATAACATGGGGGGCTGTCGGCTAGCATGGTTCAGGCTGCCAGCCTCGGGCGCTGGTGATCGCCGGTTCAAATCCGGCCAGCCCCACCATTAACATTTTATATTTGTTAAAAATAGATTTTCCATGGAAAAGGCAAGGGAAAGCTACAACAAAGGGAATTTTAAGGAAACGATCAGGCTCCTCAAAGATTTCGAAAAAAACGGGCTGGACAGGTACGAATCGCTTATGCTCTTAGGGCATTCCTATTTCTATATGCACAAGGGCAAGGAAGCAGTAAGGTCTTTTTCTGAAGCTTTATCCGCGTCCCCAGAAAGCAAGGAAGCTGCGCTGTTTCTGGGCAAATCCTATAACATGATTGGAAAAAGAAATGACGCTATTGAAGCCTTCCGCGACGCTCTAAAGATTGACCCTGAGTATAAGGATGCACTTATTAATCTGGGCGTTACGCTGGCAGAGCTTGCAAATCAGGATGAAGCCGAGGGGGTATTTAAGCAGATTACAGAAAAGTTTCCAGACGAAAAGAGGGGATGGTACAACCTTGGCCTTGTAAACTTTCACAAAAAGAACTACTCAGACTCCGAAGGCTGTTTTAAAAGGGCCATAGAACTTGACCCCGAATTTACAGAAGCACAGTACAACCTTGCTGCTGTATACTGCGTTACTGGAAATGATGCACTTTTTTCTGAATATGTTGAAAAAATAAAAGGAAAAAATGCCAGACTTGCAAAAATGCTGGTTGGAGCCTGCAATAAAGAAAGAAAGAAGCTCAAACGGTAGTTGATGCCTTGTGCTTTTTATTGAGCTCTGCCTGTGCTGCCGCAAGTCTCGCTATTGGAACCCTGTATGGTGATGCACTTACATAGTTAACGTCAACGCTGTTGAATTTTTCTATTGAATCCGGGTCTCCGCCTGTTTCGCCGCATACACCAACTTCAAGTTCCGAATTGGCCTCCTTGCCTTCCTTTGAGCCTATTGCTACAAGCCTGCCAACGCCCTCGGCATCAAGCGTGGAAAACGGGTCTGCCGGCAGGACCTTGCTGTCAACATAAAACGGTATGAATTTTGCTTCAACATCGTCCCTGCTGAACGCAAATGTTGCCTGAGTTAGGTCGTTTGTGCCAAATGAGAAGAAGTCAGCATACTTGGCTATTCTGGATGCGGTGAGCGCGGCCCTCGGAGTTTCTATCATAGTTCCTACTTTGTACTTTATTGTTTTGCCACTGGCTTTCATGGTTTCTTCGGCAACTCTCGTAACTATCTCCCTTGCGCGCCTGAGTTCCTCTGCTTCTGCCAGCTGTGAAATCATCACTTCCACTATAGGAGCTTCGCCTTCTTCCTTTAACACTTCCAGCGCGGCTTCAAATATTGCGGCCACCTGCATTTCATATATTTCTGGATACATAAGCGCAAGCCTTACCCCTCTCTGACCCATCATTGGGTTGTATTCTTTCAGTTCCATCACCCTCTTAAGCACTTTTTCCTTCTCTGCCAACAGCGCTTTGTCCTTACCAGTTACCCTCAATTCCGTAACTTCTGGCAATATTTCCTCAAGCTTTGGCAGGAATTCGTGCAGGGGCAGGTCAAGCAACCTAATTGTTACTGGCAGCCCCTTCATTATCTTGAAGAGCGCCTTGAAATCATTTTTCTGCAAAGGCTTGATCTGGTTCAGGTATTTTTTCCTTTCCTCTACAGTATCGGAAAGTATCATTTTTTGAACCAGAATTAGCCTGTCAGGGGCGTTGAACATCCTTTCTGTCCTGGCAAGCCCTATGCCCTCTGCCCTGTTCTCCTTGGCCTTAGCTGCCATTTCTGGCGTGTCCGCATTTGCCCTTACCCTGAGCCTTCTGAAGCCGTCAGCCCACTCCAGTATCTGGGCTACGTCGCCGCTGAGCTTTGGCTCTACAAGCGGAAGCTCACCCACAAATACGCCTCCCGTTGTTCCATCTATTGTTATAATTTCCCCTTCCTTTACCGTTTTGCCTCCTGCTTCAAAATAATGAGCGTCCATGTTTATCTTTATGGATTCTGCACCAACAATGCAGGGCTTTCCCATGCCTCTGGTAACAACAGCCGCATGGCTTGTCATGCCTCCCCTGCTTGTCAACACACCGTCAGCAGCTGCTATTCCAACTATGTCTTCAGGTGTAGTTTCTGGCCTCACAAGAACCACCTTTTCACCGCGCTTTTTCAATTCTTGCGCCTTTTCGTTGGTAAAAATAACTTTGCCAACCGCAGCTCCTGGAGATGCCGCCAGGCCCTTGGCTATTGGCGAAGCCTTCATGCTTGGATCAATCTGCTTGTACAGAAGCGTCTGTATCTGGTTGGGCTCGACCCTGAGCACGGCTTCCTCTTTTTTAATCAGCCCTTCATTAACCATATCAATGGCCGTTTTAACTGCGGCAGCTGCCGTCCTTTTGGCATTTCTGGTCTGCAGCATGTAAAGCTTGCCGCTTTCAACGGTGAACTCGATATCCTGCATGTCCTTAAAATACTGTTCCAATTTTTTGGCTATATCTTCCAGCTGCCTGTAAGCTTCTGGCATTATCTCCTTAAGCTTTTCAACTGGCACTGGTGTTCTTATTCCGGCAACAACATCCTCCCCCTGAGCCTTGAGCAAAAACTCGCCGTAAAACTTCTTTTCGCCAGTTGAAGGGTTCCTTGTAAATGCAACTCCAGTTCCGCTCCTATCATCCATGTTACCAAATACCATCATGACGATGTTTACTGCGGTGCCAAGCTCGTCAGGTATCTTGTAAATCTTCCTGTACTCAATTGCCCTCTGGTTCCACCAAGATTCAAAAACTGCACCCACTGCCATGAACAGCTGTTCCCACGGGTCCTGTGGCAGGTCTTTTCCCGTATTGTCCTTTATTATCTTCTTGTATCTTGTAACAAGTTCCCTCCACCCTTTTGCTGAAACTTCGATGTCGTTCTTCACTTTCAGTTCTTCTTTCAACCTTTCCAGTTCCTTGTCAAAGAGTTCCCCGGGAACCCTCATCACAATTTTTCCGAATAACTGTATAAAGCGCCTGTATGTATCGTAGGCAAACCGCTCATCGTTGAATTTTTTAGCAACTATATCGACAACCGTATCGTTTATTCCTAGGTTAAGCACAGTATCCATCATTCCTGGCATTGAATAAGGAGCCCCTGACCTTACAGATACCAGCAGGGGATTGTTTTTGTCGTTGAATCTTTTTCCCACTTTATTTTCTAAAGCTTCCACCTTTTGAGTTATTGCGTCCTGCAATTCAGGCCACAGCCTTTTACCCCTCTTGAAATATTCGTTGCACATGCCTGTTGTTATTACCACACCCGACGGCACAGGAAGACCAAGCTTCGTCATTTCAACCAAGCCGTATCCTTTTCCCCCCAGCTCAAACTTAGTTAGGTTCAGCGGGGCAGCTTCTTCAAACAGATACACTTCTACCTGACTCATTCTGACATGCATCGAGCCGGATATTATATAAGTGTTAACCCTCTTTGGCTTTGGTAATTTCCTGTCTCTGGCTCATATTGCCTGCAAAGTTTAAAAGTGATGCTGGCTTTGAACAGGTTTATTGAAGTCTCACCACGCGCGCAGGCTCAGCTATTTTGAAAAGTGGGCGCTGATCGGGTTATTGGTTGGGATAATAGCCGGGCTTTCCTCAATGGCCGTTTTTTACGCGCTGAGGGTTGTGGAATACATTTTTCTGGTAAAGGGGGCAGGAATTTCGCTTCCGGTGCCCATAGGAGAAGGGGGAAGCGTGGTTTTCAGTTACACCGCATTGAGGCCGTACCTGCTGCCCGTATTTGCTGCTACAGGGGCCTTTATTTCTGGAATTCTTATCAGGTTTTCATCCAGCGCTTCTGGCAACGGAACAGACAAGACAATTGAGGCGTTTCACTACAAGCATGGGAAGTTCGATAAATTGGGCTGGCTGGTGAAACTTCTGGCGTCGGCTTTTACCATAGGAACAGGCGGCAGCGCCGGCAGGGAGGGACCAGAAGCCTTTATATCAGCGGGTCTCTCGTCAAATATTTCAGGAATACTGAAAATTTCTCCAGAGGACAGGAGGAAGATAGTGGCAGTGGCTCTTGGGGCTGGAATAGGAACAATATTTAAATCCCCCATTGCTGGGGCGTTGCTTTCGGCTGAACTGCTCTACAGGAGGGATTTTGAATATGAAGTTATTTTTCCGTCATTAATTGCTTCAGCCATTGGTTATATGATATTTGGTCTGGCAGTTGGCTATGGGCCCATCTTTGGCATATACATCTACACGTTTTCTGTTTATCAGGTGCCGTCTTTTATCCTGCTTGGCCTGATTTGTGGCGCATTTGCAATTCTATACGTAAAATCTATGTTAGGGTTTGAACATATTTTTAGCAAACTAAGGGCACCGCTTGCTGTTCGCGCTGCAATAGGGGGGCTTGCCGTTGGGATTATTGGCATGATGTTCCCTGAAATTATTTCTGTCGGATATGGGTGGATGAATATGATAATGCTTGATAAAACATATGAGCTGGTTGGGCTGGGCCTGAGCCCTCTTTTAATTTTAATTTTACTTCCATTTTTAAAAATTCTGGCCACCTCCTTGACCATAGGAAGTGGTGGCTCTGGCGGAGAATTCGCACCCGGCATAATGATAGGTGGTCTGGTTGGTTCCGCTTTTGGAGTTATGCTAAATTTGCTTTCAGGAGGCTCGTCTTCGCTTGTGCCTTATGCGGTTATCGGTATGGCGGCGCTTTTTGGAGCTGCTGCCAATGCGCCTATATCCGTAATGATAATGGCTATCGAAATGGGAGGCAGCATAGAACTTCTTCCTCCTGCAATGCTGGCATCGGTTGTATCATATCTGATAGCATGGAAATTTTCCCTTTACCATTCACAGGTTACCACTCGGCGTGATTCACCGGCTCACGCACAGGAATATTCTATTCCCCTGCTCTCCACAATAAAGGTGGAAGACATCAGCATAAAAAACGTTTTTGTAAATCTTGATACGCCCATAAAGGAGGCGGTTTTAAAAATGAGGTCTGAAGGCTTGGCTTCGATTCCTGTAATAGACTCGAACGGAAAGTTTGTGGGCATTGTAAGGCTGTCTGACCTTAATGAGGCTAAAGTCATATCTGAAAAGGTTATAAGGGGAACACCTTACGTCAGGCCCGAATCAAATCTGGAACAGGCATGGGAGGCACTGGCTACATCCAGGTCGTCCTGGGTGCCGGTGGTAAAGGATGGAAAATTTGTGGGCATAATAACGGTAAAGGAAATGCTGGATGGGTATGAGAAATTCTCAAAAATGCAACAAGCATAAATACTGATTTTGATAGTAGAGTGTTTATGAGCTATACTGAACATTCTAAAAGGGTATTTCTGAACACCGGAACCCGGTTTCAGCGGTCAATAATCTGGTCCATGGGGGCTGTAAAGCTGGCCGCAGCCCGGGCCAACGTTTTGCTGGGAATTATGGGGCAGGATATGGGGCAGGCAATAGAAAAAGCCGCGCTTGAACTTATGGACGGGTTGCATGACGAAGAGATCACTGTCGACGTATTTCAGACTGGGTCTGGGACTGGAATAAACATGAATGTTAATGAAGTGATCTCAAAAAGGGCTTCCGAAATTCTTGGGTCAAAGGTGCACCCAAACGACCACGTAAATATGTCGCAGTCGTCAAACGATGTTGTTCCTACAGCGATAAGGGTTGCAGCTGCGAGGGACGCGCTTTTATACCTGATCCCTTCTTTAAAGGAACTTGTAAGCTCTTTAAATGCTGCTTCACAGAAGGCATCAGATGTATATAAACCAGGAAGAACACATCTGAGGGATGCGCTTCCTGTTACCCTAGGACAGGAGTTCGGCGCTTACGCGACTGCCTTTGAAAGGGATTCGCAGGCGATATCGGCGTCCGTTAACGATGTAAAGGTATTGCCCATCGGTGCAACCGCAGTTGGAACGGGCATCAATTCGCCCATTGAATTTAGCAAAACGGTAGTAAAAGAAGTAAACAAAATTATAGATCTGGGTTACAAAGTGGCTGATAACAGATTCATGAGAATGAGGCTGTTGACGGACCTGGTGAACCTTTCAGGTGCCATAAGAGGAACATCGCTTGACCTGTACAGGCTCTCCCAGGACCTCAGGCTGATGTTTTCTGGGCCAATGACGGGGATAAACGAAATAGACATACCAAGCCAGGAGGAGGTTGCGGGAAGCAGCATAATGCCGGGCAAAATCAACCCAGTAACCGTAGAGTCTTGCCTTCAATCTTCGGTTCAAATAATGGGCATTGACCATGCGGTACAGCTTGCCGGCATGCTGGGTGAATTTGAGTTGAGCATGGGTGTTCCGCTTACTGGATATGATGTGATTTTGGAAATAGCGCTGCTTAGTGAATCGCTCACAAAAATGGCCAAAGTTGTAATAGACAACGTTGTTCCCAATAGGGAAAGGTCCAAAAGGCTAGCTGAAAGCAGTCCTTCGCTTATAACAATAATTTCACCATACATAGGATATGACAAAGCTTCAAAAATAGGAAAACAGCTTGCAAAAGGGCTATCCTTGAGAGATGCCCTAAAGGAACTGGGATACAAGGATAATGAAATCGATACAATGCTTGACATGAAAAAATTAGTTAAGGGCGGATTTGTTAGTAAACAATAAACAGATTGCTTTTTTTGATTGTCACTAAATTCTTCTCATTTTAAACAGCCTTAACACTAGAAAACAAAAAATCAGCCAGCAGCACCTGCTACCACTGCTTTTAATGGGCTGGCCAGGATTTGAACCTGGGATCTTCGCCGTGTAAGGGCGATGTGCTAACCAGGCTACACCACCAGCCCCACTGCACATAGGGATATTGACGGCTGACCATATCCAAGAAACGGTTCGGGCGATTAGTAACGATGGGCTGAACGAGTCGACCCCGAAAGGTCTTCTCGCGTACACCCTCGTCCTATCAACGCCGTATTTTACAGCAGCCCTACTCCTGCTCTTTCCCCGACCTTGCGGCCAGGAAAAGTTCAGGAACGCTGACTATTTTTGGGAGGGGCTTCCCCCTTAGATGCTTTCAGGGGTTATCCCCAGTGGCTCAGCTACCCGGCTCCCCCTGTCGGAGGACCGGTACACCGGAGGCCGCCTTGCCCTGTTCCTCTCGTACTAAGGGCAAGTTCCCCTCAGTCAACGCGCACTTCCATCAGGTAGAGTCCGACCTGTCTCGCGACGGTCTAAACCCAGCTCACGTTCCCCTTTAATGGGCGAGCAGCCCCACCCTTGGCCCCGACTGCAGGGCCAGGATGGGAAGAGCCGACATCGAGGTACCAAACCGCGGGGTCGATAGGAGCTCTCGCCCGCGACGAGCCTGTTATCCCTGGGGTAACTTTTCTGTCGTCACCAGCCCCCAACGGAGGGGACATGGTGGTTCGCTAGGCCCGGGTTTCCCCCCTGGATCCGACGCGTTTAGGGATCCAGTCAGGCCGGCTTTTGGCCTTGCCCTCTGCGGTGGGTTCCTGACCCACCTGAGCCGACCTTAGGGCCCCCTCGATATCTTTTCGAGGGGGTGCCGCCCCAGCCGAACTGCCCACCTGCAGTTGTCCCAAGTACTATCCTGGTTAGCGACGTAGGCACGGCTAGCTGGTGTTACACTTGCGCCTCTGCTGGACCCGAAGGCCCAACTTCGAAGGCTCCCAGCTACTCTCTGTAGCCGCACCCACACCGCAGCTGCAAGCTGCAGTAAAGCTCCACGGGGTCTTCTCTCCCCGATGGAAGTAGGTGGACTGTTCGTCCACCTTAAGTGGGTTCACCGGGTTGCAGGCGGGGACAGCGGGGCCCTCGTTGTTCCATTCATGCACGTCGGAACTTACCCGACAAGGCATTTGGCTACCTTAAGAGGGTCAGAGTTACCCCCGGCGTTTAGCGGCCCTTAGCCCGGTTGAACCCGGGTTTTAGGTACCGCCACTGGCCAGGATTCAGCGGCCGTACAAATCCTTACGGACTAGCGGCCACCTATGTTTTTATTAAACAGTCGGGACCCCCTTGTCACTGCGACCTGCGATCCCAGCTCTTCGCTAGGACTGCAGGCACCCCTTCTCCCGAAGTTACGGGGCTATTTTGCCGAGTTCCCTCGCCTACGGTATACCCGACACGCCTTAGGCTCCTCACCCAGACCACCGGTGTCGGTTCTTGGTACGGTCTCCAACCCGCAGCCAAACATCTCTTTCAATGTCCCCCGGAATTGAGCAAACCCACCATAGATGGGCCATTCCTCATTCGCATAAGTTCACGTCATTATGACACTCCCCCATGCTCATAAAGTTAGACGGAGCGACTACCCCGCTTGCCCTATCTGGAGGCAAAAATGATTGGCATGACCTTGCGGTCAGGGCTGAAGGCACCGGATTATTGACCGGTTTCCCTTTCGGTCCTATCCCTTGCGGGATGAACCTTAGGACCGGCTAACTCTTGGCCGACGACGCGTTGCCAAGAAAACCTTGGTCTTTCGGCGACCGGGATTCCCACCCAGCTATGCTGTTACTACCACCAGGATCTGCACTAGAAACCACTCCACAGGATCTCACGACCCTGCTTCTACGCGGCCTCTACGCCCGCCTACCGTCCACGCATTTTGTGCGTGACCCAGTGTATCGGCGACAGGCTTGAGCCCCGTCCATTTTCGGGGCCTCATCGCTCGGCAGGTGAGCTGTTACGCACTCCTTGGGGGGTGGCTGCTTCTGAGCCTACCCTCCTGCTGTCTTCGCGAAAAGACGCCCTTCGGCTTGACACTTAGCCTGCACTTTGGGACCTAAACACTGGTCTGGGTTAAACCCCTCTTGGTTATGGGGCTTACCCCCATAAACCCGTCTCCAGGCTTCTATTGCATTAGCATGTTCGGAGTTCGAAAGAAAGGTGGGACCTTTCGGCCCCTTGCCTCCCTATCGGTGCTCTACCACGCTAACAACATCTGCCCAGGCCTGGCTAGGACCAGCTTCGGCGGGAACTAGCTATCACCGAGTTAGATAGGTTTTTGGCCCCTTGCCCAAGTTCAGGGGACCGAATTGCACGTCAGGACCCTTGCGGGCCTCCACCAGGGTTTCCCCCGGCTTCGCCCTGTCCTGGGCAAGATCACTCGGTTTCTAGTCTTGCCCCAATGGCTAAAGGGCGCTATTGACACCCTTTTCCTCACTCCTTGCGGAGCTGCGAAATATCGGTTTCCCTTCGCCTACGGGCTTTTAACCCTTAGACTTGCCATTAAGGTAATCTCCCTGGCCCGTGTTTCTAGACGGACCGCAATACCCTGGAATCCTGCAAACCCACTGTAGTCTTGCGACTACAACGGATCGAGAAGAATCCTTCTGAGCACTGCACGATTTTAACCGCCTGATTTCAGGCACTTTTCATCCCCCTCCCGGGGTGCTTTTCAGCTTTCCCTCGCGGTACTTGTACGCTATCGGTCACAAGAAGTATTTAGCCTTGGAGACCGCTTTCCCCCACCTTCCCCAACCATTGTCAAGGCCGGGTACTCTGCCAATAAGAAATAGGACCCATCACTTTTACCTACGGGGCTATCACCCACTTTGGCGGGCCTTTCCAGACCACTTCGGCTGGCGACAGACCCTATTATACTCCTACGGCAAACACCACATCCCCCATACATTGCTGTACAGAGTTCAGTTTGGGCTATGCCCTTTTCGCTCTCTACTACTAAGGGCATCTCGATTTGATTTCTTTTCCTCCCCTTACTCAGATGTTTCCTTTCAGGGAGTTCGCAGGCGCACCTAACGGCACGCTTGCTAGGCTTTAACCTAGCAGGTTAACCTATTCGGGAATCCTCGGATCGAAGGCTGCATGCGCCTACCCGAGGCTTTTCGCAGCTTGCCACGCCCTTCCTCGCCCCTTGTGCCTAGCCATCCACCAGGCGGTGTATTTCGTTTCTCAGATATGATCAACTTTCGTCATCCCTATGTACAGTGTCATCGCGGATCTGTAAATCCACTTCACTCTTCATCTGCAGGCTTAACTGCAGATTGCATATTTAACATCTGGTCACAGAATTTAGTAAGAGTTTAGGTCGGCAATGTACATGGAGGTGATCCGGCCGCACCTTCCGGTACGGCCACCTTGTTACGACTTCTCCCCCCTTACAAACCCCTGGTTCGATAGCACCAACAAGATACCACCTCGCCAAGGATTCACTCGGGTGGAGCGACGGGCGGTGTGTGCAAGGAGCGGGGACGTATTCACCGCGGGATGGTGACCCGCGATTACTAGGGATTCCAGGTTCATGAGGGCGGGTTTCAGCCCTCAATCCCAACTACGGTGGAGTTTCAAGATTACCTTCCCCTTTCGGGTTTGGCTCCCATTGTCTCCACCATTGCAGCCCGCGTGTGGCCCAGGGGTTTCGGGGCATACTGACCTGCCGTAGCCCCCACCTTCCTCCGCCTTATCGGCGGCGGTCCTGTTAGTTTCCTCCCATCACCTTTCGGAAACAAGAAGCAACTAACAGCAGGGGTCTCGCTCGTTGCCTGACTTAACAGGACACTTCACAGCACGAGCTGGCGACGGCCATGCACCTCCTCTCGGCTTGTCAGGTAAGGTCTTTAGCCTGACCATCACTCTGCCGTCACCCCTGGTAAGGTTCCCGGCGTTGACTCCAATTAAACCGCAGGCTTCACCCCTTGTGGTGCTCCCCCGCCAATTCCTTTAAGTTTCAGCCTTGCAGCCGTACTCCCCAGGCGGCTCGCTTAACGGCTTCCCTGCGGCCCTGACAGAACACGAAGTTCTTCCAAGACCTAGCGAGCATCGTTTACAGCTAGGACTACCCGGGTATCTAATCCGGTTCGCTCCCCTAGCTTTCGTCCCTCACCGTCGGGCGCGTTCTGGCCAAACGCCTTCGCCACTGTTGGTCTTCCACGGATCAGCGGATTTTACCCCTACCCGCGGAGTACCCTTAGCCTCTCCCGCCCCCTAGCCCTTTAGTATGATTCGCAGCCCAGCGGTTGAGCCGCTAGATTTAACGAATCACATAAAGAACCGGCTACGGACGCTTTAGGCCCAATAATCATCCCGACCAGTCGGGGAGCTGGTATTACCGCGGCGGCTGACACCAGTCTTACCCTCCCCTTATTCGCTAGGCTTTTTAGACCTGACAAAAGCTATCCTCTGCGGATAGCACTCGGGGTAGCCTCATCACCCTTTCGGGCATTGTGAAGGTTTCGCGCCTGCTGCGCCCCGTAGGGCCTGGACCCTTGTCTCAGGATCCATCTCCGGGCTCCTCCTCTCAGAGCCCGCACCGGTCATAGGCTTGGTGGGCCTTTACCCCGCCAACTACCTGATCGGACGCAGCCCCATCCTAAGGCAACCATTCTAGCATGTTAAAATGGCCATTTTAACCTCAATGCATTCCAGCCTTTGAGGTTCATGGGTTATTAGCCCCAGTTTCCCGGGATTATCCCCCTCCTTAGGGTAGGTTAGCTGCGTACTACTGAGCCGTACGCCGCGCTCTCCACAGCTAGAGAACGCTCGACTTGCATGGCTTAGCCCCACCCCGATACCGGTCGGGTCCGGCAGGATCAACCGGATTCGCACTACCGGCCTAAACTCTATTTACCTTCTGTGACCAGCATCAGTTCCAACATATAGATGTTGGATCTTCATTATTGTACGCGCACTTGGAGATCACTGCATCACAGTCAGGGCAAGAATATACCCATCTCTGCAATGATGCCCGTTTATGCGCGTTATAAATCAGCAATATCCCCTTTATTAATTTTTATCAATTGCATGAAACAGAGGAATAAAAATCAACTGGTGCTTTCTTTAAGATGGTGATGTCAATCTTAATTTTCTATGATGGATAAATATGATGGTTCTGGTTATTTTAAAACGGTAAAGCGGCTATTGTAGCACCAAGTTTGGAACAAGGTTTAAATTTAAACGTATAATACAGCTATTTATGCAATGGATAGATTCCCACTCCCATCATTATCTAACCTCGCTTTCAACATTGGAAGAATTGCATCGTGGAGGATTATCAGGGGCGGTTGAAGCCAGCTGGATACCAGTAAGGCCTTCATCCTCTTCAACTTTAATTGATCTGTACTCCTGGGTTGTAAACCAGGAGAAGGTGCGATTAAGTAAAATCGGCGTAAAGCCTGTTGCTGCAATAGGAATACATCCAAGATGCATCCCCACTTCTGAAGTGGAACAATCGCTAAACAATGTTGAAATGTGGCTGCAAATGGATGATGTAAAAGCTCTTGGAGAAGTCGGATTGGAAAGTGGTGATGATACAGAAGTTTATGTACTTGAAAGACAATTACGGCTGGCAATGGCTGCTGACAAACCAGTCATTATGCATACGCCAAGAATCGACAAAAAAAATGTGCTCAAAAAAATATTAAGTACAGTTGAAACTGTATCTTTTCCACAGGAAATGCTAGTTATAGACCATCTAAATTCTGAAGTTTACGACATGGTGCGTGGCCTTAAAACGTATTTTGGATTATCTGTGCAACCGGGAAAGTTATCCGTGGATGAAGCTTTTGAACTTGTGCAGAAACTCGATTTTGAGAGGGTGTTGATAAATTCTGATTCTAGCACCGAGCCAAGCCAGCCGGATTGGCCGGCCCTAGTTTTAAACAAATTAGAACGAAGCGAATTAAATGAAATCCCCAGAAAGATTGCAGTTGAAAATCCCCAGAAATTTTACAGAATTTAAGCCGATTGATAGAAACTTTTACCTTAGGGAAACTACTGAGGTAGCCGAGGGATTGCTGGGTCAGCTGTTGGTTAGGACGATCGGCAAAAACTTAATGGCGGTTAGAATCACAGAAGTGGAGGCATACAAAGGCCTGTTGGACCCGGCAAGTCATGCATACAGGGGAAGAGAAGGAAGGGCTAAAATCATGTTCGGAGATGTGGGCTTGGCATACGTGTACCTATCTTATGGTGTTCATTATTGCCTTAATGTTGTGGCTAAATCAAAGGAACAGGAGGCAGGCGCGGTTTTAATAAGAAGTGGTGAACCGGTTATTGGGTATCAATTTATGAAAATGTTCCACAACAAGGACAAGTGCAAAATTTCAAGCGGTCCCGGGAATTTAACCAAGTCATTAAACATAATTGGCGCATATAATGGATATGACCTGACTTCCGGCACGGACCTGCATATATCGCAGGGTTGGCTCAATGAAGGGGAAAAAATTATCAGAAGCTTTAGAGTGGGAATCTCGAAAGCCACAGATAAAAAGTGGAGGTTTTTGATTGCAGGTAACTGTACTGTTTCCAAGAAACCTTGAATTTTGTTGCTTTCAGTGAAAAATAGTTATTTGTATGGAATCCTGTACACAGAACCGCACTTTGTGCACGTGAATATAAGTTTCCCCTTCCTTATCCTTATTGTTTTATCATATAGTGGTGGCGAATATGCCTTACATTTTTTGCAAAAAAGCAATTTGAGTTCATAAGGCTGCTTTATCCTGAATTTCAGGGAAATCCTGTTTGCTAACCTTGCCTGTTTTTCTGAAAGTTTACTGAGCGGATCACCATATGCCTGCGTTGTTAGAAACTTTACTGATTCAGCTGCCGCTTTCATCCCTTATCCATCCATATCCTTCCTTATCTATTTTATCAGCAAGTGCCGAATCGCCGCCCACAGCTATTTTGCCATTTACAAGAACATAAACCACATCCGGTTTTATGTATCTTAAAATCCTTGAATAATGAGTTACCATTATAATTGTATTGCCACTATTGGCATGTATTTTATTAATCGCAGAAGCTATTAATTCCAAAGAATCAACGTCAAGCCCTGAATCAATTTCATCAAGTATGGCAAACTTGGGCTGCAGTACTGCCATCTGTATTATTTCCATCTTCTTCCTTTCACCGCCGGACAGGCCTTCATTAAGATTTCTGGAAAGCAGCAGGTCATCAATGCCAAGTTCAGACAGTTTCTGCTTTACCATCTTGTTAAAAACATATGTGCTCAGGTTTTGGCCTGTTATGGTGTTGTAAGCAGTTTTTATGAACGAAAAACTTGGAACGCCAGGCACCTCAACCGGATTTTGAAACGCCAGAAACAGCCCCCTTTTTGCTCTTTGGTCAGGGGAAAAGTGTGTTATTTCTTCACTGCCCAGAAGAATTTTTCCGTCTTGTATCTTATATGCTGGGTTGCCCATAATGGTAAAGCTTAACGTGCTTTTGCCTGAACCGTTTGGCCCCATTATAGCATATATCTTTCCGTCATCAAATGTTACATTAACACCATTAAGTATAGTTTTATCATTTATCCCAGCTTTTAGATTGCTGACACTTAACAATTTAATAATGCTCTATCTATACAAGTTAAAACCTTTCCTAAAAAATTAAAAATGTAGCCCGGGGCGGATTCGAACCGCCGTCGCCGGGTTTCCCCTTGCTCTAGGAGCGATCCAGAGCCCGAAATCCTTGGCCCCTAGACGACCGGGCTTTAGCAGTGTAAGTAAATCCAGCTTGCTTTAAAAGTTTAGCTATACTACCCGCCTTGACTGAAGAAGCTGCTTGATTTCAGCGCTGGATGCGCCGTTATATGATATTTCCTGTTTGGCCGGGGGCGCGGTAATATATGTTTTTATCCTTGATGCCAGGCGCTCTTCATATGTTGGCACAAGCTCATTCTGATAAAATATTCCTATTGGTATTTTATCACCCCATTCAACGCTTTTTTCCATGGCCTTCAAAAATTTCTCCCTTTCTTCGCTGGGGTCCTTTACCACTGGGTCCCATTCGTTTTCGTCCATTTTGTATACTCTTTCATCATAATACTCCTTTGTATTTATGTCATTGTATGTAGGACATGGTTGCAGAATATCAACAATTGCGCTTCCTTTGTGCTTTATCGCACTTAAAATTAGCCCCTTCAGGTGCTTTATATCATATGCATATCCCCTGGCCACAAATGTATAACCAGAAGCCAGTGAAAGTGCCAGCGGGTTAAGGCTGTCGTTTATGTTAGGCAAGGGCAGAGCCTTTGTCCTTGTCCCCCTTGGGAGCGTTGGCGAGGCCTGCCCTTTTGTCAGGCCATATACACCATTATCATTTATGATAACCGTAATGTCCACGTTTCTTCTCCCTGCACTTACAAAATGTCCGGCCCCTATGCTCAGAAGGTCCCCGTCTCCGCCTATGACTATTACTTCTAAATTAGGGTTTGCAAGCTTGGCGCCTGTCGCATGGGGTATTGGCCGCCCGTGAAGGTTATGTACACCAAAAGTGTTTATGTAGTCCGATGTCTTTCCCGAGCATCCTATTCCGGAAAATATTGCATAATCATTTATGCCTTTCCCGGTTTCTGCCATTGCCATCTGCACGGCAGAAAGTATCCCATAATCACCGCATCCCGGGCACCAGTCATTCCATTCATCAACTCTCAGATCTGCGATGGTTATCTTTTCATGCTGTGCCATTCATGATCACCTTCTTTTCCCCATTTTCAACCATTAACTTGATGGCAGTGTACACCTCTGATGCAGAAACCATCCTCCCGTTTACCTTTAGCGCGTGATATGACGGATTAACCGATATTTCATTTCCAAGAAGAATTCCGAGCTGTCCCAAATAATTTGATTCAATATCTATTATTTCTTTACCTTCAAGTAATCGTTTAACACCTTTGGGAAAAGGTGAAAACATTTTGAAATAGATGAACCCTATTTCGTTGCCCTCCTTTTGCAACCTGTTAATGCTTTCTATTATTGGCCATTTGGTGCTGCCCCATCCCACAATAATTTTTCTTGATGACGAACTCCCATACGCCAAGTATTTCTCGCTTTCTGGTATTTCCCTTTCCGCAAGCTCCATTTTTTTCATTCTTTTCACATACATTTCCGTCCTCATAACGGAGTCGTCTAAAATGTGACCGCGTTCGTCATGCTCATCTCCTGTCAACCAGAACCTGTTGGGGGACCCCAGAAATGACCGCGGGCTCACTCCGTCTTCGGTAAGTTGAAATCTTTTGTAGCCATCTTGCTTCCCAACTGCTATTTTTCCTCTGTTTATTTTGCATTTTTCGGTATCTATCAACGTTTCATCAATTATGGCATATGAACTCATGATTGATTTGTCGACTAGATGTATAACTGGCATCTGATATCTTTCTGCATAGTTAAATGCATTGGCTGCATCATAAAACGCTTCAATGTGGTCCCCAGAGGAAAACACTATTCTGGGAAACTCCCCGTGCCCGCCATACACTGCCTGCAGAAGG
This sequence comes from Nitrososphaerota archaeon, assembly GCA_023381255.1. Classification (GTDB taxonomy): domain Archaea; phylum Thermoproteota; class Nitrososphaeria; order Conexivisphaerales; family UBA164; genus KM4347-05. Next base: position 65,318 of record JAMCTX010000021.1, read on the forward strand.
TCCGCCTGCGCATTTCTTGTTGGCAGCCCCGTTGACGGCCCGCCTCGCATATAGTCTGTTATAACGATCGGGATTTCCGTCATTCCGGCATACCCGATTCCCTCTGTCATTAAATCAAAGCCGGGACCTGAAGTAGCAGTTGAAGACCTGGCGCCTGTCAATGAAGCGCCGTTGGCCATTGCTATAGCTGAGATCTCATCTTCTGTCTGCACAACAACTACGTTGCCTTCTCCCGAATGATTTCTGCTGAACGTTGGATGACCCTCCAGGTACACGCTTTCGTCAGTTGCTGGCGATATTGGATAGTAGCTCTGAAAGGTCAAGCCGCCTGCCAGCTTTCCCAGAGCCACTGCCATTGGTCCATCGATCAATATCCTGTGCCCATTAACCGGCATGTGATTTAATGTAACTCCGTGCCAAGCCCATTTAGAGGATATTTCGTATGAAAGATTTACCGCCTGCTGGTTTTCTGCCAACGACTTGGTGCCGAAGGTGTCCTTGATCGCTTCTAACACCAGTTCTTTATCTATTTTTAAAATAGACGTAGATAGGGAAATGGCCATCGTATTGATCATTATTCTGACTTTTCCCAGCTGAGACTCATTTAACCTTCTTCCAAGCTCCCTTACTGCATCATTTGCACTGTATCCAAGGGTGGTTATCCCCTTTGAATTTAGGTATTCCACAACGGCCTTGACGGTTATGTCTGAACCTGCCTTACCAAGAGAATCAGCTATTCTAACCTTTAGAGGACTCACCATGCTGGGAATGCTGCTGAGTTTAAAATCAGATTCGTCAGTGTTGTATATAAGAGCCCCGCTGCCTGCAATGTCCAAGAAATGAGAAAAAACAGTTTCCGCATCATAGCTTACAAGCATGTCCTTTTTTTCTGTAATTGAATAAACTGGTGTGTCGCTTATTCTCATTGTAAGGTAGCTGTGTCGCCCCTTTATGTTTGAAAAATATTCCCTGCCACCATATACATAATACCCCGCCTTTGCCACGGCCCTTGTAAATATGTGCGCTGCAGTATCAATCCCGCTTCCCTGCGGGCCCCCCGTTGTCCAAATTAGATCCATTTTACTCGATTTTTCATTTTTCATCAAATAAAAACATATCTAAAAAAACGCGCTGGCTCATTTGCCGCCATCCCCTAATAATTCATTTGCCTTATTATAGCCCGTTTCCAGAGCCCTGACGTTAAGTTCTTCCCACTTATGGCTTAACACTTCGCCGATTGCTGATTTCAATTCTCCTAGAGTCACTGTCTTGGATATTGCAGAAATAGCGCCCAGCATTATCATGTTAGCCACTATGGGGCTTTTCAGCTCATTCCTAGATATTTCCGTGGCCATTATATTGTAAAGCCTTCCCCTGTCTGGCTTTACTAGTGAACCGTCATATATTACTGTCGTGCCATTTTGTATTTTTCCAATCAAAGAATTCCATGATTGCTGAAACATAAAAACAGCCGTGTCGGCTTTTTGGACCTTGAAGAGCAAAACATCTTCCTCACGATCACCAACCACCAATTCTGTATACGATTCGCCCCCCCTAGTGGAGGCTCCATATTCTTCAGTCTGCACTACATGCTTCCCCTGGTATTTTACAAAGGAATACCCCAAAAGGTATCCCATCATCTGTATGCCCTGGCCGCCCTTGCCTGCTATAAGAATCTGATGCTTCATTCTTTAACCCCCTTTGCCTTTTCGATAATTTCCCTTAGCTGGTCATAATAGCTTGGTGCTTCAAAATTTACAAATTCGCCCAATGATATTTCACTGTTCCAGTCATATTTGGCATCATATGGGCTTATCCCTCTCCTTATTGTTCCTACTTTCTTTATCTTCTGGTAAATTTCATATGTGCTTTTAAAATTGTTTATTCTTCCGAACAATTCAGGGCACTGAGAAATAACTTCTATAAAGGAAAATCCCCTGTGGCTAAATGCCCTCTTTATGCTTTCCTTTAACAATACAGGGTATGCGGTGGACCATCTTGCTACAAAAGTTCCACCGGCAGCAGAAACAAGCTTGACGGCATCAAGGGGCTTGCTATCGGGCCCATATGGTGATGTATATGTTGTTGCTTCCTTGGGCGTTGTAGGAGCTACCTGACCCCCTGTTAGTCCATAAATGAAATTATTAACCATTATTACAATAAGGTCTGCATTTCTTCTTGCCGCATGCATTAGATGGTTGCCGCCTATAGAAGCAAGGTCGCCGTCACCGCCAAACACCACAACCTTGAGGTCTGGGCGGGCTAGCTTTATACCCAGTGCCACTGGTATAGCTCTTCCATGAAGCACGTGAGCTCCGTCGAATTTTATGTATTGCGGGATTCTTCCAGTGCATCCTATTCCACTTACCGCCACTACCTTATCCTGTTCTATCTTAAGTTCGTCAACAGCCCTTAAAAATGCCTGAACGACTGTGCCTATTCCACATCCGGGGCACCACATATGAGGCAATTTTTCTGTCCTTAGATATTTTTCCAGAGGGTGTGCTAGCGTTTCCTCCATTAGCCATTTACCTCCTTTTCACATAAATGTTCGAGTTCATCTGGAGTTGGTGCTTCATAGCTTAACCAGCTAACAAGCTTAACCCTATCATTGTCGTTAATTGACCACTTGACCGGATAAACCAGCTTGCCTGTGCTCATTTCAACCACAATAACATATATGGCTTTTTGCACCGATTTCTTAAGTTGCTCCTCGGGAAATGGCCAGATAGTAACGGGTCTGAACATCCCCCATTTTTTGCCTCTCTTTCTAGCATCAATTATCATGGAATGCGCTACTCTTGCCATTGGCCCAGCCGCAACGATTACTACTTCTGCGTCTTCAGTAAACACGCTTTCATATTTTTCTATAGCTGCCGCATTCTTTTTGATCTTTTCAGTTATGCCCCTAACATATTTTGCCTGAACCTCTGGGTTTTCGTAATAATATCCATTTTCATTATGCGTAAGGCTGTCCTTGAGCACATGGAACCCCTCGCCGAAAGAAGCTATGACAGGCACCAACGACTGGTCCCTCTTATACGGCATGTATTTTCCTTCAGGCTCGCTTGGCCTTTTTCTATCAATAATTTCTTCCTGCTTTATATATAGCCGTTCCCGCATTCTTGCCAAGATTGCATCTCCCAAAAGAACAACGGGCGTCATATATTTCTCCGCAAGATTAAACGATTCTATTGTCAGGTCAAAAGCTTCTTGCACGCTCCATGGATATACAGAAATAATTTCGTAATCTGAATGCGAACCAAACCTTGATTGCATTATGTCGCCCTGCCATGCCTTAGATGCAATGCCTGTGCTTGGGCCTGCTCTCATCATGTTAACTATTACAAGCGGCGTCTCTGTGGCTACTGCCAGACCAAGTCCCTCTTGCATTAAACTGAATCCGGGACCAGATGTAGCTGTCATGGCCTTTGCTCCAGCCATTGACGCACCCACTATCATGTTGATTGATGCTAGTTCATCTTCTCCCTGAACGTATATTCCGCCAACCTGCGGAAGCCTTTTAGACATTTCTTCAGCTATTTCTGAAGAGGGCGTTATTGGATATCCGGCGTAAAACCTGCAGCCAGCCTGTATTGCTCCCTCCACAATGGCCCCATTGCCGTGCACAAAAATTAAACGGCTATCGCTCATTTTGTGTCAGCTTTTCTTACAAAGATGGCAAATTCGGGGCATGCATATTCACATATTTTGCAACCTATGCACCCTGCGTTATCCTTTATATAAGTTGGTCTGTATCCAAATCTGTTATAATTATCGTGCCTGTCCAGTATTTTGGTCGGGCACAACTCAATGCATAATCCGCATTCCTTACACCTATCGTCAATAACTAAAACTTCAAATGCGCGCCTCTGCGTTGCGGTTTGCATGCTCATTTTTGCAAAGTAAAACCTAATATATCTTTTAAGCTTATCGCAAAAACGTTTTTTTAAAGCAACTATCTTAAATTTATTGCAAAAATTAAGCAGTTTTTTTATAATAAATTCAAAGCGGTTTGCCAATATTTTACAGATAATTAAATAATTGTTTGAAAAACAATAATTTACCTATTTATAAAACAACAACCAATTGACAAACGCAGAATCCTTTTGCTTAACATATTAAGGGACACTATAGTGGGTGGTTATTACAATCTGCACTTTGGACATCGATTTAAATACTATTAATTTCAAATGAAACAGCTGGTTGCCAACCCCCAAATCGGAGTTATAGTTTTAAATTAAATATAACATAATTAAATCATGGATGATTTTAAATTAATTGGAAAAGACAAGGTATCGCCCATTGGCTTGGGAACCTGGGGAATGGGTGGTAAAACTTATCCTGACAGCTCAAGAGATCCAGAAATGGTAAAGGCCATAACCTTTGCCGTTGACAACGGTCTAAGCTTGCTGGACACAGCAGAATTTTATGCCCAAGGCCACACAGAGGAACTTGTTGGTAAAGCTATAGAGAAAGTTGAGCGTGAAAAGGTTTTTGTAATAAGCAAGGTGTGGTACACACACCTAGAACGCGAGCAGGTTATAAGATCTGCCGAAAATTCGTTAAAAAGGTTAAACCTGTCATACATTGACCTTTATCTAATACACTGGCCAAACGAAAAAGTCCCTCTAAGGGAACCTCTTTCTGCTATGCAAAAACTGATAGACGACGGAAAGATAAGATATGCAGGCGTAAGTAACTTTGATGTTGAGCTGCTAAAGAGGGCTAGAGAAGAAATTCCGCGCAGTGATCTGGTAGCTGACGAGGTAAGGTACAGCCTGCTATACAGGGAACAAGAAAAACTCCTTTTGCCTTATTGCAAAAGGGAAAACTTGGCCTTTATAGCATATACACCTTTGGAAAAAGGGTTAGTATCCAGTGATAATTTTCTAAGCAAAATAGGAAAAAAATATAATAAAACGGCGGCTCAAATAGCCTTAAACTGGCTATTATCTAATGATACAATACCCATTCCTAAATCTGAAAAAATAGATCACATAAAGGAGAATGCTGGAGCCATGGGTTGGAGGCTTTCACAGGAAGATTTTGCGGCAATATCTACAAAGTATGGTTAATGTTTGACGGAGCTGCTCCATTCCCTAAAATTTTAATCCGAAAAAACTGTTAATAATATATTTTTAACTAAATAGTATATAAAATTAGCAAAAAACGTTTATTATGCCCTTTATTTAATTTAAAGTATGCAGAAGTCATCAGAAAAAGTGACTTATTTAAAGGCTTATCCTCTGAAGGGATACGAAGATATACAGAGGGTAAAAGCTGACCTGGATGCTGGTTGTATTGTGATAGTTAGATTTACACCCCTTATTAAAAAAAGCCTAGATGAACTGTCAAAATCTATTGATGATATATATAAATATGTTATGACCATCGGGGGAGACATAGCGAGGCTTGGAGAGGATAGAATAGTAATTACGCCGCCTGGCGTTAAAATATTCAGGGAATCGGGGTTAAAATATTAAATGCTTTTAAGTGCCGGTTTGATCAAACAATGGACATGGAAAGTTCGATAAACGAATTGGAAGGGTTGAAATTTTAGGGAATGGAG
>JAMCTX010000022.1 GCA_023381255.1 Nitrososphaerota archaeon
CAAATACCGGCATGGGGGAAAAGGGGGTTCATGCGTTGCTAAAACTGTACGATGGTTTAACCAAGTTAAATGAAAAGCATTGAAAGCGGCCTGTCTGAGAAGCTTGATGAAATAGCGAAGAGGGCTGGGGCCCTCAAAGGTCTATCCAGTGGTTGCAGGTACTGTACGGGTGACTATCCATGGCTGGCCAGATATGACCTACTGAGAAAAAGAATAGTGATAAATGAAAAATTTCTAAACCTGCTAACCAGAGATGAAGCCCTTGCTGTGCTTGTGCACGAGGAAGCTCATGCAGCCCAGAGGGTGAGATATATTATAAGGTCAATATTTGCGATAATTTTTTCAACCGTTATAATTTTTGCGGCAACGCAGGCAGAATTCGCCCTACTGGGATTACTTTATATGCCACAGTCAGTTGCCATTGTGCTAATACTGATTTTAACCCTGTTTGACCTGGGCATTATGTTGCCGCTTGTGGTAAAGGCTGCGGCATGTACATTTAATCTGAAGCGCTTTGAAATGGAGGCAGATGTTCTGGCTGCAAGGGAGATTGGCAAGGACCAACTTATTTCAGCGCTTGAAAAAGCTCAGACGGGAGTCAGGCATGACTCAGCACCCAGAAAGCTGTTCAGATGGTGGATGAATTATGTGGATTCGTGCGTGCATCTTCCATACGAAAAAAGACTTGAATATATCAGGGGAGTTTAGTGTCTGCCCGCAGGCTCAGCTCTTCCAGAAATTCCAGAGCGCCGTCGCAATACTCCTTTTCTGTGACCAATTTTGCAATTGCCTTCAGCCTGGAGTCTGAGTTTCCCAGGGCAACTGGCAAATCCACCACCCTTAACATGGAGATATCGTTTTCATCATCTCCCATAGCAATCTTCTTTGCGCCGCCTAGGCCCATTGCTTCTGCGATTTTCGTTATTCCAAACCCCTTGTTGATAAATTGGGGCATTACCATTATGGAATTTTTGTTTTTTTCTATTGAGAAATCAATCCTCTGGGATTCCAACGCATCCCTTATCATGGGTTCAGCATCCTTTAACGCATAGCCTATTACCTCGCCAAAATAAACTAGATCCTTTACCCTGTACAGGGCAGTTCTGATTTGATCTGATTCGCTTTTTCCGAAAACTTCCTTTTTTCCGTTATAATATATTATGGCTCCATTTTCAGCTACAAACCCGTCGGCAAAATCTGACAGCTTGCCCTGCAAGAATTCAAGCGTCCTGCCGGATGCTACGATAAACCTCAGAATTCTTGCGTTCCTTAATTCCGCAATTTTATTTATCACTTTGCTGCAGAGTTCAAGTTCCTTATCTGTAATTGTCCTGTCATAATCGGTAAACAGCACCATCATCCGGCATTTCACTGCTCAGGCATTTGACACAGCCCCTGCAATCTGCGCCAAGCTTTTTACTTTTATTACATTATTCATATTGATGTTTACTTCGTGTCCGTTCGTCAGGAGAAACCCGGTCCGGGTAACCTTGAACATGCTTCCATCGTATTCAGTATCGCCAACGGAAAAGCTTTCAAGCGGATTTATTCCATTTTCCCTGAGATACTTTAGTATAACCTGATCCTTTTTCAGTGGTTCAACCGGCGCCACACCTTCTCCAGTCAAACAGTTGTTTTTATCAACCTTCAGGCTGTTGCTGAACACGGCGCCTATCTTGAGTTCATCCGCCACCCTTTTTGCAAATATGTCAAGCCCAGCCGTGACCATTACTGGAACTATTTTTACTGAAATTATTTTGTTTACAAGGACCCTTGCATCATCTCTTACGGTGATGAGCCGTGCCATTTCTTCCAGTTCTTGGAGGCTAACCCTTCCCCTGGTGGAGATCCAGCTTTCCACATCCCTTTTCATCAATTCCGCATAAGATATTTTTCCTGCAAGGTATTCATCAAGCCACCCAGATCCCTTAACTCCAAGTTCTCTGTAAATAAGCTCCCAGGTGTTTTCATTGATCAGGGTTCCGTCCATATCAAAGAAACCCACACGATATTGGATAGACATACTAAAGTTCTGATTTAATTTGATCGGTTAATTAATGTTTCTGAACAGCCAGCCATAACGCGACCAGAAAATCTGTCTTGGAGGAAACGACAAATAGAGCAATTGCATTAGCTATCACGCCACCTGGTCCTTTTAATTGATATTAACGCAAGAAGCAGCGTAACCGTTTCTGAAAGGTTATAATTTCTTATAACCCCCATTCGGAGCGTAGGCTTCCTCCGTCATACCCGCTCCAACCATCTTAGGCTGATGGCCGGTGTACAGGTACTCATTCTTCATTGTAAGCCAAGAGGCATCCGCACTCACGGTAAACGGGTAGCCGCACAGCCGCAGTCCACGCAGGGTTATGGCAAGTGATGCCAGCCTGTTCCTGTCGTAGCTGACGGCGCATGTTTTGCATACGGAAATCCCCCACGTCGGATGCCTAAGCTTGCTCCCGCACACGGGACACTCGGATGAGGTCCCCCTTGGGTTCACATAAATGACCTTACATGATGACTTGTACTCAACCATTTTCTGGAATTACCTGTAGGGCCATCTGTTGAGCTCTGTCCTGAAGGTTTTGCCCTTATTATAACCATCGTTCCTTATTCCTTTCAGGTCCTCGAAAACAAACGTTGTGTCAGGGTTCTCTTTCACCACCTTGGTTGACAGCTTTTGAAGAGCATCATTTACCCTGTTCTCCTGCCTGCCCTTTGTCTCCTTTACCTTCCTGTCCCTCTTCTGCCTGTTTGGGATGTGCTTTTGCAGTTTTTGCTTCCTCCTTGTGTAATCCTGCTGGATGTGCTTTATGTTCGAGGTATCAATTGTGCTTGTCCCTTTCAATTCTGGCTTGCCATCCTTTATAGCAACGACGGTTGTGTCTACCGTGGAGAAGTTGAGGTCCTGGCCCGCGATGTTCCTGCCAAGTGGCTTCTCAGTTTTTGAAACGGTGAATGTCAGAACCACAACCATGTCCGTTATCAAAAGTTCCGATGTTTTCCCCTTACTGTATTCCTGAAAGTGCTTGTTCTTGGTGTTCAGCGGAACGTAGGCGTAATGCCCCGGCTGCAGCGTTATCCTTGCCCTGTCCCCCTCAACCTTGAACAGCTCTTCATCTATCCTCATTTCCAATTTCTTTACATCAGGAATCCCGAGCTTGCCCTCGTGGTGTTTCTTGTATGATCTTAGCAAGGCAACTGCTGCCCTGCATACAGGGTTCACGTGATGCACGGCGTAATTGTAGTGGGATGTGAACCAGGGCTTGATTTCCCTTCTAAGCGCTATCGGCGAGGGCACCCTGCCATCCCTTCTTGCCATTATGTACGCAGTTTCAAGGACATGCATTACTGCACCCTGCATGTCCTGGAGGTATTTTATAATCTCGTCTGAAGGCTCGTAGTAACCAACAATCGCCCTCTTTTCGCCATGCGATTCCCAGGGATGCGCCATTAAATAATTATGGCAGTTGCAGAATTTATATGTATCATTACTCAACTGAATTTAACATCAATTATATGCTATTATAACGAATTATAATGTTTGACGGAGCTGTTACATTCCCTGGCAAGCACTACCCAGTCAACGGCTATTATCGTGTTGCTCAACTTCAATACGCCTATCTGTGCCTGCAGGAGCTCTGCCGCATAGGTTGTGGGGAAAAATAGTTGGTGCTACCGCGCTTGGCAATGTCAAAACGTTCCTGAATGACCATGGCGCCCAGTAAATTGACCCGTTTTACCCTTCTACACAGGAATGTTCGCAGTGCCGCAAGAGAACAAAGATACCGTTGAGCCAGCGTATTTTCATTTGCCCCTATTGTGATAATGTCATGGACAGGGATTTGAACTCCGCGATAGATAATGCGGAGGAGGGACTTACGGTGCGCAAGTCTCTGGGGTTAAATAAGCCCTTAATGCCCGCGGATGACAGAACCTCTACATCCATGGTGGAATACAAGGGCATTCCATTCGTGGTTGCAAGTTTAGTCAATGAAACGGGACGCGTCCAGTTTTAACTGGGCGTAGTTCACATAGTTAGGGCCGTTCGTGCGTTTAAGCTTACATGGCAGATAGCCCGGGGCGGATTCGAACCGCCGTCCCCGGCTCCAAAGGCCGGGATGCTTGTCCGCTACACTACCGGGCTGCACCCATTTATTTTTCTTTTTGCATTTAAAGTTTGCCAGCTAAAATAAGTGCTGACCTTATTATTAATTTTTTTAGACCTATTGACATAAATTTGCAGGATTAAAGATATATGTTGATCATGCCGACTGCAAATCCAGCCAGATGCGGGGAAAGCGCTTCCCCATTCTGATCGGCCGTTAGAATGAGGCCCCGCGCTTGGTGAGGATGAGCAGGGGGTTGGTCAACCCGTCGCGTCCAGCTCATTGCTGGTTTCAAATGAAGAGGCTCAAGTGGAAAACCGGAATGACTTAACGGGGGCTAAAGGACCCCGGACCGTTGGGGCATGAAGCCGCAGGCCCTACCCTTCCATGGGGGACCAGGGAGGGGCAGGATTTTGAGGCTTGATGCGCCAATGAAAAAGGGTCCCAAATACCTGCAGAGTCATGAAGGCTTTCTATGAGGGACAATTTACTTGAAGCCAGACATGAGATGGGCGCGCCGGGCGCATTTTAAGCCATACAATCAACCGTCATTCATACTGGACCAAAAAGTCTTAAAATACGACGGCACAACTTACAAACATGGAAATTTCCGATATAGTCTCTAAATATGCAAAACAAACAGATTATGAAATGTTGGAAAGTGGCGTAAAGGAAGAGGCAAAAAGGAGGGTGCTGGATGCGCTTGCCAACGCAAAATATTCTTATTCTGAAATAGGCAGTATTTTAAGGAATGTTGCTGGTTATTTTAAGGGTAATGCAGAAACAGTGGATGGCATTAACACATCTGTTGACTTCGCTTCATTTTACAACACGCTTTTGATAAGGTACTTGGATTTCAACGACACATATCTTTCGAAGGAGCCCCTGCATCCAAGCGATATGATAGGTGGCCTGATTGCTTTGGGTAAAATGTTTGATTCAACAGGGAAGCAGCTCATAACTGCGATAGCAGTTGGATATGAAGTTGGCACAAGGCTCTGCGATTCATCCTCTTTGAGGAAAAGGGGATTCGATCATGTCCTTTTTTTAGCAGTGGCTGAAGCCGCAGCTGCATCAAATCTTCTGGGGCTGGACATTGAAAAGACCAGGAACGCCGTTTCATTGGCCACCGTGCCAAATGTGGCGTTAAGGGAGACCCGAAGTGGTTCACTTTCCATGTGGAAGGCTGGCGCAGCAGCTAACGCTTCCAGAAATGCAGTTTTTGCTGCAATTCTTGCAATGAACGGAATAACCGGGCCGGAAAAGCCGTTCAGTGGAAAAATGGGCTTGAACAGCATCATTCTGCAGGATTTTGACGAAAAAAATTTCGATAAAATGGGCACCACTGGGATTTTAAGGACATATATAAAGCAGTACCCTGCCGAATATCACGCTCAGGCAGCTATAGAAGCTGCCTTGCAGATAGATTATGATGGCGAAATTGAGGAGGTTGAAATAGACACATACGAAGCCGCAAAGAGCATCTTAGCGGACGACGAATCAAAGTGGAACCCAAAAAACAGGGAAACGGCAGACCACAGCTTGCCATATATGATAGCCGTCACCCTTGTTAAAAAAGGGTTCTGGCTTGACTCATACTCTTACATTAACGACCCAAAGGTGGTATCTGTAATGAAAAGGGTCAAGGTGTACGAAGATGCAGGCATGACTAAAATTTACCCGGAAAAATTGCCCGTAAGGGTTAATGTCAGGACCAAAAATGGCAAAAAAAGCGCATATCTTGAATTGCCCAAGGGTCACGCAAAAAGGCCTCTAACTGATGGTGAACTTATCGAAAAGGCCACCAGGCTGGGGCTTGAAAGGGGCATAGCCGAGAAGGTAATGAATCTGGAGAGCATCAGGGTGAAGGAAATTGTGGTTTAAAAACCTGCAGGAAAACGAATTTTTAACCGTGCCTGGAGTGTATGACGCATTTTCTGCCCTTGTAGCTCAGAAAGTTGGATTCAAAGCCGTTTACCTTTCTGGGGCCGCCCTCACTTCATCAATGGGGCTTCCGGACCTAGGGTTAATAACGCTCGACGAGCTGGCAGAAGCCGTAAGGAGGATCAGGCGGGTTGTTGAGATCCCGATAATTGTTGATGCTGACACTGGATTCGGTGAATCGCTCAACGTATACAGGACGGTGAAGCTTCTTGAGGAAGCGGGCGCAAGCGCCATACAGATAGAGGACCAGAGAAATCCAAAGAAGTGCGGGCATCTGGAACAGAAGGAGGTTGTGAGCCAGCAGGAAATGGTGGAAAAGCTGGTTGCGGCTCTGGACGCAAGGAAAGAATCGCTGATAGTAGCAAGGACTGACGCGCGAGGCGTAACTGGCATAGATGACGCAATAGCAAGGGCAAAAAAATACCATGAAACAGGCGCAGACATAATTTTCCCGGAGGCGCTGCTGAATGAGGAAGAATTCAGGCAGGTTTCAAAGGCGGTTGATGCCCCATTGCTGGCTAACATGACGGAATTTGGCAAAACCCCTTACATAACAGCCGACAGCTTCAAAAGCATGGGGTACAGGATGGTCATATTTCCGGTTACTGCATTCAGGGGAGCAGCCAAGGCCCTTATGGATGTATACAGTTCACTTTTCAAGAGTGGCACCCAGCTTCCATTTTTGGACAGACTGATGACAAGAGCGGACCAGTATCAAGTAATAAATTATAATTTCTATGAAGGCTTGGATAAAAAATTCTTCAGTGAGTCAACACAGAACCAGCAAATCTGAGTTTTAGATTAGACATTGAAATCAACTTAAAGGAAGGATTAATATATGAGGGCATTATAGGCGAATGTAATGCCTAAGGTAGCAAAAGTCAAGGACAAGTGGAAAGCAAAGGAGTGGGTGGATGTGTTTGCCCCAGAAAACCTGGGCAACATCAATGTGGCTAGAATACCTGTTAATGAGGATGGCTCTGCAGTTGGCAGAGTGGTGCCCGTTTCGCTTTATAATATTTTTAATGAGAACCCGGAATATAACAACATAAAGCTGATGCTGCAGATCGTAAAGGCGGATGGCCAAAGGGCAAGCACTGTCATAAAAAGCATTGAATATGCCAGAGAAGTCTATAGGAGCATGGTCAGGAGGGGTTCATCCCTTATTGAATGGGTCGGCACATACAATACAAACGACGGCTATAAGGTGAGGTTACACATAGCAGTATTTACTCCAGAGAGGATAAACTGGTCAAAAATGAGGATTGTGAGGCTTGCAATGGAAAAATTCCTGTCAGAAACGGTAACAAATATGACGTACGACCAGCTTATCAATTCACTATTGACGAGCAAGTTGCTTGACGAACTTTCGGAAAACGTGAAAAAATTACATCCAGTGAAAAATACCCTGCTGGTCAGGATGAGACTGCTCACACCAATTATAAAGAGAATGGCAGAGACAACGGTTCAGTGAAAGTTGTTCATCAGGCAGCCTGAGTTAATAAGAACTATCCCTCTGTTTTATTAGCGTTGATTTTGAAAAACCATTTCTATGTTGGCAAATATGCTGCACGATCACACAGCGCTCTTGTCTAGCGTGCCGTGAAAATTTGTTTGGGTTTGCATAAAATGCCTAGTGTATTTCTGCAGTCACAACCCCCAGCAGGCTTCCTTTTCTACGTTTAATTCGATAAATGGGGCTTCGCCCTCCTTCCATGGGTCTTTTTTTGCCCATTCGAACTTTTCATAAAATTTCCCATAGAGCCTGTTCCATTTGGTTCCATTTTCTATGAGTTTCACATGCCCCTGCAGCAACACCCCTCTCTGAGGTTTTATATCGTCTATTACTAATGCTGCCGATGAATTCTCTTTCAGATTCCTGAGCTTTTTTGTTCCGTAGTCTGTACTTATGTATATATGTCCTTCTAGAAATATATATGATACAGGGACAACATGTGGCATGCAGTCTTTGGATGCTGTTGCGATCCTGCACAGATCGTGTTCCCTCAGGAAATCTTCAATGTTTTTTCTCATGCCCATTTTCTGGCCGGCTTAAATTTAAGTTTAATGTAAAAGGATTTTAGGTGCATGTTTGTAGAGCTGGCATGGAGGATATTGTGAGAACCAGGAAAATACTGGAAGAACTGGTCTCAACCCCCAGCGTAAATCCTTTTGATGGAAAGGGGGAAGGGGAAAGGGCCGTTGCTCAAATAGTTGAAAAATTATTTAATGAATGTGGCGTTGATGTTGTTGAGCAGGATGTAGTTGATAACAGGTACAACGTGATCGGCACATTAAAGGGGTCCAGAAGCGGAAAGAGACTGATATATAATGGCCACATGGATACAGTTGGCGTAAAAGGAATGAATGCCAACCCTTTTTCTGCGGAGTTGGATGAAGCGGGTTTTCTGCACGGCCGCGGTGCAGCAGATATGAAGGGGGGGCTTGCTGCAATGCTGGCAGCAATGGAGGCGCTTTCCAAAGAAAATTCGATGCAAGGCGAGCTTGTCGTTGCAGCGGTGGTTGATGAAGAATACCTAGGTAGGGGAACACAGAGGCTTGTCAAAGATTTTTCAGCATCTGCGGGCGTTGTGGGAGAGCCAACAGGGATGAAAATTGGTGTAGCGCATAAAGGAGTGGCCAGGTATGCGGTTGAGGTTATTGGCAAGGCGGCTCATGGTTCATCACCTCAAAATGGCATAGATGCAATAGCAGAAGCATGCAAGTTCATAAGCGAAATTTACAAAATAGAATTTAAAAAAGAGCATCAACTTCTAGGAAAACCGGTTATACACACTTCGATGATCTCAGGCGGGTCGGAGTGGTCCACGGTGCCGGCCGGTTGCACGATATATGTTGAACGCAGAACCATCCCAGGTGAAACCGAAGATGATATCATAAGAGAAGCGTCGGAAATAATTCAAAACATCAAAAGTTCGGACAGCAGATTTAACGCAAGCGTAAAGCTTTGGAAATACTTCCCCCCAATGCAGGTGCAGTGTGAAGTGGTGAGTTACCTTCAGGCTCTGGTGTCAGATTTTAAAAAGCCTGAAATCGTGGGGCTACCTTACTGGACTGACGCAGCAACCATGAACGCAGCAGGAATACCAACGGTTGTATTTGGCCCCGGAAGCATAGATCATGCGCATTCAAATAATGAAATGGTAAATTTGGAAGAGGTGCATCAAACTTCAAAAATATACTACAAGCTGGCAAAAACATTCCTGAACCATTAACATGTGCACCAAAAAATAGCAATTAAGGAAGGTTTTAAATGCAATTCAGAGCTTAACGCTGCCAGCCGCGAAATATTTGGTGGCGATTTTAAGCTTGCGTTGTTTATGCTTTTTTAATTTTAATTTTTGAAAACAAAGGCGATACATCATTTCTGTTAATTTTGTGCCCGGGGTTAATTGCCTCCCACTTTAATTCTGCAGTAAACTTACTGATATTGAGCTGTTTCAGCAGACCTGCAGATTTTACAGGCATTATGGGAGACATCATGAATCCAAGATGGTTTACAGTTTGAACTGAATTATAAATCACCGTGCAGGCCCGGTCATAATCACGCTTTATCAGATCCCAGGGCTTTTGGCCGCTCAGATATTCATTTCCGATATAACCAGACTCTAAAAATGCCTTTACCGCATCCTTGATTTTCAATGAATAATTAAGGTCTATGTACTCCCTTTTCTTTGAAGTTATTTTTGATATAAATTCCTTGTCATCAGTCGTTAATTGCCTCTGCTCTGGAACAACGCCGTCAAATTTTTCACTTACAAACTTTAAAACACGGTTTATAAAATTGCCGATTGTATCATTAAGGTCATTGTTGATTATTTTTTGAAAATCTGCCCAGCTAAAGTTGGAATCCCCCCTCTCAGGCCTCAGGCTAAGAAGTGCATATCTCCAGTACTCTCCGTCAGCAATCTGCAGGGCTTCGCTGGCCCACACACCAACGTGCTGGCTTTTGCTGAATTTCAGTTGCCCAAAAAGAAAAAACTCAGTGGAGGAGATATATGTTGGCAGGCTGTACCCGGCATTTGATGCGATAAGAAGCCCCGGCAATATTATTGAGTGAAATGGAATGTTGTCTTTTCCTATAAAGTAAACGCTCTTTGTATCTGGCGATTTCCAGTACTCTTCGAAAAGACCGGGCCTGCCACCCAGTTCCAGCTCTTTGACACCGGATAGATAGCCAAGTATCGCCTCCATCCACACATATATGGTCTTGTCTTCGCTTCCTGGAAACGGCGATTTGATCCCCCACTTATTGTCGCGGGTTATCGATCTGGGCTTGAGGCCCTCGTTTATCATGTTCATGCTGAAAAATCTAACATTTTCTGGAAGGCCAGCCACAAACGCCCTCAGCTTGTCAGAAAGCCTTGGCAGATCAAAAAACCAGTGGTACGTTTGCCTTTTTACTGGGGTATTTCCGCACAGCACGCACTTTGGATCAATTAACATTGTTGGTTCCAGCAACCTGCCACAATTTTCGCATTGGTCGCCCCTTGCCCTCTCATAGCCGCAGAAAGGGCACTTCCCCACCACGAACCTGTCAGGCAGGAAGATTTTATCATGTTCGCAGTAAAGCTGTATTGTCTGCTGTTTAAATACATAGCCTTCCTGTTCCAACCTCAGGTAAAAATCCCTCACAAATTCCTTATGCACCTCATTGTCAGTCCGGCTGTAATTATCAAGCTCAACGGAAAACTGCTTTAACAGTTCCAACACTTTTTTATGCATTTCATCTGTAAGCTCTACAGGCTTCCTGCCTTGCTTCATGGCCTCAACCTCTATTGGTGTCCCATGTTCGTCAGACCCTGATACTGAGATGGCTTCCTCTCCAACGCCCTTCAGGAACCTTGCGTAGTAATCTGCAGTGATCAAATGAAGCAGCGTCCCCAGATGTGGTTCGCTGTTTATATATGGCCATGCTGAAAACACCATCCACTTTCCCATAATGGCAACTTTGAGCGGTATATTATATATATCTTTTAAAACGTTATAAGAGTGCACGGCCGCAAATTAGGGCGGTGGGGCAAGCGGTCGGGCAGGTTACGGGGGCAACCCTGAGGAAGCTCCTCCCTCCGGCTGGGGGGCCTGGTGCGGCGACGCACAGCAGGAGACTGTTGGCTCTGGAACAGAAACGATACCCGCCAGCTAAATGACGGTGAAAGGCGCCTTCAGGCGCCTGGAGGATTGTTGGGAAAGGGATGAAACGGCCAACCCAGGCAGAGCAAGGCCAAATCGGACCAATCAAGCACCCTCAGGCGAGGTCCGGGTAGGCCACATAGTCAAATCCTGCCTGAACAGAAGGAGGGCTACGAGCCGCATGCCTCACCATATTGGTGCAGTTTTTGTCAGGTTAGAGCAGGATTTAGCTACCGTTAACTCCGCGCCAGCACAAAGCTTATAGAGCTTTTGTTGTTTCCCACACATCATGCACTTAGGCGGCTATGCGTTTGGCATATTTCCCAGGTCTGAGCATCTGATAGACATATCGCGCTCTGGAAGCGGATTTTCAGAGGCGGCAGGCAAAGAATCTGAACTTCTAATTAAAGCGCAGAAGGAGTTCGGCACAACCTACGTAGATGACCCCCAGCTAGTGTGGGATGACCTGTTCAGGCCCATGCTTTTGACGCAGAAGGGGTTCACCATTAACGGCATTACAAGGTATTTTGAAACAAATACATTCTACAAGCAACCGGTAATAGAGGGAAAGATTGAGTATGCAGGTGGAGTGGAACAGTATCTGTCCCTGCAGGGCAACCCCTCTTTAATTGCCCTGCCAGACCCGTTCTCGTTCTTCTGCATGTCCAAAAATATCTGGTATAATGATGATGCAACCCTGATCAGGGATTTGGGCAAAATGCTTGCGAGAATTTCGGGCGACCTGAAAAAATATGGGTATAAGCTGCTGGTTTTAAAGGGGCCAATGTACGCCATGCGTGATGCCTCAAGGTTCCGTGAGGGTATAATGGATTCACTTCACGAAATAAGGGACTCATTCTCAGGCAAAGTTATCGTGCACACATATTTTGGAAATCCGAAAATCAATGCCAAAATTCTAGCCGGTTCAAGCATTGACGGCGTTGGGATTGACCCCAAATTTGTTAGCAAGAGTGACATGCAGCTTTATGGCTCTAAGGATATCTCGCTGGGGGCAGTTGATGGTCTCAACACCAGACTTGAGAAGATTGACGAATTGAAGGCAATGTTAAGCGGGCTAAAGGGAAAGGTTGACAACATATACATCACAAACAACGTTGATCTGGAGTTTCTGCCGCAGAGTTTTTCGATTAGCAAAGTTAAATTAATCGGGGAAGCAGTCAGGGTGTTAAATGATGAAGCTATTTAAAACACAGGAGATAGGAAGCCTGAAGAAGCCTTCCTGGCTTCTGGACTATTTGAAGGGGAAAGCCTCAGATGAAGAAAAGAAAGAGGCCCTGGACGAGGCGGCATTCCTTAACGTAAAAATGCTTGAAAACATAGGGCTAGATTATGTATATGATGGGGAGGCAAGAAGAGTAGAAATGTATGAACTTCCCGTAAGGAACATGGATGGGTTTGAATTTGCAGGCAGGGTCAGGTCGTGGGACAACAGGTATTACAAAAAGGCTCGCGTGGTGGGGGAAGTTAAATATAGAACAAACTATCATCTGGATGAATTTCTTTTCGTTAAATCAATTGCAGAAAGGGTTCCAAAGGTGCCGGTCACTGGGGCTTACACGATAATGGACTGGTCTTACAACGAGTACTACAAGGACAGGGTTGAACTTGCCATGGGGCTTGCCAAGATAGTCAGAAGGGTCATGGCTGAACTGGCAAATAATGGCGCACCAGTATTGCAGGTTGATGAACCTGCTGCTACAACTCACCCAAGTGAAATGGATATGTTTACAAGCGTCTTTAACGAACAGGTCAGCGGGATCAATGCAAAAATAAGCACCCACATATGTTACAGCGGTGACGATTACTCGAGCCTGATGCCGCATGTGGCTGAGCTAAAGGCAAGCCATTTTGCACTAGAGTTTGCAAACAGGGACAGAAATGAGCTAGGAGTAGACGAAGATTCCAGACCCGGATACCGCGCGCTCAAGGCGTTTAAGGAAAGCGGCAAAGAAATAGGGCTGGGGGTGCTGGATGTGCACACCGATTTTATAGAGCCCCCCGAGCTTGTAAGGGACAGAATACTTTATGCGGTAAAGGTGCTGGGCGACTACTCAAAAATATATGTGAACCCAGACTGCGGATTAAGGACAAGGAAGAGGAAAATAGCATTTGAGAAATTAAAAAGCATGATAGAAGGTGTTAGGTTAGCCGAACAGGCCATAAAGTAAAAATTGAACGCCAACATGGTGCTGGCTGAAACCGGGCTCGAGAAAATACCTGACGAATTTATTAACGACGCAAGAACGGCAAGGTCCTGCGCCTCTATTGGACGCGATAAGCGGGAATGTCTGCTCGACAGGTCGTTGCACCACTGGATGCTAAAGGGGTTGGTGGATGGTGAGAAGAGGGGAAGGCCAGATATCGCATATCATGTGTTATTGGATGTAACAGATTCCCTGCTTTATAAAAATGGGCACTTAAACCTGTTTATACATACATATGATAATAATGTGATAAAAATTGGGAGCGAACTCAGGCCTCCAAGGTCATATTTTAGATTTGAGGGGCTCATGATTGACCTCTTTAGAAGGCGGCGAATTGAAGCAGGCGGGCGCACGCTTATGGAGATCAGCAAAATGGGCTTGGATGAGCTCCTTAAGAAAATAGGAAAGCCGGCCATAGGCCTTAGCTCGTCAGGCAAGCCAGTTAAAATAGAGGCGCTAGCAGGAAGAATAGCTTTAACGGGCAGCACGTTTGTGATAGGCGGGTTTCCCAAAGGGGAGTTTTCAGACCAAGCAATCAAGGCGTTCAATGAAATAATCTCGATAAACCAGAAGGGGCTGGAGGCAACAAATGTGGCTACAAGGCTGATATATGAAATGGAAAAGGTTGAAGGCATGTGGAATTAGCAGATGGACTTGTTTATGTGCCTGCAAGCAAACAGCCATAATCTTGACAACAGAGAAAAGCTTTTAAATAAAGCCAGTGGGATAGTTCTGTTAGGTGATTGATATGTCAATACAACAAACTCCATATGGACCAGTTTTAATTTTGAAGGAAGGGTCGAGTGAAACAAAGGGATATGATGCAATAAGAAATAATATAGATGCGGCTCTGGTGATAACGGAGCTCATAAAAACATCTCTGGGTCCAAGGGGAATGGACAAAATGGTCGTGGATACGCTTGGGGATGTCACCATAACCAATGATGGAGCCACGATGCTGAAGCAACTGGATGTTCAGCATCCTGCGGCGAAGATTCTCGTTGAGATTGCCAAGGCAACCGATTCAGAGGTTGGTGACGGAACCACCAGTGCGGTAGTTCTGGCAGGAAGGCTGCTTGAAGGGGCAAAAAAGCTGCTGGATAAGAACATCCACCCATCAATAATTGTTGACGGCTACCAGTGGGCCTCTAGCAAAGCCTTGGATAGGCTGCAATCAATAGCAATTAAAATTTCTCCCGAAGATAAGGAATGGCTGGCAAAGCTCGCAAAGACAAGCATGCGTTCCAAGATCATCTTTGAAGAATCCGATTACCTTGCTAAGGTGGTGATAGATGCCGTTTTCCAGGTTGCGGAAAAGAAGGATGACGGGACCTACAAGGTAGACGTAGACACAGTATCGGTCCTCAAAAAACAGGGTGAATCAATATCAGGAACGTTGCTTGTAAATGGCATTATAGTGGACAAGGAAGTTGTGCACAGCGGAATGCCAAAGGCAATTAGCAATGCAAAGATTGCCCTGCTTAATGCCCCGCTTGAAATAGAAAAAACGGAGTACAGCGCAGAAATCAGGATAAGCGACCCAACCAAGATGAAAGCATTCTTGGACCAAGAAGCTTCAATGTTAAAGCAGATGGTAGACAAAATAAAATCGGTGGGAGCCAATGTGGTGTTCTGCCAGAAGGGAATTGATGATTTGGCGCAGCACTATCTGGCCAAGGCAGGTATAATGGCTGTTAGAAGAGTAAAGGAAAGTGATATGTCAAGGCTATCAAAAGCAACAGGAGGTAGAATTGTCACGAACATAGATGACCTAACTGCAAATGACCTTGGATTTGCCGGTAAAGTAGAAGAGAGAAAGGTAGAGGAGGACAAGTGGGTATTTGTGGAAGAATGCAAAAACCCCAAGGCTGTTTCAATACTCATCAGAGGCGGAAGCCAGAGAGTAGTGGATGAAGCTGAAAGGTCACTGCACGATGCAATAATGGTAATCAAGGACGTACTTGAAAAGCCAGTTGTGGTAGCAGGCGGCGGTGCCCCTGAAATGGAAATGGCACTATACGTAAAGGAAGAGGCAAAGAAAAGGAGCGGAAGGGAACAATTGGCAGCTACTGCCTTTGCTGATGCGCTTGAAGCTTCAATTCCACTTACGCTTGCAGAGAATGCTGGTATGGACCCACTGGACGTTCAGGTTGAACTCAGGGCTGCGCATTCAAAGGGAAACACATGGTACGGCGTTGATGCTTACAACAACAAAGTCAATGATATGAACAAGGAAAATGTATTCGAGCCAATTAGCGTCAAGGAGCAGGTTGTGAGGTCAGCAACGGAAGCAGCAACAATGGTGCTAAGAATCGATGAAGTCATAGCTTCAAAGGCTAGCAAGATGCCAGCTGGAGGACAGGGCGGTCCTGGCGGCATGGGCGGCATGGGCGGCATGGGCGGAGAAGGCGGCATGCCAAACATGCCTGAATAAACTTCCTTTTTTTATTTCTTAATTATTTTCTCAAAAAATTTGTTGAGTGCATTACAAGCGTGTTTAATGAATTAAATGCCGCACCAGCATCCTCATTTTTTACTACAATCAGCGTATCAGTGTAGGAACTGACCGTATCCTCAATGTTAACTCCACTGGCGCTTATAAACCTGTAAATGAGCTCCACACATCCAGCAGTATCTATGATTTCTGCAGGGCTGTGTATTGTAATCAGCGTCAACCCCTTCTTAATTTCAATTACATCGCGTTTAATTGAATGTATTACCTTCAGCGCGGCTTCAAACGCCTGCTTTTCAAGAACCAGGGTAGCTGTTTCCTGCATCCTTAACAGGTAAATAACGCCCTGGCCCGGCGAGATCAGTTTTTCGAGCAGCCCTTGTATCCTTTTCCTGTTTACTACAAGTTTGGTAACGTCGGTGCTCAGGGATATTGTGCTTTCTGCAAGCACCCTGTACGATTCCTTCCTTTCGTAAGCCTTTTCCTGATGATATCTTTTTAGCGCGGAAATTATGGCTTCCTTGGAAGCAGAATGATTGTGAGTTTCAAGCTGGGGCAGTATTAACCTGGCCAGAGCGCTCAGGTTTGCATACCCCATTGTAACAGCCTGGTCATATGATAAATTCGAGGCAACTATTTCATGCACAGCCTTATTAATGGATTGGCCAATTTGGGTCATTATAGTTCAGATAATGGTCAGTTATGTCCAAAAAATATATAAACGTTGCTCCTGAGCAGTTAGTGATATGGGAAAAACAGTATTAGCGTATTCAGGAGGTCTTGATACAACTGCGTCAATAGGATGGATAAAGGAGAAGTACGGAGACGATGTAATAACCGTAACGGTGGATGTCGGGCAGCAGGAGGATTTTAAGGAAATAGAGGAAAGGGCATATTCAGCTGGCAGCCTAAAGCACTATATTATAGATGCAAAGGAAGAATTTGCCAAGAACTTTATACTTATGTCCATAAAGGCAAACGGGCTCTATGAGAAAAAGTATCCACTGGCAACTGCTCTTGCCAGACCTTTAATAGTTATGAAGGCGGTGGAAGTTGCAAAAAAAGAACAGGCCAGTTCGATAGCTCATGGCAGCACAGGAAAGGGAAACGACCAGGTGAGGTTTGAAATAACAATTAAGGCGCTTTATCCTCAAGCAAACGCATATTCGCCGGTAAGGGAATGGAATATGAACAGGGAAGAGGAACTTGAATACGTTAAAAAGAAGGGAATACCTATAAAGGTCTCTAAAAGCGAATTCAGCATAGATGAAAACCTGTGGGGCAGGTCTATTGAAAGCGGCAGACTGGAGGATCCGTGGACGGAGCCGCCTGAAGAAGCGTTTGCCTGGACTTCCTCTCAGAAAAGCGCGCCTGACTCACCGGAGTATGTTGAAATAGAATTTGAACACGGAGTTCCGGTGGCTTTAAATGGTAAGCGCGAAGATCTGGTGAGTTTAATCAAGAACCTGAATTTAATTGCTGGGAAACACGGAGTGGGAAGGGTTGACCATCTGGAGGACAGGGTTGTTGGAATCAAATCAAGGGAGGTTTACGAATGCCCTGCTGCCAGCGTTTTGTTGGCAGCGCATGAGGACTTGGAAAAAATGACGCTGACAAAATCAATTTTGTGGTTCAAGGAGAACGTTGGCCAGCAGTGGTCAACGCTCGTTTATGAGGGACTGTGGGCAGACCCCCTGAGGAATTCACTTGAAGCATTTATTGACTCAACGCAGGCAGCAGTTACTGGCAGCGTCAGGCTGAAGCTTTTTAAGGGCCAGCAATCCATAGTTGGCAGAAAATCGCCAAACTCACTGTATAGAAAGCAGCTATCAACCTACAGTTCAATGTCAACCTTTGACCAGAAGCAAGCCGTTGGTTTCATTAACCTTTGGGGTTTGCAAACGCTAGTTTACAGGGAGGTAAACGGCTGGTAGATGGTCGATATACTTCGCGGGAAAAGGCTAAATCCAATGGATGACAAAGCACTCAAAATAACGTCTTCAGTAGACGCTGACCGCAGGATAATGAAAAAAATAGTGTATGTCAATGCCGCGCACGTTAAGGCGCTCAAAAGAGCGGGCCTGATTGAGCCGGGAATAGCTTCAGAACTCTTATCGGCGCTTGACAAAGAGCTTGACGGATACAATCTTGATTACAGGTACGAAGATGCTCATATGAGCCTTGAAGAGGATCTGAAATCAAAGGTTGGGGAGATGGCCGGGTTTATTGGACTGGGAAAAAGCAGGAATGACCAGGTGGCAACTTCAATAAGGCTGGAAGCAAGGGAGGAACTTCTCAGCCTTACCAAGAGCGTAGCTGGCCTTCTGGCCTCAATGCTTGAGGTTTCAAAAAGTCAGGGTGCGCTGTTTATTGGAATGACGCACCTTCAACCGGCCCAGCCAATAACTGTATCCCACTGGATTTTAAATTATGCAGAATCAATCCTTAGAACCGTGGAAAGGTTAAAGCTTGCATACCGCACTACCAATATTTCACCGATGGGTGCGGCCGCTCTTGCAGGCAGCACGGTGCCGCTTGACCGGCTGTATACATCACACGCACTGGCATTTGACGCCCCTGTGGAGAACACCATTGATGCGGTGTCATCCAGGGATTTTGCAATAGACACAATTTATGCGATTTCCATGCTAGCTTCTGATCTTTCAAGAATGAGTTCTGACATAATAGTCTACATGTCTCTAGGATACATGGACCTTGATGACAGGTTTGTATCAACAAGCAGCTTAATGCCCCAAAAGAGAAATGCGGTGGTAGCAGAAATACTCAGGGCCAAGTCAGCGAACCTAGTTTCGATGCTTTTTAATTCAATAGAGATAAACAGAACGTTGAACACTTCCTACAACCTGGACCTGCAGGAAATAACCCCCAGGCTGTGGAGCGCATTTGACGAAATTGTTCCCATGGTAGAGGAAATGAGTTCCATGATCAAGGGTATACGCTTAAACGAGGAACTTATAAACAGAACTGCCAAAGATTCCCTGATAACAGCCAGCGATGCGGCGGAATACATTTCCATGAAATACAGCATGCCATTTAGAGATGCTCACCACATAGTAGGGGAAGCAATAAGGAAGACGGAAAATAACAGGCTGCCACTTGCCCAAAATATATCCGGTGTGCTTGCAGGGAAGGTAAATGCCAGTATAAATCAGCAGGATATTGAGGATTCACTGGACCCGCAAAGATCCATCTTTAACAGGGTGACACTTGGAGGCCCGCATCCGGACCAGTCAGGAAAAATGATCTCCAATATAAATTTACAGCTAGATAAATTAAACGCATGGGTGGCGTCAGAAGAAAAGAAAATAGAAAAAGCTTATGAGTTGCTCTTTAGCAAGGAGTGGTAATAAAATGAAGGCAAAATGCAAGGAATGTGGAGCTGACATAGAAGTGCCAGATGATGCGCTGCCAGGAGAGATAGTTAGTTGCCCAGATTGTGGGCTTGAGTACGAGGTTGTTTCAATAACCCATGGCAAGGTAGAACTGAAGCTTGCAGAGGACGTAGGAGAAGACTGGGGAGAATAATATACAATTGGCTGAAGTAACAATTATTTTTGATAGACTGAGATGGGAAGAGAAGGTGCTATATGAAAAGGGCAGGGAACTGGGGCTCAACGTAAGCCTAGAGGACATAAAGGACAGGCCGCTGGATATAACAAAGCAGGGAACTGTGGATGGAATAGCGGAGGTCGTTTTGCAGAGAACGATAAGCCATTACAGAGGGCTCTACTATTCTGCCATACTGGAATCTATGGGACATACAGTGATCAATTCGTTTATTGCGTCGCTGCTCTGTGGAAACAAGCTTCTGACCACGCTTTTGCTTGCAAAAAACGGCATACCAACCCCAAAGACCAGCGTGGCTTTTTCCATGGATTCTGCAATTAAGGAAATGGAGCAGATGGGGTTTCCAGTTGTGCTCAAGCCCATCGTGGGAAGCTGGGGAAGAATGATAGCCAGGGTCAATGACCATGAACAGGCGGAGTCGATACTGGAAACAAGGGAATTGCTAACGGACCCGCAGCAGCAGATATACTACCTGCAGGAATACGTCAAGAGACCTCCTCGTGATATACGTGGCATCGTAATAAACGGGAAGGTCTTTACGACAATTTACAGGTACCAGCCAGACGACGACTGGAGGACAAACATAGCAAGGGGCGGCAAAGCCGGTGTGTTGAAGGCAGACAGCGAGCTTGAGGAACTTATGATAAAATCCGCGCAGGTTGTGGGCGCAAAGGTGGTTGGGGTTGATGCCATGGAAACAGATGAAGGATACGTGATTCACGAAGTAAACAACAACCTGGAATTCAAAGGCGCAACGGAGGCAAGCCAAAAAGACATCGCAAAGGAAATAATGGGATATATCAAGGAGATTGTCAGGAAATGAGCATAAAAGTTTCGGTCGTAGGAGCGTCAGGCTATGTGGGTGGGGAAATACTGCGAATTTTGGCCCAGCACCCGCATGCAGAAATAGTTTCGCTCACATCCAGGCAGTATGCCGGGGAATACGTGCACAAGGCGCATCCCAACATGAAGGGAATTATAAGCGCAAGATTCACCGGCGACGACCCTGTAAAGGCATCTGCAAACGCCGACGTAGTATTTCTGGCACTGCCGCACAAAGCTTCCGTTAAGGTTGTTCCAAAATTAATTGAAACCGGGATTAGAATAATTGACATGAGCGCGGACTTCAGGCTGAAGACGCCAGAATCTTATGTAAGGTGGTACGGTTATGAGCACCCAAATCCAGAACTGCTTGAAAAATTTGTCTATGGCCTGCCGGAACTGCACAGGGAAGAGCTAAAGGGGGCAAAATATGTTTCAGCGCCTGGCTGCATGGCCTCCGCATCAATAATAGGCCTGGCGCCGCTGGTGAAAAAATATACGCCCTCGAGCCCGATCATAGTTGACGCAAAGATTGGATCTTCGGGGGCCGGGGGCAAGCCGTCACCCTCAACGCACTTTTCTGAAAGGTATGGCGTGATCAGGCCCTACAAGCCAACCGGGCATCGGCACACCGCTGAAATTGAGCAGGAACTAAGGTTTGTCTCCGGCAAAAATATAGGCGTTGCAATGAGCGCGCACGCTGTGAACCAGGTCCGGGGCATCCTGACCACGTCACATTTTATTACAGATACTGGCACAAAGTTGCCTGATGTGTGGAAGGCGTACAGGGACTTCTATCCATCAGAGCCGTTTGTCAGGTTCATGATGGACAAGACCGGAATTTACAGGTTCCCGGACCCCAAGGTGGTAATAGGGTCCAACTTCGCCGATATAGGCTTTGACATAGACCC
This sequence comes from Nitrososphaerota archaeon, assembly GCA_023381255.1. Classification (GTDB taxonomy): domain Archaea; phylum Thermoproteota; class Nitrososphaeria; order Conexivisphaerales; family UBA164; genus KM4347-05. The sequence goes on from JAMCTX010000022.1 coordinate 21,206, forward strand.
TTACATTAACAGGGTTGTGGTGCTGACCGCAATAGACAATCTTTTGAAAGGGGCTGCAGGCAGCGCCGTGCAGTCGATGAACCTCATGTTTGGTTTCAATGAAAGGGAGGGCCTGAACATGGCAGCGCTTCACCCGGTGTGAAAAAATGAGCAAAACAAGCGTGATAAAGATTGGCGGGAGCCTTGTTTCTGAATCAGCTTACTCAAATGTAATAAATGACCTGAAGGAGTCCGGCCTGAAGGATTTCATTATAGTTCACGGGGGCGGAAATGAAGTTACGAAATATTCCAAGGCGCTTGGGAAGGACGTGGTGTTTGTAACATCTCCAGAAGGCATCAGGAGCAGATACACCGATTTGGAAACGGCGGCTATATATAATATGGTAATGAGAAAGATATCGTCAGACCTCGTCCTTTCCCTCAACGCGCGGGGGTTCAGGGCAATCGGGCTTTCGGGGATAGATGCTGGTCTGATGAAGGCGGAAAGGAAGAAAAGGCTGATAATTGTTGACGAACGGGGAAGGAAAAGGGCAATTGAGGGCGGTTACACTGGCAAGGTTAAGGAAGTGGACTCTGACTTGCTCCTTAAAATAATTGGTTTGGGGATAACGCCGGTGATATCTCCGGTTGCTCTGGGCTATGACGGGGAAATGCTAAATGTGGACGGGGATCGCGCCGCATCCGCTGTGGCTTCAGCCCTTAATGCAGAAAGGCTTATAGTATTTACCAACGTTGACGGGGTAATAATCAACGGCAGGGTAAAGGAAAGGATGAACCTTAAAGAGGCCAGGGAAGTGCTTAAGGCAGTCGGTCCTGGAATGGACAAAAAGTTGATTGCATGCATTGAAGCCGTTGAGGGCGGGGCAAAGGAGGGGGTCATTGCCAGCGGAAAGGTAGAAAGGCCAATAAATAATGCTATTAACGGGTTGAGGACAGTGGTAGAAGGGCAATGAGCGAAATAGAGGAAAGGAGGCTGTTTAACACTTACCAGAGATATGGAATAAAGCTTGTTAGGGGCAAGGGGGCAAGGGTATGGGATACGTTAGGAAAGGAATATGTTGACTTTATGGCCGGCTTTGGTGTTGGAATTCTCGGTCACGGCCACCCAGATGTCGTTAAGGCCATTGAGGATCAGCTGGAAAGCATATTTATATGCCATGGCTCGATCTACAATGAATCCAGAGAAAGGTTCTTGGAAGAGCTTTTCCGGGTTGTGCCAAGCCACCTTTCCCGGGCCTTCATGTCAAACAGCGGCGCAGAAGCTAATGAACTGGCGCTGAAACTTGCAAGAAAGTACACTGGCAGAAAGGGGTTCGTTGCCTTCACCGGTGCATATCATGGGAAAACTGCTGGGGCGCTTTCAGTAACCTACTCCCAGAAATACAGGGAAGGATTCGAGCCGCTTCTTGGGCCGGTAAAGTTTCTAAAGTATGGAGACAGCCAGGCACTGGATGGTGTTGATTTTAATGAGGCAGCCGCAGTCATAGTGGAACCCATACAGGGTGAATCAGGGATAATTGTGCCACCCGACGACTTTTTGCCCAGATTACAGGAAAAGGCCCATGCCGCAGGCTCGCTGCTTATCGTTGACGAGGTTCAATCGGGAATGGGGAGAACTGGCAAATGGTGGGCTCACCAGAACTGGAAAATCGAGCCTGATGTGATGACGGGCGGGAAGGGCATAGGAGGCGGCGTGCCCATGGGAGTTACAGTCGCCACCGAAAACGTGGCGCAGGTGCTTAAGGTGGGGGAGCACAGCAGCACGATGGGGGGCAATCCATTGGCATCGGCCGCTGGCGCAGCCACAATAAGGGCCGTGAGCGGCCTTCTGGGCGAAGTGGAAGGCAAGGGCAGGGAAATAATGGACGGAATCAGCAAAATCAACAGCCCTCTTGTAAGGGAGGTGCGCGGGAGGGGCCTGATGATAGCAGTGGATTTAAAGGTCAGGTTCAAGGATGTGCTGCTGCAGGCAATGAGCAACGGCCTTATACCTTTATATTCAGGCCTCACGGTGATAAGATTCCTGCCCCCATATGTTATAAACAGCGCAGACATTAGGGACGCAGTGGAAATTTTCAGCAGATCCATTCAGGAAATCGAGAAAAAAATGTCGGTTTAGAAACTTTTTTAAGCCATATATTCTAATTTATTAACATGGACGACATAGATTTAAAGCTGCTGGAGTTGCTGAAAGATGACGGTCGCGCATCGTACATAGACCTGGGCAAGAAGTTGAGCCTTTCGGAGGCTGCTGTTAGGAGGAGGGTACGGAAGATGGTAGATGACGGGACAATCAAGAGGTTCACGCTGGAAATAAAGGAGCGCGAGCGCGCAATGGCGCTCACTCTACTGTCTACCGCGCCAAACACACCGACATATGACGTAGCGGGCAGGATAACCAAAATAAACGGCGTGGAAAAGGTATATGAAATAACAGGGCAGTATGATATAGCAGTGCTCATGTCTGGTCCTAATATAGCAGAAGTTAACAAAGTAATTGACGAAATAAGGAAGGCTGACGGGGTTATAAATACCAATACCGTAATAATTCTTAGAGAACTTTAACAATTAATACGAAAAACGTTTTTAAATACACAGGTTTTTTGGTCTGCATGGAAATAAATGGCCTGAACAGCGACCCGGACAGGGTTGGTTATTCGTCTGTTTACAATGGAGGGAATTTTCAGAAAAAGGTGAAAATACTGGATTCTACTCTGAGGGAGGGTGAACAATCCCCGGGGGTTTCATTTACAACCAAGCAGCGCCTGCAGATAGGCTGGATGCTGGATTATTTTGGGGTTGATGCAATTGAGATAAGCCCCATCGTCTCCGAATCCCACTTTGAATCATGCAAGAAGTTGATCAAGGCAGGATTGAGCGCTCAGATAGTGTCACATGGAAGGGCATTAAAGGAGGACGTTGATGTGGCGCTGAGCTGCGGAGCAAGCTTCTTTGCAATGTACCATTCGATATCTGACATTCATCTTAAGTACAAACTCAAGGTTTCCAGGGAGCAAGCTTTGCAAAGAACGGTTGAAGTGGTGGAGTACGCGAAATCCCACGGGCTTGGCGTAAGGGTTACGCTGGAGGATGCCAGCAGGGCTGATCCCGCATTTGCAAGGTCCTTTGCCAGGGCAATTTATGAGGCTGGCGCTGACAGGATAAGCGTGCCAGACACGGTCGGTGCAATGAGGCCTGCAGGAATGTACAGGCTTGTATCAAACATAAGGGAAGCAGTACCGATACCGATTGACGTTCACTGTCACAATGACCTGGGGCTGGCCCTGCCAAATGCGCTTGCCGGATATGAAGCTGGGGCAGATCAGATACACACAACAATAGGTGGAGTGGGTGAAAGGACAGGGATTACTGACCTGGCGCAGCTGGTGATAGCGCTGTATTTCCTTTACGGTCTTGAACTTGATGTAAGATATGAAATGATAGGCGATATATACCACTTGCTCGAGGAATATACATCATACAGCATTCCCGCGTCTGCCCCCGTCGCAGGAGCAAACGCGTACAAGCACAAGGCAGGCACCCACATAGCGGCCATTTTAAAGAGCCCTCACGCATATGAACTTGTGCCGCCAGAACTGACGGGCAGCAAAAGGAGGGTTGTGTTTGGGGACCTGCTGGGCAAAAACGGGTCGCTTTTCCTGATGAAGATGCTTGGGCTAAATGCTGATGAATCCATGGCCAGGTCACTGGCTGCAGGGGTTAAGAAGCTTCAGGCTGGAGACCTTTTTGAACTGGAACTGAACGAAGAGCTGGTAAAGAGGATAATGGAGGAGAGCTGAAAGTGAAGATTACCATACTTTATGACATAGTGAGGTGGGAAGAAAAGGCGTTGCTGGAGGCAGGCAAGAAAAGGGGCATAGAAACTGGGCTTCTGGACGTAAGGGGGCAAGTATTTGACCTCTCATCACGCGAAGGCGCGTATGGCGACGTGGCATTGCAGCGCGCAACAAGCTACTACCGCGGCTTACATGCAGCCGCAATAATTCAGAGCTATGGAACTCCGGTGGTGAACAGCAGGGAAATACTTGAGATCACAGGAAACAAGGCATTCACTTTGCTCAAATTAAGGGAGCATGGCGTGCCAGTGCCTCACACTTATGTGACATTTGACGTGCCGAAGGCGCTTGAATCGTTCAAGTCACTTGGCGGCAGGGCCGTTATAAAGCCGGTTATGGGCTCTTGGGGGAGGATGGTTGGCCTACTTGAAACTGAGAATTCTGCAAAGGCTGTTCTTGAAGACAGGCTTTACATGGACCCCCTGTATCAGGTGTTTTACCTGCAGGAATACGTCAAGAGACCCCCGCGGGACATAAGGGCATTTGTTGTTGGCAACAGGGTCGTAGCTGCTATTTACAGGTATCAGCCTGAAACAGACTGGAGGACAAATACAGCCCTGGGTGGCAGGGCCGAAAACTGCCCTGTGACTGGGGAGATTGAGGATATTGCATTGAGGGCGGCAAGCGCTATAGGCGAGGGGGTTTATGGCGTAGACATAATGGAAAATGAAAACGGCATGGTTGTGCATGAGGTTAACGGCACGGTGGAATTCAAGAACTCCGTTCCAGTCACAGGCGTTGACATACAGGGTAAAATAGTGGAATACCTGATTGACAGGGCGAGGGAAAAATAGTGGAAAAAGACCCGGTCAAGTTTCTTACTGGATTGATAAAAGTGTATTCACCCAGCACAAAGGAAAAGGCAGCTTCTGATTACATACTTGATTACATAAGGTCGGTTGGCGGCTATCAGGATGTAAGGCAGGACAACTCCAACAATGTCATAACGAGGATATCGACGGGCAAACCTGAAGTGTTTCTGGTGGGGCACATGGATACTGTGCCTGGAGAACTGCCGGTGGTCAACGACGGCAAGAGCATCTACGGCAGGGGCGCTGTGGACGCCAAGACTTCACTTGCGGCGTTGCTTCATGCGGCACTGGAGCTTGCGGATGTAGGCTGCGGGCTGGTGTTTGCGGCTGTCACGGACGAGGAAAGGGCCAGCGAAGGAATGAATGGCTTGCTTAAGGGAGGCGCAAGGCCTGACTTTGCGGTATTTGGTGAGCCAACAGGCCTCAGTTCCGTTGCGATATCATATAAGGGCAGGCTGCTTGCGAGGCTTGAATATTCTGCGCCATCATACCATTCATCGTCACCATGGCTTGGCAAGACCGCATTTGACCTGATGTGGGAGGATGTTGAAAGGATCAAAGGCGAAGCCAGGTCTCTGAATGAAGGCGCAAAATCCAATTTCGACAGCATCACTGCTCAGGTTGTGAAGTGTGACTGCGGTGACAGCCTGAACAAAACGCCTGCAAGGGCCACCATGCATATGGATGTGCGGTTCCCGCCGGGGCTCAGCAGTCAGGAACTTGAAGAAAGGCTGTTCACTGCGGAGCACAGCATTGAGGACCGCCTTGAGCCATTCAGCACTCCACCCAGCAGCATACTTTCCAGGTCATTCTATCATGGAATATTCAAGGTGCTTGGCAGGAAGCCAAATTACGTTAAGAAAATGGGAACGTGCGACGGCAACGTGCTAAAGTCATACTATGATGTCCCAATAGTTGCCTATGGCGCGGGAGATTCAAAGCTTTCTCACACAGAACTTGAAAGAGTTACCACAGAGGACTTCCTGAGGTCGATTGAAGTGATAAAGGAATCCGTGCGATTCCTTTGCCAGAGCAAATTGTCTTAAAACGCTAATGCAAACTGCAACATGTCCATTCCGTTATATGTTGGGTTTTTAGGATAGCAGAGCTATTACAAGCGCTACGCCGTATATCATATATATGATTGAGCTGATTTCCACTCCAAGCTTCCACCCATTTTTATGCAGCATTATCATTCCCCTTGCCGCAAACGGAAACGTCACAAGCGGTAAGTTTAACCAGACATTTCCGGTCAGCACATACATAAGCGGCAGCCAGGCATATGATAGAGCAATCATCGTAAAATAAAGGACCTGAGAATATCTGTCGCCTAGAATAACAACCAGTGTTTTTCTGCCAACTTTACTATCCTTGCCTATATCGCGTATATTGTTTGCCACAAGGACAGCTGCTACAAGCAATGAAATTGGAACAGAAACGAGGTAAGCGGAAAACGTTATCCTACTACAGGACACAAGTTCGGTAGCAATGACCTCAGTTAGGCCCATGATTATGCCCACAAATATCTCTCCAAGGGGCGTTCTGGAAAGCGGCAGAGGTCCCTCGGAATATAGAACACCAACCGCTGCCGCGGCCAATCCCATCACAAGCACATATACGCCTCTATCCAGCACCAGGGGCACTGCAAGGATTGCTGCGGCAGCATAAAAAGCTATGGCGATTATAAGCACCTCGTTTGCCGTTGCTTGGCCCTTTACTATTATTCCAGCAAATCCATGCGATGCCGACTTGTCTATGCCGTTAATGAAATCGCCGTGCTCGTTGAATACGTTTGTAGCAATTTGCATGAACAGCGCAGCCGCAAGCATGACCAGCCAAAACACCGCATCAAACCCCCCAATTTTTAGGGCCAAGGCCCCTCCTGTGAACAGCGGCACAGCCGTAGCAGTAAGAGAGGGGACCCTTATCAGCGCAATGAATTGCCTGAAGTTCAATACTGATAAAATTTAATTTACAAATATTAATTTTTTTCCTGCTCTAAATTTGGCAGGCAAGCAGGCATAGGCGGTTTTTTCTAGACACTGATCTGGATAATACACCAGTTTGGTGATGATGAAACTGTTGTTGCATGTGATAAATGCTTAGCGTAACTATGCTGCGCAAACCAATAAGGAGCCCGCAATTGAATTGAAACATCGAAAACACTTTAATATAAAGGCTCGCATTATCTCTGCCATGTCAACTGAATTTTCGCCTCAATTGAAGCAGGCATTCGAGGACATAAAAAGCATGAAAGTGAGGGGCGCTGGTAGGATAGCTAGGGCTGCAGCAGCCGCGTTAAAGAATGAAGCGTTTTATGTAAATGATGACGACCCGGGCAAATTCTTCGAACGCATCCAGAAGGCGGGGGATTATCTAAAGTCATCAAGGCCAACTGCGGTGTCTCTGCCAAACTCAGTCAACACCGTAGTTAAGAGCGCACAGAAGGGGCTTCTGATGAAGCTTGACGTAAATCAGCTTAAAGAATTTGTATCAAAGGCCGCTGAAGATTTTATAACGAAAAGCATTGAAGCTCAAAAAAAGATTGGCGAGATAGGTGCAAAGAGGATAGTTAGCGGGGACATTATACTGACCCACTGCAACAGCCAGTCAGCAATAAGCGTAATCAAGACCGCCTTCAACGAGGGCAAGAGTTTCAAGGTGTTTGCCACGGAGACCAGGCCCAGGTTTCAGGGCAGGCTCACTTCGGCATGGCTTGCCGATGCCGGCATAGATGTTACGCTGATACCGGACAGCGCAGCCAGGCTTTACATGAGGAAGGTGGACAAGGTGGTTGTGGGGGCTGATGCAATAGCAGCAAATGGCGCTGTGGTTAACAAAATAGGCACTTCAACCATAGCAGCGATTGCCAAGGAGTCCAGGACCAGGGTTATGGTTGCGGCAGAAACCTATAAGATAAGCCCGCAGACTTATCTTGGGGAGCTAATAGAAATAGAAATCAGGAGTCCCTATGAAGTCGCGCCCAGAGCATGGCTGGAGAAACACCCTAAGATCAAGGTGCTAAACCCAGCATTTGATGTTACGCCCCCAGAATATATTGACTTCATAATCACAGAAAGGGGGATATACCCTCCCCAGGGAATAATAATGCTGTTTAAGGAGCTCTATGAGCTCTGATGCGAGGAATCGGGCTTCACGGAAACAAGTGCATCCATAGCTATGGATGCAACATTGTCCAGATAGCTCCTGAGCTTTGACGCGTCATAAAGGGGGGTGTTCAGCGCAATGTTATTGCTAACCATGAAAAGCGCTCCCGCCTTAAATCCCCTTAATGAGGCCAGCGCAAAGAGCGTCCCCGCCTCCATTTCCGCCCCAATATAACCCAGCGTTGAAAGCCTGGCGGAATGGTCGCTGCCCTCCGCGTAGAATGCATCACCCGAGTGAACTGGTCCAATATACACGGCAGTCTTGGAGATTCTTGAAGCATTTACCAGCGAACTTAACACGTCATACGATGGAACTGTTGGCGGTATGACGCTTTCACTGTACTGGTTCATGATGTTGCCCTGGGGCAGGAAGGCGCCGTTTGCAATTAGCACGTCTCCATACTTCATTTCTTTCAGTAGCCCGCCTGCTGTGCCAAGCCTGATCATAACCTTAGCCCCGAGCATATGCAATTCCTCTATTACTATTGCCGCAGAAGGTGCTCCAATGCCGTGGCAGGCAATGGTGACGCGCTCCTCCCTGTAAAAGCCGGTATATGTTATATAGCCGCGATTTTCATTCACAACAGTCGCATTTTGCAGCATGTTTGACAGCTGTCTCACCCTGTCTGGGTCGCCAGCAAGCAAAACCCTTTCAGCTATGTCTCCAGCTTTAGCCTTTATGTGTTGAGGTTCAGGCATGCACATCAGTGGCTGTCTGGCATATTTAAATTAGACCCCCAGATGGCGATCCAGTAGGCCTTGAGCTCTATGTCCAGCTCCCTGTAATATGGATATTTGTTCCTAATGAGGCTTTTGAATCTGGCGTTGTGAGACATCTCGATCGTGTGGCACATCTCATGAAAGATTATATATCTGATAAGCCTTTCCGGCAGGAGGCCAATTGACGTGTTCACGGTCATTATGTGGTTTGAATTCATGCTGGCCCACTTCCTTTTCATCTTCCTGAACCTGATAACCGGCATGCCGATGCCCGTTTCCCTGCTCAGTGACTGGGTTATTTCATGTATGACTTTGTAAAATTCAGCGCCACCCCTGTGCTCCAGCTTCACAGCTTTGGATTTTTCAAGCAATAGCTCATATTCGCCCAGCTTTTTCTCTATCCATGTAAGGTGTTTTTTGACCAGGGCATCAATTTCATTATAATTGTATGGGACGGTTATGTTCACCGTTTTTCCCCTGACTTCTATTCTTGCATATTTTACTCTTGCGCGCCGTATTTTGTATGGGACCAGCCTGCGCCCCAAGTTAAGCAACCTAAATCAGCTGAACCGCATGTGTTAATTTAGAGCACTTCAATCCTTTCCTTGGCCTTAGACAGCCTTCTCCAGTAATCATTTACCATATCACCTGCCTTTTTGTTAGCTCTTTCTATGTCTAACTTTATTGGGACCCCATTTTCAAGCACCACTTCGCCATTGACTATAACCGTGTCAACATCTTTTCCATTAACGCCGTTTATAAGGTAGGCATATGATGTTGCAGGAGTGAGAGGTGTTGGCCTGACCTGCGGCCTTATTACCACCACATCAGCCGCCTTACCTGGCTCAAGCGAACCGAGTTCCTTGTCCAGGCCATAGGCCTTAGCTGCGTTAACAGTGCTCATCTCAAGCACGTCCATAAAGCTCATAACGCGTGGGTCCAGCCTGTTCAACTTGTGCATCAGGAATGCAGCCCTCATGTTTTCAAACGTATCAAATATGTAGCCATCGTTGCCCAAACTCAGGTTTATGCCCATTCTTTTCATTTCAGGAACCGGGGCAACCCCTACTGCGTTAAGCATGTTGCTCAACGGGTTATGAACGATGTTTGTGTGGGTTTTGTTTATTATTTCCAGCTCATCTTCGTTCACATTGACCGCATGCGCAACAACAGCCCTTTCGCTTAGAACCCCCAGGTCGTTAAGCCTTTCGAATGTCCTTTTGCCATACCTTTCCAGATTATGATACAGGTCCCATTTTCCCTCAGATGCATGAATGGTGAACGGCACATTCAATTCAGATGCCGTCTCCGCCGCCTCCCTTAGAAGCTCATCCTTAACGGTGAACGATGCATGCACGCTTATCATTCCCTTTCCGGAACCCTTTATGAACCTCACGTTCTCCTTCAGACCCCTGTATCCTTCCTCCAGGTTCCTTCTCTGTGTGGATTCAAATGAGAGGATTCCCCTGATTCCAGTTTCGCTGACGCCCCTGTTGATGTGGTCAAGCACGCCATCTATCGCGTTGGGGCCGGAAAAGGTGTCAGCAAATGTTGTTGTGCCAGCCCTCAGGAGCTCAAGTGAAGCCATTAGCGCGCTTATGTACGCATCCTGCGCACTCATTTCTTCATCCATGAGCCACCATATCCTTTGCAGGTTCTGAGTGAAGTCGGTGGGGGGTTTGATATTCAGTGATGCGCCCCTAAGGAGAATGCCGTACAGATGGGTGTGAGCGCATATGAATCCTGGAGTAATGATGCCGCCTTTGGCGTCAATTTCCACATCAGCCTTCGGGCCCAAATGTCCCCTGTAGACGCCGGCTATCCTGCCGTTTTGGATAAGCAGTGAACCTTCAAAAACCTCCCTGTCCTTGTTCATCGTCACTATTATTCCATTCTTAACCACAAGTTCCCTGTTCATTGGCATTCCCTTCCACTTGGCATAATAAAATGTTTTGGAGATGATAATCAGCAAGTAATTTTGGGCAGGTAGAGAAGTCCCTCCCCTGGGTCGCCAAGCGCAACGGCTTTTCCGTCTAGGTATAGTAAACCCAGGTATCCCATAGTTGCGGCGTCCAGCTCGTGCTCGCTGTCTGAGTTTGTGCATCCATTTAGGCCGTTTTTTATCAGGCCATCGAGCAGGCCGGCCATATCCTTGTGCCTTGGTATCTTCAGGACATCCTGTATCCCGCCTGGGAATGATTCTATCACGTCAAAGCCAAGTCCCTGAAGCTTTAGCTTAAGCGAGATGCCCCTCTTTGTAAGCTGCCTCATTGCCCCCAGCGTTATAGGGAAGAACCTGATTTTCAGGCGCCTGAGTTCAAGGTCGCATTTCCTGAAATGGGGGCCTGTCCTGTCATCTATATCCGACCTGCCACGGGGCACGCTCAGCGGGGCATCTATGACAACCACATCTGGTGAGCTGGCTGAAACAAGGCTGGTGATTTCGTCATCGCCGTATACTGTTGACACAGTGCATCTCAGGGAGCGGTCAACTATAGCTAACCCTGTAGGCCTGCGAACTGAAGCGGCAAGGTCAATTCCCGCTGCCTTCAGGGCCAGACCACCTTCTGAACAGGTTGTGCTGTATCCCCAGCAGGTCAAGCACCTTTCCCACCTGGAAGTTGATCAGATCGTCTACGGTCCTTGGATTACCGTAGAAGCCTGGGGAAGCAGGAACTATTATAGCACCGCCAATGGACGCCTTCAGCATGTTCATTATGTGCAGGGTTGAAAGTGGCGTCTCCCTGAGCAACAGTATCAGCGGTTTCCTTTCTTTCAGCTGGACAAGCCCTGCGCGCGAGACCAGGTTTTCCTCGAGTCCGTTTGCTATCGAAGCAAGAGTTTTCATGCTGCACGGTGCAACAACCATGCCGTCAAACCTAGCTGAACCGCTTGCCATTGGAGCGTCAAGCTCATTTTCGTTAAATACAGCCTTGGACGACTTGCCAACCCTCTCAATGGCATCGCCAAGCTCGTATTTTGCGGTTGCCTTTGCCCCGTTGGTAAATATGGCATAAACATCGTGCCCCATATTTCCAAGTTCCTCTGCCAGCCTTACGCCATATATTATACCGCTGGCGCCTGTGATTGCCAGGATGTATTTCATATAGTGGAAAGTTGCGTAACTATTAATAAACTATTTCCTTCGGGCTACGATAATATTTTAAATGATGCATAGGAGGTAAACGCATGAGCGGTACTATTCTTATAAAGGATGCCACAGTTGTAACCGCTAACAGCAGAAACGAGATAATAAAGGGCGGTTCTGTTCTTATAGAAAACGGGGAAATTGTCGATGTGGGCAAGCGTATTCAGGCAAATGCGGAGTTTGTGATAGATGGTAAAGATAGGGTCGTATTTCCTGGGCTTGTTAACACCCATGTGCATCTGGCGCAGGGAATACTGAGGGGGCTTGTGCCTGACAACGTGGCGCTCATAGAGTGGCTTAAGGACTACGTCTGGCCGCTTCAGGGCAGCATGACCGAAGAGATAATGGACATAAGCACAAAGCTGACTCTTCTGGAAATGATTAATACCGGGACATCATCGTTTGTAGCTACTTCAATAAATGCCAGGTACAACGTAGACAGGACGGTCGAAAATGTCTACAAGAGCGGCATGAGGGCAGCAATAGGCAAGCAGGTGATGGACACGCCAGGCTACGCTGACAAGCCACAGATACTGCACCAGGGCCTGGTTGAAGATGCGGAGACATCGTTCAAAATTTATGAGCAGATGTACGGCAAGTGGCACGGCAGGGATAACAGAATCTGGATGTGGTTTTCACCCAGGACACCTGGCGCCGTAAGCGACGAGCTGTTCAGGAGAATAGCGGATACAGTGAGGGAGCACGGGTCAGGCGTCACAATGCACCTGGCTGAGGTGAGAGATGACATCAGGTACTTTGCAGGCAGGGGCAAGTCGCCAGGCAAATTCCTAAAAGATTTGGGGATGGTAGGCAGAAACTATGTTTACGTTCATGGAGTTTGGCTGAACTACGATGATATGGAGATATTTGCCAAGAGTGGCACAAGCGTTTCGCACAACCCGTCGTCCAACAGCAAACTCGGTTCAGGCATAGCGCCAGTTACCAAGATGATAAAAAATGGCGTCAACGTTACGATAGGCACTGACGGGGCTCCAAGCAACGACGACTATGACCTGATAAGGGAAATGAAGCTGGCTTTGCTTCTGCAGAAGGTAAACGACCTGAACCCGCAAGCAATAAGCGTGCTTGACATGATAAAGATAGCCACCATAAACGGCGCGTGGTCGATGGGGATTGAAAATTTTACAGGGTCAATTGAAAAGGGAAAAAGGGCAGACATTGCGGTCTTCAACATGAGAGCACCCCACCTTGTCCCTCCCGTGGCCCCCGTTTCAAACCTGATCTACTCCGGCACTGGCATGGATTGCACTGACCTGATAGTTGACGGCCGCTTCCTGAAAAGGGATGGGAAGGTTGTCACTGTGGACGAGAATGAAGTATACGAAAAATCAGGCAAGCTAGCAGCTGAACTTTTAAGTAGGGCTAACCTTAAGGAATGGATGTAGCCGGGGTCCCCTAATCTGGTATGGGGCAGGCCTTGAGAGCCTGTGGCTGTCTCAGCCTTGCGGGTTCAAATCCCACCCCCGGCGATACCACTTTGAGTTGGGCGCCTACGGCTTTTAAAGGTTCTTTGCAGGAACTAAACATGATCGATATACACGACAGGAAAAGGAAGCTCCTGAACCACCTCAAGCGTGAAAAGGACCCTGACGTGATTTCCTTCATAAATGCGCTTAACGTATCCAACTACTCCGTTGCAAGAATGGAACGCTACCTTGAAGTTTTGCCCCTTATCGAAAGGATAATCGGGAAGCCATTGAGGGAGGCAAATAGGAAGGACATCGAAAAGGTTGTTGCGGAAATGGGCAAGCGGGAGCCTTGGACAAGGGTCACGTATCTTCACATGGTCAAGGTGTTTTACAGGTGGCTGGTAAACGGCACTCTCGAAAAGGGCATAATCACGAACGTCCAGCTCGAGGAGGACAGGAACCCCGTTTATACGCTGAAGGGAACAGGACCGCCAATGACACCCGCGCGATGGACCGTTCTTACCACGCTGTTTCTTCGCGGACCGCAAATCGCTTATGAGTCGCTGAAAAACGAGCTTTTCAAGAAATACGCCTGGGACGAAAGCATAACACTTTCTGCCGTGAACTTTCTTCTGGATATGGGGTATGTAAAGTCAAGCAGGTCGGTCAGCAGCGTCTACTATGCGCTTACACAAAGGTCCATTGACAGGTTCTTTGGTTCAACCGAGACCATCGTTTCGCCAAGGGCTGGAGGGGCGATGCACAATGAAATCATAAGGAAGCTGGTAAGGCAGTTCTGGGAAATGGGCTACTTTGTTGACGTGGACACCGGCAGCGAGGCTGGAGAAAAGCCGGACATGCTGGTGTTCAAGCCTGCCGAAACGATGCAGAGGTTCCGGGAGCTGACAAAGACAATGAGGGACCCCATAGAATGGGAAAAGCCAGTGGCTTACGAGGTTGAAACCATGAGTAACTCTGCGGAACAGATCAGGCGCAATTTGGAGAAGAACCTGGAAAAGGGATACGAAGTCGTGTTCGTGGTTCCCGACGAGGACAGCGTAAAGAAGCTGGAGAGCATGCTTGGAAAGGCGGAATATTCGGTAATTGCAGTAATTTAAGACACCTCAAAGCATTAGAGTTTTACAAATGATTGAGCAAGAAAGCTCAGGGTCATTTATGGCGTAGATGAATTGCGAATGGATGGTAGTCTTAAAATAAATGGCTTTGCGAAATAATAGTGGAATGAGTGAGACGCTATAGGAAAGTGAGCAGAACCCGGATTTCAAGTGTAGCACATCGGCTCCCGTACTCACTGGTTCCAAAGTTAGCAAAACGGGACTTGTGGTGCGTAAGTCCATGGGTTCACAAGAACCCTTAATGCCCGCGGATGGCAGAACCTCTACCTCCATGGTGGAATACAAGGGCATTCCATATGTGACGGCAAGTTTATCCAATGAAACGGGAAGCTCCGAAGCATTTCAGCTGAAGAGTAGCTCACTCAAGCATCCATAGATCATTGAAAAACTTATAAAAACAGTTTATCTTTATAAAGTATATGAAAGAAAACCAAGTATCGCTGGAGGAGATTGCTAAATACACTAAAATAATGCCGCCGTTGTTGGGTTATAACCAGCCCGCAATAACGGCTGCTTTTCTGCTTGCCGTGGCAAAGGCAAATGATGCCATGATTCTGGGGGAAAATGGAGATATAATTGGTAGCGCAGGATCGGTCTCTCTTATAGAGGGAATTCTTCAATGGAGAAGGGAACTGTGGAAGAACATGTACGTTCACACGCTTGGTGAAATAGTTACGCCTGTGAAAGTTTTTTATCCTGGCGCGATGCTTTCTGACTATTTATCATGCATTTCAACATCCAAGTTTTCCTATTCTGTTTACATGGACAACAGAACGTCCTACCTTATAACGCCCCTTACGCTTTTACGGTTCTTTCATGACCATGGCATGATCGAAAATGCACCTCCATACAAATATGCGTCAAAATTGGTCTCAGCTGAGCCGTCGCTCAGGATTCTGGAGCTGCTGGAACTTATGGTTACCAAATGGATAAGGAAGGTTGTAATTGGCAAAAAGCTCATAACTGACAGGAGCCTGGCTGAATGTTACCTGTTTTCAATGTACAATTTGGGCAAGCTTGCGCATGATCCTGATGAAGTGCTTGACAATTCCATTAATGATATGCAGGGGTGCCTGACAGACCCTCCAACGTTTTCCCTAAATGATGATGCAGTGGCAATTGCTGAGAAGATTCTTTCTTCTGACTCCCAGGCATGCGTATCTAGCAATTACGACCTCATTTTAACCCCATATGACCTGGCGGTTAAGCCGTTGCTGCAAAAATATCCTCAATTTTAATGATAAATCAGCGTTTGTTTAAATTTTCCATGAGAGCGTCATCCCGTTTCCAACCGCGGTTATGTTGTAATACGATGAAACGGCATTTGAGTAGGGTATCGAGAACGTAACTTCCATCACGGTTGAAGGGTTAAAGCCTGAAACGGGAGAACCGCTTTGTGCATCTGTTAGCGAAAACGACGTAACCGTGTATTGCCCCTCGTTTGGCATGTAAACTATGAACTCCGAAGGCGTGAAAGCGTATTTCCCGTAATTATAGAAATACACGTAGAACACGGTTTGCCCGTTTGACGCGGTTCATAAGAATAAACAGGCGCAACGAGGATTTGCGACTCGACGGACTGTTTCTCCTGCGTTGTCAATGCGCTGTTAGCCGATGACTGATAATGGAGAACAAGCGGGTAAACTATTCCAGCGAATACAACAAGGACTATTGCCACCAATATTACGGCAGCGATAATGTCCGAAACTGTCTTCTTCATAACCAAGCGTTTGAAAATTTGTTTAAAACACGACTCCTGCTAGATCATTGGTAAAATAGATCATTTTTCCATTAATTTTGATTAATTTTTTCTTTTGTAATTTTAAAATAACTTGTTTATAATGGCTCCTATCCCAGTTTGTTTTTGCGATAATTTCCTTCTTCTTTACTATCCGCTTCTTCCCGGCGATAATTAGCAGGAAGACCATTTCATCAAACGAGATGGAATCTGTGTTTTGTTCCACCAATGTCAATGATTTTTCCATCCTCTTCCACCTCAACGACTTTTATTTCAGGCTGTGGACCGTTATGAAACACATAAGTTACGCCGTTTTCCGTGTAAACTGCGAACTTGTTTCTTGGCAAGGAGTGTTCTACGATGCGCTCTTCTGGTTCGGTTATTTCTTCGCTGGTAGTTTGTTTTGCTTCGGTTGCCTGTTTTTCTTCAGCGACAGTTTGCTCCCCAGTTGTTTCTTTTTGTTCGTTTTCATGCTGGGGTTCGGCTTTCGATGCCTATTCTGGCTGTTTTGCTTCGGGTTTCTTTGTTTCGTTTTCCTCGACCTCTTTTGCGCCTACAACATATCTTTTCGGCTTTGTCATCCCGAATTCACGCATTTTTGATGGGTCGAGTTTGACGCTTGTAAGCCACCTGTCAATTTCATAGACCTGCGTTGCTGAAGCCTGATACAAAAGAAATGCAAGAACAGCGTAATCCTTTTCCTCTGGTGTCATATCGTCCTTTAAGAGCTGGAAATGCGCCAGAGTTAGCGTTGTTTCGTTATTTAACTGCGTGTCCCATTCATACCATTTCCGCAATTCTTCCACCGTGATTCTGTCGCGTAGTTGGGATGCCCTGAGTTTAAACTTGAAAGCAAGCCCTCTTCTGCCATTTCCTCAACAAGCGGACTGTCCTGCCACACCAGCCAGATTTTGTCATAAACGGTAAGGTTTTTGCGCGCCTTTTCGGAGTTTTCCTCAATTATGATTTTTCGTTTTGTTTCCCTGTCTAGTTCCGCCGTAATTTCCGCCTTTATTGTTTCAGGCTTTCCTTTCGTTTCATAAAGATTCTTTATCGCGTAAAGCCTTCTCATCCCCACATAAACGTAGTATTTCCCGCCCTTTTCGTAAGCGAGAACCGGCTCAAGTTGCCCTACCGTTTCTATGCTTTTCATCAGGTCTTTAACGTCATAAATGATGCGGGATTGGGCTTCAGGGTCCGCCTCCGCTTTTCCGATTGGAATTTTCTGATAACTCATATCAAATTCACCCCAAGCTGGTTAACAACCATACGCAGTGCTTCTCTCGAGATAGTGCTTGGCTTATTCCCTGGCTTGTTTCCTTTAGCTGCCAGTAATATTTTTCGTAAAGCTGGTTTGCCTTTGAAAGCAATCTGCATTTAAACAAGAAGTTGCTTGTCTGCGGGTAAAAGTAAATGATGTCGTTAAAACTTATATCGTTACGCATGGCGTTTAACTTATACTGGTATGTCAGTGAAAAAAGGTCGGTTGTCGTGTTCGAGTTTGAAGATGGGTTGATAAGGAAAGAGAGGGAGTATTACGATGACGTGCTATGGCTAGAATCAGGAGGAAAATCTTAGAAGCTGGAAAGAACATCTGAATCGCAAAAAGATATTACGCATCAGTTTGCAAGGATTTCTGCAGTGAAAATTTTTAGCTCACAATCAGCTCCCCGTACATTCCTGATTCGGCATGTCCCGGGTATTCGCATATATAGTAAAAGGTGCCGGGGTAAGCAAGCACGGTGTTGAAGGAGAACCCGTAAGCGGTGCCGCTCTGATAGCTGGCCGGAGGCAGCATGGGGCTGACCCCGAGCACGTTCATCATTACATCCATCATTGAGTAGTACGGATACGGCGGTGGCACGGGGGTTATGGCTATGTTGTGGTAGTCGTCCGGGTCCAGGTTTATGAGCGTGAACGTGACCGTCGCGCCCCTGGGAATCGCCAGCGTGGGGTTGACAAGCCCGTAAATCACAAAGACGTTTTCCGTTGCCGATGACGACGGCGGCATGTCCGTCAGGTTCACTGCCCTGCCCAGCTCAGAAGGGGTAACCATGGTGGCTATGGCAACTATATTCACGTTGGTTGAATTTAGCACGATCGTGTCATTCCCCGGGAATACCCTGGCGTATCCAGGAACATCATTCATCATGCTTATCGCTTTATTTATGGAAAACTCCTGGCTGTATTCAGTGAGATATCCGTTGTAGTAACCCATCATATGGTATCCCATCATCCCTCCCGGGCCGCCTGCAAGGCCCAGCTGCCTGTTATAATAGCTGACCGATTCATGCTCATACTCGAAGGGCAGGTATACCATGTACCAGGAGCTCGCTATAGCGCCTGCTGCTACAATAGCTATTATGATCGCAAGGGCAAAAGCCTTTTTCATAAATGACCCCTCGCCATGTGCCAATTAAGCAATTCAGTCAACCATTCTCGGGCCATTCTTGAGCCAGCACTCGGGATCCATACTAAACTCATCCCTGCATTTTTTGCTGCAAAAATAATATACACTATTATTATAGACGGCACGGTAAATCGCATTCTCGTCTACAAACATTCCGCAAACTGGATCAACAAAGTCCATAGAACAGTGTTATAAAACCGCATTTAAATTAATTGTTCTTAACATCTGTTAAGAACCCGATTTTTGCGCACCACGCAATTTTTAACCCAACTTTGTATCGCATTTACAGAATAGACCTTGGGCGTAATTGAATTATGATGCCGGTCAATATGTTTACAAACGTAAATAAAAATCTCTTTAACCTTCATGGCAACTAATTAAAGCGGCGATAAAATATGGAATCTAAATTTAAGGATCCAGTTTGCGGGATGTCTGTGCAAGGTTCCGAATACAGGACATCGTTTAAAGGAAAAGAGTATCTTTTCTGCAGCGCCAGTTGTAAACAGAAGTTTGATTTGAACCCTGATAAATATGTCAGACAATAAGCGCACCCTCACCGTTAATTATGTTAGCCTGACAGAAAGGGCAAAAGAGGAATTAAACAGGCTAAACGAGAGTGCCCTGATAGTGAGGCTAAGGTATAAAAGCGGTCCATGCGAAGATGACTGGTGCCCACTTGTACCCGAAGTCCTAGTTGAACCGTTCGCTGGCACACCGCCTTCGCAATACGTGCCTGCAAATGGTGACACGCATGTTTTCTTTTTCGATAAGGTTTACAAATCAATGGAACTTGAAAATAATGGAATTGTGGTGGATTACATTAAAGGGCATTTTACCCTTAAGGGCGCAGTATTCAGGTTGTAGGTGCCAGAATTGGCCAAGGATCCAGTTTGTGGAATGTATGTGGATGAAAAGACAGCGGCCTATCAGTACACCTTAAATGGCTACACCTACTATTTTTGCAGCGAAAACTGCCTGAAACGGTTCGCCAAACCGCAAGTTGAACTGAAAAGGTTAAGGGAAACAATGATGCTTTCATGGATCCTTGCGCTGCCCATACTAGGCATAACCATAATATATTCATACTTGGGCTTGCGCATTTTTAATCTGACAACCTTTCAGGTTGACCTGCTTATGATGATCCTTGCAACCCCGGTGCAGTTTATAGGAGGTTGGAGGTTTTACAAGGGAACATGGAGCGCAATAAGAAACAGGATGGGAAACATGGATACTGAGATAGCCCTGGGCACTACTGTGGCTTGGGGGTTCAGCGTAATTGCGACATTCTTCCCCTCTTCAATTTCTAGCCTTGGGGGGTCAAGGCTTGTTTTTTTTGACACGTCCAGCCTCATAATAGCGTTAATACTTACAGGAAACATGCTGGAGCATTTGATGAAAGCCAGAGCCTCAGCCGCAGTCAGGAAGCTAATGGACATCCAGCCATCAACAGCCACAGTTGTAAAAAATGGCAAAGAGTCGGAGGTACCCATTGAAGAAGTTGTGGTTGGAGACGCTGTTGTTGTAAAGGCCGGGTCAAGAATACCAGTTGATGGCGTCATTACAGGTGGCCATTCATCAATAGATGAGTCTATGGTTACCGGGGAAAGCGTTCCAGTTGACAAGGGGCCTGGTGATGGAGTAATAGGCGGCACGATAAACAGGTCAGGCTTGTTATATGTAAAGGCAGCAAAGGTGGGTCAGGACACAGTTCTTTCAAACATAATCAGGTTAGTGGAAGAAGCGCAGGCTGGCAGGGCCCCTATCCAGAGGTTTGCCGACAGAATATCGTCTTATTTTGTGCCGTCTGTGCTTGGCATAGCATTCATTTCATCCCTGATCTGGTACTTTTTGATTCCCTCCACGTCATTTGGCATAGCCTTCCCCATACTGGTCTTCATAACGGTCGTAATAATTGCCTGCCCGTGCGCCCTCGGCATAGCAACACCGGCAGCATTGATGGTTGGGACATCCAAGGGAGCTGAGAACGGGATTCTGATCAAGGGTGGAGAAAACTTGGAAATTGCTGGGAAAGTAAATACAGTTGTGTTCGACAAGACAGGCACGCTGACAATTGGCAAGCCGGTTGTTACAGATGTTATAGACATAAAGGGCGATACCCTGTCATTGGCAGCATCAGTTGAAAGTGTATCAGACCACCCGCTTGCAAAAGCCATAGTCAATGAAGCCTTGCTCAGAAAAGCCAAACTGCACAGGCCGGCATCTTTTCAAGAAACCGCGGGAATGGGCGTCATGGGGGTGGTTAACGGCCATAATGTTTCTGTAGGCAGCCCGAGGCAGTTCAAGGATTTACCAGCATCAGTCAGTTCGTCAATAGATAAGCTGGAGAATGAAGGAAAAACAGTGGCAATCATATCAAGCGACAACTTAATAGCTGGGCTGATAGGGTTGGCCGACAGGCCAAAGGCTGATGCGGCAAAGGCTGTGGAATTGCTGCACAAGTTAAAAGTGGAAACTGTTATGATAACGGGAGATAATGAAAGGGTCGCAGCGATGATAGCCAGGGAACTCAACATAGACAGGTATATGGCAAATGTGCTGCCTGAAGGGAAGTCGGAAATCGTAAAAAAGCTGAGGGCTGAGGGCAAGGTAGTGGCAATGGTGGGGGACGGCATAAACGATGCCCCAGCGCTGGCTGCGGCCAACATAGGCATAGCAATAGGAAGTGGCACTGATGTTGCAGTTGAAACTGCTGGAATAGTGCTCATAAAGGATAACCTGATAAATGTGCCAACTGCCATAAACTTGAGCAGGGCCACGTTAAGGAAAATAAAGCAGAACCTGATGTGGGCCTTTGGTTACAACAGTGCCCTGATCCCGATTGGGGCAGGAGCTCTCATACCTGTATTTGGGCTAAACATATATCTGTTCCTTCCAATACTTGCTGGCCTTGCAATGGCACTCAGTTCCACGTCTGTGGTTACTAATTCTCTTTTTCTACGCAGGTTCAAGCCGTTCAATGTTGTGCTGGGGAGGTAGCTGTACAAGGGGACCAGCGCGATGAATGATGAGGCCATAATTTGGGAATGTGCGGACCCGGGCCAGACTACTTGAATATCTCACGCGATAAGCTTGTTCTAGGCCTTTGCAGCCAGCTTTCCCACCGCTCATGCCATTTACCACTTATCCCGCGCCCAATTTTTCCATTTCTTAGACTGAGGAATAATGTCAGGGCGTTGAGGGACAGGCCCGATGAGCTTGGATAAGTGCATGTTATTGGCACGCTGCCTGTGTCGCTGATTGTCCCGCTTGAAGGCGATGGCGTTGCGCCCTGCTGCAGCTGCAGTTACTTTATCTTTCATATCCTTTGTTTGGTTAAGCGGGAAATTTTCCGCGAAGGTTTCAAACGGTAGTAGTATCGGCAACGCATAACGGGACAGAAGCTAACCATGTAACCCCTGATGTCACCAGTTATAGGGTTGGTATAACGCATATCATTGCGTATCAATGACGTAGCACGTAAGGCCGTTATGTATAAGTTTATATATAAAAAGCAAGGAATAAAATATTTATACAAAAAATTATCATTAATTTTTATGAAAGTCCCCAGCTGCAAGTTTATGCTAATTTGGACCTTTAGTTGGGCAGTTGCATTAACCGCAATAATTCCTGTAATAAATTATGTGACCCCCCTGCTCAATCCGTCGTATAACAATGTTTACACGCCTGATGTATTTTGGCGGCTTGTGCTTTACTGGCACGGCGCAATCTTCATACCGTTGATAACTTCACTTGCAGTTCTCATGTGCTCCATTTTTGGCCTTTATGACATAAAAGGATGGCCAGGTGCTCTTATAAGGGATTCAGTTTTTATTGGCGGGGTAGTAGCGGTTCCTTTGGCCGGGATAGCTGGAATATTTGATGTTTACGACAGGTTTGCATTTGGGTTACCCCTGTGGTCGCAGATAGCTGCATTTCTTATAGGCGACGAAATGGCGGTTGCTCTTATAGTTGCATTTCTGTCGAAGGTTGGAAAAAGCAACAGGCTAAATTCAGCGGTTAGTGCCTTTATGGGGTTTGCTGTATTCCTGACTTTGATCTCTGCTTTCATGGGACACATTGCGGGCTGGATAACCTGGTTTGGGCCTTGGCCCAGCTTTGCAAGTTCATACATAAACCAGACAATGTACCCTGTGCTTGGCTTTTACAACACTACGTCAGTGGCTACATTTACTGAAAATGTTGTTACCTCACATTCACACCTGATGCTCCCAGTAATAATGGCCGGGATCGTCGTGATGGTGGCAGCCGTGTACGGTTTCGGCTCAAGCTGGAAGGGGATTGAAAAAAGGCTCACCGTTGCCGGCATTGCTATCATGGCGCTCGCTATGTTAACCGCCGCGGTAATATACATAATTTCTGGCGTTGGTAACTACGTAATTCCCACGCTGTTTTCCTCCGGTCCAAATGGCGTAAATGGCCTGGCCATGGATGACTTGATTACAGGAATAATAGGGCTGGGCGCGCTGTTTGTGTTTGCTGCCCTTGTAATTAACAGGAGGAAAAATTTGGTCAGCGACCCGCTCTTTCTAAGCCTGATCGTCGGGTGGCTGCTCATATACCTTACAATACCGGTTACGGGGTACTGGATAGAATTTCATGAAGCCTTTTACGGTGCCGCGGGGGCGCTGCCCGGGGCCGCAGGAGCATTATTCGATGCCGCATACACGAGGTTCCACCAGGATTTTGCGTTTTTCCTGCTTCCTTCACTGGTAACCGCGATAATGGCGTTTGAAATATACGGCATATCTGGCAGGAACAGAACAATAGTTGGGTACCTCTTTCTCTCTGGAGAAATTATAGCGTTTGTGTTTGGGGAGCTTTATTCATTGATTTTCCTGTCATTGCCATTTATCGTTGGTGCTGCATTTGGCCTAGCATTGATTATGGCGGGCGTGGTAATTGGCATAATCTACCTTCATAATGTGCGGGAAAATAATACATAATTACCCAAGTTTTTAGCCGTTTTTATACACTAGGTTCCTTATCTCTGACTGCTTTTTGGAGAGCTCTACAAGCGCATCCCGTTTCAGCCCGCTTTCCCTGTCAGTCAGCATAACCCTGTACCCTGTTGACAGTGTTTCAAGAGCTTCCGTGCCTGATATGCTTACCCTGATATCCTGTATTCAAGCAGGGAAAGCATCGCATAGGCCATGTAGCATATCCTGACATGGGCTTCAACATGGGACCTGAGCCAGACCCTCACCGGCCTCAGGGATATTATCCCCTTCATCTTCCTGAACGACCTTTCCACTGTGTCCTTTTCAAAGTACTTCCTGACAACATCTTTATCATTAATGTCTTTGTTGTGGTATATCAACGAATAGCCCAGCAGCTTTGCCGCATTTTCATCGGAATTGCTTTCATAGTAGTGTTCCCTCCTTATTGCTTCAAGGTACGGGTTGTACACCACTATCAGCCTTCCTTTCATGTAATCAATGGCCTTGCAGCAAACAGTGGTGTTCCGGAGCTTTACCATGTTTTTTCTTGCATATATAGAGCCCACGTCAAGCCTGTCAAGCATTGGCCTGAACGACCTGTCCTTTACCACGCCGCATATCAGGTTAAGGGAGAGCACATCGTTGAGGTTCTTTTGCGAGTAAAAGCCCCTGTCCATTATCATCCCCTTATAGCCGCTCTTTTCAAGTGTTGCAAGCATGTCAGTAAACATCCTCTTTGATGGCACGTTTCCGCCATAAATCCTGTGAAAAATCTTGAACCCCTTCCTTTCGATTACTGCCATGGATATCTGGAGGAGCTTCCTAACCTTGCCGTCCTTGCCCCTCCTTGGCTCGTCCTCCATCGACTCCCCTTCAAAGTAGGTGCCGGTTACGTCTATTATGAGCGATTTCATTTCTTCATTCTCAATTGCCCTTTCCCTGATTGCCCCCTCAACCCTGGTGAAGTCCATTGCCCCAAGCTCCTCCAGCGCATCATACAGCTGGACAGTGGTTATCCTGTCTATGCCGAGAGTTTCAAGCACATCAGTTCCTTTAAGCCACTCCTCCATCCTGTTTATGCTTGGCCTTTCAAGCAGCTGGGAGTAAACCATAACCATTGCCTCCTTTGGCACGAATCCTTTATCCCAAGGTCAGAGGCTAGTTTGTCAATTATTTCGACATCAAGGTGCTTCCTCACCTCAGTTACAGGTATGCTACTGTTTGTCACCTTCTTCACAGGCTTGCCCTCAACTTCCTTGCCCAGGTATTTTATCACGTGCTGCCTGGGCTTGCCATTCTCCCACCTGGACTCAACCAGTGCAAGGTAAATTCCCGAAGGCTTCTTTATGCGCCTTATGAATACCATAGTGTATACACTATGCCAATAAACATGGTGCTTAATGCATTTGAACGAAACGGTCAAATAATTTCTAGTGTATAAAAACGGCTAAAAACTTGGGTAATTTCATAATATTTAGTTTTTAGAAGCCCCTTAAGGCCTAATTACCATTTTTTTATAATGATCTTCCACGTGCAGGTATCAACTTTTTCCGCCAAAATGACTGAAAACTTGTATTTAAATGCCATATTTTTTATGATTCCTACTGATGGAGGGCTATCAAGCACCATTTCAAGGACGTCATTTGTGTGCATTTCCCTTAATTTTATGGCAGTTAGTACCTCAGGATATGGACATGGCAGGCCTAAAAGGTTGAGTTCACCGTTTTTCCTTGATCGATGTATTGTCATCTAGGCCTCCATCAGTACCTTTAGTTCTGAAAGCGTCCTTTTTTTGCAAAAATCGCTAAAACTTTCATTGGAAGTGCTTTTACATAGATATGCTGAAACAAGCTTTTCAAGGAAGACCTTAACATTTTCCTTATCCACTGCCTGCTCTACTAGTCTACCAAATCTAGGACTGTGTCCCAGCCCCCCACCGACGTAAATGTTATAGCATTCATGTATAACTCCATTTTCTGTATGTCGTACAGCTTGTAAACCAATATCCGCGATTGGGTATCTGCTGCAGGCGCTCGGGCAGCCGCTGATCGATAACTTTATATCCAAACTACCAAGCTTAATTGAAAACTTGTTTTCTAAGTGCCTGATTATCTCGTCCAACCTCTGACTAACACTATCTGATGTCACAGAAAGCCTGCAAAACTCCTGGGCGCAAGCCAATGCCATACACCGCATGGGCGAATCACTAAAGTGAAATCCCAGCTTTTCAATTTTTGATAAAACTACATTGAAATCTTCTCTTTTAATCCCTGTGATGATGAAGTTTTGAAAAGGGGTTAACCTTATTTCGTGCCAACCGTATTCTTCAGCTATACCAGCTATACCAACCAACTGATCATATGTCAACCTCCCCCTTACAGTAGGAACATTCATATAATACAGCCCCATTTGCTTCATCGGGTTAATACCAATGTGCTCACGCCCGCTAATTTCTGGAAATTTCTGGTCAAACGTACCAAGTGAAAATCCACGCTTGTGCAACGCTTCTCTTATCTTATTGACCCCCCATTCATCAACAAAATACTTGAACCTGCTCAGAGCCTTATTTTCTCTTTTTCCGTAGTCTCTATAAACTTCTAGCAAGGCTACAATCACGTTGATCAACTCGTCCTGTGGGATAAATAAGCCAAGAGGCCTACCAATGCGGGGGGCAGGTCCCGTACCACCTCCCAAAAATGCTATAAATCCAGCCTGA
The DNA here is from genome assembly GCA_023381255.1 of Nitrososphaerota archaeon. GTDB lineage: Archaea > Thermoproteota > Nitrososphaeria > Conexivisphaerales > UBA164 > KM4347-05. The sequence goes on from JAMCTX010000022.1 coordinate 47,298, forward strand.
CCCAATTCATTTTTTAAAGCTATAAGCCCTAAATCCTGTATTTCAGGGGAAACACAATTGATTGAGCACCCAGAAATAGAAATCTTGAACTTTCTGGGCAAATCCAAAAAGTCCACATTACCAGTAACAACTTCCTTTATTTTTTTAACAAATGGATAGCAGTACAAGGTCTCTTTTGGGTCTATGCCAGTGGCCGGGCATCCAACGATGTTCCTGACATCGCCGTACCGTGCAATCGGTCTGGCCTGTCCGCATTTATCCGTGGTTAATCTAAGCTCTTCCAAAATTTCAAATGCCTCAATCGCATTTTCTCCCGTAATATAATGCATCTGTATATCCTGCCTAGTAGTTATTTCAGCATAACCATTGCAGAACTTCTTCGAAATTTCAGCTATTTTTTTAAACTGTTCAGTTGAGATTATGCCGTTTGGAATAAGAATACGCAAAAAATATACGGATTCCTTCCCACTATCACACCCCAAGGAATAACGTGGCACAAGGCTTACGATCTGGTCATAACTGTAGCTCTCTAACAATTTAAACGTAAATCAATCTTAATATTTAAAATGTTATGGTATAATTTAGGTTTGCCGTGTCCAAAAAATATTAACGCTTGGTTGTACATAGGACACGGAAAGGAACAAATGTGTAGCAACTACGATAAGTAATTAGTAGTTGGTCAGTTCCCCTCCAATAATGTTGAAGTATAGCATTAACAATCCAAAGGGCTGAACACTATGGCCTATACCATTTAACATAAGTGCTCTAACACGCTCCCTTGGTCAAATAGTTCCTGACGTTTAGCTTATACCTATTTGTCCTCAGGCATTCTCCCACGCCTTTCCTGAATTTGCTGAATTACGAATAACGGTGCAAAACCTGCAGGTGGCCCTTGGATATGTTCCAGCACTCTTCAACCGGCATGAACTCGGGCGAAGCTGTGGGCTGCCAGACTTAAATGAGAGAATCCCTGCGCTCATTAAAACAATCCTGAACCTTCCTTAATTTATAGTGAGGCGGTGCTTTATCGAGAAACAAGTAGCACTTTGGGAACTTGGCATGTAACTTCTTCAGGTAATCAAGAAAAGTGTCCTCATCGAAGTTATCATACTGCCTGAACAGCTGCCTCCCGTCGATGCTCAGCGCACCGAATACAGTTGAATGCTCATGCGAGCCGGTTACGTGTGCAACTGGCCTCATGTCCTCCCTTATCCACACCTTCCTTATTATGGCATCATATGTGAAGAACGATTCGTCTTCGGCGACTACGGTGAAGCCTTCCTGGAGGTTGTCCAGTATTTCTGCTGCTTTTTTTTAAACTCCTCCTTTTCCTCTTTTGATGCCGTGTTGACGTGCTCCTTTCTGGGGACTTTCTGCCTGAAGCCCCATTTGTGCTTGAGCCTTGATACGTGGTTTATGTGGTAAACTATGCCGCTCCTTTCGGTTATGAGCTGGGCAACCTGCTTTGTGGTCCATCCCTCCCTGCTTTCTGAAAGCTCTTTTGTTATCTCCGTCACCACTTCTGTTGGAATCTCATCCGGCCTGCCGCTCCTTGGCTTGTCCTTCAACCCCTCCACGCCTTCTCAGGGATTCATTGATCTGCCTAAAAATGTGCTTTCTAGAAAGACCGCTGTCGTTTGGTTTTTCGCCGGTTGGAAAATAAACCTTTGTGGCTATGACAGCATCATCCCTCCTGCCCTGCATGAACTCCCCAAGTATTTCCTCAGCCTTCCCCATGGAGTACACGTTTGCAGTGTCATAGAAATTGATTCCAAGGTCCCATGCCCTTTTCATAACTTTAAAGGCATCATCCTTGCCTGATATCCAGCCGCCCCCGCCATTATGTTGCAGAGTCGGGTCCCCAAACGACATTGTCCCCAGGCAAATTTTAGAAACCTTTAGACCAGACCAACCTAGACGCACATATTCCACGCATTATTATATCCAAATAATAATAGATAAGTATTATGCAGTGGCTTGGCCTCTTATCGCAAACGTTGAAAAGGCAAGCGGAAACCCCAACAGTGCTGTTGACTAAAAAGAACTTTTATATTTGAGCAGTCAAGGATTGTTAGGCATTTGAGGGAAGCGAAAAATATGGCTGGGTGCTATTAAATGAACACGAATGATCTTTTTGTATATGATTGCCCGGCATACCCGCTGCCTCACATAGCTGGAAAGGATTCCGAATTTGTAGCGACAGTGTATTTAACAAGCCGATGCAACATGAATTGTGCAGCCTGCTACCTCTCAGCTGGTTCCGGGGGGCCAGAGCTTGGCACTGATCAATGGAAGCATATAATAGCTGCCCTTCACGGCGCAGGTGCCAGGCACATTTACTTTTTGGGCGGCGAGCCAACACTGAGCCCGCATCTGCCTGCGCTTGTAAAATTTTCAAGAGAGCTTGGATTATCGCCGTCGCTGTCAACAAACGGTCTTGCCGCATCATCCGGGATAGCTGAAAAACTGGCAGAGTCAGGCATTGAAAACGTCCAGGTGAGCATTGATGCTCCAGATGAAATTGTAAATGATGCATTGAGGGGCTCAGGAAGTTTCAGGATGGCCAGTAAGGCGGCAAGAGAATTTAGTAAAATTGGATTACCGGTAAATATTTCCATGACCGTTTCAGATAGAAATTTTGATAGCGTTGCCGCGATGATTGAGCTTGCAGATGAACTAGGCGCAGTGGGGATTAACTTTATAGCGGTGCAGAGCTTTGGGAATGCCGAAATAAACCATTTAATGCTTTCATATAAAAATGCCAGGGCCGCAATTGAACAGATGCTTGCGTACAGGGGACGTTTGAGGGTAACTGCCAACGGATTCAGGTTTTACCTAAAAGCAAACGAATTCTCCAAGGCCAGCACAGCGGTCACGTGCCCAGCTGGTAAAAGTTACATCGTTGTGGGCATGGATGGAAAGGTTTACGGATGTGACCTGCTTATGGTGAAAGGGATTGTTGCTGGCAATGCGCTTGCTGAGGACATGCAGTTCATAATTGAGAACCGGTTCAGTGACCTTGAGGAAAGGAGATTAGCTAGATTCAGTCCGTGCTCCTCATGCAGGTTCAGTTCAAGTTGTCAGGGCGGGTGTCCGGCTAGGGCACTAAATGCGTTTAACACCATTTATGCAGCCGATCCGCTTTGTACTATGAATTGAGTCACTCATGCGCTTTAAACCAGCAATTTCAGGATAATCATATCATGACGTCGTGCACAACCTGCAGTAACCTGGGCCCAACTTCTCTCACGATTACAGTGTTAATAACTTTCCCTGCCGGTATTGATGCAGATGACCTGACTGCGGCCTCGGTTGCGGACTCACCCTTTGAATATGGGACATGCATGTAAACGTGGATCCAGCCAGAATTGCCGATGCTCCTGATGGCGCAATCAAAAAATTCAAGTGCCCTTTCCGGCAGAGGCATCAGCACCCGGTTGATCTTGCCATTTAGCGATATTGACACGTCACACGCGTCACCCAAGTATGGTATAACCCTGTCCTTAACTTTATTCAGCTCAATGTTCCTGATCATGTACTGGTGCGCGGTTGGATTGATCTCGCTGCTGTGGACAGTTACCCGCTTCCTTTTTGCCATGACAATTGAAAACGTACCGATTCCAGCAAACATGTTGAACACGGTTTCGCCATCATTTACCAGCTGTGCAATCCTAAGCCTTTCATGGGCAAGCCTGGGCGAAAAGTAGACTGAGGTTATGTCCAGTTCAAACCTGCATCCTGATTCGCGATAAACGGTAATGCTTCTCTCCTCCCCGGCAACATGCATCAATTTTCTTATCCTGTAATCCCCTTCCACAGGCCCGACTTGCGCCCACACGCCATGGATGGATTTGTTCAGTTTCATCAGCGCATTGCCTACTATTTCCAGCTTATCCTGAAATCCATCGGGAACCCTTATGATGGCCAGGTCTCCTATCAGGTCAAAGGAGCCATATGCCCTGCTTGCCTCCTCTCCCAGCTCTTCTCTTAGAATTTCCTTTAGTAACCTAACCATTCCCTGTACAAAGCTTTATGCCCAAAATAAAAGTTTAACCTCTGAATTGGAAAAACCTGACAGGTCACTGCGGGTACGATTTTAACAGCATTCCTTCAAGCACGATTGGCGGCGAGTAGCTTGCAAGGTTTACCGCATCTGAAAGCCTTGAACCCCTTTCGGCATATATCTCAAACAGCACATCCCCCTTCTTGACCTTATATCCCTGTTTCTGGTGCAGCACAACTCCGGCACCCCTGTCTGTGGGCGTGCCTGCTGCGCGCGATATCTGGACAATCGATTCGTTGTCAACTAGGGTAACGTAGCCATCGTTTTCCGCAACAACCTGGTGCCTGTATGTCCCGACAGGCAGGTCATCTGGCTTTATATCAGGATTTCCACCCTGCGCCTCGATTATTTCCTTCATCTTTGACAGTGCCTTGCCTGACCTCATGATGTCCATTGCCGTGCTGTAACCCTGCCCCTGCTGGCTTATTCCGGATGCCTCCAAGATTATTCCTGCAAGTGAAGCCGACTTTGACAGAAGGCTCATGCTTGCTTCATTTGGGCTGATCAGCGCCGCAAGCGCTTCCCTTGCCTCCAGCGCAGGGCCTATGGCTCTCCCTACAGGCTGCCCTCCGTAGGTAAGGCCAGCCCTCACGTTTATCCCGAGGCTCCTGCCAAGCTCCACAAAGTCTCTGGCGAGTTTCTCCCCGTCTGTCATGTCAGCTACCTTCGTTCCCCTTCCCACTGGCATATCAAGCGCTACAATTTTGGCGCCAACTCCCAGCTTTTTTGCCATCACGCTCGCCAGCATCAATCCGCGCGGGTTTACCCTCAGCGGATTTTCAACGCGGATCAGCATGTCATCTGCCGGGGCCAGGTTCAGGGCGCCGCCCCACACAATGCAGCCGTGTGTCTTCTCCACTATTTCCTTTATTTCCTTCAGGCTAAATTTAACGTTAGCAAGCACAGACATGGTGTCGGCTGTTCCGGAAGGACTGGTTATTGCCCTGCTGCTTGTCTTAGGTATGTACAGATCTGTAGATGCCACAATTGGAATTATTAGCAGGGAAACCTTGTTGCCTGGGACGCCGCCTATCGAATGTTTATCGACCACAAATCCGCTGAGTTCCAGCTTTTCCCCGGAGTTTAGCATCGCAAGCGTGAGGTTCCTGATTTCCTCCATATCCAGACCCTTATAGTGCACTGAAAAAAGAAACGACGCAATATCCAAGTCACTTAGTTCATTAGAAATCAGATCCCCTATTATGCCATTTATCTCGTTTTCACTCAATTTTTCCCCCGCTATCTTCTTCCTTATTACTTCTACAGACTTGGGTGAGGGTTCATAGGCTACATCTACATACTCCCCATTCTCCAACCCCAGAGCTTCAGCTACGTCCCTGTAAATGGCCACGGTTCCGCGCTTCACAAGCGTCTTTGTTGTCTCCGTAATGCACACGGTGCTTTTGCCGTCTACTGTTAGCCTTGCCCTTTCATTGAGTTCAAGCCCAGTTTCGCTGGCATCGTCCTCATTAATTATAATGGATTTCTTTCCGGCCTTTACATCAAGCACTGCGGTGTTAAATTTCACAAAGCTCTTAAAACCAATAACCCGTTAATAAACTTATCCAGCGACATTTCATGAGAACAGGGCATTAAAAGTTCAAATCAATTATTTTTGCACATTTAGGCAATTGCTCAAGCCAGCACCATGTAATGCACACCGGTTGCCTTTTTTAACGCCAAATTCTATTAGGTGAACCATGAGCTACGACGAACTTGTTAAATTGCGGGAAAATGCTAGGGCAGACCCCGCTCATAACATATCCTTCTATATGTCGTTCTATGAGCAATGGAGGAAAATTGGCCCCGATAAAATAAAAAGTGCACAAAATATAAACGAACTCAACACCTGGCTTACAGGCGAACTAGAAAGGGTCACCGGGGGCCACCATGAAAATTTGAAATTCTACAGTGAACATGGCGCCTACCAGGAGCCTTTAAAATTATTCGGTACTGACCTGCACCGCATAACCGGTAAAATCAGGAGCATATATGCAGGAGAAATAGCGCATCCGGAATTTAGGCCTGCAAACAGGATTTATCTGCCGGGTCCGTTTAGGGCGGAATTTATGGATTACAGCGCGGATGCCGCATTTATAAATTCAGACATAGCGCGTCGCATTAACCTTAAATCTAGTTCATATTACATCAAAATAGCCGGTGTTGGGCTGAGGCTGTATTTTTCGCCTGATGTCAGAGGCCCGCTGTGCAGTTCAAATTATGATATATATCCATGTGAAAAGAAGTCGCAGCTGATAAATCTAGGGAATATAATTCTACCTGCAAAATTGGCAAGGAGAATTGCAGGGTATGGGATTAAAGGGGAAATTCCCAGCACACCAGATGAGGCTATAGCCTCTGGACTTGAGAACGGAACGCTGCACCCCAACTACGCAATTCCTCAGCCTCCTCCTGACGTTGAAAAACTTAGGATACGCGACCTGGAATTCCGGCCATCCCCTGCGGTTTTAACATACCTTGTGAATTCGGGCATGCTTGCATCTTTAAAAAAGGATTCCATAGTTGTTGATGATGAGATTTTTGGTCCAATACTTCAGGCAGCGCTGGACGGTAAACTGAAAGGCGTGAACATGCCGGACAATCGCATTTGGTCAATTGAAATAATTGAGCAAATGGGCAATGGGAAGGACATCAACATCTACCATGGCATCGTGCCAGTCAGGGGGCAGGTAATACCCAGGATTGCCACAAGGTACTGCACCAGATGCCAGAGGATAACCCCGTTCAGGAGGTGTGAATCGTGCGGATCAAGGACGGTCAAGCTGTACTTTTGCAACAAGTGTGGCAAGCCGATTGTTTCACAGACGTGCCCCACATGTGGCTCAGCTGCCAGCAGCATGCCGGATAACGACGCAGAACTGTCGGAATCCCTGAGGCTTGCAAGCAAAAAGCTTAATCTGGACATGCGCCTTGACCTGGCATTTCCAGATAAATCGGTTGGAGAAATTGAGGACATAAGAAAGGTCATCCTAAGGCGCCGCGCATCTATACTGGCTTCAGAATGCGGGGTAAGCGCATTTCTTGCCCATGGTGAGGCAGCAAACCTGAATCCTGACGAGATAATAATACCCCATAGGCTAGCGTCTTCCCTGCTTGACGTAGCCAGGTTCATTGATGCGGAAATTGAAGAAATATACGGGGGAAAGAGGATATTTTCCGAATATTCACCCAAAGAGCTGATAGGCCGCGAACTAATTTTGCTCAACAGGGATTTAAGCGCCGGCATAAGGTTAAAGGTTAGGGAAATAGGCAGCGAAGTTCTGGTAAATCCAGGGGTGCTGAAAAAGCTGTGTATGGGCCTTAGAAACAATAGCCTATACGTTTCCCTTGAAGAGGACGTGATATTAAACTATTCTGGGAAATACTGCGACCCGCCAAGGTACCTTAACATATACGGTGCTGGCTCGAGCAAAACGCTGCCCAAAATCAGGATCGACTATTCCGCCAAGCAATCCAGAGAAAGCATTGTCGACCTTTCCAAATCTCTTATGCAGCTCATCATATCATTGAAGGATAAGAAGGTCGCTGTTCCTCAACTGGTAAAAACGCTAACTGCAGTGGAAATCATGTATAACAATCAGGCTCACTCTTGCCCAAAGTGCGGATTGCGTTTTTTGCTTCCCCCGCTAAGTTACCGGTGCCCCATATGCGGTTCAGAGCTGTCGCCCGAGTTTGACACGGAAATGCTCAATACGATCATCATATCTTTGAGAAATGTTGCAGATATGCTTGAAAACGATGAAAAAGAAGAAATAGAATTGATTCTGGAAAGGTTCCAGGGCATGTTCAAATCGGACAGCCAGCTGTCGCTCTCTGAATTTTCATGATTTGCTGTTGCAGAAACATATATAACGATCAACTTACAAGCATTTGGCATGATTTCTGTAATAGGTGCCGGTAAGGTAGGAGCAACCACGGCGGCTTTCCTAATGATGGGAGAAGCAGACAGCAAAATAGTTCTGGTGGACATTGTTGAGGGATTGCCTCAGGGCGAAGCGCTGGATATGAACCATGCAGCGGCGATACTTGGAAGGTCGGTAAGCGTAACCGGATCAAACAATTATGAAGACATAAGGGGCAGCGACATAGTTATAATTACCGCAGGCCTTGCGAGAAAGCCTGGCATGACACGCGAAGAGCTTGCTGCAAAGAACTCTGAAATAATATCAGGAGTTGCTGACCAAGTTCGCAAAAACGCTCCAAATGCCATTGTAATAATTACGACAAATCCGCTTGACGCGATGGTCACGGTGCTATACAACAGGCTGAAGTTCCCTAGGAACAGGGTAATAGGGTTTAGCGGCGTTCTGGATTCAAGGCGCATGGCATATAATGCGTCACGCTATATCGGGATTTCCCCATCTTCAATAATTCCACTGGTGCTGGGGCAGCACGGTGAAAACATGTACCCGGTTCCAGAGCTTTCATCGGTTTACGGCAAGAACCTGAAGAACTTCCTGTCGGAAGAGCAATACAGCAGCGTGGTAAAAGATACCATTGATGCTGGCGCGCAGATAACCAATCTAAGAAAGTTCAGCAGCAACTGGGGTCCAGCAGCCGGGCTCCTGGTGATGGTTGATGCCATTAAAAAGGACAGAAAAACAGTGGTGGAGGCAAGCGTGTACCTGGACGGTGAATATTCAACCAGAGGGATCTTTGCTCAGGTGCCAGTTGTCCTCGGAAAGGAAGGGGCAGAAAAAATTGTCGAAGTTGACCTTACTCAGGAACAGAAGGAGAAGTTCAATAAAAGCATTGAAGCAATAAAGAGCAACCTGAAACAGGTTCCATCCCAATATTTGGGTTAATTTTTTTTAGCTTAGTTCATCACTGTTCTACAACTAACATAGTAAGGGTTGATTTAACGTTTTCAACCTTCCTCACTTTCCATGTGATAATTTCCTTAAGCTTTTCGGGCGTTGGCGCATTTACCTTTACAACCGTATCATAAACGCCGTAAACCCTGTGAGCTTCCATAATTTCGGGCAGCGTTTTAAGCTTGTTCAATACATCTTCCTCTTTTCCAGGTTCCACAGTCAAAAGTACAAAGGCTATTGGCATGCAGTTTAATTAGCAGCTTTATTTAATAAATATTTCTAAAATATGTTCACTTGGGCAGGTTACTGATTACTTCGTTCCCGATATCTTCGGTTTTTCCGGAGCCACCCATGTCGGGCGTCAATTTTTTGCCCTCCGCCAGCGTTTGATTTATTGCAGATTCCAGGGCGTGAGCGGCTTCGGGGTACCCCATCCATTCCAGCATCATTTTAAATGACAGAATAGCCGCCACGGGATTGGCTATCCCCTTTCCTGCTATGTCAGGCGCAGAGCCATGAACCGGTTCGAACATGGCATATTTGTCGCCAAGGTTTGCAGAAGCCGCAAGCCCAAGCCCTCCAACAAGCGCAGCAGCCTCGTCAGAAATTATATCGCCGTAGAGGTTTTCTGCAACTATGACGTCATAGGATTCCGGCCTCAAAATGAGCCAGTGGGCAAGGGCGTCTATGTGAGCCTCCTCTGCCAGAACTTCAGGGTATTGTCTGGCCTGATTGAGGAAAACCTCCTTATAAAGCCCGTCAGTTGCCTTCAATACATTGGCCTTGTGCGCCAAAGTTACCTTCTTTTTGCGCTTTTCTGCCATGCCAAACGCCACTTTAAATATTTTCTCCGCGGCGCTTCTGGTGGTTACCCGGATTCCAAGCGCAATCTGGTCTGAAACCCTGTACTCGAGTCCAGAATAAGATCCCTCGGAGTTTTCCCTCACTATCAGAGCGTCAAGGTTTACCAGGCTGCTTGCCCTCGGCAGAGGCTTGAATGGCCTGATGTTTGCATAAAGGTTAAACATCTTTCTTATTTTGACAGGCACCCCAAGTTCAGTCCCAAATCCCTCTAGGGATGTGGTTGGTCCCTTCAGGACGCAATCTGCACCGAACAGCTTGTCCTGGGACTGCTTTGGGAGGTTAGTGCCGTACTTTTTATAGGCTCCAAGGCCGGCTTCCAAAAATTCAAGCTCAATTGACAGCTTGTACGTTTCATTCAGAGCATTTATAACCTTCACTGTCGAGGAAATAACCTCAGGGCCTATCCCGTCCCCCTCAATTACAGCCACTTTCCACAATTTTATCAAGACCCAGTCATTCTGGACAACACAAAGTTCAATATCCCACCGGCTGTCACATAATCCATTTCAAGCTCCGAATCTATTCTTGAAATCAGCTCTACATTTCCACCCCGGCCATCCTTTTTGGTATACTCCATTACAGCCTTTCCCCTTGGCTTCTTTTCAATGCTTATTGAAATTGGCTTGGAAGGATCAATATCCAGGCTGCTGTATGATTCATTGGGCTTAAACTGCAAGGGAACTATGCCCATGCCTACAAGGTTTGACCTGTGTATTCTCTCAAAGTTTTCGGCTACAACTGCCCTCACGCCCAGTAGGGCTGGCCCTTTTGCAGCCCAGTCCCTTGAACTTCCTGACCCATATTCCTTGCCAGCAATTACCACAAGCGGGCGGCCTTCCCCCCTGTACTCCATCGCAGCATCGTATATGCTCATTAGCTTCTTATCTGGAAAATGAAGCGTGAACCCGCCTTCGGTATTTTCAAGCAGGAGGTTCCTGATACGCCTGTTTGCAAAAGTGCCACGCATCATCACCTCGTGGTTGCCTCTCCTTGCACCATATGTATTGAATTCAACCAGCGGAATTCCCAGGGATTTCAGGTATCTTCCGGCCGGGCTTTCTGGCATTATTGCCCCTGCCGGAGATATATGGTCAGTAGAAATTGAATCCCCAAAAACTGCCAGCACTGCGGCATTTGATATCTTTTCGATGTTTTGCCCTTTTAAACCGCCCTCAAAAAATGGTGGCTTCCTTATGTAGGTGCTATTATCTTCCCAGCTGTAAGTTATGCCCGAAGGCGTCGCAAGCCTGTTCCAGAACGGATTGACGTTAAAAATGCCTTGACCATACACCTGCCTGAAAAGGCTTTCGTCGAGGGAATTTTTCACTATTTCATTTACCTCCTTGGACGACGGCCATACATCCTTCAGGTAAACCTCGTTTCCATCGTTAGAAATGCCAATTGGCTCTTTTGTTATGTCTTTCAGGATGTTTCCGGCAATGGAATAGGCAACTACCAGTGGCGGCGACATCAGATAATTTGCTCTTACGTCGTTGTGTATTCTTCCTTCAAAGTTCCTGTTGCCGGAAAGGGCACTGACAACTGCCATGTTACCCTCGTTTACAAGCCTGCTTAGGTCATCTGCCAGCGGCCCGCTGTTGCCTATGCAGGTGGTGCACCCATATGCAACAACATAGAAACCCAGTTTCTCCAGGTACTTGAGGAGCCCAGACCTTTTTAGGTATTCTGTGACAACCCTGGACCCTGGTGCGAGGCTGGTCTTCACCTTGCTGGTATCAACGCGTAATCCCTTTTCCACGGCCTTTTTAGCCACAAGGCCAGCCATGATCAGGACAGAGGGGTTGCTCGTGTTTGTGCAGCTCGTTATTGAAGCTATCACTATGTCACCATCTTTTAGGCCTTTTGATGATTTAGGTTGCTGGCTTTGAAGCACCTGCTTTACGAAGCTTTCGGGCGCGCCCTTTAACTCCATCTGCTGCTTTGGCTGGCTGGGACCTGAAAGGCTTGGCTTTACGCTTCCGAGGTCAAGCTCTATAACTTCGCTGTAGTCCGCGGGTTCGTACATGCCCTGTTCCCTGTAGTAGCTCTCTATCAGCTCTATCTGCTCCTTGCTTCTGGCGGTGAGCTTCAGATACTCAAAGGTCATTCTGTCAACCGGGAATAGCGCAACAGTGGCACCATATTCCGGGCACATGTTTGACACTGTAGCCCTGTCTGGAACGCTAAGGTTTCCCACACCGTCCCCAAAGAACTCCACAAATTTTCCCACTACGCCCTTTTCACGCAGCAGCCTCGTCAGGGTTAGCGCCAGGTCAGTTGCCGTCACGCCGTCGTTGAGCTTGCCCGTCAGCTTAACTCCAACAACCTGCGGCATGATAAATGAAACAGGCTGCCCGAGCATTGCAGCTTCAGCTTCTATCCCACCAACTCCAAACCCAACCACCCCAATCCCGTTGATCATCGTAGTGTGGGAATCTGTCCCAACCAGAGAATCAAAGTAAGCCACGCCGTCTGGTGAAAGCATAACAAGCTTGGCCAGGTATTCCAGGTTTATCTGGTGGCATATGCCAGCAGAGGGCGGAAAGATCCTCAGCCCCTGAAATGCCTGCCCAGCCCATTTCAGGAAGGTGTACCTTTCGCTGTTTCTTTTTATTTCATATTCAAGGTTCGTCTCAAAAGACCCGGCGGAATTATATTCGTCTATCTGAACCGAATGGTCAATTATGAGGTCCACGGGCACGCCGGGCTTTATGATCTCGGGGGCCGCAGACCCTGATTTGACGTAATCCCTCATTGCGGCAAGGTCAACAAGCGCCGGGACTCCCGTGAAATCCTGCATCAAAATCCTCGAAACCACTAGCGGTATGTCCCTGTCCTCTGGGCTTTTCGGGTTCCAGCTGGCAAGCGCCTTTATGTCATCCCATGTAACAGCCTTGCCGTCAAGATTTCTTAGCATTGACTCGAGCACGACCTTCAAAGAATATGGCAAACGGGAAACCTTCCCGTACCCCATTTTTTCCAGCTCCATTATGGAGTAGTACTTTATCCTGGCGCTTCCTGGAAGCTGGAATTCCTTCAGAAACTGTCCTTTATCCATGGTATCCCTTTAAACAAAGCGCTTAAAAATATTAACTTTAAAAGTTGGTTATGGAAGCAATTTTAAGCGCAGAGATACACCCCTCTGAGGATCCGCAGAAAGTAAAGCAGGCTGTACTGAACATAGTTGATCCAGGGGACACGTCGGAAATAAGCTTGCAGGATGACAGGATAACTGCAAGGGTTGGTTACCTCACGCTGGATCGAATCGTGAAATCTGCCAAGGACAAGAACACGGTTCCAATGTTTTTGAAACTGGTAAATGCAGGTGCAGGAGGCGTTCACAGGCTGATGTTTAACAGGCAGGCCGCGCATGCGGGCAGGATAATCATGTGCGACGACCCCCAGGAGTCGCCTCTGGGACCCATATACCTTGGGCTGAACGATGAAGCCCTGAAGTACATAATTTCGCATACACAGTGACCTTTGCGCTACGCTTAAATTTTCAGGATAAAGCAGTTAATGCATCTTATGATTAAGGACACAAAAAAATGCAATGAAGTGATAAACCAGCTGAGGGATGCCCTAAAGAAAGCCATAAAAGAAAGGGACGATTTAAGTTCAAAGCTTCTATACCTGCAGGCCGATTTTGAAAATTTCGCAAACAGGAGCAGGAAGAACACCGAGGAACAAGTTGAAAAAAGGGAATTCGAAGTTATATCTGAAATGCTTGAAATTCTCGACGAACTTGAAATAACTTACGAAAGGGCCAGGGGCAAAATAGATGACAGGGAATTCTTGGAGGGCTTGGGCATAATTATATCCAAGTTCAATAAAAAGCTGGGAGCCTTGGGGGTAACCCCAATTGACCCTGCCGGGAAGAAATTTGATCCAGCGCTTCACGCAGCAGTATCGACTGTGCGCGTTGACGACCCAAAACAGGAGGGCGTTGTAGTGGAAGTTTTAAGAAAAGGTTATATGGTAAAGAGAAAGCTGATAAGGGCAGCTGTGGTTAAAGTGGGCGTAATAAAGGGTGATTAAAAAATGGCATCTTCACAAGGTCAAAAGGAAAAGATCATTGGCATAGATTTAGGCACTACTAATTCAGCTGCTGCTGTAATGGAGGGCGGAAGGCCTGTAATAATACCTAGCGCTGAGGGGCCGACAATTGCAGGGAAGATGTTTCCCTCGGTTGTCGCATTTACGAAGGACAACCAGCTGCTTGTAGGCGAATCTGCAAAGAGGCAGGCCGTCACAAATCCCGAAGGGACAATATTTGAGGCAAAAAGGAAAATGGGCCTTGATTTTAAATTCAGGATCTACGGCAAAGAGTTTAGCCCTCAGCAGATTTCGTCGTTTATTCTGCAAAAGATAAAGAAGGACGCAGAAACTTATCTTGGATACCCGGTAAAGAAGGCGGTAATAACGGTGCCGGCTCATTTTAATGACAATCAGAGGCAGGCCACAAAGGATGCCGCTGAAATAGCAGGGCTTGAAGTTGTAAGGATAATCAACGAGCCAACTGCCGCGTGTCTGGCCTTTGGCGTAGACAAGCAGGAAAGCGAAATGAAAATACTTGTATTCAGCTTTGGCGGCGGAACTCATGATGCCACACTGATGGAGTTTGGCGGCGGAGTGTTTCAGGTTCTTGCTACAAGCGGCGATAACGAGACAGGAGGTTCGGACATAGACCGGGCTCTCATGAACTACCTGCTGGAAGAATTCAAAAAGGACGCGGGAATAGACCTGCGCTCTGATACAATGGCCATGATGAGGTTAAAGGAGGCCGCGGAAAAGGCAAAGATAGAGCTTTCAAACCTGCTGACAACGGACATAGACCTGCCGTTCATAGCGACCGTTAACAGCCAGCCAAAGCACCTGCACTACACTCTAACAAGGGCCAAGCTGGAGGAGCTGTCGATGCCAATTATAGAAAAAATAAGGCCCACGATACAGAGGGTGCTTGCAGATGCCAAGCTTACCCCTGAAAACATCAACAAGGTAATATTGATAGGTGGCATGACAAGGATGCCGCTGGTTAGGAAGTTTGTGGAGGACACCATGGGCAAGCCCGCAGAAAGGGGCGTTGACCCAATGGAGGCCGTGGCCATAGGTGCGGCAATACAGGGGGCAGTACTTGCCGGAGAAATAAAGAACATAGTGCTGCTTGATGTAACACCCGTGTCGCTGGGGGTGGAAACGCTTGGCGGTATTTTCACAAAGTTAATTGAGAAGAACACCACAATACCCACCAAAAGGTCTGAGATATTCACGACCGCAGCTGACTTCCAGACAACCGTCACGATACACGTGCTTCAGGGTGAAAGGGCAATGGCAGCGGATAACGTGTCCCTGGGAATGTTTAATCTTGATGGTATACCTCCTGCCCCGCGCGGCGTTCCAAAGATTGAAGTGACATTTGATATTGATGCAAACGGCATTTTGCATGTATCCGCCAAGGATACGGCAACCGGAAAGGAGGCCAAGATCACAATAACCTCAAGGATGAGGCTTTCAGAAGAAGAAAAGCAAAAAATGGTAAAGGAAGCGGAAGAGTATGCGGAGCAGGACAAGAAAAAGCTTGAGCTGGCAACGCTGAGAAACGAGTCAGATACGCTGCTGTACACTTCAAAGAAAATGAGGGCAGATATGAAGGATAAAATAAGCGAGTCAGACGCAAAAAGTCTGGAACAGGCTGAAAACGAGCTTAGCGAAGCGCTGAAGGGCAATGACTCAGAGGTCATAAAGCAAAAAATTGAAAGCATAAAATCCCTGATGGAAAAGATAGGTTCCAGCATGTATCAGTCAAGCGCCCAGCAGGCAGCCGGGCAACAAGCCGCCGGGCAGCAGGCAAATGAGCAGCAACAACAGCCAGGCGAAAGCAAAAAAACCTACGATGTAAGCGGCGAAAAGGTGTCCTGACTCTGAATGAGTTATCAAGGAAAAAAGGACTATTACGAGATACTTGGCGTCTCTAAAAGCGCAAGCCAGGAAGAGATTAAAAACGCTTACAGAAAACTTGCGCTAAAATACCACCCCGATGTAAATAAATCGAAGGAAGCGGAAGAAAAATTCAAGGAGATAACTGAAGCATATGCCGTGCTTTCAGACCAGGAAAAGAGAAAGAAGTATGACATGTACGGGGAAGAAGGCATCCATGCGCAGTACTCAGAAGAAGATCTTTTCAGGAACGTTAATTTTGACGACATTTTTCGGGGATTCGGGTTTAATTTTGACGACATTTTCAAGAACTTCTTTGGAAATTATGGCGGTTACAGGCAGGAAAGCCTGGACATAGGCTATGACCTGGACCTGGAGCTTGAGGACTTGGTTTCGGACAGGCCTAAAATAATAGAGCTTAACAGGGTCGACCCATGCCCCGTTTGCAAGGGCACCGGTCTTGAGCCGGGAGGAAGGTGGGTAACGTGCCCTGAATGCAACGGAACGGGCCAGAAGAGGGTCGTAAAAAGGGCCGGTTTTGCAAGCTTCGTAACCGTGAGCACATGCGAAAGGTGCCATGGGACAGGTAAAATTGCCGACAAGCCTTGCAGGTCATGCGGGGGGACAGGCAAGGTCAGGGAAAATGTGAAAATAGAGGTCAAGATACCCGCAGGCGTTGAAGATGGCGACCAGCTCAGGATAAAGGGCGAGGGCAATTTTGGAAACGGAAGGCGCGGGGACCTTTACCTGATGGTGCACATAGTGCCCCACCAGAGATTCACGAAGGACAGGCAGGACCTCATTGCGCCTCTGAGCGTAAATTTTCTAGATTCAATTTTAGGAAACGAAATTGAAACAGAAGGATTGAACGGTGAAAAGATCAGGCTGAAGATAAAGCCATATACGCAGTCTGATGATTTGATTAAGGTGAAGGGCAAGGGGCTGCCGAAGCCGCACGGATTTGGCCGGGGTGACCTGATTTTTAAGGTGAAGGTGGCAATGCCGACTAGTTTGAACGACAGGCAAAAGGAACTGCTGGAAGAGCTGAGACGTACAATCCAAAACAACTGAAGGTATAACGCGTTTTTTAAATTTCAAATGATGTTTTTTTGATAACAAATAAATAGCATTAAAATGGTAAGGTTGCGTCAATGAGTGCCAGTAATCCACAAAAACCGGTCAATGATGTCATAACTGAATTGGGTGTAGATGTAAAAAGCGGCCTTTCAGAAGATGAAGTTAAGAAGAGGGTTCAGCAGTACGGCTATAACGAAATAGAAGAAAAGAAGGAATCGTCTGTAAAGCGCCTTGCAAAAAAGTTCTGGGGTCTCACTTCGTGGATGCTTGAAATCACGATGGTTTTGACACTAGTTCTTCATCGATATTTGGATTTTTATGTTGTCACTGCCCTGCTGCTTCTTAACGTGATTCTTGGGTTTGCCCAGGAACAGAGGGCCAGCTCGGCGCTTGAGACACTAAAGCAGAAACTGCACGTGATGACAAAGGTGATAAGGGGCGGAATCTGGAAATCTGTTTCTGCAAGGGAGCTTGTTCCAGGGGATATAATAAGGGTGAGGGCGGGGGACTTCGTACCAGCCGACCTGAGGATAATAGAAGGAAATGTGGAAGTTGACCAATCAGCCCTTACGGGGGAATCGCTGACTGTTTCCAAGGAAAAGGAGGACCAGGTATTTTCAGGGTCAGTAATAAGGAGAGGAGAAATAACCGGCATAGTGGTGGGCACTGGAGCGCGCACGTTTTTCGGTAAAACCACCGAACTGGTAAAGATAGCCAAGCCAAAGCTCCACATGGAAGAAGTGATATCGCAGGTGGTAAAGTGGCTGCTTGTAATGGTTGTTGTTTTGCTTGGAGCCGCCCTTGCGTTTTCCGCAATAAGGGGGCAGAGCCTGTTTGACCTTTTGCCTCTTGCCCTGGTTCTCCTTGTGTCGGCAATACCCGTTGCGCTCCCGGCCATGTTCACAATAACCATGGCCCTGGGTTCAATGGAACTTTCCAAAAAAGGGGTGCTGGTGACCAGGTTAAGCGCATCAGAAGATGCCGCAAGCATGGATACGCTGTGCGTTGACAAGACCGGAACAATAACCCACAACACCCTGTCAGTTGTTGACGTTGTTCCAGCCAACGGGCACAGCCAGGACGACATAATTGCTTACGGCACACTAGCATCCCAGGAAGCAAACCAGGACCCAATAGACCTGGCGTTCATCAACGATGCGAAAAACAGGAAAGTAGACCTTTCTGGATATACAGTAAAGCAGTTTGTTCCTTTTGACCCTGCCACAAAAAGAACCGAAGCAGTAGTAAATTTTGACGGACACGAAGTCAGAATTGTGAAGGGCGCAGTTAACATCATATCGCAACTGTGCAATATGGATAAAAAGACGCAGGAGCAGGTTAACGATGCAGTTAACAGAATGGCCAACAACGGATACAGGAGCCTGGGCGTTGGACTGATTGACGGAAATAAAACGGAGCTTTTAGGGGTTGTTGGGCTCTATGATAAGCCCAGGGAAGATTCATCAAAGCTCATTACAGAGTTGAGAAGCCTGGGGGTGGCTGTAAAAATGCTTACCGGTGATGCAGCTCCAATTGCCAAGAGGATGGCAAGCCTTGTGGGGCTGGGCGATAAGGTTGCTGAGGCGCCTGAATTCAGAAAGATAACAGATGATACCAAGCTGGCCGAGGTAATAGAAAAAAGCGACGGCTTCGCAGAAATATATCCGGAGGATAAGTACAAGATCGTCAAAGCATTGCAGCTCAAAAAGCACATAACCGGCATGACTGGAGATGGAGTTAATGATGCGCCTGCACTGAGACAGGCAGAAGTTGGTATAGCCGTGAGCAACGCCACGGACGTCGCAAAGGGAGCAGCCAGCGTGGTGCTTACCCAGGAGGGCCTGATCAACATAGTCGACCTTGTAAAAATCGGCAGGATGATATTTCAGAGAATAGTGACGTGGATATTTAACAAAGTAGTCAAAGTGTTTCAGATAGTTGTATTTGTAGTTGCTGCATTTTTTATATGGGGCAAATTTATAGTTGGAACCTTTGACGTGCTGCTCCTGCTCTTCCTGATAGATTTTGTAACATTATCAATCTCAACCGACCACGTCAGGTGGTCAAAGAACCCAGACAGGTGGGACGTGAACTGGCTTGTCAAGGTATCAATGGTTCTGGGCGTAGCTGTCGTGCTTGAATCGCTTCTGATAGAGTACCTGGGGATAAACTACTTTGGCCTGCTGAGCAATTTAAGCAAGCTGCACACATTTGGGTTTGACATACTGCTTGTTTCAGGAATGTTCACCATATTTGTTGTCAGGGAGAGGGGCCATTTCTGGAATTCCAGGCCAAGCAACGTGCTGCTGGTCGCAATAATTGCGGACATAATTTTAAGCAGCGCCATATCGATTATCGGAATTCCGGGGCTTGCGCCAATTCCGGCAATTGACGTGCTATCGGTAATAGGATTTTCAGTGATATTTTCGCTAATAGTAAATGATTTTATAAAAATCATAACTCTTAAAAAGCTGACCAGCAAGTGACCCGCAAATATTTTTAAACCAAGGCGTGTGAGGTTATAAAAGCTTAAATTGGAATCATCAAATTTGCTAAAGGACTTTGAAAATATCCAGCGTGCGCAGTGGGAGAAATGGAAGAGGGCACGCGCGCTTGTTGACAGCCAGGGCAGGGAAACTGTCGGGTTCATAGAGGGGCCTCCAACAATGAACGGCGAACCCCACATAGGGCACGTCAGGGGCCGCGTAATCAAGGACATGTTTTACAGGATAGAGACGCTTAAAGGGAAAAGGGTTGTTTTTAGGGCAGGCTGGGATACTCAGGGGCTGCCAGTGGAGCTGGAGGCGGAAAAGGAGCTGGGCATTACCGGCAACAAGAATCAGGTCCTGAGCAGTGTTGGGGAGGACACGCTTGTTAAAAAGTGCAAGGAGATAGTGCACAAGTACAATGAATTCTGGGTCAACGCTGACCATGCCCTTGGAATGATGTTCGATTATGAGCAGGCATACTGGACCTACCGTGACGAGTACATTGAGAGGGAATGGGAAATACTGAAGGCGGCACACGAAAGGAGGCTGCTTTACGAAGACTACAGGGTTGTGGCATACTGCCCCAGCTGCCAGACCAGCTTGAGCAACAGCGAAGTTGCCTTGGGTTACAAGGAAGTAACAGACCCAAGCCTGTTCTACAAGGTCAAGCTAGTGGACAGGGATTTATACCTTGTAGTATGGACAACCATGCCTTTTACAATAGTAACTGACGAAGCCGTAGCAGTAAACCCAGATGAAACATACAAAAAATTAAAGGTAGGAGAAGAAACCTGGCTTGTGGGCAGCACCTCGCTTGAATCGTTCCTTAAAACAACTGGAATAGAACCGGCAATACTGGGCGAAGTGAAGGGCAGCGAACTTGAAGGCAGCAGGTACGGGCCCCCCCTCCTTGAATTCATACCGGCCCAGCAAAAGATGTTCAGCGAGGGAAAGGCACACAGCGTACTGGCTGAAAGTTTTGTAGATGTGACAGCCGGAAGCGGAATAGTGCACCTAAGCCCGGCAAACGGTGAAGAGGATTTTGAAGTAGGCAAAAAGAGAAGCCTGCCAGTATTCAACCCGATAGACGACCAGGTTAGGTTCACAGACGAGGCGGGAAAATATGCGGGGTTATTCGTAAGGGACGCTGACGATATAATAGCCGAAGACCTGAAGGCCAAGGGGCTCCTGGTTAAGTACGGCAAAATAAAGCATTCATATCCCACATGCTGGAGGTCCGGGCACAAGCTGATATATATGGCTAGGAAGGAGTACTTCTACGATATAGGAAAGATAGGGGAACAGGCGCTGGACCAGGCTTCCAGGGTTGAATATTTCTACGAGCAGCCAAGGAACAGGTTCCTTGACATAATAAGGGAGAAGAAGCCCTGGTGCATAAGCAGGGAGAGGGTTTGGGGCACGCCTCTGCCAGTGTGGACATGCAAAAGCTGCGGCAGGAAGATTTACCTCTTCAGCAGGAAGGATATAGTAGACAACGCAGAAAGCCTTCCTGATGGCCAGGGCTTCGAGCTTCACAAGCCCTGGATAGACAGGGTTGTGGTTAAATGCCCGTACTGCGGGGGAAGCGCATACAGGGAGCCGTTTGTCCTGGACACCTGGCACAACAGCGGGGCCGCTCCATACGCCTCTCTCAACAAAGAAGAATACAGCAGGATAGTGCCGGCAGATTTCCTGACCGAGGCAATAGACCAGACAAGGGGGTGGGCGTACACTCTTCTGATCGAGGGCGTGATGCTAAACGGCAAGTCACCGTACAGCTCATTTCTGTTTACTGGGCACGTGGTTGACGAAAAGGGCGAAAAGATGAGCAAGAGCAAGGGAAACGTGGTCTACGCCAGGGACATTCTCAGCAAGTACCCGGCTGACCTTGTGAGGCTGTACTTGATGTGGAAGGCAAGCCCCATAGATACGCTTAATTTTGACAAAAAGGAAATGATGGAAAGGCCTTACCAGATACTTAACACGCTGAGCAACCTTCACATATACTACTCGCTAAATGCAAAATATGATGGCTACAGCTGGTCAGAGGAAAACAGGGGAAAAATTTCCGAGAAGGAAAGATGGATCATAAGCGAGCTCAGCGAAGTTGCCGAAAGCTACATGGAGTATTATGAGAAAAGAAAAACAAACGAAATGATAAGATTATTGGACAGGTTTCTTATAGAGGAAGTAAGCCAAAAGTACGTTCCGGTGATAAGGAACGAACTCTGGGATGATTCACCGGAAATGGCCGAAAGGAGAAACGGGATTTACTGGACCCTTGGAAAGCTGCTCAGGTCGCTTGATATACTTTTGCACCCCATTGCACCCTATTTGACCGACAGCCTCTTTGAAAGCACATTTGGGGCCAGGGAATCGATAATCATCTATGGGTTTGAGCCTGTTGACTCGGGGCTTGTTGACAGGCCATTGATAGATAAGTACAGTTATGTATGGAATGTAGTATCTCTTTCAAACAGCGCAAGAATGAAGGCCAGGCTCAAGAGAAGGTGGCCGTTAAATAAAATGCTGCTATTCTCGGGGAAAGATAGCATAGATAAATCATATTTTGAGCTGATAGGCCAGCTGTCAAATGTGAAGGAAGTGTTTGAAGCTAAAATGCTTGATGAGCTGCCCATTGACATAAAGGTGACTGTGAGAAAGGGGGAACTTGGCAAGGCATTCAAAAGGGAGGCGCTGGACGTGGAGAAAGCCATTCAGAGCATATCGGAGGGCAGCCTCATCGAGCAGATTATAGCTACTGGCAATGTTGCAGCAGGCAAATACATGGTTCCCGCGTCTTTGTTTGACATAAAGTACCTGCCAAGGGAAGGCTATGAACTGGCTGCTGACAGAAACCTGGTTGTGGTCATAAGTCTGGACAGGGACGAAGAACTGGTAAAAGAAGGGTACGTCAGGGATGTGGCCAGAAGGGTACAGTATGCCAGAAAGGAAATGGGATACAACCCTACTGACATCATAGATAGCGCGGAACTTTACATCGACGACGCAGAGCTTTATGGTGCCATTCTGCACAGGGAAGACATCCTGGGGGGCTTAACGAGGGTCAAAAAAGTAACAGTGCACCAGGGAAAACCGGATGGTGAAAAATTCATAAAGATGGACCTTGACGAAAAAACACTATACATAAAAATATGATTTTTTGCAGCGCAATAAAACTTACACAACGCTTTTTTTTAACAGCCGTTTAAAAATACCCGTGCAAATACTTTACATATCTTCAAGCGTGGGGCTTGGGCATGTAACGCGAGATTACAGGCTGGGCTTAGAACTTAAAATGCGGGGCCACAGATTGACGTGGGTTTCTTCGGGCGTTGCGCTTGATTACCTCAGGTCCAAGGGAGAAATCCTGCACCCGGTATCCGGAGAATTGGAGAGCCTTGGCGACAAGTTCGAAAAGTTCTTCAAGGCAGGCAGGCTTGCGCCCGGTGTAAAAAATCTGGCCGGGCTCTACGGGGCATTTTCCCATAACAGAAAGAAGATGAAGGAGATAAAGCCAGAAGATTATGATGCAGTTATAAGCGATGAAGGATGGGAGTTTCTTGGAAACCACCATACGCTATTCATAACAGACTTTGAAGGCTTCTCCGGGAGATTTGGAACCGTGGGAAACTACCTTGTTAAAAGGCTTAACGGCTGGTACCACAGCGCAATGGCAGGCAACGCCGTAAATTACTATGTGGGGCTGATTCCCCCGGTATCGAAGGAATTCAGGTATTTCGGGCAACTATTCACGCACGAAGGAAAGTACCCTGCACCCGGAGATAAAAATTATGCGTTAATAACGCTGGGTGGAACAAGGGCCGCTATGGATATTGCTGAAAAAATAAAAAGCCTGCAGCTTGGCATCCCCTCAATATTCCAGAGCCCGGATAGCAGCAAAAACTGGTTTGACCCATTGCCTGTAATGGCAAACGCATCTCTCGTTGTCTGCATGGCTGGCTATGGAACGCTGCTTGAAATTTCGGCTATGAAAAAAAGGGCCATAATAAACGTGCCGTTCAACGACTTCGAGCAGGAATCTAATGCTGAAATTTTCAGGGGAAGAAAAGGATACAGGGTGGTATATATGAACAGTAACACAGATTACAAAAGGGCTATAGAGGAAATAATGGGGGAGGAACCAGACCCACCCCAATTCAGGGATTCAGCCGCAGAGCTGGCAGATGATATCGAGGCAACCGTGAAAAGCATCAGGTAAAAAATAAATTTTGTTACGCACATTGTGGAAAATGGTTATATACAATATGTTATATATACATTGTATGACGCGCACTTCTATTTTATGTCAAACGTCCAAATATGCCGGCAGTGTTTTGATGCATAAAAATGGTGAAGGATCAGATGGACCAAATTAGCAAGGGTTTAGAGGATGTAAATTTAAAATGGACCAGGCTGACCTCGATAGATGGCGAAAAGGGAATCCTGAAGTACGGCGGTTACAGGGTTGAAGACATAATAAAAGGTGGGGCTCTGGTCGAGGAGGTGCAGTACCTGTTCCTCAATGGCGAGCTCCCCAATAAAAAGCAGTTGGCTGATTTTCAGGGGAAGATCCGGGAGGGATATTCAGTCCCAAAATACGTGATAGACGCAGTAACTAACCTGCCGCCTGAATCGGATTCAGTGGCTTTGCAGATGAATGCGTTCGCTGCCCTAGCAGCAACAATGAAGTTCAAGTGGGACAAGCAGACTGACAGGGATGTGGCAGCGAAGGTGATTGGGAACATGGCAGCGATAACGGCAGCAATCTACAGACATACATCTGGCATGCAGCCCCTGGAACTGGAGCCAGGCAACAGCTATGCTGAAAGCTTTCTTAAAGCCACCTTTGGCAAGAAACCATCGCAGCAGGAAATTGATGCAATGAACACAGCGCTGATTCTTTATATGGACCATGAGGTTCCAGCATCCACTACCGCTGGCCTGGTTGTTGTTTCGACCCTTGCAGACATATATTCCGGCATCGTGGGTTCATTGGCAGCTTTAAAGGGCCCGCTGCATGGCGGGGCGGCAGAGGCTGCAATTGCCCAGTTTGCGCAGATAGGTGACCCCGCCAAGGTAGAAGACTGGTTTAACCAGAACATAGTTACGGGAAAAAGCCGCCTTATGGGGTTTGGCCACAGGGTTTACAAGACTTATGACCCCAGGGCCAAGATATTCAGGTCGATTGCAACGGACCTTGTAAAAAACAACACTGAAGCAGAAAAAATGTATAAAATAGCTTTAAAGGTGGAAGAACTCGGAATAAAAAATATGGCTAGCAAAGGGATATACCCGAACACTGACTTCTTCTCGGGGATTGTGTACATGTCGCTTGGGTTCCCATTGAAAAATGATATCTACACAGCGCTTTTCGCATTGTCCAGGGTTACAGGGTGGATGGCGCATTTCATTGAATATGTTGAAGAGCAGCACAGGCTGATAAGGCCCAGGGCAGTTTACACGGGGCCGGAAGAAAGAAGCTTCGTTCCAATTGACAGAAGGTAACCAATAACACAATAAATGGCTGCGTGTTAGTACAGCCGGCTATGATGAGATTGAGGTTTGGCTGATTTAACCATGAAGTGGATCTTGAGCTCTGAGCCGTTTTTGCTATTAAGTTTAGCAAAGTTTTTTTATTCAGCTGATGCAGTCCAGTCATGATGCCAATTAAGAGCGAGATAATGGAAATCGTATCCAGGCAAGGCAATTTAACTGATACAGAGCTTTTCAACTCAGTCCAAAAGAGATATTCGTGGCTAAACCTTAAGGAATTTAACAGGGAACTTATGGAGCTTGAAATCCAGGGCCTTATACACGTGTTTCAGATAGGAAAGGACAAGAGAAGGATAGAGCTTGTCAAAGACCAGCAGTACGTTTCTGGAGAATTTGATTTCTAAACAGCTTTTGCATAAAGGTTTAAATAAATAATTTATGTATCGGGGAACATGCAACAGAAAACCAGATCCCTGATCTTCACGTCACTGGGGCATTACCTTAACGACTCATTTCTGGTGCTTTTCCCCATTTTGTCAATATACTATCTCGGGCTTGGCATCAGCGCCATCGCCATAGGGATATTTGGCGGCGTGTATAATGTCATGTCAGGGGCGCTGGGGGCGCCCATCGGCCAATACGCGGACAAAAAAGGCAACTATGCCTATCCAATGTTTCTCGGGTTTTTGCTGATTGGGGCTTCAATATTTGCCTTTTCCATAGCTTTTCTCGACATTGGCATAGTTATGCGGTACATAACTGTTGCAGTTGCCGCAATACTGCTTGGCACAGGGTTGGCATTTTACCACCCGCTGGGTGGCGCTATACTCCAGAGCGAATACGCAAAGGAGGACGCTCCAAAGGCCCTGGGAATAAACGGGTCGTTTGGAAGCTTGGGCAGGGCAATAGCGCCATACGCCTTGGTTGTGATCATTGGAATTATAGGGACATTTACCGGCATGATAATGCTTACCGTCATAGACCTGCTGGTTGCAATAGTCGTTTTTGCCGGGTTGAGGGGTGTAAGGCACCCCGTTGCCAGAAAGGCCACCCAGCAATCAGGAAACATAAAACCGTACATGTACATCATACTGCCCCTTACAATAATAGTGTTTACGAGGTCCATATTCATATCGGGGGTTCAGCTATTTTCGCCGTCCTTTATTGATCTCATTTACAAATCAACCAATTTAACGGGATTGTTTCTGACCGCGTCTTACTCAACGGCCATAATCGGGCAGCCGCTTTTTGGCAGCCTCACTTCAAGATATGGCGGAAGGTCGATCATTATAATTACAACTGCATTTTCGACACTGTTTTTCATACTGTTTCTTCTGATAAGGGGAATTTACTTCCAGCTCCTGTTTTTCTCGCTTTTTGCATTTTTTGCGTTCAGCGGGTTCCCCAACCTTCTGGGCTATGTATCGCAGGTCGTGGACAGCAGCGTTTATGCAAGGGCGAACGGCATTGTGTGGAGCTTTGGGAACATGATGGGGGGCGCGCTGGGAATGGTAATCGGGGGCCCGTTAATAGAATATATTGGTTTCACAGGCACAATGTGGATATATGCAGCAGTGGCCCTTATATCAGTAGCAATGCTGGTGCTGCTGCCCAGGAAAAATAGAAATTGATTCTATAGGCAATTACCTGAGCTTCTCAACAACGCTCAGAGCCTTTATTGAATCTGACCTTGACATGAAGAAATAGATGTTCCTGTCAAACCTGAAGGCGTGTATGATATTAATGCCCATGGTGTTAAACATCATTATCAGCGGATGATAAGGTATGTTCTTTACGCTCCCGGAAAAGCTGACCCTGAGCAGAACCATTCCCTGTTCCGACCCAGGCTCCTCCCCCTTCACTACGGCCTTTACCTTGCCTTCGTCAATTATTGCGAGCAAAACATTCGAGAAATCCAGCTCATTTAAACCTTTAATATCATATACTTTTTCGGTAACCCCAGATTCTAGCGAAACATTTGTGCCCCTTGTGGAAATATCCTCGATTGCGGCTTTTTTGCTTGCTAACTTGGTAAGCGCCTTTTCTATTGTATTCAGCTTAACGTCTTCATTTGAAAGGGAATCCACTATATTTTTGATCTGCCTGGAAAGGGCATTAAGATTAGCCAGCCCGCTGCTGAGCAGTATCTGATAAAGTATATTTTCATCAACCACTTTTTTTACAGCGTCAGTTACCTTCATAATCCGGAATTAATTTCCATAATATATAAAATTTATCATAATTATTTATTTTTCCAAAAGCTCACGAATAATATCAGAATGCTCAGATATTTTTAGCGATAATTCTCGGGCAATTTAGTGAAGACCTATGATTCTTATAGCCCTTTTAAAGACAGCATTGGGGATGCCAATTTTAGCCGCTCTACAGTAGCCAAACCTACATGCTTGGAAAGGAGGATTCAATGCTCAAGTGTCGCAATGAATACAAACAGAGGATTATATACGAGTGACTCTTTGGCGCGGGTAATGTTAAAAAATGATTGATGAGTTGTTTAAGGCATGGCCCTGATAAAGGACGAGGAAGCAGAGAGGTTGATTGAAGGCTTGGATCTGAGGGCGCCTAGGGAGAAAAGCGTTGCTGTGTGCAGCGCAGCAAACATGCTGGCTTCGGCTGATGTGATATCTCCAGTTAACCTGCCTTCAAACGATATAGCTGCCCAGGATGGATATGCTGTAAGGATCATGGAAGGCGCAAAAAGTTATACTATAACGGATTCAGCAGGCGAGTTAAATGCGGGTGAAGCGGTGTACACGGGAACAGGATGGCCCATTCCCAAAGGTGCAAATTCAGTGGTGAGGATAGAATCGGCAAGGGTTGACGGAAAGCTGCTCATCCCGGCAAATGAGCCCAAGCTATGGGGTGACATTGAAAGGGCGGGTGAAGATTTAACAAAGGGAACAGCTGTGTTAAGGAGGGGTAACATCATAACCCCGTACCACGTGTCACTTCTTTCTGCTCTAGGGGTAATGGATGTGAAGGTGTTTGATATTTGCGTTGGAATTCTAAGCGTGGGAGACGAGATAATTCCATGTGATTCCACAGGAGAAGGGATAAGGGACTCCTTAACGCCGCTGATAAAGGGGCTGATGCCCTTTGTACGGTTCATGGAAGCGCACGCCCCGGACACCAAAAGCGAAATCAGCTCGGTGATAAAGGAGTTTTCCAGAAAATGTGATATGGTGATAACAACGGGCGGTTCGTCAGTGGGGAAAAAGGACCTGACCAAGGACGCGATAAATGATGCAGGGGAAATGGTATTCGAAGGCGTGCAGACAAATATAATCAAGAGGGGTGGAGTGGGCCTTGTTAATGGGGTACCTGTGCTTTCTCTTCCTGGCAGGGTGGTTTCTGCAGTTACGGTGTTTCATGCCCACGGGCTTCACATCATTTCAAGGCTGATTGGGTCTGAGCTTAGAAAATACGGTGAAGTAGGGTTAGCAGAGGACATGAGGGTAAAGCACAGCATGAACTCCACTTTCCTTTTCAGAATTGAGGGCGAAAGCGCAGTGCCGCTAAAGTGGGGCTCAGGGCTCTATGGGCAAATGGTAAATGCTGATGCGTTTGCCAGGCTCGAAAGGAACAGGGAGTACAGGAAGGGGGAGAAAATCAGGGTTCAATTTCTAATAAATCATAAATAATAATATCCAATCCTGAAGCATTTAACAATTCAGGCTGCAATAAACAATGGTTAGCATTTTTGTTATTTTGCACATTTGGATTAACGAAATTCCAGAAAAACATTAACAAATATTATAAATAGGAAAAAAAAGAAAATATTGTGCCAAGGTCTAACATAGCAGTTGACAAGCAGCTGGCCCAATGGCTTGCAAACACAGCTGAAAGCAAGAATAAACCAATTTATGCCCTTACAAATGAAATAATCAAAATTGGGCTGGACCTGATTGATGGTAAGGTTGAAATAAACGAACTGCCAACAACTGTGAAAATTATGAAAATGATGAAAGACCTGGATGTGGTGCCTGTTCCTGGCGACTTGATGGATTTGATGATAAAAATGCTCTACTTGAGCGACAGGGAACAGCTCATGCAAATTGGATTCAGGGAAGGGGAAGAGCTTGGCAATTACTTTTCAACGTTTTACAAATCAATGGTTGAACTGATTTCCAGCAGCAAAGATGTGCTGGTGCAGATCTTTCCGTTAAAGAGGCTTGAGCTTGAACCAACTTCAGTTAACGGGGAAAAGGCGGTTTACACCTTAAGGGCCATCGGTGTTGGAAGGTCCAGGGAAACCACGGAGTTTGTAAAGGAGGTTATGAGGGGGATGCTTTCAGTGTATAAGGAAGTTCGGGTAATTGACATAAGGTCAAACAACGGCTTTCTGGAGCTGGAGTTCCAGATGAACGTCGATGAACTAAATAAGATAGCCGGGCGCAATTTTGAAACTGAAGATTTTAGGATTTAACACGCTGTTAATGCTTAAAAATTTGTCAGTTTACATTGAACAAAAGTTTGAAATGTTGAACTTGGTTCGTTCAGAATAAACAAGATTTGCAGCAGCTTTAGTATGTAGAAGTTAGTAATTTTAAAAAGGCGCCGGGGAAGGGATTCGAACCCTTGAGGGCCGAGGCCCACTGGCTTTCCTGTTCGGGATCTCGAGGCCAGCCCTTTAACCACTCAGGCACCCCGGCACGGTCAACCCTTCCATAGGCCTATGGCAAGGCCTACAAGGAAAAGCACAGGAAGGCCCACAGCAAAGCTTGGCGCCCTGCTGAGAAGGTATCCCAGAAAGGTCACAAGCTTTGAAATCAGCAAACTGGCGGAAACTCCTGGGAGCGATATCCCCACATATGTGGCTATCACGGCTCCTATTATGAACAGGATGAATGACATAATGCCCTTTTTTATCGCTACCCCAAAAAGCAGCCCGTCGGCAAACGTCAGAATAAGGTAAAGAATGCTCTGATAGCTGGACGGAATGGCAAACGCTGTCATGCTGATTCCATAATAAACTAACGCCTTAAAAACGTTTATGAACGCCTGCTAAAAAAGCGCCAGAAAAAGGAATCCCACCGCCATGACAATAATGAGCGCATAGTACATGTTCTTCCTGTTCCTGGATAAAGGCGTAACTGTGTCCAGCGGATTTGTAAAGCCCATCGATCCCTGCGCAAAGATAATGATCAGAGCAAATACAAAAAACCCCATCAGAGACATCAGCATTACGCTGAGAAGGTCCATTCCCAGGCTCCTGTTTCTTACGCTGTCAACCATCAGCCCGCCGTCCAGCTGCCACGTGGGAAGGAAATTTACAAATGTTATTGTAAATGCAAACAGCGAACCGGAAATCAGCGGGTTGCCAAAATTGATGTACTGCCCTATAAGGTACGACATTATGGTTATGCCGGGCTTTGATATTGAAGCCAGGGGCAGAAGGTTGCCGACCAGGATATAGGGGATGACCGAAACCAGGGCCAGAACTATGCTGGTAAAGCCCAGGTCGAACTGCTGGTCCCTGTTAACCGGGAAGGCACTGGGTGAAGTTATAAATCCCATGAACGGCACTATGGCAGGAATGCCGGGCACCATGTATGAAAAGCCGCCGGGCCCCCACTTCCTGTTTGCCACGATCCTCCCAGCTTCATGAAGCGCTAATAGGGAAAGCACGGGCAGGGAAAAAAGCAGCAGCAATCTGTATGAATCACCCACCTGAAAATAACTGTATACCATCAGGGCCGCAACTGATACAGCAAGGAGCGCTGGCTTCAGCTTTGAGACCCTTTCTCTGGGCGCGGGCGAAACGGTTAGCGAATAGTTTCTGCCTGACTGCCTAAGCCTGGGCAAAGCTCCCGCTCCCTGAATATCATGATAAAGCGAGATGAAAGCCTGGCTCACCTGGTCCGCGTTGACAACATACTCAAAGCCGTCTTCAAGCCTGTAAAAATCTATCACCTTAAAGTGCCTTCTAACAGCCTCTTCAACCCTAACTTCATCCATGGTTGTAATTCGCCATCCCGGGCATTTAACCGTTACGAAGGCTTTAAAGCAGCGCTTATATCTGTGGGTTTTTTTAGTTGGTTCATGAAAATAACCGTTCTTTCTGGCGGCACTGCCGGCGCAAAGATGGCGTATGGCTTTAAAAGCGCCGGCGCAGATTTTAACGTCATAGTTAATACAGCGGACGACGAAGATGTCCTCGGGCTTTATATTTCACCGGATTTTGACTCCGTGCTTTACTCTCTCATGGACACGTTTGACTTTGACCGGAACTGGGGGATCAAGGACGATACATTTAACTTTTTTGACTGGCTGGACCGTTATTCTTCAAAGCCGTATATAGCGCTGGGCGACAGGGACCTGGCGGTGCACGTCCTGCGCTCGTTCCTGCTTAAACGTGGGAAAACGCTTTCAGAGGCGTTCACGGAAATTGCTGCCCTCAGCGGGGTGGGGGTAAAAATACACCCCCCAAGCAATGACAGGTTAACAACGGTCGTAAAAGTTGGCGGCAACGAGCTTACATTTGAAGAGTACTTTGTAAAGAGAATTGGCGGCAGGCTGGAAAGCATCTATGTCAAAGGATCGGAAAGGGCCAGGGCATCTCCTGAAGCTATTAACGCTATTAACGAATCGGGGGCTCTTGTGATTGCCCCGAGCAACCCGCTTGCTAGCATTTACCCAATACTGTCTGTAAGGGGGATAAGGGAAGCGGTGAGGAAATTCAAAGGCCCCAGGGTGGCAGTTTCTCCACTCAGGGGCAACGTCGCATTTAAGGGGCCGGCAAGCAGAATGATGGGCGACCTTGGGCTCGAGGCAAATCCATACGGCGTTGCACTGCTTTACAGCGGATTTATAGATAAAATGGTGATCGACAGCAGTGACGCCGGGCTTGCTGATTCTATCCAAAGGGCAGGAATTGAGCCCGTTATTTTTGACAGCATATACATGAAAGACAAGGGCGAAATAAGCGAATTTGTCCGAATGTTCCTCTCAAAAATCTTACTTGGTTAAGTTGAGCTGGTTTTCCACAAAAAATGTGTCTATAAGCGTCAGGTAAGACAGGAGGAAGAACTCCAGGAATCCTGAATCACTTTCCGTGTCAAGGTTCACGTCCTCGCCCCTCATTATTTTTATGTATTTTTTTCGGCAGCGGGAGTAAATTGTCCTCAGGTTCCTTTCGCTAAGATTTATGCCAGCGCCGGCCAGTGCTTCAGAGAAACTTCGCGCAAGCCTTGTATCATAAACGCCGACCCTTATAACCTCAGAAAATGCCGTAATATAATCATACAGCTCCCCTATACCCTCAAAAGAATCGTAGTTCATAATAGTTTACAGTTAATTGTTGCAAACAGTTTATAAACGTATATATTAAATAACAAAAGCCATTACAAACATTTTTTTATTTGCATTCAGTTAACTAGCGCATGATAGAGCTGCAGGACCTTAGGAAAGTGTACGAAAACGGGCAGGTTGCATTAAATGGCGTGTCGGCTTCATTTAAAGGGAGGGTAACGTCCATAATAGGCAGGAATGGGGCCGGAAAGACCACCATGATGCGCATACTGTCAACGCAGCTCATTCCAACTTCAGGGTCTGCAACGATCAACGGCATGGACATATTTCATGAACAGGGCAGGATCAGGCGAAGCCTGGTCAGCATACCCCAGGAGGGGAGACCGATAGGTTTGCTTACCCCGCTTGAGCACCTGAAAATCTACCTCGCTGCAAGGGGGATGTCATTTAAGGATGCCTCAGAAGCTGCTTCATACGCGTTAAAAAAGCTGGAACTCTGGGAATTCAGGAACAGGCCTACCGACACCCTCTCAGGTGGAATGAAAAGAAAGCTGTTTGTGGCAATGGCAATAGCAGCAAATGCGGAAACAGTCTTCCTGGACGAGCCAACAACAGGCCTGGACCCCGTTTCAAGGCTGGAGGTCTGGTCAGCAATAAAGGAGCTCAGCTCGGAGGTTCTTTTAACGACACACTACATGGAAGAGGCCCTGGCGCTTTCAGACGAAGTGGTGTTCATGGACAATGGCATGATTATAAAGAAGGGCAAGATAGCCGAGCTTCTCAGCGATTTTGAGGGCAAAATCAGGGTTGAATCAACCCAGCCCGTGCACGGCTGGACCAGGATAGGCAACACATACATTTCCTATGCGGATACAGACAGTGCAAGCGAATATGTCAGGAAGGGATATTCGGTTAAGCAGGTAACGCTTGAAGACCTGTTTGTGCGATATGGTGTTCAGCTTGAATAGTTATAGCTATGGGCATAATGTTCAATGGAAATCGCATTAATTATAGTATGGTCGACATCCATAACTATGTTATGCGGTATAAATATGCAAAGCATGAGCTTGAACGTGCGGCGTTTAGCAATGATGACAAGAAATTAATTTTGCAATATTTGTCGAAACTGGAAAGCCGTGGCGTTGGCCCCGGCAGGACTGCCAAAATTAGGACAAGCCTTAACGGCTTAATGAATTTAATTCCAGACCTAAAAAAGGAAACAATTTTCTGGCTTAACGCCAGAGTAAGGCAAAGCAATTAAGCGAATAGTAATTAATTAATTGGTGTTGGTAGCACATTACGGCAATTAGCCTTAATGGCTTTTATTATAATGCGTGGCGCTCTGTTTTAAGGCAGAGCCTTAACGGCTCCAAGCAATTAGGCATTAATTCAAAAGCGTTGTTGGTAATTAAGTTAGGCGGTAATTAATTAAATAAAGTAAATAAATTAAATGAAATGCACGCCGCCTGCTTAAGTGTGTTATAAATTAGGTAAACAATGGTGACTAAAAAAAGAACGTTAGTTGCTGGCTTGATGGCAGCTTAATGCGGGGAAACCCCAAAAAACATAAAATAAAATATAAATATATTTGGGCGTATGCGCCCGCGATGAAGTGGTTGAACTCACGACTAATAAGTTCATCTATTATAACACCGTTATAGCTTATAAAGAGACAACATTATGCATTCAGAAAAAGTCATCGTAATTTTATTTTGTATTTTTATAATTGTTTATCCATTTACAATGATTTATTATCAAAAACTTGGTTTAGTTCAGTAATGAGTAATCCCTACATCCTTCAAGTCGTTCTTTGTTATGGCACCTATGCTTAGCATGTACCTTATCAGACCTTCTGGCGTTTCTGGGTAGCCAAGGAAAGCACGTGATTTAGGCACGGAAAACCACAGTGCGTTCCGCTCCACAGCCTGAAATGCATCAAGGACAAGCATTCTCCTTTCAAGGTCGGTAAGCTCATAGCCCCTTGCCTGCTCAATCTTCCCTTCAAGGTCTGTGGGAACGCCAAGGCTCACCGGCGTTGGCAATACATTTTGTTGCTGTTGTTTAGTGTCCTTTGCGTTAACCTTCAGCTTGTTTACCAGCTCTTCCGTCAGGTCAAAGTTGTTCATCTGGGCAAACCTTAGTACAAAATATAGAATATTGCCAAGTCCTTCTCCTATTTCCTTCCTTTCCTCCTTTATTATGGATTTCATTTCATCATCAGACTTAAACATAAAAAGGCCAAGGAGTTTCGCCTCCGCAGATACCCCTATTGCGAGATCCTTTGCGTTATGAACCTTCTCCAAGCCACCCTCGTCAGAGACATTCTTTGCAAGCACCTTCAGGTATTCAACCATGGTGTCTTTATCATTCATATTGCAATTGATGAAATACTAGCTTATAATGTTAACTTTTCTAAGAAAATGTAGTATGTCGCCGTAAACGGGGAAACATGGCACCAGCCTCAATAACCATAGCACCAACGTCATCAAAAACTATACCATTCCCTGATTTTGGGCAGTACACCAAGATTGGCTTTTTAACAAGCAATGGCAACGTGTTCTGGGTTGCCCCATCGCCGTTCAACCCCGTAACCCAATGAATCAGCCCACTTATCGTATTATAACAAATTAAATTACTGAATTTATTGAGGTTAAACATATTATAAAAGACTGCGAATTGAAGTCAATTGTTACAAAGCATTTTTTATATCATTAGCGTTTAATTTTTCCACTAATTCCCCAACTTCTTTAGGCGGGTCAATATTTTCAGCAAGACATTTCACATCCTCAAGGTAAATATGATTACCGCCGTGTTCGTAATGACATATTTTAGCCGCCTCATTAAATTTTGGTTGACTTTCAAGTAATCCTGCAATATCATCATGATTATATGTTATAGAATTAATGTTTGCTAATGTATCTGAGTTCTTGCGGTCATTGAATGTTATATATTCTATTCCCCATTTATTAAGAATTTCAGCCAAAGAAGGCAAATTGCCTGTACCATTACCTTCTATTAAGAGCCTGTCTGTCATGTCAAAATTCATTCTATTTAACCAAATATTTAAAGCGGCAACCTCATGAGGCCCCTCTCCAACTATTACCTGCTTAGCGAACAGCGAATTTATTAAATTATTGCACAACGTGGGGTTATTTTTAAAGTTCTCAAAATCTGAATAATTAACTGTGAATATTTGTGTGTTGTCGTTCTTAATAACAAAACGGATTATTTTTTTATCATGCTTATAATCAATCATATATGGAGAGTGAGTTATAATTATGAATTGGTTATTTTCAGAGTGTTCTTTAATTATTCCCAAAATTTGGGTCTGCATAGTTGGGTGCAAATTTGCCGCCGGTTCATCAAGAAATATTGTTTTTTCGGTATTCCCGATAATGACTGTCAATAGCATAATTAGTTCAAGGTCACCCGCCGCCAGAAAATCACTTGAATAAATTTTCTTTCTAGTTGTATCAATGAAAGATAACCTTGCCTGTGGTTGTTTCACGTCATTAATAAATCGAACATTATATTGGCGCTTGGTTAAACTGTTAAATTTTTCAAAAATGTCATTGTATATTTTATAATTATTACTGTTACTGCTATTATAAAGTCCGTAAAGTACCTTAATCGCGCGTTCTCCATCAAATTGGCTTAACAGGCTAGTATTACTTGGCGTGCCACCTTGTTGTAAGCTTATAGTATCTGCAAGAGGAGCACGCGGGTTCTTTAATATCATCATGGATGTAATAAAAAGTCGGGATAAAATACTGACCAAGCCCATATTTGATGGAGATTGAGGAGACCATAAAAAGTCATAAATTTGTTTTGAGGTTTCTACAACATCCCTAATATCTACTTGTACGACGTTTTTCGGTATTTTATTTATTATTTGATTTACTGACATTTCTATATTCTCAACAAAACTTATATCAACGACTGTATTTATTCCCAAAACCATTGTTTTTACATGGTTTCTATTTTCACGTAACTCAACAATTTTTTTAATGCCTATATCTTGTTGAAATTCCCCGCTATTTAAATAGTCAAATATAAGTTGTGCTAAGGATGGGTTATGTGTTGGGATTCCATCTTCAGATGAAAGCATTATTGAATTATTGCTAACTTCATATTCATCGCCAATTATCGAAAGCCAGTATTTGACATTTATTCTTTTTGTGATGTTGTCGCTATTAATTTCTATTTTAAGGATATCAAATGCTTCAGGGGTTAATAACTTTAGGTTTCTTTGCAATATAGTTTGTAATGATTGTTGATTATTAGCAATCGTACTATCTATCTGGGTTATAACAGCCAACCAAAAGTAATCTGCAAGGAGGTTCTTTTCCCCATCATGAAGTTTTAATTCCAAGCACAAGGAAAAGTCGTCTCCATTACGCGAATATTTCCCATATTCATCAACACCAATAGAGTAATTAAGGGCTCTTGAAACAAATTCTACCAACCTTATTATATTTGTCTTCCCAGAGCCGTTTGGCCCAACTATGAAATACAGCTCTTCGTTTGGCTTGTCTTGTTTTTCATCGGGCTTGTCTTGTTTTTCGTTTGATTTTTTCTCTTCTAGCTCGTCCTCTCCAAATTTTATATCCAAATCTTCGAATGTAAGGAAGTTCTTTGCCTTTATGCTGACTATTTTCATAATCCCTTAATTTGGTTATGAGCGTTTAAGTTTTGCGCAGCCCATTGTGGTAAATTAAGTCTTGTTAGAGGCTTTTGTTGTGTCTTGGAGCATGAAAGGATTGGAAAACATTCTTCATATAGTGCTGATCAGGTATATGAGAAATGGCATCTATCAAATGTTTTACAACGCTTATATCCATCCATCAGCTAATTCATGGTGTCCATAACATGATTAACACACAATTGAACAGGACCAATGATTTTTTGGAAATAGATATTAAGAGGTAGATCAAATTATTAAAATAGAAAAAAATTGGTGAGTTATTCAAGTATCGGGTTATCTATAGTTGGAATTGGGTTTATGCTATTTTTGTGGGGATACGACAAAGTTACGAAGGACAAATATCACAAGTTTAATACTATACTTAGTTGGGTATTCCTTTTGATAGGCTTTATATATATAGTTATTGGATTTTATATATTTATTATATAAAATACACAATCGAAGTTTATTGTTTATTTTTAAGTTTTTTATGTTAGTAGAAGTTAAACGCATATCTTCACGGCTTAACCTGTAGGCAGTCTCATAATCTCTGTTTATGTATAAACACCGCAAAAAGCATTAAATTAAACCACATTAAAATAGCAAAAAACAATTTACGAGGCTTAAGATGCAACTACTGCATAGGTTGTTGTGGATACTGCGCCGTTGCTACTTGTTGATGTAACTACTATGGTGTAGGTGTTGCCTGAAATAGGGCTAACCCCTGTTGGGAAAGCTAAAAAAGAATATGCAACGGCGTTATCGGGTGCCAATGGTGAAGTTAAAAGATTAAGCCCCACGGGCGGCGTCGAACCGAGTGATGAAGGAGTTTCTACATATAAAGGTGAGCTTGCGCCATTAAATACACCGCTTACTGAAATATTTAATGCGCTTATTGCGGCTGTTCCAGAATTCTTAATTGTTATAGCCATTAATGCTGGGCTGGAATACATGTTTGCCGATTCCACCGTTACCCCAACCTCTATGTTATGACGCTGTGATAATGGTCCATAAGTAAATAGGTAATAGCTGG
Source organism: Nitrososphaerota archaeon (assembly GCA_023381255.1). Classification (GTDB taxonomy): domain Archaea; phylum Thermoproteota; class Nitrososphaeria; order Conexivisphaerales; family UBA164; genus KM4347-05. The sequence continues at coordinate 85,045 of JAMCTX010000022.1, forward strand.
TGCCGCCTGCGATTATTGCGATAATGGCTATTACGGCAATCGCTTTCAATGGTGAAACACCGTGCCTCGAAACCGAACTAAACTCGAAACCCATGCTTATTGGGTAAGCAACCAATTTAATAAATTCTATCATAATTGCAATTTCATGTGGACCAATATGTTTATGAATACCATACCCTAAAGTATATATATTCAGATTGAATCTTAGGTACATACTCTCCATGGGCTGGTATTACGGATTCTCGACAATCACCAGGGGGCCTTCTTATATAGTGGCTTCTCTGAGCCTGCCGCTTACAATGCTTTTTCTGGTTTACATGCTGAGCAGGGGAGCCCTTCTGCCCTACGCGATCGTTGGGGGGTTTATTTCAATGATTTCGTCAAACGCCCTGTCAAGCGCAGGCGACGCCGCATTTCTCAGGCTTGAACTCAAGATACAGGACCTGTTTGTAGCTACGACGATATCATCAACGGATTACATGATTGGCATAATGCTCAGTTACCTGGTATTTTCGCTGCCGGGCCTTTTCATCTATGCCGCGATGGGGTACTTCTATAAAATATTAAACCCGCTTTCGTCGATCGTGCTGCTCTTTGCAATAATCTGCATGATAGTTGCCACAACCTCGATTTCATTTATAATAGCCGGCTTCCTGTCTCACATACGCAATGTCTGGGGGATAACCTCCATACTTTCCATAGTTTTGACAATAATTCCCCCCATATTCTACCCGTACAGCTACCTGCCTAAATACGCCATATACCTGCTTGCAATATCGCCAGCCACTCCGGCTTCTGTGCTGATGCAGGGGGTAATAGGGCTGCAGCCGTTGCAGGTGCAGATGGCAGCAATACTGCTGGCTGAAACCGTGGTTTATTTTCTCCTGGCAAAGAAATTTATGCACTGGCGGGAAAAGTGAATGGTCATTTTGGGGAGCGTAGCAGGCTGTAAATAAGGTAGAACGCAAGCGCAACGATGAAGCCAACCCCCAGCGGGACAACGGTCCTGTTAATAATGCCTTCAACTGACGCCCAGTGCGAGCCGAGAACCATTCCCAGGTAAACCAGCACCCCGCTCCAGAGTGCGGACCCCACAAGCGTGTAAAGCGAAAACCTCTTTATCTCCATTTTAAATGCGCCAGCTGGGAATGAAATAAGCGTCCTTGCCCCTGCAAGCATCCTGCTGAACGTGACGGCCCATCCCCCGTATTTGTTGAACCACGATGTGGCAGCCATGAGCGATTTGGAGCTTATCCACGATTTTTTATATATGGCTTCCATTCCGATAACGTACCCAATATAGTAATCCGCAATTGACCCCACCATTGATCCTGCTAGCGATGAGATAAACACCGGCACAAGTTCCATTTTGCCCTGCGCTATCAGGAACCCAGAAAGGGGCAGGATGACTTCGCTTGGGATAGGAAGGGAAGCGCTTTCGAGAGCCATCAGGGCGAAAACCATGACAGGCCCTCCTGCCGAAACTTCATATGCAGCCCATGCGGGAATTATGTATATCAGTTCCTTCAGAAATGAAGTGCCTCCAGTCCCCTGGGGCAGGGCATATACACCAATTGCCGCAACTATCCCTAAAGCCACTGAAACCAGCGCCGTCCTGTTCAATGTTATGCCTTGTATGCCGGTTCTAAAAAGCATTTTGCAGGCATGCAAACGCTTTTAAAATATGGCATTAGATTTTCAATGTGCTAACCGGATCAATATCAACGGTGATGGCCCAAGACCAGAGCGTATCGGAAAGGTACGCCTCGGCCCTGGGCAAGCGTGTCGAAAGCGGAATATTCTACAGGAAATTCGGCGATAATTTAAGGTCAGTGCTCGTTCCTGACCCATTCAAAGTGCTTGACGTTGCGAGGGATATCTCGTTATCCACATCGTTTTACCTAGCCGTAAATGAAATTGGCAGGGCTGAAGCCGAGCTTGCGCTTCTGGCTGAAGCCTCAGGCATAAGCGGGATAGTGATGTCCCAGGACCCACAAGCGTTTAAGAAAATGTTCGGTTCCATGAATATTTCCAGGATGCTTGCAGATTTCAAGGAGCTTGACCTGAAACCCCAGGACAACGGGACCACATTTATTGACAGGGTATTCAATGTAAAGGGCGTTGGAACTGTCATGCTCGGGTTTTCTGGAACTGAGATACACGTTCATGATACGCTTAAGGCATTGCCTTCAAACACGGAAATTGACGTAAAAAGCATTCAGGTGCTTGACGAGGACCAGCCTTCCGTGGGCCCTGGCGTCAGGGTAGGGCTTGCCGTCAGAAACGCCGACTTGGATGCGCTCTCAGGCACATACGGGCTAATCAAGCCGGATTTGCAATTGATTGATGAGCTTGAAATAAATGAAAAGTTCAGGTGGGCGCCGGAGGCAAAGGAACTTCACGTAATATATGGCGGGATGAAGGTAATGGGCGACGTGGACCAGGGAAGGATAAAGCTCAGGGGAAAACTGCCCGCTGTAAAAGGCAGGGCGATTCTGGTAAACCCCAACGTAAAGCCGGGATCCCTTCAGGTTTACGGCAGCGCGATAATCAGGTGAACGCTTTCTTAAAAAAGCTTATTAACTACATTTGTAATAGATAGACAAATTGACAGTATTTGTGTTTGGGGCTGATGGCTATATCGGCTGGCCTCTTTCAGTGAGGCTTGCAAGGGAGCTTGACGAGGAGGTCATCGGCGTGGACAATCTGGTTACAAGGAAGCTTGTTGAAGAGGTTGGCGGCACAACGGCCCTGCCAATAGGCCTTCCCGAACAGAGGGTGCAGGCCTTCAGGAAGGAGTACGCAAAAAACAACCTAAAAATAATCGAGGGAGACCTGACTGATGGGGATTTTGTGGACGACCTTGTAAGCAAGTACAGGCCAGAAACTGTATACCATCTTGCGCAGCAAAGAAGCGCCCCGTATTCAATGATTGACAGGCAACACGCCGCCTACACGGAGGTCAACAATGTGCTTACGAACCTCAACCTGCTGTTTGCGCTCAAGAACCACAGCCCGAAGGCGCACGTGGTTAAAATGGGAACCATGGGGGAATACGGCACTCCGACTTACAACATTGAGGAAGGGTGGATGAACGTAAAGCACGGAGGGAAGAGCCACAGGATAATGGTGCCACGGGATCCCGGCTCATGGTATCACGTGAGCAAGGTGTTTGACACTTACAACCTAATATTTGCCAACAAGGTGTGGAACATCAGGGCCACTGACGTGCAGCAGGGCGTTGTGTACGGCAGCAGGACCGAGGACCTGGTCAATGGGGCGTTAAACACGCGGCTGGACTTTGACGGCGTATGGGGCACGGTGATGAACAAGTACTTTGCGCAGATAATAGCGTTCAACAAAATGCTTATTTACGGCACAGGATTGATGAAAAGGGGCTTCCTGTCGCTTCAGGATAGCATAGACTGCCTATTTATGCTGGGGCAGAAGCCCGCAGATGAGGGGGAATACAGGGTTGTAAACCAGATGGAGGAGATCCACAGCACAATGGAGCTTGCAAAAAAGGCCGAAAGAATAGCCAGAAAGTACGGCTTTAACCCTGAATACGAAACCGTGGAAGACCCGCGCGTAGAGAAGCAGAGGCACAATTACAGCGTTTCACATAGGGTGCTCAGGAGGCTTGGATTTAGGCCCAGGTATAAAATGAACCACGTGCTTGAACAGATCATGCAGGACATGTTGAACAACGCGGAAACGATAAGGACCCACGCGGGCGCAATAAGGCCTGCAGTTTACTGGAACAGGGCAGAAAACAAGATCGGCAGGGAATACCTGAGGACAATCAACGAGAACGCAATCAGGTCATCCAAATCTTACATTATTTAATTCAAAATTTTGAAAAAAATTTAACATAAACGCTAAAATAACTTCCAGCCAGTTTCGCATCATGCAGATAAAGCTGATATCCAAGCAGGAAGCCCAGGAAATGCTTAAGGCCAGAACAACCATCATGGTGGATGTTCGGGAGCCTGAGGAGTTTGAGCTGTACAGGGTGGACGGGCAAAACATAGTGAACATTCCACTCAAAAGCATAGCCGAAAGGCTGAACTATCTTGCCGGCTTTTCTAGGATAATCTGCATCTGCAGGACCAACAGGAGGTCGATGGAAGCCGCAAATACACTGGCGCGTTACGGCATAGATGAGATTTATGTGGTGGACGAAGGGGTTACCGGCTGGCTGTTTGAATATGAGCATAATAAACTGTGAACAGTGAGCGTGAATGTGCACGTTTGCAATCTGGTTGTAAAAATCTCACTGCTTTCAGGAAAGGGGAGCTTTTCTGCTAAATGATTAAATAAAGCGGTGTTATAACTTAATAAAATGCAGCAGGCCATAGGACCGTATTTGTTGCTTGAAGCAATTGAAGATGACATATGGGAAGTAATGGGTGTTAACGAAACCACATTGCCGGAGCACTATACCCAGGAATTCTACCGGGAAATTTATGATAACTTCCCCGACGGTTTCCTTGTAGTCAAGCTCAACGGCAAAGTTGTGGGATATGAAATGAACAGGCTCGAACGTGGCCTGTCTAATTTTGGCTTCAACTTTGTTAAAAAGGGCCACGTAGTTTCAATAGCTGTAATTGAAGAGCACAGAAACAAGGGGCTGGGCACTGCCCTGCTGCAGGAATCGATGAATAAAATGAAAG
>JAMCTX010000023.1 GCA_023381255.1 Nitrososphaerota archaeon
CAGCTTTGAGCCCAATTTCAAGTTCAACAAAATCTTTTACTATAGCACCACCTTTAACTAAGGAACCCAAATCAATTAGTTTTATACCGGTAGCATATACTATTATATTTCTTGGGTGTAGATCTCCATGAATGCACTTACTAGAACGTCGTATATACATAATATCATTAAGTATCTTGTTATATTTAATTAAAGGATTAGGGAGGGATTTATACAGAAACTCTTCAGCTTGATCTACCGCTTTTTTAATTTCATTTAGATCACTTGAAGCATCAGATGATATATCTTTTAATCGTTCATACCGAGTTTCTGATATATTGCCAGTTACTTTAACGTAGCTATTTATAGGAATATTGATTGCTGTTTGATCGTTTGATGGAATAATTTTTACCAATTCAAAATTTGCTTCATCTTTATTTATGTTAATTAAAAATCTGCGTTCATTATTATGAATAATATTGTAACCATTTTCAATCACTTTACCATACAAAGTAACTTCTTTAACCTTTTTGTCAAGGTATCCTTTTTCATCAAATTTATCCACAAGTCCTGAATCATTTATATCTACTCTATCTACTTTTTCAACCTTTCCTTTTACAGTAGAAATATGTGGAAGTAAATTTCCCAAGTAAAATTTAACAGATGATAGTTTGGGACTCTCACTGCCATACCAGTTCTCATCCAAATAATTTAACATATTTATAAGATATTCGTAAAAAGTTTTATTAATATTTTTATTCCGATTAAAAACTTCATCACAATATTGTTCTAAAGTATAACTATCAGTCGTTAAAGTTAAATCCTGCAAATCCAAAATCCCTTCACTCTTTAGAAAACATTTTTTTTTCATAAATGCAACAATAGCATTAATTTGATTTTTCTGAAGAAATTTATAATTTTTATATTCTCTATTTATAATATCTTTACTCGCAAACTTAACTAGATTTTGAATTTTAGCACCATCATTAATTATAAAATAAAGTTTGCCAACGCCACCTTGCGCAAATAATTTTGCGTTTAATGATCCTTTATTATTAAGTAATTTCTGAATAAGTATTTTCTCTTCATTGTTTAATGTTTTATCTTTCTCCTTAATTTGTTGCTCTGGCCTTTCTATCAATGATTCTTCTTTGTATTCTATTGCCCTGTTGAAATCGGTTTCAAAATTTTCCTTAAAGAAACTTGCTATTTCGGCATCAATCAATAGTATACCTGTATGTCTGTGGCCTTTAACCGCAAATACCAGATTCATATTTGGAGCCACTATATATCTGAAATTTTGTCTATCATTTAGTACCCTAAAATCAAACTGCCCGTCCATAACTTTTTTAAAAATTTTTGCGCGATTCAAACCTTCTGTTGTAGGAGCAGACTTGTTATTTTTATTTTGCTGTGAGATAAGTATTACTTTCATATATAATCCGCTATTTTTATATTTCTTTGCCATACTATTTAATTCTTTATTGTTTAAGTTAGCAAATGTTGAAAGATTATTAACACAAAAGTATATATTTTTTTCGCCTGATATTTCTGCTGCGCTTTCTGTTATTTTTTTTGCTACTATATCCACATTTTTACTTCCTCTTATAATGTGGATTTGACTTGAATAAGCGTCTTGAAATTGTCCAATTAAGGTTTTAAATAAACCTGATACGTTTGACAAAAAGTTAGCCACAAGATCTTCCTTAACAGGTGCATATATATTTGAGTTTTTTGTTACTTCATTTAAAAGGCGTTTATTTATCAAGTCCTCTATTACGTTTTTCCTAGTTTTATTATCATAACAATAAACGCCATTTTCTAAAGCATTTATATAGGTATTCAATGAACTTATGTCTAGGTCTAGAAGGCTTTCTAGCAATTTACTCTTATTTTTGTCTAAATTAGAAATTTTATTTGTTGTCATTTAGTCCCAATCTCTATCAAAAACCAAGTCATCCTTCAGTTTTGCAAGAAGTTCGTTTGCTTTTTCTGGCCCTTCATCATTTCGTATGCTATTTATTATTTTATCTATCAACTGTAACATTTCTAATTCTATAGGACCGGCGGAATATTTCGGTTTAGATTTTTCAAGAATATCTAACAATTCTTCTATAGTAGCTTTAGGCGGAGGTGTAATATTTATAATTTTTAATGTTTCTTCTATAATCTGTTTTTTATATGAAACCAATTTATAATCAAATAACATAAACAAATATAAAAATATTTTGATATCACTGCTGTGTCCAATTACTGATTATTCTGTGGCAATCCGTCTTTGTTATCTTTATACCTCATCATGGGTCATCCTCATGAACATGTTGTACAGTGACACCTTAATCACCATCTCTCTGGTCATGTTCACGAACTTCCTTGCGGATACGTATTCGCCAAATGTCCTTTTGATGGAAGAATATGCTCCCTCCACTGCCCACCTTTTGCCATAACCCTTTTCGTTCTTCCATTTATCGAAGTCATCAAGCTGGGCTATAACAGCAGCCTTCCTTGCCTGACTGCCCTTTGCCCTCATTGAAGAATTCCTCCTCACCTTTATTGCTGGATCAATTCCCTTTTCAGCAAGAAAGTTGAATATGCCCCTTGAATCGTATGCCCCGTCGCCGTACAGCCTTTCAATGTTGTTCTTTGACACGGCGCCATTAACAAGATCCTTTGCCTGGCTTCCGTCTGACACATCTTCCTCGGTAACTGTCATTGATACAGCCTCTTTGCTGTTGACATCTACAGCAAGGTGAACCTTGAGGAACCCCCTCTTTACCTTCCACTTCTTCCTTATCCAGTCACCATAGTTTGAGACCTTTATTCCAGTTGAATCTATTGCTACAACTATTGGCTGGTCAGTGTCAATGCTCTCAAGATTTATATCAAGCCTGTTTGTCCTCCACCATATCGTCCTGAAATCAGGTACCTTGAGGTTATGAACGTACTTTGACAGTGCCCTGACAAACCCCTCCTCCTGCCTGAAAGGCAAATGGAACAATACATGAATGTAAGCAAGCAGCGTCATGAACGCTTCCGGGTAAACGAACTCTGCTCATTCCTTTCCATCATTAATCTTCTTCGTCCCATTTGTCAAGCAAATCGAAATCCAGCAGCACTTCACCTCTCCTCACCAGTGACTCATTATACTCAGCCCAATTCCTCTTGTCCACGTAGTTTTTTCCCCACCTGCGCATTTCAGGCATGTAATAGCAAGTAATGCAACCAGTTTATACATTATAATGTCAAATTCTGATTACAAAATAGTCAAGTAGTTGGACACAGCAGATATCACTGATTGTGGGACATTGTAGAATTTTAGGACTTATGTCACCCCTTTACTGCACGGTCTACTGGTAATATGTTCTCCAATTTAAGCGCTTTGACAAAGCGTTCATACCAGCCTTCGTCCACACTTGAATACCTTTCAGCAGGTGCCTTCCCTGTAGTGGATATTATGGCCGCATTGTTGTAAAAGTTAAGGTACGTTCTTATGCTTTCATCTATTTCATAGATGTTAGTGCTCCTTCCAAGCCAAATTACCTTGAATATGGCATTATTGCAGCAATAGTCGTTGTAGCCATAGTTGCTGGCATATTAATGGCAAGAAGAAAGCACTGAAACAAACGGGTATTTTTTATAATTTTTAGCATTTAATATTAATTGTATCACATTGTTATAGCGGCAAATAACGCTATTATTAGTTTTCAAACTTTATGCAGACCTAAAAGAGTGAAATGTTATACTTTTTTTCGAGTATTTATACCCGTTTAGGTTTGCATACCGCCCGGAGCATATGCTTTTTATAACCTGCATGAGATCGTTTTTGTGTGGCGCGCGATGGCTTTAACATAAATCCAGCAACAAGAATTTATCACATAGTTAAGTTCAAGGACGGTAGCGCCTACCTTTTTTTCAGCGGGTGCCCCTGGAACTGCGTTTACTGTGTTGCGAGGACGGTTTCAAGATGGTGCCTTTCAATTAGCCAAGCCAGAGCTTCAGGGCTCAGGTTCGGTTCTATGATTGGCCTGAGAGAAATGCTGGACTTGCTGCAAAACAAGAAGGTACATACGGCTTTTCTCGGAGGCGAAGAACCAACTTATGACCCACAGCTACCAATAATTATGAATGGATTAAAATCACTTAACATAAATCCATGGCTTATCACTAATGGAGAACTGCTTGATGATGAAATGTTTTTCCTTGCACATGGAATAACTTTCAGCATAAAGGCCCTTACGCCATCGCTTCATAAATCAATAACAGGGAAGAGCAACACCAGGACCCTAGAAAACTTCAGAAAATACGCTGACCCATCAAAGGTTGTAGCCGAAACGGTGCTTTACCCAGGGATTGTGGAGTGCGATGAAGCGCTAAAGGTTGCTGAATTCATAGAAGGCGTTAATCCCGAGTTAAGGTTCAGAATAGACTTGGCAGTTCAGGAGCGACAATTGGGCGAGCACCTGAAAGAGTGCGCAGAACGCGCCAGGCAGGTTCACGGTAATACCTATTACTTTGAGCCGGGTCAAGGCGCCGAGGAGCCTGAAGTTCTATTCCCACCCTCACTGTAATGAACGTTTTATTGATCATGTGACAAGAAAACCTTTGCTTTTAAGCAAAGGATGAATTGCCAAAAATGGCGGTCAAATAAATGTTTTTGCATAATAATAACGGAATGAGACGCAACAGGAAAGTGAGCAGAACTTTAATTTCGCGTGCAGTGCATCGGCTCCCGTACTCACTGGTTCCAGAATAAGCGATGTCTCCCATGTGGAGATGGGGGAACATAAGCCCATGGGTCTTAAAAAGACCCAGAATGCCCGCAGAGGAAATGACCTCTACGCTTCATGGAGAGCAAGCTGGTTCCATTGAAGCTGGACGCGGCGCGCTCTAGCGCGACGTAGTTCACAAGAATGACGTTATGTAAAGGTTAAAAAGGAAATGTTTGAGGTGCATTATCGAATAGAACAAAGATTTTTTTCTTCATGCTGGTTACAGCATCTGCTGGCTTGGGCATACTTACATTTGCCATGACGGCAATAACAGAGAACGTCAGCGTTACAGTGCACATCACACAACTGATAGAAGGGTGAGCCCTTCAGGAATACCGTTCCTTGTGCCGCTAACTTTTATCCTCTTTTTCAGCACAACGCTGGCAGGCACGATGTCCGTGATTTACTTCTTTTTGATAATGCCTGAAGTCGTAAACAGAAAGCAGAAAAATCAGGCAGCAGAATTGACATGGTTTCTGCTTCCGGAATAAAGGAAGGTCGTGTAGATACTGCTCAAGCACAACGGCAAATACCTGCAAAAGTACATTTCAAAAGAAGGCGTATTTACCAGGCTCAAGACGCACCGCACCATCCCAGCTAGGTGAAAGAGGGATCAATAACAGAAAAAAGCGGAACCACAAATCTAGTCAAGATTCAGAAAAAATGGAAACGAAAAAGGTTTTAGGCTGTTTTCCATGAAAGCGCCAGCGCGCCTCCGACGATGCCCAGCACGGCTCCAATCACGAAGCCTCCCATGCCAAAGAAGCTGAATATTGAGAACACTATTATCAGTATTCCCCATACTGTGTAATCAGTGGACTTCCTCAGCATCAGTGCTGATACAATTACGATTATGCCTGATACAAGTCCGAATATGGACATCATTCCAAACATGAAGAAAGGTCCACCGTACCTGCCGAACATCATCGGACCGTAATAGTATCCTGTTGGTTGCGTCAGCGCAAATGCAAGAGAAGCTATCATAACGATTATGCTGCTAGCCACCATTAGCGCGCCGGCTATAATTGATACAGTGTACGCCGTTTTCGGAAATTCATTCTGTGTCATTTTTTATCACCGGAGATGGAATCGTTATGAGCCAATTTAACGGTTTGGTGAAACTTTTATGATACTGTTTTCCTGATACAGTTGATACAGTATGTAGCTGAAACGTTCAGGCTGTTATTTAAAGTTGTGTGATATTTCCCATGACCTAATCAGGCGGTAAAAGACAAGGGCACCGGCAACCTGCATAATTCCCCCCGTGAGCAGGGGAAGCGGGTAGTACTCTTCCATAAGATATCCAGAAATCCCCGAAGTCAGCTGCGAACTCCTTGTGAATACACCCTGTATGCCAGAAGCCGTGCCAAAATCTTCCCCGCTTATGCCTCTCACGCTTATTGCGCTCCTCATAGGCGAGCCCACTCCAGCTATCAGGCTCCTTGCTGAATATATTATTACTGTAAGTGCCAAAAACGGCATAAACGCTATCGCGATAAGCATAACTCCCTGCAGTATCCTGGCCCATGAAGAAACCGCTATGGCACTTATCTTGGACCTGTTAAGGTATTTACCGGAAATATAGGATCCTGCTGCGGTAAAAGCATATGCGATCGTGAATATCACTCCAACATAACTGGCGCTTATTTTATACATTAGCTCGAACCAGAGTGGCAGCAACGGGAATGCTATTCCTATCCCAGCACCATTGACGATGTTTGGCACTATGATTCGCAGCATATAACTAAAACTTTCCCTCTTCATGACATGGGTTGTCTTCTTCGGCCTTCTCCTTTCCTTTAGGAAAAAAAGCGAAACCAAAGACAAAAGGGTCAGGCCAGCAGAAACGCCAAAAAGCAACCTGAATGAATTCACGGCACCATAGTAAATGCTCAGTGAACCATGGGTCACCAGAAGTACTGAGCCTGCTATTGACGAAACTGAAGCTATTACATATATCCTTGAAAGCTTGCCAACCCTTTCCCTTTCTTCTGGCCAGTTGCTTGCTATGTATGAAGTCATTCCTGGCGAAAACGCGCCCCTCATTCCGCCTGGTGAACCGGTTATTCCGCCAACCATGGCTGATATTATGATGACGTACATATTTACTGACAGTGCGAGGCCAAGCATGGCTGCAAGGGGCAATGCCTCAGCCACAATCATGGTTTTTGCATAGCCTATCCTGTCACCTATGACCCCAAATAACAGTGTAATAATCACGTTAAAAGCTATGATCAAGAAATAAACTATACCTATGAAAATCAGCCCATATCCTAGAGCCTTAAGGTAGAGGGACAGGGAAAGATTCACAAGTATCAGAGATACGCTCCTGAGGGCACGGGAAGTTAGGAGAAAGTTAAACGACCTGTCGATGGCCTCCCTGTTCTCTGTAAACATAGCAGGTCTTTTTGTATTTTCGTACTTAAAACTCTATTGTACAAGAAAGATTTTTAAGGAAAGGTTTTCACCGTCATCAAAATGAAAGTTATAATGCCTGTTAGGGAAAATAACGGGCTTGAATCAAGGGTAACCGGGCACCCCCGGATGTCCCCCTATTTTGCGGTAGCAGAAATAAAAGGCGATGACCTGGTGTCTGCGGACATAATCGACAATTCTTACAGAGAGGAAAGTCATGAAGGTCATCACCATGAAGGGAACCATGAAGGGGTGAACCAGTTCTTCAAATTCCTTGTTGACCTTAAACCTGATGCTTTGATATCATACAATGTTGGCCCGGGGGCATTCTACAGGCTAAGGGAAATCGGCATCAAGATGTACCTGCCAAATGGTCATACAGTTAAGGAAAACATTGATGCATTGAAGGCCGGAACACTAAAGGAAATCAGCGAACCTTCAGAATGATAATTCACTTCGCATTTTAAAAATGTGGCAATAAAACAGAAGCTGCTGGCGCAAATATTAATATATCAATAAATAAATATTATACCCATGCAAAGTTTCAGGACCCCGCTTCAAATACTTCCCACCAGAGGGTATGTGACGGTTCTGGAAGGTGAGGCAGGGATTGGAAAAACCTCATTTGCGCTTGCTTCAGCCCTGACTTCAGGAAGGGTTAAATATATATCGTACAACGAACCTGAAAATTCGCTTACAGATAAGGCCAAAAGAGTCATACACGGACAGCCTGATAACCTGGAAGTTTTACATATGCTTAGCGGGTCCAAAAAGGCCTTTTCGGAAATCATTGATTCAATGTCTGAAGGAAAAATTGTAATTCTTGATTCAGTAGACGCCTTCCTGTGGGAGGAGGGTGGGGGGCAGCCTGAAAGGGCGCTTCTTCAGCTTATATATGAATCTGCAAAAATAAGGAATGGCTCCCTGGTGCTTATCAATGAGGGCGTCAGCGGCATCTCAAATGTGCTCAAATTTGTGGCAGATTCGTACATAAAAATGGAGTCAGTAAAATTGATTGGCCTTAACGCAAGAAAAATCACGGTGCTTAAGGACAGGGATTATCCGGTGAGCGTTTATCCATTTTATTACACGTTTTACGACGGGTTGCAGATTCTTAATGCATCATATTTTCTTGACCTTGAGCGCGTTATGCAAAAAAAGGTTAAACCGTGGGATAGGCCTTTTGGCGCAAAGAGCGTCATGAGTGAACCTGAACTCTTTCTGTATATAATGGATAAGTCGGTGAGCGTGCCATTTTCCGAATTTACAGGCTGTGGCTAGCCGTTGATTACCTGAACCAGGGGCGCAACTTGGTTTTTATAGCAAGGCCTGATGAGGACATTCTAAAATTAAAAAACAGCATAGAAAAAATGTCCGGTAAAAATGGCTTCACGATAATAAAATCAAGCGGCAGGCTTACAGATGATTGTAAGCTAATTGAATCATATAATGGCACAATGCTGATAACTGACACGATAGTGTGGGAGAACGAGGCGGTGGCAAATCAATCGACTTATGAATCTGCTATAAAAGAGCTTGTTGAACATAATACTGCACACGGATCCGGCATGATCTTTTTTGCGTACAGTTCGTATGCAGGGTTAAAAATCGCTAGCAAATATGCTACCAGAGAAAGGAGGTTAATTGAAACAGAAAACCATATTTTCCTTAGAACAATCAGACCCCCTGGACCCCTTTACTATGTAAAGGTTGAAAATTTGGACATGCCAGAACTTAAACTTATAATGATGTTCTAATAATGGTAATAAATCTTTAATGATATTTCATGCTCCAAAGGGGTGCACTATTTCATGGTGCAATCTAATAGGGTTTCTGGCAGAAAGATCAGAGGACAATACTGTCTACTATTGTTTTCAATATTTTTATAACTTCATTTACAGCTGATTCGATATCCGGACCGGGTTTCAAGGCCATAACTGCAGGTGTCGGAATTCCTGCCGCAACTTCTGTTTTGCCACCGGCATCCCTTACAATAATGTGACAGGGAATTATTGTCTCAAACTGCTTTGAAGCGGTTAAAAGTTTGTGTGCATATGAAGCATTACAAACGTCATAAATCCGGAAATCTGGGTATTTGAATCCTTTGCTTCTCATTATTCCTGACGAATCTATTTCCGCTACAACCGCAAACCCGTTTTTTTCCACAACAGATTTTACTTTGCTGCATATTTCACTGAATGTTTTGTTTGCAGTCTTTCTGTATTCGACTTCCATGACATTAATAATAATCTGTTTTTATTTAAATATTAACCAGAATTCTCGAATACATGAAATAATTTTGAGGATTACAACAAGATTTTTTCTTTGTAGTATTTAGAATGCAGCATAAAAAAACCCTGGAATTTTTTATATACACTATTTAATTATTGATTTACGTAACTTATATTTGTAGAAACCTATAAATCAGTTTCAAATAAAAAGTTTATATATAATGTGTAAAGTAAATATTTAACAATGGGCAAAGTAGCAAACGCTATTAAAAATTCCCATGTCAGGTGGATAATAACCTTTCTAATTTTTATTGCAATTTCAATAAACTATATAGATAGGGAAATCTGGGTACTGGCTGAACCCAAATTTGCGCAATCTTTTGGCTGGTACTCTGGAATAGGGTCGTTGCCTGCATCAGCTGTAAGTAACATAAGCCTTATACTATTCATATGGTCCATGTCATATGCGCTTTTTAATTTCCCCGGTGGTTGGATTTCTGACAAGCTTGGCACGAGGAAGGCAATGGCAACATTCTTTTCCATATGGTCAATATTTACGGCCGCAACAGCAGCCACATTTAATTTTATTTCAATGGCAATCGTAAGAGCCATCATGGGCGCTGGCGAGGGACCAGTATGGCCACTGAACGCTAAGAATGCCAAGACCTGGTCTCATCAAAAAGAGGAGTCTACGATGTACACCCTAGCAGGATCGGGGCAGGCTTTTGGACCAATAGTGGCAGCTCTTGTTGGTTCCTATCAGATTGTCTACTGGGGGTGGCAGTTGACCTTTGTTTTCTGGGGTATTGTTGGTCTCATATTTGCTGCTATCTGGTATTTCTATGTAAGGGACACGCCACAAATACACCCATATATTTCACAGAAGGAACTCAATTATATTGAAAGTTCAAGGGGAAAACCCAAAGAGGAGGCTGGTTCAATACTTTCAACCAAAGACACATGGTTGATTTCATTAAAATTGATATTCACTACTTGGGCTGGAATAGGTGAATTACTGATCTTTATTTCATTTGGCTACATCTTGTTCACTGTGCTGTACTGGATACCTCCATACTTTTATGGCTCATTCCTGCATTCAGTTACAAAAACCGGGCTTTATGTTGGTGCAGTTGACGGCTCTCTCCTTCTTGGTTACCTGCTCTCAGGCCCTGTTAATGACGGCCTCTCTAGAAGACTTGGAACAGTAATGGGAAGAAGACTCGGATCTCTGATACCTATGGTTCTTATGCTTTTATTTGTAGCATTATCATACTACACAGGTGTTGCCAGGGAGTTGGTGCCAACAGTGCTGCTGCTTGCAGCAGGTGCAGGTGTCATGAATATTACAGTGGGATCTTGGGCTACCAATGCTTTCACTATATCACCGGCAGAAACCAGTGCAACAGTGTATGGTGTTTACAACGGTCTCCTGAACGTAATGGGAGCATTTAATTCAATAATAATTGCCTGGTTTGCAATACATATAGGATTTACCGCGGCAATATCTAGCATGGTGTTCTTCATGATCATGTTCATAGCAGCTTACCTGATATTCATCAGGCAGAAGACATTTGATGATGCGATAGCAAAGGGCAAAAAAATGCTGGAAGAAGCTGTTGCAAAAAAGGGAAAATGAAATAATTAAATTAATTTTTCATTTTTTAATTTTTGTTCCAGATCCTTTACTTCCTGTTCTGAGAGTTCTTCGTCCTTTGTGAATGGATGACCAACATAGTTGCCTGCAAGTTTTGCAGCAGCCCTGTAGCCAGCGCTGAAGCCATATGATTTTAAAATACCCCTGACCCTGTTAACCTTTGCCTGAAGCTCTAAGCCCTTTTTAAAATCCCTAGACTCCATGCTTTTTACAAGGTCAAACACCAGCTGTGGAAACACGTTTATTATGAGCGACACGATCCCCTTTCCACCCAGCGTATATGTAGTATAAATCAGCGAATCACTTCCTGAAAGAAGGACGGATTTTTTAGGGAACTCATCCACAACTTCCTGAAGGTGACCCACATCCTTTGTACTGTCTTTGTATCCCACAAAGCCATCAATTTTTAAGATCGAAACAACCTGCGCGGCGCTCAGGAGGTTACCTAGTTGCTTTTCATTGTACAGTATTAATGGAAGGGGAGATTTCGAGGCAATACTCTTGAAATAATCAACAGGCTTTTTCATTGGATAAACTGGATGCTGAGTTATCACCAAGGAGCTTGCGCCCGCATCTTTTGCGTGCCTGGCCAGTTCGTTTATGGCGTCAGGAGAATATGACGTTATCAGAACAGAAATCTCGCTCCCCGTTTTTGCCACATCAAGAACCGATTCGAGGACCTTTTTCCTTTCCTGCAAGCCAAGCACAAGGGCTTCGGCCCCGATTCCATTGACCATAAAACCTCTGACACCCTTGTCCTGCAGCCAGTTTATTGCGGCCTTCAACGTTTCATAATCGACCGCACCCTTCTGATCAAACGGAACGTACGGCTCAGAAACTCCTCCATTTATCATAACCTAGAATATCCTTCTGACAAATATAAGCTTTTTATCATGAACCATGTTAAATATGCTTTTTTGGTGCGGCAGAAATTCTTTAATTTGTCCTAACATCATATATGCCATGCAAAAATTAAGGGTTGCACTTGCCCAGTTCAGTTCAACGCCAAGTACCAAGACTAATCTGGGAAAAGCCTTAAATTACATTAAAATCGCGGCGCAAAAATCGGCACAATTGGTAGTATTTCCAGAATATACAAACATATATGCTGAAGATAAATTGGATTCAGATAGCCTGTACAAAATTGCCGAATATGATGATTCGCCTTTTTTAAGAGAAATTAAGGCAGCTGCAGCTGATATGCATGTTGCTGCAGTAATTGGCGTTTATGAAAAGGGAAAACGCAGGCCTGAGGTTTACAGCACCGCGTATTTCATACAACCTGATGGAAAAATTTTGGCAAAATACAGCAAGTCACACCTGTTTGAAGCGTTTGGTTCAAGCGAGACCAACCGGCTCATTCCATCAGGCGACAGGCCAGCAATCTTTGAATTTATGGGTTTCAAGTTTGGCATCATAATATGCTATGAGATCAGGTTTCCAGAACTGGCCCGGCTTACCGCGCTGCTTGGGATAGATGCGTTAATTGTTCCAAGCGCTTGGTACAAGGGTTATAACAAGGAAGACCAGTGGGAAACACTGGTTAAGGCAAGAGCAATGGAGAACACCATTTATATTCTCACTTCAAACCAGATAGGAAACAGCTTTACCGGTATAACAATGGCTGCAGACCCGGCTGGCATTATAGTTGCCAGGGCAACAGAAGAGGAGGGCCTAGTGTTTGCTGAGCTTTCAAAAGAAAGGATAAAAAAAGTTAGGGATTCATTGCCTCTGTTAAAACAGAGGAGGCCTGAACTGTACTCCTAAATGGTAACGCATTATAATTAATGATTGAACTTTATTGAGCTGCCTGCCTGAGTTTTGATGCCTTTGCTTCCCTGTCAATCAGTATTTCCTTTACATTTTCCTCCGTTACAAATCCTGATTCAACAGAGAGTTTCCTGGCCTTAACATAATGGTCAGCTATGATCGCAGGGAGAACTTCCCTGTCTGGATATTGAATCTCATAAGCCAGCGCAAAGGCTTCTGAATGTGCCCTGCCAATGCTTTCCCTTATTGCCTCTAGGTCTACCCTGAGGTCCTCGCCTTTGATCACCATGCCGTTAAAGTATGCCGCACTTATAATTATCCCGGACTCAATAGGTTTAATCCCAAGCTTTGACAGCAGAGATGCCAGCTTTCCACTTATAGCTTCCCCCTTTTTGGCCACTACTGTGTCCTTGTTTATGAAAACGCTTCCGGTTTCTATTCTTGTAGCTATTTTGAGTTCCCTGAAGTCGCTAAGTATGGGTCCTGCTTGAAGGCCTGTGTTTCCAGCCGGAACAACTATGTCCTGAGTTGCAATATCTCCTGCTTTTGCCGCAAGCATAACCTTATTCTTTTCAAGCATCATGTTTAGCTCGAACGGATCCATGTTAAAGAACAGAAGCAGTGATTGGCCCCTGATATAATCAACAAGCTTTGCTACGTCCTTGCCCTGCATTGTCTTGATTGTAACCCTGTTCTTTATTCCCATAAAAACTGCCTTGTCAGCAAGCTTCTTTCGCAGCTGGCCAATCTGATTTGACCTTACCTTGTGAAGGTTTATCACAGCAACGTAATTGTAACTGGAAAAAAGCATCTGCAGCCGTTCCATCATCTCGACTTTTTTCTTTGGATAAATTCTGTTTGCCTGAGCCTGCAAATCAGTTCACTCCTTCGTACTTTTTCTTAACTGGATGCCCCATTGTAAGCTTGAACCCAACCCTGCTTATGCTCTTTGGTGGAAGCTTTTTCTCAAGATAATCTATTACCGCTTTTGTATTTTCAGCTATGCTCTTTGCATCCATTCCTCCCTTGCCGACTTTGGCCTGAACACCTAGCTGGTTTTTCCCGCGGATCCTGGTGCTTGCTAACACTCTTGAATATATCGATGTCAGTGCCTGCGGGCCCGGAACAGCAACTGGCATTTTGCCCCTGGGAGCAAGTATCGGGCCCAGATTTTTACCAACCTTTGGCATCATTGACGATTCGGCAACAAAGGCATAAATTCTCCTTGCCATCTTCTTGGCTTCTCTCTTATTTGTTGCAAGCCGGTCAAGTTCCTCCGGTGAAAGCATCTGGGCATTAATTTTCTTTGCTTCAAGCGCCATTTCACCACCAGCTATTACCATTATTTTTGAGGGGTTCTGTATCTGATGCGGCACATATATGAGGTCGTTGAACGACTGCTGCTTTGTCCTGTTGGGGTCAAACCTAATCAAGACTTCCACAGATTGAACAAACTTTTTCTTATCGGCTTTGCTCATAGCTTCATTAATAAGTCCTTCTAGATCATCCAATTCCTAACGTAATCCATCCATCTGTGCATTAAATAAGCTTTTGCCTTAAACTACCCGACCATAGAAACGCTTAAAACTACTCTGCTCTATAAGGGTGCTGAGCCCTGGTAGTATAGAGGCCCAGTATGCGGCGCTGTCACCGCCGTGACCCGGGTTCAAATCCCGGCCAGGGCGTTCCTGAATTGAAAACCGACTATTTGAACGCTAATACTCCATTTTTGGGAAGCGTTTAAAAATAGCTCGGATGCAGCACAATCTGCACGGACTAATGCTTCTCAGCCATACCTTTTTCATGCCACTGCCCTCTGAACATTAGGTAGTAAAGCAGCGGGTCAAACATTGTTATTATTCCGCCAACAAGCGGGATGTAAGCCATGTCAACCGGCATCATATAACCCGATATAATAGGACCAAATGAAGAAGATCCATTCCTGCTTAACGATGTTGCGCCATTGGTGGTTGCCCTTTCGGTTTCGTGCACGTTAGTCATAACAAATGACTGCCTTACCGGCATCGATCCCATGGCAAATGATCCTCGTGCTATTATAAAAAAGGCTGCCAGCGGAAAAGCGGCAGAAAAGGCCATCAGGATAAATGCAAGCGAAGCCGCAACCCTTGAAAGCACTATCACCTTCAGCTTGCCAACTTTCATTGCCATCCTTGGCATGAGCAACATTGAAATTATAACAAATACATTCATGGTCCCAAATACAGCCCCTATGGTGCCGGTAGAAACGTTATATCTTAACTTGAGCCACAATGAAAGTATGGGTATTATAAGCCCGGAACCCAGCCCGCACGGGATGGTTGGCAGGCTAAGCCTGAATATGTTTTTAAAGGAAATCGACGGAAGCAGCTTCCTGCTCCTTATTTTGAGGTCTTTTATAAAAACCGATGATGCAAACGACGCAATTCCAATGACTAGGCCTGCGTAAAACAGGTCATATACAAAAATATGCGCATATTCAACAAGAGGTATGACGTATGCTCCTACCATTGCAGCAGCCATTTCCGTAACCGATGCTATGCCCAGTATTCTGGGCATGGTCCTGTTGTCCACGGTTTCACTTATTATAGCAGTCTGGATTCCACCAACAGGCCCACCCGAACCTATTGGGCCTCCTGTTGATCCTGTAGTGAACCCGGCTAGACCTGCTAGCACTGCCAGCAAGGCAGCATTGTTTGCAATCAAAAATAGACCCGAAGACACCGCAAAAAGTGCAAACAGCAGCGACATTATGTACTTCCTTCCATAATGATCGGCAAGCATGCCTAGCAGAAACGCAAGGAGCGCATTTATGATCATGGCTGCGAAGATCACCAGCCCTACTGTAACCAGATCATATCCCAAGCTGTAAAGATAAAGCGGAAATATGACCATCAGGAATCCATACGCAAAACTGATAAGCCCTCTGGAAATTATTGCAAGTTTTGCATTTGTGTGCATTATGTTATTGCCCCCATATTATCGAATCATCGATATTGGTTTTTAGATGTTAATAATGCTTACTAAATTTTAGAATATTTACAGAAAATGGCGTACAACTCTAATTAGCGTATTTTCAGACAAGTAACTCGATCAGCCTTTTGGTACTCATTTTTACCTTAATCAAAGACGAATAGGCGCCAAAGCCAAGCTGCAGGAATGGCCCCTTTGAATCCCGTATATCCAGCCCTATGCCCATCCTGTTCATGTATTCCGAAAACTTGCCCAAACCGCTGATGCTCTTCATGCTCAGCCTGGCCTTTTTGACAATCTTCTTCAGGTAGTCTGGATCATTTATAAAAATGATTATTTTATCTTTTTGAGCATATACTGTGCTAAAGGCTATTCCGTTTATTACTACTTCTACCTTGCCCGATACTTCCACATTTTTAGACCTTTTCATTTGTCTGCAAGGGATACGCTGTGAAGCTTATCTTTCCGTTTATTATCACAGACGTGTTAGTTCCCTGAAGCTTTATAGTAAGATTATCAAAAGTAAGTTCCCCTGTGCTCTTTGTGCCCTCCACCGCCTTTATCAAGCCTGTTATCAGAGATTCTTCTTCACTCATGAAGATATATTAAGCAAAAACCCAAATATAAATTTGCCGATTTGCAGTCATGCCATGTTGCACGTGGCATCCCAATTTGACTTTTATCATTTAGATATCCCAGATTATATGCGGGAAGAGTTTGCAGAGTATGTATATTTTTTTAATATATTTGTGCATTTATACAATAACATTTTTATTTTAGCGATTTTAATTGATTTTAAGGTGAAAAAAATTTGCCAGGAGAAATACCGTTAATAGGAGAAAAACTTCCTACAATGAAAGTTTCCACCACAGTGGGACAGAAGACAATACCTGATGATTATGCAGGAAAATGGCTTGTGCTGTTCAGCCATCCAGGAGACTTTACCCCTGTTTGCACGACAGAATTCTACTCATTTGCAAGAAGGTTTGATGATTTCAAGAACCTGAACGCAGAGCTCTTGGGTCTGAGCGTTGACACTGTTCCTTCGCATATACAATGGATTACATGGATAAAGGAAAAACTTGGCATGGAAATCCCATTTCCAATAATAGCTGACCCAATGGGTGCAGTTTCCAAGCAGCTGGGAATGATACAGGCTCAGTCAGCCACAAACACCGTGAGGGCTGTTTTCATAATAAATCCGCAGGGTGTTATAAGGACTATAATATACTATCCGCTGGAACTCGGGAGGAACATGGATGAGATATTGAGGGCGCTGAAGGGCCTGCAGGTCATAGAAAGGGAAAAGGTCGCACTGCCAGCCAACTGGCCAAACAGTGAAGTTGTTGGCGATAACGCAATTGTGCCGACTGCCCAGACAGTTCAGGATGCATCAGAAAGGCTAAAGCAGTACAAGGGATTTGACTGGTGGCTTGCGTATAAGCCAGTTCCGAAGGAAGATGCGGAAACTGCCAGCAAATATCTCGAAAGGGTATCGAAGAAACCCGCTCCACTTTCAAAGTAAATTTTTCTGTTATTTTTTTGTTATTTGAAGAAGGTTATTGTCAATACTGACTGCCATCACTTATTTTTAATGCTTATTTTAAGTTCTCGACCTGCCGAGGTCTGTCCAACTTCAACAGATAATTTGTCAGCGTGACAGGAAGTTTATTTGCTATTGTATTTGCCTAAAATTTTCAAATATCTAAAGCGAGTGAGTCAGGTTGTCCACCCGCCCACCGTCAATGACTATGACCTGCCCCGTCATGAACCTGGAGTAATCAGAACCCAGATACACGGCAAGCCTTGCAATGTCTTCAGGAGAGCCAATGGTGTGCAGCTCGCTCCTTGACCTGAAATAGGATTCCAGCTGATCTACCTCATCACTGCTTCTGCCCCCAACAGTAAGGTCAGTCTTGGTCCATCCTGGGGCTATAGCATTTACCCTTATGCCGTACTGCCCAAGTTCAAATGCGAGCCTCTTCGTTAACATTATGAGCGATGCCTTGGTTATTGCGTAGAGCGTTGTGCCATTGGCAGCGGTTCCCACTCCTGCGTTGGATGCAATATTTATTATGGAACCGCCATTTTTCTTCAGGTAAGGGAGAGCTTCAAGAGTTGTGTATACTGCGCCAAGCAGGTTCACCCTCCACATCCTTTCGAATGCTGATTCATCAAACTCCTCAAATGCCTGCAGCTTCCACACGCCAGCATTGTTAACTATAATGTCAATTCTGCCAAAAGTTGCAATTATCGATCCGATCATATCCCTCACTTGTTTCCTGTCTGAAACGTCAGCTTTGAAGATTTCAATTTCCGGGTTATCCTTTTTTAACTCCTGCGCCTTTTCGCGGGAAGCATTATAGTTGGCGGCTACTTTGGCACCATATCTGTTGAATTCCACGGCCATAGCTTTCCCGAGACCCTTCGATGCGCCTGTAACCAGCACAACCTTCCCACTCAAATCTTCAAATTGCATGTGCATAATTTGCTTGCGCTCAATTTAAATGTTAAACTAAAAATACATAAGGCATAACTTCAGCAAAGGTCTAATTCAGGCAGCAAACAGAAAACGTTATTAACGCAGAACAAACGAAATTTGCTTCATGTCAGACATATCAGGATTGCACAAAATGAACGTTAAGCAGAGAAGGGAGGTTATTGCAAGCAGGTCAAATGGTGCCTACTGGAGCGACCTTGACACCGGGGGTCTTACAATGGATGTGGCGGACAGGATGATAGAAAATGTAATAGGAATAATATCCTATCCCGTGGGCGTTGCTACCAATTTTATGATAAATGGAAAGGATGTGCTTGTCCCCATGTCCCTTGAAGAACCTTCGGTGGTTGCTGCCGCAAGCAAGGCTGCAAAGATAGCCAGAGCCGGTGGCGGATTTATCGCAGAAGCTGACGAGCCGGTTATGATCGGTACGGTGCAACTCGTAGACGTAAAGGATGTTTATGAAGGTGTGAAAAACATTATGGAATCAAGAAAAGAAATATTAAAAATGGCAAACGAAATGCTGCCTGAAATAATAAGAAATGCTGGAGGCGTGTTCGATTTTGAAGTTAAACCTCTTTACACAGAGTCGGGAAATATGCTGGTCTTTTACTTTTATGTTCATGTACTTGACGCAATGGGAGCAAATACCGTTGACACCGTTGCAGAGGGCATTGCCCCATTCCTAGCAGAAAAAAGCGGAGGCAGGTATTTGCTCAGAATACTTTCAAATTATGCCCTTAAGAGGATTGCAAGGGCTACTGCGAAGTTCCCTATAAGTGAGCTTGGCAAAAACGGGGAAGACGCTGCAGAGGGCCTCATCCATGCATACAACCTTGCAAGGGCAGACATATTCAGGGCCGTCACGCACAACAAGGGAATAATGAACGGCATAATTGCGGTTGCCAACACGATCAACAACGATACAAGGGCCATAGAGGCAGGTGCCCATGCTTATGCTGCGCGCAGCGGCAGATACATGCCACTTACAGATTACAGGCTTGAAGGAGATTATGTAATCGGCAAAATAGAGCTTCCGCTTCAAGTTGCGTCTTTTGGCGGTTCAGTTGGGCTTAATGCTGTAAATAAAATAGCCCTTAACATAATGAAAAACCCCGGCTCAAAGGGGCTAGCCGAAATCATGGCTTCGGTTGGGCTTGCACAGAATTTCGCTGCCATGTACGCACTTGTGACCGAAGGCATACAGAGCGGGCACATGAGGCTGCATGCCAAGAGCCTTGCAATCAGCGCTGGAGCAACAGTGTCTGAAGTGGATGAAGTCGCAAACAGGATGGTCAGGGAAAAAAGCGTGAATTTTGATTCAGCCAAGAAAATACTTGAAGAGTTGAGAGCCCATTCCTGAACCGGCAACAGTTATTCTTTCCGCTGCCTTTATCAGCACAAAAATTATTATGATTATAAAAATCACAGCCGATTCAAATATATACACAACCCTGAACCTGCCAAGCACCAGGTTTATGACTCCGATCAGGGCCAGTATTATTATAAATGATATAGACCCAACTCCCCACCTTGCCCTTGAAAAAAACCCTATGCGCTTTGCAGTCATGGCCATCATTTTTGCTGCTTCAACACAATCCTGGGATCCACTGCATATGCTCCGCTTTCATTGACAATCAGCGGATTTATGTCCATCTCCCCTATGCCCAGGTCGACCATCAGCCTTGAAATCTTGGTTATGGTGCTTATCACTGAATTTTCGTCATATGTTTTCCCCCGGCTGTTCAGCATCTGGTGAGCCCTGCTTTCTGCAAGCATAAAGGACGCTTCATCTTCGGAAACCGGGCATAGCCCGTAGCTCAGGCTCTTTATTATTTCAACATAAACCCCGCCAATTCCCACCACAGCAGTTGGACCAAAAACCGGGTCATCAAGCCCGCCCAGGAAGAGCTCCGCCCCTTCAATCTGCTTTTGCAAAAGAACCCTTGGGTTCATTTTTACAAGTTCTGAAAATGCATTATCCACGTCATCCTTCTCAACGCCCAGGACTACTCCCCCCATTTCGGTCTTGTGCCCCGGTTCATCCAGCGAAAGTTTCATTACAATCGGGTAGCCTATCTGGTCGGCTATTTTATGGGCCTCGTCCAGGGACGTGGCTGTGCCCCAGGGGGGAACCCTTATGCCGTACATCTCAAGCAGCTTGAACGCCTCGTAGTCTTTTAGATAATCCTTCCTCTTTGCCAGGGCCTGTGCTTCAATTATTGGCTGGCTTATCCTTATTCTCTTCACCGGTCGTGACATCCTGTTAAAGTAATTCACTGCCCTGACGGCGTCTTCGGGAAACCTGAAAGCCGGAAGGTTTGCAGATTCAAGTAACCTGACTGCAGCATCCTGGTCCATGCCCATCATAACGCCTATCACGCTTTTGCCCTTGAAGTCTAGCATAACCTTTGAAATTTCCATGCAGCTTGCCATTGGCAGTGCTTCAACTATGACCATCTTGGTGCAGTCCAGGTCCTGCACGGCCTTCAATGCAGCACTGTATCTTTTGCTGTCAGCGTCCCCAGAAAGGTCCAGGGGGTTTGAGGGCTTGCTCTGGTCAGGCAGGAGTTTCCTGAGTTCCTGCTGCACTATGTCCGGGATGTTGATTAGGTTAATTGACAGCCTGTCAGTTTCATCTGTGGCAAGGACTCCGTGACCCCCCGAGTTTGTGACTATGAGTAGATCCTTTTTTATGACCTCGTTTGATGTGATTATCTTGGCTATGTTCAGCATGTCCTCCAGCGTGTCAACGTATATCCCGCCAACTGACCTTATCGCCGCCTTGAACACGTCTACCGAACCTGCAACGCTGGCTGTGTGCGTTTTTACTGCTTGGCTTCCCTTTCCGCCTGTGCCCCCCTTTAAAAACACAAGGGGCTTCCTGGCAACTATATCCGGCACCTCATTGATAAATCTGGAACCGTCGGCAACGCCCTCAACATAGGAAAAAACCGCCCTGGTGGAAAAATCATTGGAAAGGTATTGGTAAATATCTGTTTCAGTTATGTTGGATTCGTTTCCCAGGCTCACAAAATAGCTCAAGCCTGTCCTGGTCCTGTGAGCCCAGTCCAGCATGTAAATTCCAATGCCGCCACTCTGCGCTACCACTGCAATGCTTCCCCTCTTTATGTCAGTGAGCGCGAATGTCCCGTTGTAGTATGGGGTTATCATGCCAAGAGTGTTTGGGCCAAGGTATCTGATGCCGTACTTTGATGCCAGTAAATCAATCTGGGACTGAAGCTCTGCGCCCCTCTCATCAACTTCCTTAAACCCGGAAGTGATTATTATCGCGCTCTTTGTTCCAGTTTCGCCTGCCATTTCCATTACGCCAGGTACTGCTTCTCTAGGAACAGCAATTATCGCAAGGTCCGGCACTTCGCCAATATCCTTAATTGATTTGAAGGCTTTTATTCCTTCAACTGTATCTGCACTCTGATTCACGGGGAAAATTTTGCCAGCAAAAGTGGACATTACATTTCTGAGCACAATGTTACCAACTTTTTCCTTGTCTCTTGATGCACCAACCACAGCTATTGATTTTGGATTAAACAGTGGTTCAATCATGGTCTCTATATCGAACAGCCATGATATAAACGTAGCAAAGATATTCTAATGCGCAAAGCCAGCCTAGCTATTTTTAAATCGTATTTACAGAGTGTATTTCAGCATAGATTTTTAATATGAGCCGTGCTAATTTATCGCATGCCAATAACTGAAATTTACGAAACCACGGTAAAAGTTTATGATACCGATTTCCAGGGGATTTCGCATTATGCATCTTATTACAGGTTCTACACCAACGCTATAACTTACTTTTCAACCAAGGTATTTGGAGACTCGCTGGAAAGCATGGCCTACAGGGGTATATGGTTTGTGGTTGTTGAATCATATTCAAAATATCACATGCCTGCAAAGCTGGGCGACAAGTTGTCCATTGAAGTCACCGCTGCAATGATCAACCCCAAGGCAATCAAGTACAGTTTCAGGATTTTCAGGGGAAGCGATTTCCTGACCGAGGGATACCTGACAATGGTGTGCGTTGACCCCAAGGCATGGAAATCCACAAACATACCTGATGACCTTGCTGAGAAATTCAGAATAAACGAGGTTTCAAAATAACATTCATTGCGTACTGATGTCCTGCAGCACGTTCATGAAACTCAGAAAAGCATAGTACGGGGATTTATAGGGGTTAAAGTATTCGTGCACTACGATGTCCTGCGAAGTGCCTGTGGACATATAGTAAAGGTGGTCCGAGGTCTGCAGGTTCCTCCAAATTTCATTCCTATTATCAATCAGCTTCAGCTCGCTGAAGGCCTGCTTCTGCATCTCGTTGCCCAGCCAAGGGGAAAGGTCTCTCCTCGTGTCGGCCCAGGAAGTTATTTCCGGTATGCTTATTGGCGGGCCCTTTTCGAACATATTGTCAGCTTCTCCAAGCGTAACCATCTCTATGCCTCTCCTTCTAAACTCTCCCGGCAGCGCCCTGATAAATTCAAATATTCCAGTTTCGGCTACCTGATGTTCTCCAAAGGTTTCAAAATCCATAAACAGGTTTGCCACATGGCCTGGCGTTTCGTCTATCCATCGGGCATACTTGTCTGCTGTTAGCGGGTATTCTGCCCATCCCCAGTTTGAAAACCTGAATGATATGTCATCACTCAACCTGTAATTCCTCAGGAAAAGCGAAATTCCGGATTTAGTCCTGTAAACGCGGTTTGGAGAATGCTGGTTAATGATGTAATCTGTGCCCTCAGCAAGCACCCTCTTGAAACCCATTGATTTTACGGCCTCCGCAATTTTATCGCTGTAGATCAGTTCCGTATTCCTGAATGATTCAGGTTCAACCCCAAATTCCCTGTTCAGCGCGCGGACCTGAAGCTTTACCTGCTCAGAAAATTCCCGTGCGCTCCACACCGATGCCAGGCTGTGGTAGTACGTTTCGGCCACAGCCTCCGAAAGGCCCGACTTGAAATATACCCTAAAAGCATCCATTGATTCAGGCGCATATTCTTTTGCCTGTTCCATAAACGTGCCTGAAAGGGATATGCTTGCCTTAATGCCGCTTTCCATAAACGCTTTAAGCGCTGGCACATAGCATTTTTTGGATACCCTGCGCATTATTTCAGAATTTTTATCATCCCAGAAATAGCTGTGGGAATGGCCTATTTCCCTCATGCCATACCTCCTCAGCCGCCTTGGCTGGTGAACTTCCAGGAACATTGCAACGGCCTTCATGCTGACCTGTACACCTTCAGGGTTTCATCGGCTGCCCTTTGCCAAGTGAACCGCCTGGACTCCAGCTCTCCCTCCTTTCCAAGCGTTGACCTGAGGCCGCTGTACTTTACAATTCCAACGATGTATTCTGCAATCATATCGGTATCCCAGAAATCTGCCTTCAACACGTTTCTCAATGATTCACCAACCCCGGTGGTTTTGCTTATTATGGCAGGCGTTCCTGAACTCATTGATTCCAGCACCGTAATCCCGAAAGGCTCCGAAACGGCAGGCAGGACAAATGCGTCGCTGCTTCTGTACAGCTCCAATGCCTCATTAAGATCTATGAAACCGGTAAATTTATAGCTGCCATTTGGCAGAGTCGACTCCGCTTCCTCCTTAGTTTTATTTAAGAGGTCTCCTGTGCCCGCAATTACGAACTTGATCTTTGGATAAATGCTTATTGCCTTATATGCTGCCTCAATGAAAAATTCTGGCCCCTTCTGGGTCGTTATCCTACCGAAGTACAGTACCTTTCCAGTTGAACGGTAATTCCTGGGGGGAAGTTCAAGAAAGTGCTTTCCAACGCCGTTGTTCACAACAAAAATTTTTTCTGCAGGTATGCCGTATGTGTCAATGATCATCCTTTTTGTGTAGTGGGAGACTGCTATTACCCTGTCGGCTTCTTTCATGCCTTCCCTTTCTATGTCCATTATCCATTTCTGGGGATAAAAGCCGCCTGACCTGTCCATTTCCGTGCTGTGAACTGTAACTATTAGCGGCACCCTGAACCTTTCCTTGATTTTAATCCCGGCCTTAAAGGTTATCCAG
The DNA here is from genome assembly GCA_023381255.1 of Nitrososphaerota archaeon. Taxonomy (GTDB): domain Archaea; phylum Thermoproteota; class Nitrososphaeria; order Conexivisphaerales; family UBA164; genus KM4347-05. The sequence continues at coordinate 24,337 of JAMCTX010000023.1, forward strand.
TCATGGCAGTGAACGACATCGGCACCATTAATGCTGCCAATTTTGTCAAAAGCCCTGTTGTACCTTTCTACTGCGTCATAAAAATCATATGAAATTGAGCCGTATGCACCATACTTTGCATGCACCCCGATTTCCATGGCTTTTACCTTAAATGGATAATAGTCGTAAAGCGGTCCAAGGCGCGGCACGTATATGTCCACGTCAATCATTTTGCTCAACTCCCCGAACAGGTTAAAGGTGTGTATGCCAAGCCCACCAGAGAAAGCCGGCGGCAGTTCCCAGCCTATTACAGCCACCTTCATGTGCAGGCGCCCCCCGTTTGGCCATTAGATATCGGCGTCATTGCCCTGCCAGCTGCAGGTCCTCGTAGTACGCCCTTATTATTTCCCCGTAGCTCCAGGCCTGCATTATGCAGCCTCTAGGTTTATGTGGCTCGTCGCCGTCAAACAATTCCGGTATAACCTTCAGCGACAAGAGCGGCTTAAATTGCTCAACCAGCTCGTCCCTGCTGATTCCGCTTCTCACCGATGATGTAATGTATGGGCCCGCAAGCCAGGGCCAAACTGAACCGTTATGGTATGCTAGGTCCCTGTGGTACTGATCACCCTCGTATCTGCCAACATATCGTGAATCATAGGGGGAAAGCGACCGCAGGCCGTAATTCGTCAGAAGTTTGGATTTTACAGGCCCTAAATAAGCGGGGAATCCGTCCAAAACCGGGAATGGTAGCGAAAACGATAGCATAAAGTTAGGCCTCAGGCTTCTGTCGTCGGGGTCGGCCGTGTCAAGCAGCTGGTTCCCGTCAACAAATTTTTCTTTAAACTCCTCCTTTATGGCCGGAACCATCTCGCTAAAATTTTCCGGAACCTTGAGATTAAGCTCGGTGGCAAAATACTCTGCAGTTTTAAGCGCATTGTGCCAAAGGGCATTGACTTCCACGGGCAGGCCTGTGCGCGGCGTAAATATCACATCGCCGGTTCTTGCGTCCATCCAGGTGAGTTGCGGTTTCTTAACCCTTATCAGGTTCCCCTCGAGCCCCACAAACTCATTGCCCTTAATATATGAGTTAATTACGTTCAACACAGCATTGTAAAGCCTTTTAACGGTATTTTTGTCAGACGTATATTTGTAATACTTGTACAGCGCATAAATAAACCAGAGTGAAGAATCGGCTGATAAATTGTCCCCTGTAACTGTAGCCGGCAGCATGCCTTCATGCATCATGCCAGCATATTTTTCCAGGATTTTTTTGGCAAGCCGGCGCCTCTTTGTAACGAGGACTAGGCCGGGCATAGAAATCATTGTGTCCCTGGTCCACGGCCCAAACCAGTAGAATCCCGCAATTATGTCATCCCTTGTGATAAAAGCCGTGGATTTTTTCACAATGCTGGCTAATTCACCGTTTAATGACGATTGCGACATCAGCATTCTGGCCTTTACGCGGTTGAAACCTTCAGGCATGCCATCTGAGCAGGAAACCTTCACTTCAAACGATGCCTGCGGGGCTTCTATTTCAAAATGCCCCGGGTGATAAAGGTCCTCCTCATAGTTTGAACCCCTTTCCCTGTCAAGCGGATACTGAAAATTGTAGTACCAATCACCGTCCTCCACAAAGTTTCCGCCTGCCTGTATCTTTACGTAACTGTCTCCTGACCAGAACTCATACAGATCGCCGTTCCTTTTAACTGCAACGTTCATGTCTCTCCTCTTCACTGCCAGGTGGTAGTTCCTGAAAGCAAGCAGCGGATGCAGGGAAAAACTTGAAGGAAGGTCACCATCTAGTTCATACCTAATAACCAGCCAGTCATTTTCAGGGTCCATTACAAGCGACTTGGTTATATTCAGACCTTCCAGCTTAAAGTGAAATGCGGGTATTGGTTCAAACTCATAGCCTGCCAGAAGCCTGTAACCATCAGGGTATATGGCATCCCTGTAGTAATTTGTGTCCAGGCTGAATTTATTCCCATTCACTGTTAACTCCTCGAACAGCTTTGACAGCAGCACAACCCTTTCATAGTTATCCCCCTTTCTCTTTACACACAGCCCGTGGTACGTCCTCAAATTTGCAAATGATGCCGAGGATGAAGAGTAACTGCCATTCATATTGCTTAAAATCCATTCTTCGCTAAGATTCAACAATGTATTTACGATTAATCGGGATAAATGCGTTTCTGCCAATTTATTTATAAAGCCGGGCAAAAACAGTTTTAAGCTGAACCCCAATAGAACACGCAATGGTTCGTTACCTCCCTATCGGAAACAATCGCCTGCTGGTTAGCTTTGACAAAGATTACAGGATAGTTGACATGTATTATGCCCACGATCAAGCCGAAAACCACGTTGTGGGGCATCCGTTCAGATACGGCATATCCGTTGATGGCAATTTCAGGTGGATTGACAGATCGGCAATTAAATACATGGACTACCTTGACGACACACTGATAAGTGACGTGAAGTACACGGTGGGCAGCATAGACCTGAACAGCCAGGATTTTGTTGATATATATGATGACGTTTATGTGAGAAAGATCTCCGCAAAAAACTCCGGAAATTCACCGCAGGAAGTCAAGTTCTTCTTTCATCAGGATTTCTACATTTATGGAAACGACATAGGCGATACCGCATTTTACCATCCACAGATGAATTCAGTGGTTCACTACAAGAATAAGAGGCAGTTTCTTATATCGACAATTGACGGGTCAAATAATTCCATGGACCAGTATGCCATAGGAATAAAGGGGTTCAAGGGGTATGAGGGCACATGGAAGGATGCTGAGGACGGCAAGCTGTCATTTAACGCTGTTGCCATAGGGTCAGTAGATTCAGTGGTTGGACATACTTTGTTCATTTTGCCAGACGAAACAAAGGATCTGTATTATTTTATAATTTCACAGGAAAACCTAGATTCGCTGGTCAGGCTAAAGAAGGGGCTCAATGTGGAAACGCTCAGGAACATGCTCAGGCGCACGGGAAATTACTGGACCGTGTGGAATGAAAAGAAGCAGGTGTCTCTTCCTCAGGAAATGCTGGCGCTGTTCAGGAAATCTCAATTTATTATACGGATTCACATGAACAACAGGGGGGCCCTGATGGCCTCATCTGACAGCGACATACTGAAAAACAGCAGGGACGGGTATTACTATGTTTGGCCCAGGGATGCCGCCATAGCGTCTTATGCACTGACGGCAACGCTGCACTTCAGCGCAGCCAGGAAGTTCTATGATTTCGCCCTGTCAACGATATCAGATGAAGGTTATTTCTATCACAAGTACCTGCCGGACGGTAACATAGCAAGCAGCTGGATACCCAGAATAATAAACAGTGAAAGCATAATTCCAATACAGGAAGATGAAACGTCACTGGTCATATGGTCACTCTGGCAGTATTATCAGCAGTCCCTGGACATTGAATACTTTTTCCCCCTTTATGAGAACCTGATAAAGAAGGGCGCCAACTTCCTGCTGTCATATGTTAACGATGAAGGATTGCCCAAGGCATCATATGACCTTTGGGAAGAGAGGTTCGGCATTCACACGTACACTGTTGCCACAACTTATGCTGCGCTAAAGGCTGCAAGCGAATTCGCGAAAACGTTCAGGGAAAATGACCTTTCAGAAAAATACAGCCTGGCTGCGGACAGGATGGCATCAGCGTTTGAAGGCAGGTTCTATTCTCAGGAAAGGGGGTACTACGCAAGGGCGATAATAAACGGGAGCCCTGACTTTACGGTGGATTCCCAGAACATGGCACTTTTCATCTTTGGCATGAAGGACCCTGCTGACCCCAAATTGAGGTCAAATATGGATGCAATCATGCAGAAACTTTGGGTGAAGGGGGTTGGCGGGCTAGCAAGATATGAGGGGGACATGTACCAGAGGGTAAAGGACGACAACCAGATTCCGGGCAATCCATGGATAATTACGACGCTCTGGGCTTCAAGGTACTTTGCCATGACTGGAAACCATGATAGGTCGCTGTCTCTTTTAAAATGGGTCATTGACCACAGCCAGCACTCCGGAGTATTGCCTGAGCAGGTAAACCCGTATGACGGTTCGCCGTTATCTGTATCCCCACTGATATGGAGCCATGCAGAATATATAATAACAGTGATTGAGCTTTTGAAGAAGGGGATTTCTGCAACAACTAGCGCGGATTAATCACATTATATTTATTAGCCATATTCCTGCCTATATAGGCAGGATAATGGTACCCCAGAATATGCAGAATGGAAAAATTGACCATGGATTTATCTCGAACGGTTATGGTGCCGCACTGATCTCGCCAAATGCATCTGTTGACTGGCTCACGCTGCCCAGATTCGATTCGCCACCTCTCTTTTGTTCGCTGCTTGACGGCAGGATGGATAACAGCTTCAGGATAAGCTTTGGGGAAAATACCACTTTCAGTAGGAATTACGTCGCAGGATCTCTAATACTGGAGACAATTGCTGAATCTGAGTCTGGCAGGGCCAGAATCAGGGACCTCATGCCCCAGTCCGAGAGCTCATTTATGAGGTACATAAAGAGCACGATGCCTTTCAGCATTTCCATCAGGCCCGCCTTTGAGTACGGATTGATCAACCCTTCCTTTTACCTGAAGGACGGCGGGGCAATTTTTGGCGACCCCACGGGAAAGCAAGCCTTTGAAATCAAGTTCAGGTGGACTTCCAGGGTTACAAACACCGGGAGGGGGGAATGGAACTTCGAAAAAGGCTCCGGGTACATACTGATGCTCTATACAAACGATGTAGGTTATGGACTTTTTAGCAAAAAGGGCGGCGTGTATTCTATACCCAAGGAGGCAATGAAGGCAACAGTTGAGTACTGGAAGGCAACAAAATCATGCTGCCCATTTGAGCCGCCAGCCTGGGCCAAAAAAGCCTTTGACACTTCCTTGCTGGTAACGCTCGGCCTTATCTACAGGCCTTCCGGGGCAATAATAGCCTCCCCCACAACTTCACTTCCTGAAATTGTAGGATCTAACAGGAACTGGGACTACAGGTACGCGTGGATAAGGGATGCCAGCTTTGCCGCAAAGGCGCTCATAAAGGCTGGTTTTATAATAAAGGGGAGGGAAATACTGAATTTCTTGCTCAGCGTGCTTGATCCTTCAAGGAAGCCATTCAATCACACGCTCTACACTGTTGATGGCGGGCCTCCTCCTTCGGAGAAAACACTTGACTGGCTTTCAGGTTACCGCGGTTCAAGGCCTGTGAGGGTTGGCAACGCGGCGCATTTGCAGATCCAGCTTGACATTGAAGGCGAATTCATGAAAGCCCTTGAGACCTATTATGACATGACCAAGGATAGGGACTACCTGCTAAACAACTGGTGGGCTGTGGAATCCATAGCAAGATTCACGGAAAAAAGCTACAAGAGAACTGATGCCGGCATATGGGAAGAAAGGGACAAAGAGCGCCATTACACGCACAGCAAGGTCATGATGTGGAATGCCCTGAATACCGCTTCAAAGCTTGCGATCGAGCTTGAGAAGGTAGAGCAGTACAACAGGTGGAAGCCAAAAGCTGAGAATATCAAAAACTACATACTGGAAAATTCCTGGGACGATGATATTCAATCCTTTGTGAGGAGCTTCGGGTCAAAAGAAGTCGATGCAAGCCTGCTTGTCATGCCACTGTACGGATTTATAAGCATAGACGACGAAAAGTTTAAGCTCACTTTAAGGAAGATCGAAGATGAGCTTGTTTCAGATCACATGGTGTTCAGGTATAGGAAGGATTTTCTGGGAAGGACAAGACATCCATTCGGGCTGGCAAACTCATGGATGGCAAGGGTGAAAAGCATGCAGGGTGAAAGGGAAGAGGCATTAAAGTACATAACCAGACTGATTAGCTGCTCAAATGACCTGGGGCTACTGGGCGAGCACACGGACATGAAGACCTGCGAGCCTCGCGGGAACTACCCTCAGCTGTTCACCCATATTGGAATCCTGGAAGCTGTAATAGACATCCAGAACGCGACACAATAAGGCAGTTTTAACTTTCTTAAGAATATTTATTTACCGTAAAAACTAACAAAAAGTATGAGAAAAATGCGCCTTTTTATAAATGGCGAATGGAAAGAACCTTCATCTGCGATTTACATAAAAAAGCTAAATCCGTCAACAGGGGAAATTTACGGCGAGTTTCCCGCCGCCTCAAGGGATGATGCTATGGAAGCAATAGATGCTGCATATAGCTCACAGAAAAAGTGGGAAAGGACAACCTCAGTTGACAGGTCAAGAATCCTTTTCAGGGCACTGGAGCTGATTGAACGTTCTAGGAACGAGCTGGAGGAAATTCTGATAGACGAGGTTGGAAAACCTGCTGTAGAAGCGCGCCAGGAGGTTGATGGAGTGATTGACCAGATAAGGTACTATGCGGAGTTTGCAAGAAAAATAACGGGAGACGTTGTCGAAGGGTCAAAGCCGGAAAGGCTGATCCACCAGTACCTGGTTCCATATGGCGTCGTGCTGGCAATAACTCCATGGAATTTTCCAGCTGGCATGACCGCCAGGAAGGTTGCCCCTGCACTGCTTACTGGAAACACTGTTGTGCTCAAGCCCAGTTCAGACACGCCGTTCACTGCAGAATGGATAGTTAAAAAATTTGAACTGGCCGGAACCCCAAAGGGCGTTCTGAACCTGGTGACAGGAAAGGGGAGCGAAATCGGAAACTTGCTTACGTCAAGCAAAAAGGTTTCCCTCATAACACTTACTGGTGAATCAGGAACCGGGCAGGAGGTCATGAAGTCGGCATCATCAACAATGGCCAAGCTGATTTTGGAACTTGGCGGAAAGGCGCCGTTCATGGTCTGGGAGGATGCCGACATCGAACTTGCTGCAAGGACCCTAATGTGGGCCAAATTCTGGAATTCGGGCCAATCATGCATAGCGGCTGAAAGGCTGTTTGTGCATGAAAAAATTTACGATACATTCATGAGCAGATTTCTGGAACTTGTGAGCAAGCTAACAGTTGGCGACCCACGCAGAAACCAGATGGGACCAATGATAAATGAAGCCCAAAGAACAAAGGTTGAAGAAATTGTCCAGAACGGCCTTAATGAGGGGCTGAAGCTGGCATACGGTGGAAAAAGGCCCCTGTTAAATGGGCCATTTAGTGGCGGATTCCACTATATGCCAACCGTCATGGAAGGAAAGGATCAGAGCAGTTCTGTATTCAGGGAAGAAATATTTGGCCCGGTGCTGCCAGCTGTAAAGGTAAGCGGGTCATTTGACGAAATGATTGATATGGCAAATGATTCCCAGTACGGGCTTGCATCGTATCTGTTCACGAGCAACCTTTCCCTTGCCATGAAAGCTTCGGAATATGTTAAGTTTGGGGAGCTTTATGTTAATATGCCCGGGCCAGAGGCAAGCCAGGGGTATCATACCGGATTCAGGATGTCAGGGCAGGCCGGGGAAGGGTCAAAACACGGCATTAAAGAATATGCCAAAGTCAAGAACATTTACATCGATTACAGCGCAAATCCGCTTGAAGGGGAAGTCATTCCTCCATATGGTGAGAGCAATTGATAAATGGAATAATCACGCCCACTGTCACGCCGGTAAAGGAAGGTAAAATTGATGAAGAGCGCATCGGTTCATTGATGACGTTTCTAAAGAAGATAGGAGTGGGTGCTGCATTTCCAATGGGTTCTACCGGGCTGTTTCCCCTGTTTAACATTGAAAACCATGTAAGGACCATAGAGCTTACTGTAAAGCACGCCCCTCCTGGAATCAGGGTGCTTGCTGGAGCTGGAAGAAATGACATTGAAGAAACGCTGGAAGTTGCCAGGAAGGCTATTGATGCTGGGACAGATGCGGTGGTAATAGTAACCCCGTTTTACATAAAGATGAGCCAGAACTCCATTTTAAATTATTATTCAAAAATTGCGGAGAAGGTAAATTCAAGCATCATTGCATACAACATTCCCCAGTTCACTGGAAACGCCATATCTGCAGAAACATTGTCAAAATTGATGAAGGAACATTCGAACATAATAGGGGTAAAGGACAGTTCGGGGGACCTGAGGTCGACTCAGAAGTACATTTCAATGCTGCCCAGCGGCTCTTACATATATCAGGGACAGGACGACCTCCTCCTGCCATCAATGGCCCTGGGCGTGGCCGGTGGCGTATGCGGCACAACAAACTTTACTGACCTGGCAGTTAAACTGTGGAATAGCACAGGCAAAGATTCAAAGCTTTTGCAGTTGAAACTTTCAGGAATCATGAGGGCGATTTCCATGAGCGATTTTCCAAAGGCCTATTATTACCTATTTGAAAAGCTTGTCATGAAAAACGCCAGACCAACCAGCTACCTGCCGAACCCAATTGAGGACCTCAATGTTCAAGAGGAGAATGCAATAAACGCGGCGGTGAACTTCCAGTGAAAGCTTTGGGAATAAGAACCGGGCAGGCAGGCGCGCAGCTGATTGATGTTCCACAGCCAACAGAAATATCCGATGACCAAGTGTTGCTGAAAACTTTGTACACCGGCATATGCGGCACTGACCGGGGAATAATCAGCGGCCAGCTTAAGTTTGCAAGGCCGCCTGCAGGAAGCGATTTTTTGATCATGGGTCATGAAGGGCTTGCAGAGGTTCAGGATGTGGGAAAATCTGTAAAAACGATTAGGCGCGGCGATATTGTTGTTCCCATGGTCAGGAGGCCAGGAGGATGTCTGCAATGTAGGATAGGCAGGCAGGACAACTGCGAAGATGGGGATTTCGTTGAGGCGGGAATAAGGGGAAAGGATGGCTTCATGAGAGAGTATTTTCTTGATGAGGAAAAGTACTCGGTAAAGGTTTACGACAGGTCCCTTGGCAGGCTGGCAGTGCTCACTGAACCGATGAAAAACGTGGTTAAATCGTTTGATGCATACCGCACTGTAACTAGGCGCAGCATAGCGCAATGTGGCGATGGCTCCTTTGACTGCAGGAGAGCTACAATTGCTGGCGGTGGGCCTATAGGAATACTTTTTGCAATGATTTTCAGGTCATATGGCTTTGATGTGCAACTGTTTGACAGGAATGACCACCTGGGCAAGCTATCTGCGGTTTCTGAAAAGCTGGGGATCGATTTTAAGGTTTCAGAAGGCACCGGTTTACCGCCTAATTTCATTGAGGGGCTGGACGTATTTGTGGACACAACAGGAAGTCCTTCGGTAATAGGAAGGGGACTTGAAGGGCTTGGGCACAATGGCTGCATGGTGCTGTTTGGCACAAGCTCGGGTGGAGGCTATCAGCTGACTGGCGATTTGATAACAAGCCTCGTTGAAAAAAATGCCACTATAATCGGCACCGTTGATGGGTCAAAGGCACACTATATTGAGGCGCTAAATTACCTTTCGTCCTGGAAGGGAATGTTCCCCGGAGTCCTGGAAGACATAATAACACAGGAGGATGATCCTGAAAACAGCATTTCAGCATTGAACACAAAGGTTACCGGCGAAATCAAGAGAGTTATCAAATGGGCTGATCAATAGCTTTGCTCCATGTCCCTCTGATGACCCATACCGGTTCGCTGGGATTCCACTCCTCCATTCCCTTAAATTCATATTCCTTGATCATTTCATCTTTGACATCTATTCCCAGCCCGGGCTTCTTGCTTACCTGATAATACCCGTCAACCACAGGCGTGCCATTACCAACCAGGTCCCTTTTCCATTGGGGGAAGAAATCGTAAAATGATTCCTGTATTTCCAGATTGGGCACAGAAGCATCAAATTGTATTGTTGCTGCATTCTGCACCGGGCCAAATGCGTTGTGCGGCGCAAGCGTTATGCCGAACGACTCAGTCAGCGCAGCCACCTTCTTTATTTCAGTAAATCCGCCGATATTGCATATGTCCGGTTGCAAAATGTCAACAAGCCCTTCGTAAAGGTATTCCATTGCCTGTTCCTTCGAGATGATCCTCTCGCCCAGCGCTATCCTTATATCGGTTCTGCTGCGGTAATTTCTCAACCCCATCAGGTCATTGGGGTGAACCGGTTCCTCCATAAAAAGAGGATCATACTGGCCAAGTTCGTCAGCGATCATTATGGCGGATTTTGCGTTGAACCTTCCGTGATGTTCAATCATCAGTTCCACGCCGTTCCCAACTCTTTCCCTTACTGCTCTTACTATTTCTGAACTGAGTTCAACCCCCTTCCTGTCTATCTTATCATAATGGTCACCAAATGGGTCGAATTTCAGGGCCCTGTATCCCTTTTTGACAGTCTGGTCAGCCTTTTCCGCAAAATCATCAGGAGTTTTACAATCACTGTACCATCCATTAGCGTAAACTGGCACCTTTTCCCTGTACACCCCTCCAAGCAGCTGGTGAACTGGAGCACCCAATGATTTACCAACTATGTCCCACAGCGCAATGTCAACCGCGCTATATGCGGAAGTTGATTCAAAGGAACTGTGCATGTAAAAATCGTTCTTTTCCCACTCAATCCTGTTTTTTTCAATTTCAAATGGATCCAGACCCGAATACACTCTGCCTATTTCATCTATAGAATGCAGTACGGGCTCAGCCCTAAGAGTGGGTACAGCTTCACCATACCCCACAAGCCCATCAGTTGTTTCAACTTTTACCAACACCATTACTGACGCCCAAGTCGCAGGTCCCTCTTTCTTACCAAGCACGTGCGCCCGCACGCTTTTTATTTTACTCATAGTGAAATTATCCGCAGCCACTTATTTAAAGATAGATAAAAAACTCTAGAACAGGTGTTTTAAAGGCATACAACGGCTCCGCTAAATGGCAACACAAAAAGCAAATAATTTCAATTTATAATTAGGACATCCGAAATGGAAACCTTGGCAAAACTTATATCTGATAAATTGGTATTTTTGGCATGATTTCTTTAACCGTTAATACACAAACCCCGCCCGTAAAAATAAACCTGACTTTTCAACAGCTTGTGGAGAAATACGGGGAACTTGACATGCCGATTGACCTTGGGCAGCTCAACCCCGAAGACATACAGACAACAGTTGGCGGTGTTTCCAGAATGATAATGCAGCTGGCAGATAGGCTGGGGCTAAACCCGATATGGGTTTCTCTGGGACCAGGTTACCCGCCAGAAGCGATTTATAAAAATGTAAAAATCTCCTTTGTTGACCTTGACCCGGAAAATTTAAACCGCTTTACCAGGTTTAAGGAAGGGCTGTATACAGCATCGCATGGACTTTCACATTATAAATTTAATCCAAAGGACTACATAGGGTACACAATTTACAACTGGAATTCGGCAAAAATACTGATGGAGAAGTTTGACAAAACCGATGTTTACTTTATAAATGATTTCCAGCAGCTCCTTGTAGGAGGCCTGATAGGTCCCTCTGCGCCAGCTGTGCTCTGGTATCATATACCTATGGTGCCTGAAAACCTTAATCCTGAAAACAGGGGATTTGTTAGGAGGTCGCTTGACGGGTTCGATACAGTAATACTAAGCACAAAGAGAGACCTGGAAGGCGTGGTAAGGCTTGGGTCAAGGGTAAAGGTGAAGCAAATTTACCCATTTATTGATCCCGACAGCCTGAATCCACCAGGCAGACATGTTGCACAGAGAGTTTCGGACAAGCTGGGCCTGAAGGGAGAAGACAAAAAAATACTGCTTGTGGGGCGCATGGACCCAATAAAGAGCCAAGATATAGCAATATCAGCGATCAGGGGGATAAATGCAAAGCTTATACTCGTTGGCAACGGCAGCTTCACTAGCACATCGCTGGGACACGACAAGGCGAGCACCTGGGCAAAAACTCTTAAAGAATTGGCCAGGAAAGAGGGCGTTGAGGATAAAGTGGTATTTGCTGGATACCTGCCAGACGAAGAATTGAATGCACTATACGAGACATGCGACGCTGTAATTCTGCCGTCCAGAATCGAAGGTTTCGGGCTTTCAGTTTGCGAGGGATGGAAGTTCAAAAAACCAGTAGTTGTCAGCAAAGGCGCTGGAATTTCAGAGCTGATCCTGGACGGTGTTAATGGATTTACATTTGATGCTGGAAATGCGGAAGGGTTGAAGGATTCAATAAACAAGGCGCTTGACGCTAAACCAGAAATGGGGGAAATGGGTTATACGACCTTGGATCAATGGTGCAGCCTCAGGGCTAACAGCGAAAAAATTGAACAGGTAATGGAAGAAGCGTACTATTCATATAAGCCCAGAACCTCTCCATAAAAACAGAATATATTTATAAGATGGCTTCCAGCTTATGCCGTTTATGAAAGAAGGCTTACTGAAGCTCTATCTGACATTTATACTTCTTGCGTCAGTACTTGCAATAATTTATGCCGTCACTTACATTGTTCCCATAATTCCCATAAAAGCCTACAGCATATTTAATGCAATAGTGCTTATAATAATCCTTTATATTGCCTTAAGGTTTCTGCTTTACCTTTTTGACCGCTGGATTAGCGGTATTGATCCTCACACGCGCAATACACTAAAGTTCCTGATTTCTATTGTATGGTATGGAATCATGGGCATTGCCGTTGCGGCAGCTTTTGGAATTGACGTCAGTTCAATTATCCTTGGCTCAGCGTTTTTGTCCATAGTGCTTGGGCTGGCTTCGCAAACTGTGCTTTCCAACATAGTTGCCGGAATAGCCATACTGATTTCCGAACCAGTGAAAGTTGGTGACAGGATCACTATAGCAACCTGGCAGTTTGGAAACGTATTTCCATCTTACCCTCCAAAGTTTTTCTCCCAAGATATGCTGATAAACGGATACACTGGTACAATCAAAACAATAAAATTCATGTACACTACCATGGCGGATGATGAAGGTGCTGTTGTGGTTATTCCAAACAGCATAGTTATCCAGTCGCTCGTCAGGCTGTATTCTGACACAATTTACACCACCGTCCGGTACCAGGTCAACAGCAACATAAATGCGAATGATGCGATCCGCAGGGTAAATGATGCAGTCAGCAGATGCGATGATGTAATACAGAAAGAAGTCCTTATAGATGAAACCACGACAACTGGCTATGTAATAAAGGTGCTGGCAAAGTGCAAGGGAAACAGGCAGGATCTATGCAAGAGCAATATTTTAGGTAAAATAATAGAGGAGTTCTCTAAACCCTGACGGGCAATTCCTTGTAGTACTTCCTTGCATCCCTTACGGCGTCGTATATCTGGTAATATGTGCCGCACCTGCATATAACGCCGCTGAGCTCCTTCTTCAGATCCTCGCCGTCAATTTCAGGGTCCCTGCTCAGCACATAGTGCGAAGTGACAACAAATGCGGGCGTGCAGAACCCGCACTGCATTGCTCCGTGCTCCACAAACGATTCCTGAAGCTTCCTTGCCCTCTCATCAGAGTAAAGCCCCTCCGCTGTCACCACCTCCTTCCCATCAGCCTCCACAGCAAGGGTCATGCAGCTCTTTACAGGCAATCCGTTGAGAAGAACAGTGCACAGGCCGCACTCACCCCTCCAGCATGCCGCCTTCACGTTTGTGACGCCAAGCTTGTCCCTGAGGACGTTAAGCAGAAGCTCGTTGTCCTCCACGGTTGCCTCCCTTGAAAGGCCGTTCGCGGTTATGGTTATGGTCCTCATTTCAGGCGCCCCCAAATAGATCCTTAAGAGCGCGAGCAACAACCATTTTAGAAATCTTCATCCTGAACTCTGAACTGGAAAGCATGTCGCTCATCGGTTCAAGCCTGTCATCAAAGGTCTTCCATACGCCTCTGATATTTTTCTCAACAGATTCGCCCCATTTCCATTCAACAGTTGACTGATTAAAAATTCTTGGGGATTCTGCAACAGCTCCCATTACAATGGTTAACTCTTTGCTTTTGGGATTAACATTAACAGATGCTGATGCTATGCTGTATTCGCTGCCGCTTGAGAATTTGACATAGGTGCTGTTCCCTCCACTTTCAGGGATGGATATTCCCGTAATTATTTCTCCGCTGTCTATTGACAGCTCCCCTGTGCCTTTAATAAGCTGTGATACTGGTATGTCTCTGGTGCCCTTCTTTCCCGCAACGTGAGCGTAAGCGCCAAGAGAAATAAGAGCCGGCGGAGCATCTACCCATGGTATAGCCTCGCATGTGTCGCCCACTAGCGTAGCGCTTTGCCTGATGATGGGGTCGGCAATGGATGACACTGCTTCATGCAGCGCCATCAGTTTCAGGTTCCTCATTTCCTCAAGCCTCCTGAGCGTTACGGTTGCCCCTATGCGAAGATAACCGTCTGATTCCTGTACCATGCCTAATTCCGGTATTCCCTTAAGGTCAACAAGATAACTGGCAGACGTAAGCCTTTCTTTCATAAAAGCTATTATGCCAATCCCCCCGGCCTTGACTTTTGCGTCGTCGCCGTATTTTTCGAGCAACTCAATGGCTTCAGATATGCTGTTTGGCTTCAAATATGAAAACTTGGGAATGGTCATGTACGGACTGCCAAAGCTCATATCTTCTGCACCTCCTTTAACTTTACAAATTGTGTTTCAGCCCTTTCTATCAGCTCTGGCTTCTGCTCCCTTATTGCCCTCCACAGCTTCTCAGCGGTTATCGGGAGCTCGTTCACCTTCACCCCTATGGCCCTGTATATCGCGTTTGCTATAGCAGGTGCTACTGCAATCATAACGTGCTCGCCTATTCCCCTGGCACCAAATGGACCATCACCCTGGGGCGTTTCCAATATTATTTTGTCAATCTTCCCGCCGACGTCCTTCATTCTTGGCACATAATAGTGCGTAAAGTTGGGGTTTAGCACCCATCCCTGATCATCGAACTTTATTTCCTCAAACAGCGCGGAACCCATGCCCATTATGAACCCGCCGTCCATCTGACATTCAAGCATAAGCTTGTCAATTGCCCTGCCAACGTCAAAAACCTGCACCGCCTTTATTACCTTAATATCAAATGTCAGCAGGTCTATCTCAAGCTCAACGCCGGTGCCGCCATATGTGTGGAATACGGTGTTTGACCCATGCCCGCTCGAGTCCAGGAACGTGTTGAGAACAGGCGCGTAGCTGCCCCTTCCAATTACCGGAGAGCCGATGGTAGTGCCGTCCGGGTATGTGTAGCCCATCGCAAACTCCCTTATCTCCTTCCTTATCCACGGATGTGTTATTGAATAGGCGTATCCACCTGACACTTCGACATCTTCAACGGGAACCTTGAACACCCTGGAAGCGGTGTCCCTTATCTGAGCCTTTGCGTCTTCTATAGCCCTCAGGAGGGCTGTGCCGTCGGAGAACAGGCCCCTGCTGCCCACAGTCTGCCAGGTGTACGGGTTTGTGTCCGTGCTCACCATCTCAAGCTGGTTAATCTTCACCATTTCAAGTGGAATGCCGAAGCCCTCTGCCGCTATAATTGCAAGCGAAGTTGGCGTCCCCTGGCCCATGCTGCCGTTGCCAGTCAGCACGTCAACGGTGCCGTCCTCGTTCAGCTTTACCATTGCAGAAGCGCCAGCGCTTGGAGGCTGGGAAGGCGCCTTGACAAGCAGCGATATACCCTTGGCCCTCACCTTCCAGGGCTCCGATGGCTTTTCAACGTGGCTTATGTCAATTGCCCTGGCAAGCTCCTGCAGCACCTTCTGGGGGTCTCCCTCGTCCTGCCTTACCCTGTCTCCTGTTGCCCTCACTGATTCGCCTGGCCTGAGCAGGTTTATGCGCCTTATCTCCACCGGGTCGATGCCGAGCCTGCTTGCAGCCCTGTCAAGGATCTGCTCCAGGGGCCAGTGGTTCTCCGGGTGGCCGAACCCCCTCATCGCTGTGGTGGGTATCTTGTTTGTGTAAACCGCAAGGGACCTTACGTGAACATTGGGTATGTCGTATGCGCCGTCGGCTGAATAGCCCGCAGTCCTTGCTACGTTTATGGTGTAATCCGCATAAGCCCCGGCGTCAAGGATGAACTCTGCCTGGTATGCGATGAACCTGCCGTCCCTTGTGAATCCTGCCTTAACTTTGGCCAGGAAGCCGTCCCTTGACGGGGCTGAAATCATCTGCTCGGCCCTGCTGAGGACAAGCTTTACCGGCCTGTTGCCCGCCTTCCTTGACAGCAGGGCAACTAGAGGCTCCCAGCCAAGGCCCGCCTTCAGGCCGAACCCACCTCCTGCAGGGGGGGCGTGCACAATAACCCTGTTCACGGGCACCATGAGGGCATCAGCCGCCAAGTATCTGGTAGAAAATGGCGACTGGATGCTTGTCCACAGCTCTATGTAGTTGTCAAACCTCCACCATGCAAGCACGTTCTGCGTTTCAAGAGCCGCGTGGCTTATCTGCGGAAGCATGAACGTGTCCTCTATCACCGCATATGCGCCTTTCAGCGCCTCCTCCGCGTCACCGTGCTTGAGCTCGAATACGTTTGCTATGTTTGTTCCCGGAACCGGCTTGAACCCGGGGAACACCCTGTACTCACCGAGCTTTTCGTGGATCAGCGGCGAATCCTTTTCCATTGCCCTCTCCACTGTGAGCACTGGCTCAAGCTGCTCGTACTCCACGCTTACCTTTTCAGCCGCCTCCTCCGCAGCTTGCAGCGAATCGGCAACAACCGCGGCAACTGGATGCCCGACCCACCTTACCTTGTCCACGGCAAGCACGTCCCTGTCGGAAAGGTAAAGGCCGAGCCTGTACGGGAAGTCCCTGCCCGTTGCTATGTTTACAACGCCCTTTACCTTCATTGCCTCTGTAATATCAATGCCC
>JAMCTX010000024.1 GCA_023381255.1 Nitrososphaerota archaeon
ATGTCCTTCCGGGGATGAAATGAATCTCCATGTGCCTCAGAGCGAAGAAGCGCAGGCCGAGGCAATGCACCTGATGAAGGTTCAGGGCCAGATAATTTCCCCCAGGTATGGTGCTCCAATAATGGGTGGCATAAGGGATTATATCACTGGCGCATTTATGCTGACTAGGGATTCAACCAAGCTTTCCAGGCAGGAGTTCATGAACCTTGCCTATTTGGGTGGCTACCGCGGGGAGCTTGACCTTGGCGCAGCCATGTCAGGCAAGGATCTGGTTTCACTTTTCCTGCCTGAGGGATTTGACTTTGTTGGAACTTCCAAGTGGGCAGGTGGAAACAGGAAGGACGTACTGATATCCAACGGTAAGTTGCTCAGCGGAGTAATAGACAAGGCAACAATTGGTGCAGAGGAGGCAGATAGTATATTGCACAGGGTGGCCAAGGATTATGGGCCAGACGCGGTAAAGGCCATGCTAGATTCGCTGTTAAAAATATTCAAGGAATATCTTACGAGGAGAGGTTTTTCCTATGGCTATGATGAACTGGAGATACCGGATTCAGTCAAGAAGCAGTTAGGAGAAGTGGTAAAGGAGGCACATGACAGCGTGCTCAAGTGGATCAATATGTACAGAGAAGGGAAGCTGCCAGTAGTTAAAGGGGTCAAACTGGAGGACATGCTGGAAAACTACATAATGAACGAGCTGAGCAAGTCAAGGGACAGGGCCGCAAAGATAGTTGAAAAGGTGATAAAGGATGACAATGCAGGAATAATAATGGCCAGATCCGGCGCCAGGGGCAGCAGCCTAAACCTGGGGCAGATGATGGCTATGCTGGGCCAGCAGAGCATTAGAGGAAAGAGGATAACAAGGGGATACTCCCAGAGGGCAGTATCGCATTACCGGATGGGCGATATATCTCCAGAGGCAACAGGGTTTGTGAGCAACAGCTTCAGGGACGGCCTTACGCCATTGCAGTTCTTTTTCCATGCGATGGCAGGAAGGGAAGGATTGGTTGACACTGCAGTTAGGACGCAGCAGAGCGGTTACCTGCAGAGGAGGCTTATCAATGCGATGGAGCATCTTAAAGTCGAATACGACATGACGGTAAGGGACCCTGAAGGTGGAATAATTCAGTTCACATACGGTGAAGATGGCATTGATCCGTCAAAAAGTGACCATGGACTTGCTGTAAACGTGCAGAGGCTGATAGAAATAGTAAAAACATCAGATAGCGGCAAACCAGCACCAGAAAGTTACATTGAAAGCAGCGTTAATAAAATAAAGAGCTTACTGAATCCTAAAATTGCCGATGATCTTAAAAATTCTTTAAAGGAGTCAAAGCTAAGCAGGAAGGCTGTCATGGATGCGTGCAGCAAAACTGTGGAAAAGTATGAAGGGAGTTTAGTTGAACCCGGCGAAGCTGTAGGTGTAGTTGCAGCGCAGTCGCTGGGGGAACCTGGAACTCAAATGACCCTCAGGACGTTTCACTTTGCAGGAGTAAGGGAAAGGGACGTTACGCTGGGTCTACCTAGGCTGATAGAGCTGCTTGATGCTAGGAAAGAGCCGTCTACGCCCTCCATGGAAATTTACCTGGATGAAGAATATAGAAAATCGGCAGATATGGCACAGGAAATTGCCAGGTCAGTTATATTTACCAAGCTTGAAGCTGTTATCGATGATTCGTATGTTGAGCCAGCCGAAGGTGAAATAGTGTTCACGTTATCTTCATCAAAGCTAAGCGACAGAGGGATCACGGCAGAGGATGTGGGAGAGGCTATATCTGGAGGAAAGAGGAAGGTAGAGACAAAGCGCAATAAAGTCACTGTTAAAGCATCAAACTATGACCTTGGAGCGCTGCAGGCTTTAAGGGAAAAGTTGCTTAACATGAAAGTGGGAGGCATACCAGGAATAGTTAACGCATCAGTGGTGAAAAAGGGTGATGAATGGCTGATAGAAACAAGTGGGTCTAACCTCTCCAAGGTGCTCCTTGTGCCTCACGTTGACGCATCGAGAACAATAAGCAATAACATTTATGAAGTAGCAAATTTCTTGGGAATAGAGGCGGCAAGAAACGTGCTCATAAAGGAAATAACTGGCGTGCTGACGGAGCAGGGGCTTGAGGTTGATTACAGGCATATAGCGCTGATAGCAGACATCATGACGAGTAGAGGGATCATTCTGCCTGTTGGTAGGCATGGAATAGTTGGTTACAAGACAAGCATACTTGCGAAGGCCGCATTTGAAATAACTGTGCCAACCCTGGCAGGTGCAGCATCCAAGGGCCTTTCAGACGACCTCCTTGGGGTAACGGAAAACGTTATAGTTGGCTCCACCATACCAATTGGCACGGGAATGGTAAAAATATTCATGTAGGTGAAGATGTTGGCAATAGAAGATCTGTTAAAAATCATCGCATCTGAAAAGAGGTTGCACTTGGGGTTAAGGGAGGTTAAGAAAAACCTAAAGAGCCTCAAGTTAGTTGTGTACTCAAAGGATTTGACAGAAGAGGAAAGAAAAGGATTTGCGGCAGAGGGGATAACTGTGCTTGAATTCGGAGGATCACCCAATCAGCTAGGGAGGTCAATAGGGAGGGACCACCCTGTAAAGGCACTGGGGCTCAGGAATCTCAGCGAAAGAGCAGAAGCAGAAATGAAAAAGGTGAATCAGGGTGTCTGATGTTAAATATACAATAGAAGACCTTAATTTTATGAAGCTTTTTCAGGCAGTGAGCGGAATATATCCGCGCGATATACTCCAGGACCAAAAGTTCAACAGGACAATAATTGTAGTTGATAAAGGTAGCATGGGGGCTTCGATCGGAAAAAGCGGGCAAAACATAATATATATAAAGAAAGTAACGGGTAAGGATGTCGTGGTTGTGGAATATAGCGATAATATGCAGGATTTTATAAAGGGGCTTATTGGGCAAAACGTCAGCTTCAACATAAGCGAAAGCACAAACTCAACAGGTGTCAAACAGGTTACTATATCTGTTAGCCCAGAAAGTAAGGGCTTGGTCTTTGGCATTAAGGGGCAGAATATAGAAAAAATAAAACTGCTTTTAAAGAGATACTTTAATGTTGCTCAGGTGAAAGTGATTTAAAATGGGGTCCAAGTCTCCTTTGGGTGAATTTGGTGCAAGAAGTCTAAAGAAGAAGAGGCAGAAGCTGAAGTGGTCAGACAAGTACTATAACAGGAGAATGCTGAAGCTGGACATCAAGGCAGACCCCCTGGAAGGCGCGCCTATGGCCAGAGGCATTGTTCTAGAAAAGGTCGGTGTGGAATCAAAGCAGCCAAACTCCGCTGTGAGAAAATGCGTCAGGATACAATTGATAAAGAACGGCAAGCAGGTGACAGCCTTTCTTCCGGGGGACGGTGCACTGAACTATGTCGACGAACATGATGAAGTGCTTGTGGAGGGCATAAGGGGGTCACAGGGCAGGGCTATGGGTGACATTCCCGGTGTCAGGTGGAAAGTGTCAAAGGTCAACGGTGTTCCGCTTGGTCTGCTGGTACTTGGAAGGAGGGAGAAGCCTAAACGTTGAGTGAGCAAAAGACCATGCTGTTTGATAAGTGGGATTATGAAGGCATAGCGATCAATGACATCAGCCTTAGCAAAATCATAAACGTAAAGCCTGTTTACGTGCCTCACACATTTGGAAGGGGCGCAAGCAAGAGGTTTGCAAAGGAACGAGTGAACGTTGTCGAAAGGCTTATCAACAATATGATGCACTATGGCAAGCTTTATGCAAAGAACACCGGCAGGATGGCCGGCAAAAAGTGGAAAGTGATGAATATCGTTAAATCATCACTGGAAATAATCCAGCTCAGGACTAAGAAAAACCCGATTCAGGTGCTTGTTGATGCGGTTGTAAACGCTGGGCCAAATGAAGATACGACGAGGATAAGCTATGGTGGTGTGGTCTATCACGTTTCTGTTGACGTATCGCCAAACAGGAGGCTAGACCTTGCGCTCAGGTACATAACCCAGGGAGCAAGATTTGCTTCATTTAGGACTGGCAAGCCCATAGAGGAGTCGCTGGCAGAAGAATTGATGCTGGCTTCAACTAACGATCAGAATTCCTACTCCATAAGGAAGAAACAGGAACAGGAGAAGATGGCGGCAGCTTCAAGGTAAATGAAACAGAAAAAAATTTTACTTGATACCAGCGTAATAATAAACGGTTTTATTTCTGAGATGCTTGGATCGGGAGAGATAGCTGACACGCAAATAATAGTTCCGCGGGTTGTCGTGGCAGAGTTGCAGAATCAGGCGTCAAAGGGGCTGGAAATCGGGTTCAGAGGCCTTGAAGAACTCAAAAAAATAAGGGAAATATGCCAGGGCAGAAATATTCCCTATTATATCAGGGGGCCTTTGCCCACAGTAGAAGACATAAAGCTGGCGCACAGCGGCCGAATAGATGAGCTCATACTGGAGCTTTCAAAGAAGCTGTCTGCCACACTCTATACATCAGATTACGTTATGCACCTTGTTGCTCAGGCTGAAGGCATAAGTTCAAGGCATCTGGTGCTGAAAATTGAAAAGGGGCCCATGAAAATCGAAAAATACATAGGAGACGACGTGCTTAGCGTTCATCTGAAAGAAGGGGTGCCTCCATACATAAAGAGGGGGAAACCCGGAAATTTCAGACTTGTCAGGTTGTCCAAGGAGCCGCTGAGCGGTGACTTGCTGGAAGAAATGATAGCAGAAATTAATGAAAGGGCAAGGTCATCTGAGGATTCATTTATTGAAATGAAAATGGGGGGCGCTACAGTAATACAGATGGGGAACTACAGAATAACTGTGGCAAGGCCGCCTTTTTCAGATGGCCTTGAATTAACGCTGGTCAGGCCGTTAGTGAAGCTCACCCTTAATGACTACCATATATCTGAAGTTCTGCGAAAGAGGATTGAAACAGCCGAAGGAATAATAATATCGGGTCCCCCGGGTTCTGGGAAATCCACGCTTGCGGCGTCTCTTGCTGAGTTTTATATGAACAGCGGGAAAGTCGTAAAGACATTTGAATCGCCTAGGGACCTTCAGGTTGGACCGGAAATAACTCAGTACGCCCCTCTGGAAGGGGATTTTGAGAAAACCGCAGAGATACTGCTGCTGGTGAGACCAGATTACACAATTTTTGATGAAGTGAGAAAAACCAAGGATTTCATGGTTTACGCTGACATGAGGTTAGCTGGTGTTGGCATGGTAGGTGTTGTGCACTCCAGTAGCCCCATAGATGCTGTACAGAGGCTTATTGAGCGCATAGATATAGGAATTACACCGAGGATTGTTGACACTGTAATCTTTGTAACCAACGGGGAAATAAAATCGGTTTACGAGCTGGGGCTTTCCGTTCGCGTTCCAGCTGGCATGACTTCCGATGACCTTGCCAGGCCTGTTGTAGAAGTCAGAAATTTTGACAACAAGAAGCTTGAATATGAGATATACATGTACGGTGACGAAAGGGTCGTCGTGCCAGTTAGCGGTCAGAAGGACAGAATAGAAGAGCTGGTATCACAGTATGACAGGGAAGCTATAGTTGAAGTAGGAAAGAAGAGCGTGATAATAAGGGCAAGCCGTGATGCCTTTGGCAGGTTAATAGGAAAAAACGGCGAGAACATAGACAAACTTGAAAATCAAATATGAATTTTGGCAGTTATAAAACCAAAAAAGTGAGAACAAACTAATAACTTAGAAAAGGTTTTTTATACCGCAGCTTTTTACCCAATTATATGCATCATAAAATCACGCTCACTGCTGACAGGACACTGTTCAGTGAGTACAGAAATATACCTTTACTTCAGTTTCTTGGGTGTGCTCCTTCAGAAAGGCTGCCAAAATTCATATTTGATTTTCTTTCGCCATATGCAATTACCGAGGACGGCATGCCAGTAAAGGCACCATATGACCTGAGGCTGGTGGAATCACTTATGGCAAATGTGGCTGGCAGGGAAAACGTATCTGTAGTCACACCAAAGAACATATCTAACTATATTGATTATGATACACAAATGGTTGGAATTTCCACCATGGACCCTTTGGGCCTCGGGCCTGTTACCATGATGTTTACGAATGCGGGCAGGCAGACCGGTTATACAAAATTTTACTTTTATGAATTACTTCGAGAACTTAACCACATCAGGAATTCAGGGAAAAAATTCAAGATAGTGGTTGGCGGACCTGGTGCGTGGCAACTGGAAATAAGGCCGTCTTCAGTGGAGGAACTGGGAATTGACCACGTTATAATAGGGGAAACGGAGCACGTAATGCCCCAGATAATGGATGATATAATGCAGGGGTCTGCTGAAAAAATTATTAAGACAAGGGGTTATCCTGAAATCTCTCAAATACCAAACATTCAGGGTGCAACGATGCACGGCCTGCTGGAAATGAACAGGGGATGTGGAAGAAACTGCGAATACTGCGCCCCAAATCTCAGGAGTGCGAGAAATCTGCCAATCGAGCATATAATGAAGAACATCGATGTCAATGTTAAGCACGGTGTGACAAGCGTGTGGGCCCAGAGTGAAGACATATTTCTTTATGGGCTTGACGATCATCGCAGGATGAACCCCAACTGGGATGCGTTATTCGAGCTGTTTTCTGCGATAGTTAACCATGATGGCGTAACGCATACCAACCCAACACACGGAACAATATCTGCCCCGGCATCAAATCCGGAAGCCTTTGCCAAACTTTCCAGGATAATGAAATCAGGTCCTGACAACATCATAGGGCTGCAGCCTGGGCTTGAAACGGGTTCAGTCAGGCTCGCAAAGAGTTTCATGCCAAGAAAAGCCCTTCCATTTTCTGATGATGAATGGCCTGAGGTTGTATTTCAGGGAACGAAGACACTCAATGAAAATTACTGGGTGCCAGCTTACACTGCAATCATGGGACTGCCTGGTGAAACAAAAGATGATGTTTTGGATACGCTTAGGCTTATAGACAGAATGGAAAAAGAGCTTCCCGAAAGTATAGGCGAAAGGGCGCACTGGACAGTAACCGTTCTTAGCTTTGTGCCCATGGCTGCTCTTTCTAGTGATGAATTTTTTGACGTAGAATCACAGCTGACCGAAGAACGATATTACCTTCTGTACAGGACCTGGAGACACACAATACTTGAAGTTGAAAGCCTTCTGCCTACCGTCATAAAGAGCCCTATAACAAAGGCTTTTACATACAGGTTCCTCAAGTATGGTGCCAAGAAGCTGGTCGATGCACTAGCGGACTGGGGAAGGAACAAGGGCTATGACCCTGAAAGGGCATTAACGATAACGGCATAAGCCGCATGTTATTCTAAAAATTTTATCCAATAATCTTCATGAGTGATTTTTTAATTATACCGGTTTTCCGTGAGCTATGGTGTTTCATATTCCATACTTATTTCGGTATTCCTTCATGCAGGTTGGGCAGCACAGGAACCTGGTGACTCCCCTGAATTCAATTGTAAACGGCTTCCCGGCTATCGTATTACCGCAGTACTCACATCTGAGATTAACGCTTATCCTTCTGAAAGGTTTCCCAGTTTCCTTTATGTACTTGTTAATTATCAGGGGGTTGAGGTCGGTTATTCCTTCAATACGCTCAATCATATCGACAAAGTTATTCATGGAATTAATGTCATCAGCTTCTGCTTTAGCCAATATGCCATATGAACCGGTCAGCCTGAACGCTTCAGTAATCTCTTCAAAAGAATAAAGCTTATCTGCGATTAAGTCTAACTTGGATACGTCGCACTTTATCAAGAGCACAGCAGTAACACCGCCGTTTAATTTTCCCCTGTCTATTTTAACAGTGGTTCCCGTGATAATTCCGGCATCCCTTAGCTTCTTTAACCTGGAACTGATCGCTGGAGCGCTAAGCCCAGTCACTTTTGACATTGACCTGAGTGAACGGCATGCATCGTCCATCAGCGCATTAACAATTGTAACGTCAACATTGTCAAGTTCCATAATCAATTTTAATATATGCTGTCATATATGCTTATTCTTAAAAACTTAACAATTGTAAACAGGAAAATCTTTACTGATTGCTGAAAAGCATATGATATGAGCAAAATAGACCCAGTATGCGGAATGGAAGTTGATGAGTCCACACAGCACAAAACCCTTTACAAAGGAAAGGTGTATTATTTCTGCACGGCAAATTGCAAAACCGAATTTGATAGAGATCCAGAGGGATACCTGAAATCAGGTCCCCGTGGGATGCATTAATGAGTGAAAAAAAAGAAAAGCTAAGAATTGTTGGCATGCACTGTGCTACATGTGTCAACACAGTAACCAAATCCATAGAGAAGGTAAAAGGAATCAACGGCGTTTCTGTTAATCTGGCCACTGGTTATGCAGAAGTGCAGGGGGATTTCAAGTTAAACGAAGTCGTTGAATCAGTTAGGAAAGCCGGTTATGATGTGGAAACACAGGAAATAAAACTGGCACTAAACGCAAATCCAGAGGAATCTTCAAGGATTTTAAATTCAGTTACTGTTGAGGGGGTTATCTCGTCCCACTTTAACCCAGCAACCGGCGTCCTGAACCTAAGGATAAATCCCCAAGCAGTTTCATCAAAGGATCTGGTTGAAAAATTAAGCGAATATGGTGTAACGCTGCTGAACAATGATAAGGCAGAAGTTTCAGCGATTAAAAAGGACATGAACTCAATGGTCTATTCCTTAATAGTTGCTTCATTGTTCACTGCGCTGGTTCTCTTTTATCAGTACACTGGAAATTATATATATGCATTTGTATTTTCAATACCAGTTATTATTTATTCTGGGCGGAGGTACTTTAAAGGCGCATTTCGGGCACTCAGGAACAGGACCGCAGATATGGATACCCTTGTTGCGCTTTCTGCCGGCACAGCCTGGATTTACAGTGTAATTGATCTAGCCAACCGTGGCGAGGTTTTTTTTGATGCCGCTTCGCTGCTGGTAACGTTCGTGCTTGTAGGTAAGACTCTGGATTCATATTTGAGGTACAGGATTTCATATGTGCATGTGCCTCACTTTACCGCAAGGCTTTCAACTGGTGAAATTGTGGATGCGGATCAGGTTAATGTAGGGGATATTGTAATTGTAAAATCGGGCGAGGTGATACCGGTTGATGGAGTGGTTTACGATGGTACAGGAGAAGTTGACGAGTCAATACTTACAGGGGAATCAGTGCCAAATAAAAAGAATAAGGGGGACCCGGCAACCGCAGACTCCTATCTTGTAAATGGATACTTGGAAATTTACGTAACTAGAAGAGGTGGAAATACATACATAGCTCAACTTGTTCAGGCCGTAAACGATGCAGGAACATCATCCGTTGGTTTAAAAAGGACTGTTGACAGGGTAACAGCATACTTTACCCCGGTCATAATCGTGATTGCCGCATTAACATTTTTCGTCTGGCATATGACGGTCCCTGTGAGCGAAGCGCTGCTATTTAGCATAGCCGTGCTGGCTTCGGCCTGTCCCTGTGCGCTGGGACTGGCCACCCCCCTCGCCGTTCTTGTTCAGGTGAGAAGGCTGTCAAACAAGGGCATAATTGTAAGGCGGGGTGATGCCCTAGAGAAAGCCAGGCATGTAAAAACTGTAATATTTGACAAAACAGGCACAATAACCAGCGGTCAGCTTCGTGCAATTCCAGCTACTGTAGTTGATGGATCAGCAATTGCAATGGCAGCTGCTCTTGAAGGTTTAAGTTCGCATCCCGTAGCCAGGGCCATATCGTCTCTTTCAGGAATAAAAATGAACGTAAGTGATTTTACAGAATTTATAGGTGAAGGCGTCATGGGAAGCGTAGAAGGGCATAATTTGCTGGTGGGAAAGAGAGAATTCATCCAAAAAAATTGTGATAAAATAATAGATGGTGATATAATAGTATGTGTTGATGGGAGACCCATGGCTTCCTTTTTTATAGAGGATGAAGTCAGGGACGGAGTTAAGGAACTGATAGATGATCTTAAGCTGAACCATGAAGTATTGATAGCTACAGGTGATTCAAGCTCATTTGCTGATGACCTGGGAAGGAACCTTGGTGTAAAGGTGCTGAAGGGGCTTTCTGCGCAGGAAAAAGCTGAACTGGTTAAATCAATGGAAAACTCTATGTTCATAGGGGATGGAGTAAACGATGCTCTTGCAATAAAACAGGCTTATGTTGGTGTTTCTTTGAGCAGCGGATCAGATATAAGCAAGCAAGCGGGAGATATAATAGTAAACTCCCCTGCAGCTATAAAGCTCCTCATTGATGGCTCATATAAACTGGAAAGCAGGATAAGGGAGAATTTAATCTGGGCCTTTGGATATAATGCGGTTCTGGTTCCAATAGCTGCTGGCATTTTGTACCCAGCAATTTACCTTCCGCCTCAATTTGCCGCACTTGCCATGTCACTAAACAGCGTTGCAGTTACTTTATGGTCATTTTTTAGACCTTAACAACGGTCATCATTTTGGCAGCATTAAGATGACTAAATGAAGATCTCGTAAAAAAGCGCAAGCTGCACAAAGCCGTAAATTAATTATAACAAACATCACATATGCCGTCGGTCATAGTTACATAGATATAATAACATTCACCCATGCCGTATAACAGGAAAACCGCCATTTATTTTTATTTATATGCGAATTTTATACTAAATCATCTTTAATGTGACCAGTTGATATTTTTGAAGTTGTCGTCCAAATAGTCATCATTGGGGCCGCAGTACACAACTCCTCTTTCTGCAGCTAACGATTTACCAGTTGTTACGTCTATGCTGTTTGACCTGGCCATCTCTTGCGCGGAGATTTGTGTGTATACAAGTCTCTTGTTGACCAGTGTCACCAGATAACCGCGCAATTCTTTAATTGGATAACCTGTCAGCTCATCTTTCTTTTCGGTAAATGTTCTAAGGACAACCCCAGCCTGGTTATCACTTTTAAGCAAATCTGTAAACAGCTTGGGAAACGAGCTGTTTTGAATTGCGTTTATACCGAAAAATAGCGTGTTGCTATCGATTTTCCTGACATCCCAGCTCTTAGTTTCGCTCCTGAAGGAATATGTAAAAATGGCGTCAACATACACATGCCTGCTGATTTCTTTTACAAATTCCCTGTATCCCGGCACTGGCTCACGGGGTCTATTTCGCATAAATTTAACTTCGAAGTTATATCCAAAAGGCCCTTTTAATTCAGTTACCCTAACAAGCGCACCGCAACTGCATCTGGCTGTATCACCGCTAACAAGTGAATAAAGCGTATGTGGTTCTCCGCAATAAGTGCACCTGATTGTTTTTTTCTGTTCTCTTATTGCTATGTCAGTTATAGTATTTTTTGCAGTTTCCAGCGACCTGAAAGTCTGGTCTACAAACGTTGTTCCAATCTCGGCTATCATTTCAAACTTTTTGCCATCATATATTCTTATTTGGTCTATAGTTCCTCCTATTTTACGTTCAGAATAAATTTCATCGGCAAATTTCTGAAGTTCTTCTTTTATATTATTTTCATATTGCATTTCCTTAAGTCTGTTGTTTACAGAATTAACAAAACGTCCATTACCTCTAAGCATTTTTATATACTCTATTGTGTTTTTGCCATCGGGAAATTTAAACACCTGCGCCGCCCTGGCATACGATTCAATTATGCTATCTGCGTCCTTTACATCAACTGCTCCGATATCCATAAGTGCTTTACTAACCATGCTAACAATGCTCTCAAGCTTTTCAGCTTCCATTTTTTCAAGTTTTCTATTTGCTGTCCGCCGGTATTTTTTTAACCTGTTTTTAAATTCCTCGACATCAAGCCCCTCTGATTTTATCAATGAAGCGAGTTCTTGGGGGTTTGCCTTTCCGTAGGTAGTTTGGTATTCGCTATGTATGCTGTTAAGAGCTTTGATGGCATCAGATTCTGAATTTATATCGTCAACTGTGAATCCCAGCCTATAAAGCACCTGCGCCGTTGCAACCGCGATACCTCTCCTGCGCCTATTAGCGTCGCGTTTTGATATAAACAAAGGCATGAGATATTTTTGTGCCTGTTATATTAAATAATTTTCCTTGTTTTCCATATAACCGAAATTATAACAAAGGATTGCCTTTTAATCAATAATAGGAGCTGTAATGTCAGCGCATTACAAAATAATCTTACAGACCGATTTTTATTATTTTGTTGAGATAGCTCAGGCAATATCTGACCTAGGATGTGGCACATAAAAGTATTGAAAGTGCAAAAATACCTCCATGGGGCGGTAAAGTGCTCAGAAAGGTTAGCGCAGACAGCCAGCCAAGCAACACAAACACAATTAAATAGTTCAGAACAATTTGCTGGTTTTTCATATCAGCTTAATATCGGCTTTTAACGCCAAAACCCTAATAATTTAGCATAACGCTTAATTATCATATGCGCAGAAATATATGAAATGTCAGACAATGGGTTGTTTCCAATCATAGCCCAGATTCCAAAGGCAGAACTGCACGTG
>JAMCTX010000025.1 GCA_023381255.1 Nitrososphaerota archaeon
TAGTTGCAATGTCTTTCGTGCTCAATTTGTTATCTTTTTTCATGTTAATTATCCACTTGATCTTGTCGTCTGTTAATGTCAACCTGTTATGTGAGTCATTAAGTGTTAATAATTGTGGGATACGACAGCAAAATTATTTATCATAAAAAGATAAATGCTATAATGTTTAGAATATTATATTAAGATAATAAAAAGGAAATTTATAACAAAAACAGTTAAGAAAAGGTCATCGGAAATGTATCTATTGATATAACAAAAACACCATTAAAGATTAATGGTATAATTCATTTAATTTTATACATGTGTTATATTCACAATCTATCCTACCATCTGTTTTTAAAATACATTTACGATTCCAAGTATTATTTTTATCATAAATCTCAATTATCAACAGGTAATTATGCAAATTTAATATTTCTATGATATATGGTTGTGTAAGTATCAATTCCTCTAATATAGGTTCCAAAACGTAATGTGTTAATAGAGATTTAATGTAATTAAATTCTACATCTTTTTGCCACTCTTTATTAAAGGAACCTTGTAATTTAAAATTCATTAAATCAATTAACTCAAAAAATTTATTTTTAATGCTATTTTTGTCTACTGATTTGTCATCAACAAGTGTGGCTAGTTCTATCATTTTATAGTAAAAAGCATCTATAAAATTAATTTCAGCATACTTATAGTTTTTGTTATTTGAAAATATTATCTCTTTTATCATGCTTTTAAGTGCGGTTCTCAGATAACTAAAATCATCAGTATTATTAAAATTGAATATTAGTTTCAAGTTATTATCTCTTTTTTCAATGCTAACTCCTGAAACCAATAACTCTTTTATCAGATGCGACATTTGGATAATATTATTGCTTGATTTTTTTATGTCCAGCACTTCTTCATTTTTAATTTTAAGTTCTAGTTTTAATTCAGTTAAAATTTGATAAATCCTCATTATGATGCTTCTTATTGACGTTTCTCTAAATCTTTGAATATCTAAACCGTCTGCCAGTTGAAAAATAGCGGCAACATCTTTGTAGTGTTCAATTTCTTCTTTTTTTAAACCCTTGAGGGCCTGTTCAAATGTTCTTTTATTAAGTGATTTGTCCACGCAGCCTTTGTTTTTCAAATCAGCATAACGGTTATTATATTCTGAATCAAACGGCATATTTTTTTGGTGATATAATGCTATGTTGAAAAGCACTTTTCCAAATTTCTTCTTTCTTTGAAGAATACTTTTATAGTTATTTAGGCTAGGACTGTTTATTATTTCATCATATATGCTTTCTAAGCTTTTGTTAGGATTTTTTCTATCTTCTTCTCCAGTGGTAGATGTTTTAGGATTATATTGCCCCAAGTCATGAAACAGCGAAGATAAAGCAATAATCAA
Organism: Nitrososphaerota archaeon; assembly: GCA_023381255.1. Taxonomy (GTDB): domain Archaea; phylum Thermoproteota; class Nitrososphaeria; order Conexivisphaerales; family UBA164; genus KM4347-05. The sequence continues at coordinate 1,385 of JAMCTX010000025.1, forward strand.
AACATCGGTTTCGGTAAAATTATTTGGGTTAAGTTCCATTAATTTGAAGGCTAGACGTGCCACATTCCTAGAATGTGTCATATAATGCTCGGTATAGGTAGGTAATTTCGGAAAATGGGTAACATAAATATTATCTATAGCGGCAAGAAACCCATTAACTATATTTTTAACATCTTGCTCTTCGTTTTCTATTAACATACGAAAATGAGTTTTCCAATTATCTTCACCATTTTTACTCCAATCATCTATTTGAATTGAATCCGGATTAAAAAGGTAAAACTTAGTTTCCTTTTTTTTATTGATGATATTATTATTATTCATTCTGTCAAAACCCCCTTATAGGCTTTATTCACATACTTGCTTTGTTTATACTGATATCCGAATTCGGAAATTTTTTTATGTTTTTTAAACATATTATTATAACAATTTATTAAAGATTGTCTAAGCGACGAAGTTAGCAGTGGTTTTTCTATGATAAATGGTATAGGATCCAAAAGTGTAATACTAAAATCTGGTTTTACTCCGCCTTCTTCTGCATCGTTTGAATAAACAAGTACCTTACTTGAATAACCCTTGATCATTTTTTCCAAATTTTCTTCATCTATTAAATATATATCTCTAAATAACAACCTACCATTATCACTATCAAAATCTACCAATTTTATTTGATCAGGACTCGTGACGTTAATTTTAAACAGTACCGTACCAATTATACTGACATCTCCATGTAAAGGGCAAATAACCAAATTTCCTTCCATTTTTTTTGTGCCGTTTTTAGCATCAACCGTATAATGAATATGATCGGAACCAAGTTGATAAAGGTTGGCTTCGATATATTTTTCTTGTATTTTCTTATTTTGAACTTGTAAATGACGCAACAATTTACGATTCCAAGTATTGTAATTTTTATTTAATACATCATTATAGAATCCGTAATTTTTCAAGTACGCTTTTTCTTCATCATTAAATTCGCGATTCCCTTCGAAAGATAATGTATATTTTAAAGAAATATCTTTATTAAATATAATGAGTTCTTCATATAATTCTCTAATCATTATTAACTTTGGATCAATCATTTCTGTTGTATTTTCAGATAAACCAGCAAATGCTGAGAGATGACCCGCATGCGTTTGAGCTTTACTATCGCGTCTAACTAGTACAGCATACCTTTTGCCAGTTGATAATTCTAATACAGGTATAACGCCCCCAGAAATCCATCTAAAAGCGTTAATTGTAATTGATGAAATTTTATGTTCTAAGAAGTTTTTAATTTCGCCTTGCTCTGGAATATTAAGACTAAGGTTTGGTTCTAAAATACGGCCTTCAAATACCTTCCTTCCATTCGCATTTGTAGTTGCAACAAATATTCCATTTTGTGATAAATTTATATTACCATTTATAAATCCGTTATTCCATTTAAAAGTACCATTCGCAAGACATATAAGGAAAGGGTCAGAATTTTTTTTCCTAAGTTTTTCCAAATCGTTTACTAATTGAAACCCATTTTGATTCTTTTTTACGTAAGAAAAAATTATATTATTATTTTCGTAAAATTTACTGTCAGCTATTCCGCTATTTTTAACAGCCAATCTTATTAATTATATAACTACAAATTTATAAATCTTAACTTTTGACCTTTTTTAGGAATATTTTGATTCCCAGCTGGCTCTGAACTACGACGTGTTGAGACCCATCGGGTCTGGCTAGATAAAGTCTGTAAGCCTTATCTGAGCTGGTTCCATAATTTTGGCCTTTTCATAATCTGCCCAGTGCTTCCTCTGGCTATTCTCGACATAGTACTTAACTGCTTCTGCAGTTGTTGAGCCAACCGACCTGTAGAAGTACCCGCCGCTTCAGAAGGAATCTTCCCGCCGCTTATCTTTAATGTGACCTTGCAGTTCACTCCTTATCTTCCTTGAGCTTGCGCCCTTGAACATCTGGGTCATAAATGGAACCGAGTATTTCCTGCACCCGCTCACAAACAGGTGCACGTGGTCTGGACCGAACCCGCACGCTTCCATCCTCACCCCCAGCTTGTAGCAGGTTTCAGCAAAGCTCTTTTGGCACCCTGCCTTTCCCCCACGAATACAACCTTTTTGTACTTTGACGTTAACACAAAATAGAAGTTCGATACACCAATGCCGAATCCTCACTAACCAACCTCAGTTCTCTTCACTCCTTTCTACAAAGGAAACCCCACATAGTCTCAAAAATAATTTGTTTTTTATATCAGTCAACCCAACTTATAAACTGGGTCCAACATCGTAATACTAAAAAATAAAATATATAAATTAAATTTTCAAAAATAACATGTGCGTTCGATAAAAGGTTTAATCGTAGTAGAGTTTGGGGGTTCAAGTATAACTTTTAAGGAACGCACATTTAGTTTAAACAAAGAAGCTATTGAAAACATATCAAGTTCGCTTTGTAATTTTAAAGGCAAATTATTCATTATACATGGTATTGGATCATGGGGGCTTCCTGTAGCAATTGCATACGGCTTAAACAGTTTCACGTATAAAAAAGATATAGGGGGCGTTTCTCTTACTAGGATGGCAATACTGGAACTTAGCAAAAATATTCCTAAAAAACTTATTAATTATGGCATAAACCCTTTTTTCTTCCTTCCACAATATACTGAATCTATGATGAAAGAACTGGAAACGCTGTATAAGAATGGTGCTGTGCCCCTCACATATGAAGATGTAATATATGAAAAGGGAAAGGGATACAGAATAATGAGAGGGGAGGAAATAATTGATATAATAGCAAATGTAAAGCAAGTAAAACGTGTATTATTTATAATAAAATCAAATGGGATCATAGATTATAAAGGAAAAACCATAGATCTAATTTCGATTAAAAGTAATAAAGGAATTAAAATTAACCAAACGCCTATAATGGAAGGTAATTTGATATATACATTTGACCAGATTAGAGCTAAAATATATCCGCTTGATGCTATAAGTGGAATAACATACAAACTTCTAGTAGCAGAAAGGTTAGTAAAAAAAGGAATAGAAGTTTTATTTCTTTCATCTGATAACAAGGATAATATAATTAAAGCGTTAAATGGAAAGAAGTTTTATGGTACAAGAGTCATATATTAATCCTTGACTTGATTGATATAAAAGCTGGTTATCTTTAGCGCGCTGGGAGGCGGGTCTTTGTGGGTGTCAGTTATTGATTTTTGGGAAAGAGAATTTATATAAAGTTTGAAAAATTAATTATATTCTATTTTTAGCTTTTGAAAAATATTTTAAAAACCTTAACTTCTTATTTCTTAGGTAATATGTATCGGCTTTGATAATATAATAGCCACTATTTCATTATCAAAATCCAGCACAAGCAGGTTTAATAATGAGTATTACCTAATGGGTAATATGGAAGACTGGGTAAGGGAAATGGCAGCTGAACTCAAGAAGAGATATGGCCCTGTGGAGGTAAAGAGGAACGGCAGCAACTACTACCTGTACAGGGTGTCAAGCGTGTATGACCGCGAAAAGGGGAGGGCCAGGAAGGTCTCAGGCCAGTACCTGGGCAAGCTGACCAGGAACGGGCTGGAACCAAAGAAAAGGGCTGTAGTGCGCAGCGTGTTTGAGTACGGCGGCGCCATGCTCCTCTGGAATTACATGCAGGAAATACTTGGCGAGATAAAGAAGTTTTTTCCTGATTCATGGAGGGAGATAGTTGCCCTGTCAATAACGCGCACCTTGAGGCCGGTGCCGATCAAGTATGCAGAATCCGCATGGTCAAGGCTTTACCTCTCCGAAGAGATAGATGCAAGCCTGTCCCCTGGCACAATTGCGTCAAAGCTCAGGGAAATAGGCTCTGACTGGGCATCCCAGAGGGACTTCTTCAGCAAGCTGATCAGGCACGGCTCTGTTTTGTTCCTGGACCTTTCATCAATATTTTCGGAATCAGTTAACCTGAGGCTTGCCGAGAAGGGGTACAACAAGGATCACCTTCAGCTGAAGCAGGTTAACTTTGCCCTGCTTTTCGCTGACGGCCCTGTTATGCTCAAGACCCTGCCCGGGTCTATGAGGGATGTAAAGTACTTCTCATCAGTTGTTGATGAATTTAACCTAACTTCATGCACAATCGTGACGGACAGGGGCTTTCTGTCAATGGACGCGATGCTGAGGATGAAGGAGAAGGGGATCAACTTTGTCCAGCCATTGAGGAGAAACTCAAAGCTGATAGACTATTCCCTACCAATGGACAGCATGTTTGTGTACCACCACAGGGGAATAAGGTGGGGAAAGAAGGCTGTAAACAGCATGTTCCTTTACCTCTTTGAGGACGTAAAGCTGAAGGGCGAAGAGCAGTCAAACCTCATAGAAATGGCAGTTAACGGCAACAACGTGAAGGTTGAAGAGAAGATGCTTGGAAAGATCTCCGTGCTTTCTTCGATTGATACGGATGGCGAGAAAATATACCTTCTGTACAAGCAGAGGGAGGATGTTGACCAGGCGTTTGACGCAATGAAGAACGAGCTTGAAAACGACAAATCTTACCTGTCTGATGATTACGCACTGAGGGGTTATTTCTTCATATCGTTCATTTCGCTTTACCTGTACTACTCAGCACTAAGCTCGCTCAGGAATGCCGGGCTCGTTGGCGAAGTGTCTGTTAATGAGCTTCTCTTTAACCTGTCAAGGGTGTTCTTCATAAAATACTCGGATGGCAGAACGGGCCTGAGTGAAATACCAAAAAAGGTGGAAGAAATTGTCAGGAAGATTGAGATAGGCATATTACCTAAAAAATAGGGAGTTAAGGTTTTAAAAAAATATATAGCATTGTGCTATTAATTATTTCCAATGCCAGGCTATGAAACTCTAAGGGTTAAAGAAGCTTATGGCATAGACGTCAACGAGGGCATTGCAAGAATTGATTACTATACCATGGACGAACTTGATGTCGTGAGTGGCAACGTTGTGGAAATAAATGGAAAAGGGAAAACCGTGGCCAGGGTAATGCCGCTTTATCCTGCAGATGAAGGTAAAGAAATGATCAGGATGGATGGCCTCATGAGAGAAAATGCTGGTGTCGATGTAGGAGGCTGTGTTAAGGTGAGAAAAATAAAAACCAGGCCTGCCAAAAAGCTCGTGGTTTTAATCCTTAAAGACTTCAAGGAGATTAAAGACATGGACATGGCTGAAGAATTTGACGGCGTTCCAATTTTAAAGGGCAACAGGATGATAGTGCCTTATTTCGGCGGCATGCTTGTTTTCACTGTGCTTCAGACATTTCCGGCGGGGCCAGTTACGATCAGCAGAAGCACAGTCATTGAAAGAAAATACAAAGCCTGAAAAGCACGCAAAGGCGCTTTTTGAAAGCACGGACTCATTTGCAATCTGAGTTCACGAATTCCTCCAGAAAGGACCTCACGCATTGAGTGAAGCTCTGGTCAGCTGCGTACCTCCTGGCAAACTGGCATAGGTAAACACCATGATTTGCAGCAACAGTCAACGTCTTTAGCCCATCTTTTCCAGCGCAGGCCTGAGAAGAGGCCAGCATTATCAGCGCGGCCGGGTCATCCGGCTTTAGTTTCAGTGCGTCCTTGAACGCCTTTGTTGATTCCTCAAACCTGTTCAGCATAACCAGAGCAATGCCCCTGTTGTAATGAGAGTTAGGGTCCTTTCGATTCATCTTTATTGCTTTGTTGAACTCCCTTAGCGCTTCTTCATGCCTTTTCAGGTAATTCAGCGCAACCCCCTTGATAACGTGGTAATCCGGGTTGGCCGGGTCAAACGCTATCGCGATTTCAAACTCCTCCACCGCCTCCCGGTACCTTTTCATCGAATACAGCACAGTGCCCTTCAGGTAACGATAGAACGGGTCATGCGGCCTGAGCCTTATTGCTTCATCATATTCCCATATTGCATCCTTGTACCGCACAAGCTCATACAGCACGCTGCCCTTGCTGTAATGATAAAACGAGTAGTCCGGGTTAATCCTTATTGCCTTTTCAAATTCGCTTAAGGCCTCCTCCTGTCTTCCCATGTAATGGAGCGCGTTCCCCCTGGCGATGTGGTAATCAGGGTTGTTCTGGTCAGTGCCAACAGCCCTGTCAAACTCCCTCAGGGCCTTCTCATTGTCCCCCATGACAAGAAAATATGAGCCGGAAACAACGTTAAAATTGCTCATAATAAAGTCATAATCCAGTCTGAACCTGCACAATTTTAATTGCTAATTTGTGCTGCTGTTAAAAAATTTTGCTAACCCGCTGTTTCAATGAGCTAAATGCACGCTGGGGGCCAATTTAAGCATTAAAACAAATCGAATTTCAGTTAATGTTCCCTAATATAATTTTTAATGCCCCATTGCACCTCTTGGGGTTCCCCGCCATCAAAAACAGCAGGTCCTTGCTTTCATTGAACCCTGTAATATCTGCTATAAATTCAATGTCGTCATCTTTAAGGGCAACATCCTCACTTTTCAGCGTAAATACCATGAACGGGTTTTCATCTTCGGGGAAAACAGTACGCATGCTTGTTCTGCCAACCATTTCCTCTTCCCTTTTCCTGTATCTGGCTTTCCCGTTTGGCACTACAATGCCCAGAACCCTTCCTTCGCCTCTCATTGATTCAAACAGCTTCCTGTCCCTGGTCCCCACAAACGCCGGCGTTACGTCATACGCTTCGGCTTCTCCGCATTTAATAATGAACGTGGTTTTCCTGGAGAACTTGAGGTGCACCATTACCCCCACGATTACCGTAAATGCTATAATGAAATATGAAACCAGCATCTCCTCTCTGAGCAGCACGTAGCTGAGAACTATCGTAATGAAAGGGGTGAGCAGGTAAAGGTTGCTGGCCACTGTCGTGTTTGTGACCCTGAAGGATCCTACGAAGGCATAAGTCAGCAGAACGTTCTGAAACACGCCCAGAAACAGTACAGCAATCCAGTCATTGCTTGACATCCCGTAAAAGGTGATGTTCCCGGTAAGATAAGCCAGGATAAAAAACGCCGCAAATGACAGCAGATTGTACATAAATACCGAGCTGTAAATATCGTAGTAGTAGCGCTTTGATATCGCGCTGCCAAGCGAATCAAAAAAGGCTCCAACAAGAAGGAGGAGGATAAACGGCATTGCAGTCGAAGAAATCAGAAAACCGCCCCCTGCTGCCGCAACGACTATGAGGCCGGTGAAACCGATGACAACGCTTACAAAATCCCACCTGGATATCCTTTCCTTCAGGATAAACGGCGCCATCAGTATCAGCATCAGGGGGTAAGTCCTGTATATTACGGCTGAAAGCGAAGCGGAGACATAATGCGTCGTGTAGCCGAATATCAGCTCAAGAAGCGTGTAGACAAGGATTGCCCAGACTGCCATGAGCGCAAAGGGCCTGGGGTGGGTGAAATAGTACTTTGTTTCGCCCTGCGTTCCCTCCATGAACATCAGCAGCGCGGATGTTATGGTACCTGTCATGGAAATGAAGAAGAGCAGCTGGATGTAACTGATGTTGCTGGCAAATTTGAAGGCTATGGTTATGCCGGAATTTATCAAAAGCGCCACGAACAGCATGAGATAGCCGTATGTTTTCCTCTTCATCTATGTACAAATGAAAAATATCGATATTTAAAGTTCTCATGACTGGTGGCGCAGTTCAGTCTTTCACCGATTCGCATTGCGTCAGCATGCAGCTGAAATTTCATCTATTTGCAAGGAAAGGATAAGTTAAACCAATGGCATACAATTTTTGGGTTTTTAAAAACCTTAAATATGAAAAACACACTGTTAGCTTATTGAATAATATAGCTATTTTTAAAGGGAGGACGTTTGACGGCGAAAGGTTTTTTGAAAATGCTGAAATCGGGATTAACGCGGCTACGGGACTCATAGACCATGTCGATGAGCTGCATTCCAAGGCCTTAAACGACATAACGCTTATGCCGGGGCTGATAGATACACATATCCACTTTTTCGGCACCGACAGCCCCCGGTTAATGGACTGGGTTTTAACTTCAGACGCCTTGCTTGCGGTAAAATCCGTTTACGATGCCGAATCCCTTTTGGAATCTGGCTTCACAACAGTGAGGACAATGGGGGATAAGGTGTCCCTGGATTTGAGCAGGGCCGAAAAGCTGGGAATTCTGCGTGGTCCCAGGATAATTTCGTCAGGGTACTCGATTGCAGCAACAGGAGGCAACGATGACCCGAAATTTCTGCCCTATGAACTGTCAAAGCAGTTTTCTTATTCATATTACTGCGACGGCCCGTGGGAATGCAGGAAGGCGGTCAGGCTGAACGTGAGGAACGGCGCTGAGTCAATCAAGGCCTATGCGTCAAGCAGCTTTGTGGGAGGGGGAGAAATCAGGAACGAGCTCACGCCTGAAGAGCTTTCCGCTATAGCTGATGAAGCTCATGCCGCGCATCTAAAAGCAGCCGCTCACGCCTATGGTTCTTCAGCCATACAGAACACTATAGATGCAGGCTTCGACAGCGTTGAGCACGGGCTCGGGCTGACGGAAGAACAGGCGGAGCTGATGAGGAAAAGGGGCATCTTTTATGTGCCCACGCTGTCAACCTACAAACTCTCGGAAAATAGCTACGAAGAACGCAGAGAGGTAATAGCGAGGCATTTTGAAAAGGAGGTTTCAATCGCCTCCAATGCAGGCGTCAAGATCGCTGCCGGCACAGACCTTCTCGGCACAGCCTCCAAGCCTCTTGGGTTGAACTCCCTGGAAATAATTTACCTTTCCGAGATAATTGGCGCTGAAAGCGCTTTGAAATCAGCCACTTCTCTTGCGGCTGAATGCCTTGGGCTAAAGAATACGGGGTCGATAAAGGCAGGATACAGAGCGGACATAATTGCTGTAAATGGAAACCCCCTACAAAATGCATCATCAATGAAAAGGGAGAATGTTCTGCTCGTGGTAAAAGGTGGCAAAACCGTCAAAAATCAGCTAAACTCTCTGCCTTGAATTTTGCCCAAGAAAATCAACGCTGCAGCAACGCATAAATATTTCAGGCTAAAAATTAAATTGAGATATTTGCATGAAGATAAGGACAAAGGCCTTCCTGTACCTTTCGCTTAATGTGCTAGGGCTGGGTTTCTGGCCTATAGCGTTGAGAGTGGGGGCCCTTGCCATGGACGCAGTGTCCTTCCTTCTCCTGTCCTTCGCATCTGCAGCGCTGGTTTCGTTTGCATACCTCCTTGCCACAGACAGCCTGGCCTCCCTGAAGAACGTGCTTGCCGACAGGCGCAATGCGGCCGTAATTTCATTTGCGGGCCTGCTGAATTATGGTATAGCCGCAATCCTTGTAACTTACGGCTCGGTTCAGGTCTCTGCAAGCCTTGCAAGCGTGCTTTACAGGAGCTGGGTATTGCTCATGATACCCTTCATCCCCCTGATACTGAAGACCAGGGTGAACAGGTACCAGCTGGCCGGCCTCGGCATTGGCTTTATTGCTATGTATTTTGCGTCAACGGAAGGAACAGTTATAAGGGTAAACCTTGGCCAACTACCGGCAATTATCGCGCTGATTGCAGCCGGGTTTGCTGCCGCAATATCAAACCTGCTCATAAAGAGCAGGAACGCGCCCATATTTGTGCAGCTTTTCATATTCAACGCCTCTGCATTAACTTTTTTTGTTATTCTTCTGCCAATCATGCACGGCTTCGGTTATTCAGTAATTTTCAACCCGTCACTTCCTGCGATAGCCTCTGTGCTGTTTGTAAGCCTGGTGACATACTTTGCGGGCGCTTATTTCTTCTTCTATGCGCTGAAGACCATTGGGCCCACAATAACCGGCAACGCAATGCTGATAGTCCCCTTCCTAACGTTCCTGTTTGCATTTATTCTGATAAAGGAGCCGGTGTATCCGTATTACATTGTGCTTGCTGCGCTGGTAGCCACTGGTGTGATTGTGCAGGAACGGGCGCCGGGCGAAGCACCAGAAGTCCTGTCACCAAAGGGCAGGCGTTCACTCTTTGACGTCAGCGGCGCGTTTACCGAAGCAAGGGGCGAGGTTGCAGAAATGATAAAGGGTGAGGGCAGGGCTCTCGCGGTGCGCATTGATAGGGAAGGTTTAAGCGAAGAAGATGAAGCTCTGGTAAAAAGAACAGCAGGGAAATACGGTTGCATAGCCTTTTCCATTGACAGGCCAGCTAAGGATATAACAGGAGAGGAGGTTGAATTCTTAAAGCAGATTCTCAAGGATAAAGGCACCGGGACTTTCATAATAGCAATAGGCAAGGCTCAGAATGCTGCTGCAGCGCTCAGGGAAATATATAATGCACTTTCAAATCGGATAATTTAAAAACCGATATCCATGTATGGCTTATTCGCTCCGTTTACTGACTGATTATTGACTGCCAAACGGAGCCCTAAATAAAACGAATGTAATAAAATATTCTACAAAAGCATCAATAAAGGTAAGCAAGAGTAACAAATGGTGTTTCAGTATTCTGTGACATCATGTAGGTGAGCCTCACCATTTTGTTAGACCACAGACGTTAAAACTGCCCATCGTTGCCATCGCCAGACCCATCGTTGCCATCGCCAGACCCATCGTTGCCATCGCCAGACCCATCGTTGCCATCGCCAGACCCATCCCCCTCCATAATTTTATAAAATTCAACCATATAAAATTATTTACAGTTATCCTTTAAATAGTTTTTGGTAGACCTTCTTTGTTGCATAATGGTAGACCCTAGGACTTATGTCACCTCCCGCTGCATGGAAGTGATAACAATGACAACCATCACGCAGGGGGAGGTGTATTTGGAGGATGAACACGTCCCCTTAATAAAGAGTGAAGAGGAGTACGTGAAGCAGAGATACTTTACGGTAGCGAGGACTTTGGCAGAGGAACCATTGAGGATAACACGGGCTCAGGCGGCAGAAAAGATCGGGATAAGCGTCAGGCAGATGAAAAGGATAGTAAAGCGTTTCCTTACAGAGGTCATAGCAGGGTTAAGGAAGAAGTCAACAAGGCCACACAATTTACCGAACAGGATCTCAGTGGATGTTGAGAACAGGATAGTTGAAGTAAGGAAAGGTGCGCCGCTGGATGTGAACAACCATGAGTGAAAGTCTCAGCGTGGTAAGAGCCAATGGCCACGTAGCGAGGCCCAAAGCTGGGCAGGCAACTGTCCCGGCTGAAGCAGGCTGACATAACCTACTTCAACGGCGTTCCGATAATGACGATGGAGGACGACCACTCACGGATGGGGTGGGCAACTAGCATGCATGATTCAACGGAAGAAAGGGTAACGCATGCCATGAAAACAATCCATCCGGGCAAATATGAGAACCTGCTGACTGACAACGGATCCCAATTTTCCAAGAAGAACACCAACATGAAGCATTACAGTGAGGAAAACATAATCGGGATTCACATCTGGACTTCGGTCCACCACCCGCAAACCATGGGCAAGCTTTCAAATATGCAGAAGGGGTTGAAGAGGTTCCTCAGGCACAGGCTTGGAAGAAGCACCAACATGTCTGAAATAGATGAAAGCATAAGAACATACCTTAACTTTTACAACAACGCAGCCATAATATCCACTACAGGGAAGGCACCTGCTGAAAGGTATTCAAGCGTGAATGAAAGCTGGTACGAACGCTTTGTCAAAGCGCTTAAATTGGAGAACATATTACCAGTAGACCGTGCAGTAAAGGGGTGACATAAGTCCTAAAATTCTACATTTTAATTTATACAGGATTTTGATTAGAATTAGCAGATGATAAGTTTGTTAATTTATTTAATGAAATTGATGCTGATAAAAGAGCGTGTAATTTTTGGTTTTTGGTCTGTAAATGTGGCATAACACCAAGTGCCCCCAAAAAATGTGCTGTTAAATATTCTTTTTTAGGATCATACAGTTTTTGAGTAGTAGAATATTTATTAAAGTATAACTTTCTAATACCTTCAATTATTTGTAGTATAGGTTCATTTGTTATATTTTGATATTTAGTATTTTGATCCAGCAAGATGTTTATTGCTTCACCTTCGTAATTAATAAATGCATCTAAATCCTGTATAAATTAAAATGTAGAAT